>JAGTRI010000022.1 GCA_018397065.1 Candidatus Bathyarchaeota archaeon
AGCGTACAGAATGAAATCTGTCTCGTTGATACGTGCAGACATCGACAATTTGCCCTTTAAAGAACACGTTTTCGACAAAGTTTTCGCTTTTACCCTACTTCATGACTTCAGTACGATTAAAATGACGGTACAAGAAGTTTTAAGAACCTCAAAAAACGAGTCAACCATTGTATTAACTGGGCTTAAAAAGGTCTTCTCAAAAAAGAGATTCATAGAAGCCTTAAGAGAAGAGGGACTAAAGTTCAACATAATTCCTACGCCGCCGTCTGTAAAAGACTACCTCGCCCTATTTTCAACAAGCCATAAAGCAAAGAATAAATAATAGCTGAATTATGTAGTACCAAGGTGAAACGTGTATGCCGACTCATGGAAGCCTTTCGAAAGCTGGTAAAGTTCGTTCGCAAACTCCTAAGATAGAGGCTACGCCGAAAACTAGGAAACCGCCAAGAATAAATTTTAGGAGAAGCTACGAAAAGCGGATTTTGTTGCAAAGAAGACCTGGACAAAACTGGATTTAAAGCCAGAACCATTTCAGTTGAATTTCTGAATTTTTAATTTTCTTTTTTACGCACGAACATAGACTTCGTAATCTATGTGAAAAAACTTTTTACACCTTTCAACCAAAGTTATTACATCTTTGGATAAAAAACAGCGGTGTTTATAATGAAAGATTCTAAGCAATTATACGCAAATATAAGAGAAAAAATTAAAGGCATAAGGATTTTCGATACCCATGAACACCTAATTCAAGAAAAGGAGAGGACATCTAAAAGAATAGATCTTTTCGAGACGATCCTGGCGCATTACGCTTCTTCAGACTTAGTCTCTTCTGGCATGACCCAAGAAGAACTTGATACAGTCCGAGACCCGAGACTTCCAATTGAAAAAAGATGGGAAATTTTCAAGCCATATTGGGAGAGGATCCAAAACACTGGTTATGCAAGAGCTTTGAACATCGCCTTCAGAGACTTGTACTCTGTAAATGAGCTGAATGACGACTCCTATTTAAAGATCATTTCACACATGGAAAAGGCAAACAAGCCAGGAGTTTACAGGTGGATATTAAAAGAAAAATCGTGCGTAGACATTTCCATTTTAGACAGTCTCTCAGCTCCGTTAGAAGAGGTGGATAGAGAATTTTTCGCACCTGTAAAAAGGTTCGACGATTTTGTTATGGCCAAGGAAAGAACAGACTTTGAAGCTTTAGCAAAAAGGTGCGGAAGACCCATACATTCTTTCTCCGATCTAGTTAACGCTCTTGAACTTGAGTTTGAAAAAGCCTCAAAAATGATCGTTGGCGTAAAAATCGGACTGGCATACTTAAGGAATCTTCGCTTCGAAAAAGTCTCCGAAAAAGAAGCTGAAGAAGTCTTTGTCAACATATTCAACCGAGAATTTTTCCGAAGGGAAGTTTCGAACGCAAAGGTAAAAAGAACGCCTGACGGACTTTCCCTTGGTGAAACCAAACCGTTTCAAGATTTCATGGTGCATAAAATCATCCAGCTAGCAGCTAGAAAGGGGTTGCCGGTGCAGATTCACACTGGAATTCAGGAAGGGAACGAAAACATTATAACGAATTCTAAGCCGACTCACTTGATTAACATTTTCAGAGAATATAAGGAAGCCAGATTTGACATCTTTCACGGCTCGTACCCGTACATTGGTGAACTAGCTGTTTTGGCGAAGAACTTTCCAAATGTGTACATTGACATGTGCTGGCTTCACATAATTTCTCCACATGGAGCAAGGCAGGCTTTGGCTGAGTGGCTGGACACGGTTCCGTGGAACAAAATCTTCGGTTTCGGAGGCGACTACATCTTCGCAGAAGGTGTATACGGCCACTCCGTCATAGCGAAAGAAAACATTTCAAGAGTACTAGCAGAAAAAGTTGAGGAAGGTTCGCTTACAGAGAAACAAGCTGTTACATTAGCTCAAAAACTGCTAAAGGACAACGCACACGCCCTCTTTTTCCCAGAAAAACAAAAATAGAAAGAGCACAAAGAGACCCAAAAACACGTCAAACGAAAGACTGTCAACGAACTACTGCTGTAGCAGAATTTCACAACTCTACATTAATTTCACAACACCTATATAAAAAAAGTTTCAGCACAGACGGAACGACCACAAAAACGGGTAAGATGGTCAGAAAAGCTTACCCGACTATATATACCCCTCTCCCCTCTCAACAACAAGCACCAAACAATAAAGAATTTTAATTAGAATTATGAATGTTTAACCAAAAAAAGATTTGGTCAAAGCATATGATTGAAGAGGAGATGACGCCACGAGAACGGTGGCTGGCTACACTGAAACGCCAGAAGCCCAACCGTGTTGCCATGGATTATTGGGCTACTCCGGAAGTCACAGAACGGCTTATGCTTGAACTTAAATGTAAGACATTAAAAGAAATGTACGAAAAACTACACGTAGACGCAGTTATTTCAGTTTGGCCAAAATACGTAGGTCCGAAAATACCAGAGGGCTCCAACATTTACGGTTGCCGTTTCAAAGAAGTAAAACACAAAACAGGAACATACAGTGAAATAATATACAGCCCTCTTGCCGAGTACCAGACAGTCAGCGCAATCAAAAAACATTACACATGGCCAACCGTAGACATGTATGACTACTCCGAAATTCCAGATCAAATCAATGGCTTCGAAGACTACCCAATTAGAGGAGGAGGTTCAGAACCCTTTCTTACCTACAAAGAACTCCGAGGCATGAAACAGGCTTTTCTTGATCTTTACCTCCACCCCGACATTGTACATTACTGCCTCGACCAGCTATTTGAATTCTGCTACGAAAACACAAAACTAATTTACAAACAAATCCCAGGAAAAATCATGTTTAGCTATGTTGCAGAAGACTTCGGTGGACAAACAGGCCTCCTGTTCAAGCCTGAACACATTCGAGAATTTTTTCTTCCTGGCATGAAGCGTATGATAGACCTTGCCCACAGCCATAATGTCTACGTCTTCCACCATAGCGACGGTTCAATAAGAAAAATTATTCCAGACATGATTGAAGCAGGCATCGATATTCTAAACCCCATACAATGGAGATGCAAAGACATGGACAGAGAAACCCTAAAACGCGAGTTCGGAGACAGAATCATCTTTCACGGAGCAATGGACAACCAATATACGCTTGCCTTCGGAAGTGAGGCAGAAGTCCGCCAAGAGGTTAGAGACAATCTTAGAATCCTTGGAAAAGGAGGAGGCTATATTCTCGCACCCTGCCACAACATCCAACCTCTGACACCTACAAGAAACATCCTCGCCATGTACGATGAAGGATACAAGCAAGGAAAAATTTCCTAACCAAGCTTCTATTAATATCGTATTCAACCACAAAAAGAAATGCGAAAAAAGTGAGAATTCAACGAGAGACGTGACAAAAAGTCGGATAAACTAGCTTTTCGTTATTTTTATAATGATATCTCGGATAGTTTCAACCTTCGCAACGATGTTTATCTGATAAGGCTCAGCTATCTCAAAGAGTCTCTTGAAAAGCTGCGCTCGCTTTTTAATCTTCCTTTCAGTGTAAATTGTCAAATAGTTATTATAGAATTGCTCAGATGCATTCATCAAGATGTCAACTGCCTCATCTGGGGTAAGAGACTTCGCTACAACATTCTCTTTCGGATTCCTCTCTAACAAGAAACACTTGTTAATTCTAATCTCGTTCACAACTTTCTGAGGGCTCAGAATCTCCCTGGGATCAATCATCACCCTCGGATCAGGAGGCAAAAATTTTTCCCTTGGGTCATCAGGCTTCACGTTTTCAAGCTTATGTGTGCGAAAAACAGATTCCAGCCAAGGAAAATTCTCAATCGAGTTCGTCCGCATATAAAATTGTCTTTCAGAAGCCTTCCCAACAGCCTTTCCAGCCTCAAACTCGACAAAAATCCAATCGTCTTGGTGAAACTCGCCTCCAGGATGGTAAATCGCCGGACCGTAAGAATGAGTCGTCTTTCCAGTGTTAGTAGGCGCAATAAGGAGGTAACCCTTACCGTCGATGGCTCCTGAAGCGCCATGAACCGAAAGAATATCATATTGATCCTCGAAAATGTCAGCTGCAATACCCAAAGCTGTAGGCTTAGTTTGCCCATAATAATCTTGGTTAAATATGATGGCTGTTTTTGTTTCTGTATTATAAAGTCCCCCAGCATTGATCTCTGGATTCTGCATCGGCCCGTCATAGTAGTCTTTAAGTCGGATTTTTCCTCCATCATTAATTGTGTACACTTGACCATGAGGAACAACATTATGCGAGTAGGACCACCAATTGTCCCGCCAAAAATCGTAAACGTGCTCAATGTTCGTGTAAAGTCTAATGTTTAAGCCATCGAAAAATGCGTTATCCACATACCGCACAAAAGGCTTGCAGTATTCAACCAGCTCATCCCTTACATCCTCAGAAATTCTCATCGGATACTTTGGAGAAAAATAGTTAACCCTGCCTGGAAACCTTGTTATACAATAGCTACACATTTTTCATTTCCTCCAAAAACTTCAAGCTAGCGACTTCCTAATTCTTCCAAGGTCAAGAATCATCTTGCTCAGATTTTCCCTGCTAACCCCATTGAGATAATGAGATACCGTGAACTTGTCAATCATTACAGCCAGTTTCCTGCCGCTAGTGGCTTTTCCAGTAAGCATCTCCTTAATATAAGAGGAAGCAAGTCTACTAAGAATAAGATAACTGGTATCAGGCTCCTCTAGGTCAACAAATTTCTCTAGTGCTTCAATACTTTTTAACAGTTTTTTTGTTAACAGCATATTACTTTCAAGGCTTCTGTCAAGAAACTTCGATGCAAATTTAACATCCACCTCCAACATTGGGTAGATTTCATTGAACAGCCTTTCAACTGCCTTCTCACCCATTACATCACTGATTTCCATGAGGGCTGTCCCTAACCCGATGAATTCTGGAGGCAACCCGCAAGTGTAGGAAGAAGCAACAAACCTCACCCACCTAGGAGGCTTGTGAAAAGCAGCGTAAGCATAACCCATAATACTTTTCTTAACATCCTTATCCGGACACAACCGCAATATGCTTTCAACATTTCTTAATTCCCTGTAGTAGGCAACTTCCTCAACATTCAACAAACGTTCCCGTTGGTCAGGAATATACTCAGAAATTACAGCGATTTTCTCAGCGATCTCAGAAAGCTCAAGTAAGTAATTTTTGGCAAAGATGAAAATCATGCGTTCAATGTCTCGAAGTTGATCCTCATCGTACTCAATTGAAGGACGGTTCACAGCTTCCCTCATTTTCTCTATCAACGCTCTTGTATCTTCAGCACCATGATCATATCTCAATCCAGATTGGATTGTAAAAGTATGTGCGCCTTGATACTCCCTGAGAAAATTATCTGCGTTTTCAAGGGTCATGTGTCCTCTGAAAGGAAGACAGCCACAACCTAAAATTGGATGCACTTGGACTCCAAAGTTATCCCCCGTTTTCTTACATCCAGAGATGGCAACCTTACAAGAAAGTGCAGAAGCCACATGCCCATAAAGAAGAGCAGCCTCAGACTTCCCAATGAAAACCCTTGCATGGCCTTCTGGAGATATGTCTTTTACATAAGCTGAAAGAACCTGCTCAACGGAAAGTTGTTCAGCAAGCCCACCAAAAAGCGGAATAATCCTAATAGTTACATCTTCAGTTTTCATCCTAAGGTGTTTCCCAACAACCTTAAGGATATCCTCACATCTTATTCTGCAGTTTCTCAATTCCTCTGTTGTAGTTACCGCTGCTTGAATAACCTCCGAGATCCCCTGTTGCCCATAATTATCGAAACAGTACTTTACTCCCTCGATAATTGCGGTTATAGTCATTATCTGCCTGAAAGGTTCCTCCTCAAACGAACTAACCATGCGAGGTGTAACAAACACGTCGCTTCCAGGAACAAATTTCGTCCTTTCACGTATTCTTTGTATAATCTGCCCGATTTGGTGATATGGCGTAAGCTTACCCATATAGTCCACTAGATACTCATCACACCCAAACCCTTCCGCCTCAAACGAACGGACAGCCTCGTCTACCTCATCTCTTATAGGAACAAACTTTGTAGCGGAATCAGCATGCTGAGTCGCCATCGCAACAGGAATTTTCTGCAATTCGTCACACCATTAGTTGCTCGTAATAAGCATACGAGGACTATTTTTAAATGTTTCGGAAAAAAATTACGATTTTCGTATATTTACAAAAGCAGATTTTTGAAAGAAGAATGTAAAACCAATAAATATTAATGTTGCGAGATAATAGAGGAAATAAGTCTTACCAAAAACCAACAAAGGATTTCAAAAAATGAGTTCCAAAAAAGAAGTTAGAGTTGCATATCAAGGTGAACCTGGAGCGTACAGCGAAAGCGCTGTCTACAAGTTCTTCGGTGGTACTTCTACTGCTATACCATGCAAGGGGTTTTCAGATGTTTTCAAGAAGGTTGAGGTAGGCGACGTCGAGTATGGCGTTGTTCCAATCGAAAATTCAATTGAGGGAAGCGTCAATCAGGTTTATGATTTGTTCTTGATGTACGACCACAAAGTCTGCGGCGAAATAATTTTGAAAATTGATCATTGCCTAATTGCGAACAAAAGAACGAAACTTGATGATATCAAGGTTATTTATTCACATCCACAAGCTCTTGCTCAATGCCGAAGTTTTCTTGAGAACCTAAATTGCGAAATAATCTCAACCTACGATACAGCGGGTAGCGTAAAAATGATAAAGGAAAAGCGAATAATGAACGCTGGGGCAGTAGCATCAGAAAAAGCTGCAAAAATCTACGGGATGAAAATTCTTGCCAAAAATATTTCTGATACTCCAAATAATCTAACGCGTTTCTTTGTATTATCAAAAAATGATGCTGAAGCTTCTGGAAATGACAAAACATCTATCATTTTTTCAACAAAACATATACCTGGTGCGCTGTACCAAGTCCTAGGCGAATTCGCAAAAAGAGGCATAAACCTGACAAAAATTGAGTCTAGACCAACAAAGAGGCAACCTTGGGAATACAATTTCTATCTTGATTTTGAAGGACACAGAACTGAAAAACGATGTACTGAGGCATTAGAGGGTCTTAGAAACAAGGCGGTCTTCGTAAAAGTGTTAGGTTCCTATCCAAAGGCTTCTGAAATATCCAACACCATCTGATTTCAACTAATAACATTCATTGTTACTATTCTTTTATGTTTACTATTCTTGGAAGTCTTCCCCAAAGTCCTATTTGTCCCTCTCGAATAATGATGACTCCGCGAACTCCACTAATTTCTTTAGCTCGATCTAGCCCTTGCCTAATGGATTTGCATATATCCGTACCGGCAACAACATTGCAAACAGCAGTAGCTGCCGCATCAGCTAAGGATGCATTGTCTGCTACGATAGTAACCGAATCGGCTTCGCCAAAGCTCAGAACTCGCTCAGTCTTGCTTGAGCTAGTGGCAATCCCTAAAGGACTGTCTTCCTTTGTAATGTAAAAGCCAATTTTTCCTGAAAGACTTGGATAACTCGAGAGCAATCCCACTATGACATGCTTATTAGTAGTTACAGCTATTTCGCCTCCGTCCTCAACAATAGCTGTCTTCGCGTTAGACCTAAGCATCGTCTTCATACCGAAATCTGCAATAGCGCCCGCGACAGAAGCCATCGGCCCAACACCCGCTTTCAAAGCTGAATCCGCCATATATCGAATTAATTCTGGAGCTTCAGGCAAAACATTAATTGGTCTAAGTGTATGCTGGAACTCAGGGTGAATCTTTATGTAACTCATTATTTCTTTCAAACAATTTTTTATGTCTTTAATAGCTTCGAAAATCGCTTTTTCACTATCACTTTTAAGGTGAATCTTTGATTTTCTAATAAGGAAACTTTGTTCAAAAAGTTGTCTTTGCATCAGTAATTTCCGCCAAAATTAAGGAACAGTAATAGCTTTAACTGGACAGGCATTCACGCATGTTCTGCAAGCCACACATTTTTCCTCATCGAACTCTAATGTCCAATCAGGAGTGAACCTTAATGCTCTTGTTGGACACGGCGAGATGCAGGCACCACAAGACGTGCATTTGTTAAAATCAATCTGCAAAATTTGCGTGAATTTTTGAGCCGTCACACCCGCCTCTTTAAAGAAGCGGAGAATTTGTTCAAGAGTTTTTTCCTTTGCAGGTATTGAGACAACAAGTTCGCCTTTTTGTGCATTAACCTTCGCTTCTAATATGTTGATTGGAACTCCGGTTTTTAGAATTATCTCTGCGAGCACAGGTTTTTCGACAACTTCAGGCGAATAGGTAAGTCGAACAATCATATTGTAGTTCTTCCTCCTACAAGTTTCTTGGAAATGTCATCCGTTGTTAAAATTCCTATAACATGGTTTTCTTTATCGACAACTGGTACTCCTGAGATGTTATGCCTAGCCATCTTCCTTGCCACAACATCAATAGATTCGTTTTGAAAAACCGTAATTACCTTCTTCGTCATGATCTCCTCAAGCCTTTTTTTGTCAATAGCCAAAGCTCTAGCGAGATCCCACGACGTAACTATACCTACTAGTTTCCTAGCGTCATCAACGACTGGAAGATGATCAATTCCTTTTTCAACAAGCTTCTTCGCAACCTCCTTCACAAGGTCATCTGGATATGCTGTGATCACGTTGGTTCTCATGATTTCTGAGACTTTTGGTTCCTTCTTCATAATTTTTAAAGGCTTAACCACACTTTGTTTAGAAAGTTTTTCAACAGGAGCAGTAAGAAGGAATCTTCCTTCCTGAATCCATTCTTTTAAAACCTCAGAGATTTCAATAGCCATTTTATAGCTTGACAATGGCGAAGAAGGCACATCTTTATCCTTAATTTCAACCTTTCCAGACCTCAAATCAGCGTATGATACTTTTTTTATTGACGGTCTTAAATCAGGTCTAGACGGAACACCATAATCCTTAACGGATACAAAAATATCCTCGTCTTTCGCAGCCGTTGTTAGGGCGATCCCTTCGTTAAGGATAGGTATAGGGATGCCGACCCCAACATAGAGGCTCACTCCATATCGATAAAAAGAAGACCCGCGAAGATATCGACTACTCATTTGTTTCAGATCGCCCTTAACCATCAATGTTCCAAAGCCAGCGGAAGGATTGTGTTGAGTTCCTTCTCCTATTATGTATCCAATTCCTCCGCCAAGAAAAATTCGCGTCCCAATCCCTAAAGTCTCATAGTTCGGGTCTTTACATAGAGGATTCAGTTGCCCAGCTCCAGAAAATGTTATGTTTCCGTAGTTTGGAAGCAAAGTTCCCATGTAAGTGTATAACACTCGATCCGTACTGTTTGTTGCAGCGTCATATCTTTGATAACAGTTCCTAGGGTTCAAAAGCACCGCTTGGTTTAAATCATCAATAGTAATAGTTGTCTCAATATGTCTCCTGGGATAACAGTCAGTTCCATAAGATTCAGCTCGAAGCTCAACTTCTTTACCAGAGACAAGATCTTCTATGACATGCCCGCCGCCGTACTCGAACCCTAAAGTTTCGCTTAAAACTGTGGCGCCAAGGTAACCATCAACTGCAGCTATTCCTTTGTATACTGGGACATCATTTAGCCAACATTGAGTCATCTTAATTGGCGGATCCGAGTGCCCAAAGTTAAGAAAAACACCGGAGCTACACATCGCTCCAAAAGTTCCAGAAGTAACAACATCAACCTCCTTAGCTGCAACCTCAACTCCACTGCTCTCTACTAGTTTAATCATTTCCTCAGCTGTTAACACAACAGCGTCGCCTTTTCGGATTTTTTCATTTATTTCATCAATTGACCTAATTGTTTCTGTTCTCCCATTTTCGGACAAGACATTTACCTCCAAAATTTATTTAATTACCCAAGATTAGCAAACACGTAAAATAATGTTTGAAATTTGCATTAATTCGCCAATCCTTTTTGGATAGTGTATTGAACAAAATTCCTCCATATATTCTATTATATATTTGGTCAAGATATTATTCACTAACATATATATTTTTCGCTTAGTACTGACTTAAAATAATTGAAATAAAAATTGACAAAGCCCATTTCTTCTTTAGAATCAAGTTACGAAACTAACTAAAAACATGTGCAAAAGAATTAAATAGCCCTAAATCGTTTTCTATGCGGTTATTTAATCCAAGAGTTGGACTGAAATGGACGAGTTCTTCGAAATGGCTCTTGAACTTATCGAAGCAAGCGAAAAACACGAACAATACCGAGACAAAGAATGCATCAACCTCATTGCTAGCGAGGGCTTAAAATCACCAGCAGTTAGGGAGATGCTTCGATTGTCAATGGACCTCGAAAGCCGATATGCCGAAGGAGAAAACGATCTCGAGGGTCACGTTGAGAAACGATATTACCAAGGCCAAAAATACATGTCAATAATTGAAGATAGAACAACTGATTTAGTGAAAAAACTTTTTAAATGCAGCTGGGCTGATGTCCGCTTAGTTTCTGGTACACATGCCAACCTCGCGGCTTTTAAGGGTCTTTCATTAACAACGAAGAGCCAAAAGATGGTTGTTACACCTCTCAGCGCTGGAGCTCACATTACTCATGACTATTCAGGGTTGGCTGGAAGAGTTCTGGGACTAGTTAACATCGAACACGCTTATGATATAGAAGAAATGAACATTGATCCAGAAAAATCGGCTGCCGTAATTAGAGCTTCGAAACCTGGAATTATAACATTTGGTGGAAGCCTATTCCTTTTCCCACATCCTGTGAAGGAATTAAAGGCAGTCGCGGATGAAGTAGATGCATATATAGTTTATGATGCAGCTCATGTACTTGGACTAATTGCAGGAGGCGTGTTCCAAGATCCATTTAAAGAAGGCGCAGACTTCATTACTGCATCAACTCACAAAACATTTCCCGGTCCACAAGGAGGCGTCATTCTCGGCAACCTCAAAGGAGCCCGCATGGAAAAAGCGATTAAGAACGTCCAGTATGCCATTTTTCCATTAAGCACCTCAAACACTCATTTAGGACGGTTGCCAGCACTAGGTATTGCAGCACTCGAACTACGTTTATTTGGTGAAGCACTTGCAAAACAAACAGTGAAGAATGCTCAAATTGCTGGACAATATTTGTATGAGAATGGCATATTGGTGCTTGGCCACAAAAAGGGATTTACGCAATCTCATCAAATTGCTGTAGATGTTAGAGCTTATGGTGGAGGAAGGAAGAACGCTGAAAATCTGGAGGCAGCCAACATTATTTTGAACAGAAATCTACTGCCTTATGACAACCAAAATAATAGGGAAAATCCATCTGGGCTTAGAATCGGGTTTCAAGATGTCACGAGAAGAGGTTTTGGAGAGAATGACATAAAACATCTCTGCGACCTCATGCTTGATGTTATTAAGAGTAAACGCAAACCATCTGAAGTTAAAGAAGACGTATTAGCCTTAAGAAACGAGCATAATGAGGTAAAGTACGGGTTTAGAAGCATAAAAGAAGCCATAAAATATCTGAGAAAAATGTAAATAAAGCCAACAAAAATGTCAAACTGAACGCATAAAAATATATAGTTACTAAGCTAGTTACGTTTATTATATGGGTTTCTCATATGTTCAATGACTTTAACGAGTGTTTGTTCATCACCAAACCCTCCTGCCTTTGTTACTATCGACGTTCCCTCATATTTTCCACCTATAACTCTGCCAGCAACAATGCCAGGTGAAATTTCAGAATCTAATTTGATTCCTTTTGCACCAATTATCTGCATTACCTTATTTGATGTGTCGCCACCAATTAAGACCAATATTATTTCCTTATGAATCTCAATAATTTCTTTAACCGCAAAACCCAAGATAGATAGGAGTTTATCAACAATCTGTGCTTGATTTAATCCTAAAGCTCTTTCATCTCCTACTATCTTTTGAACAATTTGTCTCGAGCATGCTAACCTCATTAATAATTGCCCTTTTTCATCCAGAACTGTTATGGCTCTTTCTGCAAGGTTATTAGCTGAAGCCGTCAGTTTACAATCGTCTTTTAAGATTTCTTTAAGGTCAGGTTCAAGAATGGGTATTCCAAGTTGTTCATGCGCTACGATAACTTGGTTAAGTGTTATTGTATTGACGCTTCCTGTAACCACAAGTACTTTTCTTTCATGCGACAAAAAAGGTGCTGTTGCTTTAGCTAGTCCAGCTGACCCACATAACAAAACATTAAAATTTCTTGATACATCAGCAATTATAGCCAAATCTTTTTCTGTTTCAGCATCGGCAACAACTATTTCAGTGCCTTTTTTAAGCAATTCCACAAGATTATTTCTAAATTCAGCCTTTCCTTTACTTATTAGAGACATGTTTATATGACCAATTTTTCGGTTTGATTGCAACCTTATTATTTTCTGAACATCTGATTCTCCGATTGGATTTATTAGGTCTTTAGCAAACTCTGTTTCCTTAAGCGGAACACCCTTTACAAAGACTTGCCCATTTTTAACAATCCTTCCCTGTTCAGGGTAAGAAGGAGCAAAAACAACGCAGTCAAATTCTTGTCCGTCTAGAATTGCGTCAAGTTCCGCACCGATATTTCCGCGAAGAGTTGAGTCGACCTTTTTATAGAATAGTTTGATGCCATGTTTCCTAAAGTCCTTAATTGTGCACCGAATAACATCATAGGCTTTTTTTGAATCGAGTTTTCTAGTTTCAGTATTAACAACAATAACGTCAAAAAAAGTGTTCAACTTACCAAAAATTTTTACATCCCTCAGAATCATTGTTTCAAGCCCGATTTTCTTAAACTGAACACCGACGTCGCATGCCCCTGTAAAATCATCCGCAATAACGCCGATAAGTCTAGACATATATTTCACTTTTAATTAAATTTAGCATTCTTTAGCATTCTAACGAGCTTAATGTCTTTGCGAAAAGATAAAACCTACTTTCTGGATCTTAAGATGCGAGGAAGCATTCCAGCCCTTATTGCATGATCTGCCAAAACAAGTGCAAGGCAAGATTCCACTACTGGCACAGCTCGAGGCACAATACACGGGTCATGTCTCCCAACAAGCTGAATCTCTGTTTCTTCCATTTTCGACAAGTTAACAGTTCTTTGCTTTTTCGCTATGGACGAGGTAGGCTTGAACCCAACTCTTAAAACAATCGGCATACCCGTCGTAATTCCACCTAAAATTCCACCTGCGTTGTTAGTTAGACTAACAATTTTTCCATTTTCTATAATGTATTCATCATTATTTTCTGAACCTTTGAGCGAAGATGCTCTGAAGCCGGCACCGAATTCTACGCCTTTAACGGCTGGTATGTTGAACATCATCTTAGCAATGTCTGAATCTACAGAGTCAAAAATCGGCTCACCTAGACCAGCTGGAACGCCGAGGGCAATTGCCTCAACTACTCCACCAACGCTATCCCCTTCTTCCATTACTTTCAAAATTTCTTTTTCCATCAATGCCGCAAGCTCAGGCACCGCACATCCAACAGGGTTATTATAAACGTTTTCTCGAATTTTCTCATACGAAATGGTTTTGGTAATTCTTACATTACCAATTTGGATCGTGTGAGCAAGCACCTCAATGTTTATTTGTTTCAATAACTTCTTAGCAATCGCTCCTGCCATAACATAAGAAACCGTGACGCGTCCAGAGAAACGACCGCCTCCTCTGTAGTCGCTGAACCCTCCATATTTCACATGCGTTACGTAATCGGCATGTCCAGGTCTAGGTTTTTCTTTGATCTGCTCGTAGTTTTCGGATTTTATATCCAAATTTCTAACAATTAGACATATAGGAGCACCGGTAGTAAATCCATTGAATACTCCTGAAAGAATTTCAACTTGGTCTTCTTCCTTTCTGGGCGTGCTAACTGCTGTTTGACCTGGTCTTCTTTTATTCAATTCAGTTTGAATATCTTCACGAGACAGAGGTAAACCCGCTGGGCATCCATCAATAACAGCTCCAATAAGTTGACCGTGAGTTTCTCCAAAGCACGTTAAGACAAGAGCTTTACCTATTGAGTTCCCGTTCATTGACTTCAGCTCCTAAAATCGCTATGTCTTTAACAAAATTCGGATACGATTTATTTATGCAATCAACACCTCTTATGGTTGTTCTCCCAGCAGCCCTTAAGGCAGCTACAATGCACATCATAGCAATTCTGTGATCTCCATGAGAGTCTAGTTCTCCTCCCCTTAAAGTTCTTACGCCTTCAATCTCAATGATCTCCCTGCTAGCGTTAATTTTTGCACCCATCTTTGTCAATTCTTCAAATATAGCTGCTTCACGATTGGATTCCTTAAAAGTAAGCCTTTTCACGCCTCGAATAACGGATTTTCCAGAAGCGAAACAAGAGACAACGGCTAATACAGGCACCAAGTCAGGATTATCTCTAAGATCAACATCAATGGGTCTTAATCCGTCCATTGCACTCTGAACCTCAACAAAGTCTTTCCCTTCTTTTATCTCAACCCCCATTTTCCTAAATAGTTCAATAATTATTCGGTCGCCTTGAACCGAATTACTTTGAAGACCCAATATCTTAACGTTCGAATCTGTAATGGCCGCCGCTGCGAGAAGAAAGGCAGATGAAGAAAAGTCGCCTTCGACAACATGGTTAAATGGGCTGTAAGATTGTTTTCCAGGTACATGGAACTTACTAAAATCAGATTGGACCTCAAACTTTATTTTGTGCTTCCTTAGAATTTCCATTGTCATCTCAACATAAGGTTTAGACTCAAGGGGAGAAGAAAGAATAATGTCCACATCCGTTTTCCCCAAAGGAGAGGCAAAAAGTAAACCTGAAATAAACTGCGAACTAACGTCGCCTGGAATAAAAGCTTCTCCTCCAGCAATTCCTCCTCCAAAAATGACCAGTGGAGGACGACCATCACTTTTAGTAGAATAACAGAGGACACCCAATTGCATTAAAGCTGATAAGAGCGGATCCATGGGTCTACGACGAAGACTTTCACCTCCTGTCAAAACCGATATGCCATCTGCTAACGAGCAGACCGGAGCAATAAACCTCATAGTTGACGCTGAGTCTCGGCAGTTTATAACATCCGTAGGTGTTAATGGCTTGGAATGACCAATAATTTTGAGAGAATATTGTTCCTTTCTTGAAATCACGGCTCCTAACATTCGGCATGCTTCAAGCGTTGCAATAGTATCATCGCAAAAAAGGGGATTTACAATTCTAGAAGAGCCTTCAGAGATTGTCGCTGCAATTAATGCCCTATGTGTCAAGGATTTTGACGGTGGAGCCTTTACAACGCCTACCAATCTTTTTGTTTGTTTTAATATCAAGTCAGTCATTATGGCTTTCACACCTTATGAGCCTTTATAGTATTAATCTGAGTTTCAATGATGGTTCCTCCATATTTTTTCCAAGTTTCCTTCACATCGTATACCTTTTCAGGTAAAACAACAGCAGCCACGGCTGGTCCTTTACCGGATAATCCAGCAGCTAAAGCTCCCGCATCTAAAGCGTCGATCACCAAGTTTGTGTCGATCCCTAAGACTGCTGAATAAACCAACCCGTTTAGTGTCATTGCATCAAGCCAATCTCCTTGGAGAGCTATTTTATGTAGAGCCTTTACTTCGTTTGCCATAAGTTTCATTTTTTGTACATTCGAGCTAGCAGTGTACGATTTGGTCTTGGGAACATGAATAAGAATCAGATATTCTGGGGGATTAATTTTCTTTAATATTTTCCTTTTAAGATTATCAGTAATTACTACTCCGCCAAAAAAGGATGCGCATGCATCATCGAATGCACCTGTTATTGTAACACGAGATTCTAAAGCGGCATCAACACCTATATTGATTGCAGTTAAATCGTTAACTTTTTTCCCAATAGCATTCAAAGATGCAAGAGTAACTGCGTTAGCTGCTGCGCTACTACTTTTTAGGCCTCGAGCAATCGGGATGTTAGACTGAGTTTCCACATAGGCGCCATATTCATCTTCAAGACCAAAATGTCTCAAAAC
>JAGTRI010000023.1 GCA_018397065.1 Candidatus Bathyarchaeota archaeon
GAGTTAGAACAGCTGCTGTGCTTCAAAAAATAAGTCACGCTGCGGGGTATGGCGGCTACGGCGCTGTTATGGGCTCAAAAAATCTTAAAGCTATAGTGGCTAAAGGAAGGAAACCTCTACCTGACGTGGCAAGTCCAAATGGTGTAAGGCTTCTTTGGCGTGAGGTTGACAGGCGGCTATGTAATAGGGAACGGGAATGGCCGACTGTTCACGGAACCGGTTACGGAGGCTACGAGACAGCTGCGGGAAGCAGCTCGGAACCAATTAGAAACTGGCAGGAAGAGTGGCACGACGAGAAAGGATTCGGAGGACCTAAATTTGACTACAGACACTGGGTGAAACGGTGCTGGAGCGACTTCAATTGTGCAGGCAGCTGCATGAAGCTCGCTATAGTGAAAGCAGGGCCATACAAGGGCGCTTTTACGGATGACCCTGACTATGAGCTACAGGCTTACTGCGGTCCTAACCTTGGAATCTTTGAACCTGACAAGTGCATTTACATGTCAGCTCTTGTTGATTACTTAGGCTTTTCAGGCATCAATGGACCAAACACGTTTGCTTTTGCTGCTGAGCTTTACCAGAGAGGCATTTTGACAAAGAAGGACCTCGGGTTCGAGTTGAAGTGGGGAGACGTTGAAGCCTTTGAGAAGCTGGCTAGAAAAATCGTTAAGCGGGAAGGCATCGGCGACGTGCTTGCAGAGGGAACTTACAGAGCGGCCTTAAAGATTTCAGAGATGAAAGGCGTGGACGCGACAAAGTATGCTGTACACGTGAAAGGCGTGGAAATTGGAGCTCACGGAACCCGAAGCGGTGAAGACTATAATCCAATAGGCTATGCTTGTTCGCCACAGTGCGGAGACCACACGAGCGGAGTTTACGATGCCTACCGCGACATGGGCTCCGTCTTCTCAGACTCAGCTGTAATATGCAACTTCGTCCAAGACTGGGAGTTGACGTGGGACTACTTCCGCGCAATAACAGGTTGGGAGACAACTCAAGAGGAATGGAACCGAGTTCTAGGACCTCGCATCATGCATATTCAAAAGGCAGCCCTTCTGCTTGGTGGACCTGACATTGTTTGGGATCCAGCTGTTCACGATGATAACCCGCCTAGATGGTATGAACCTTTGCCGAGTGGACCGTATAAGGGCAAGACAACGGACAAGAAAGTTGTTGAGGAACAAAAGCAACAGTTCTATAAGGCCATCGGATGGGACGAGAACGGCATACCAAAGTCTGAGGTCCTCAAAAAACTGGGTCTTGAAGACGTCGATAAAGAATTGGAAAAGATAAGGAAATAAACCTCCTTTCCCATCTTATTTTTTTAGACATTCTTTTGAATCATCTAGGATAAACCATCGTCAAGAGGCGAATCCCTGTGAAAGTTAAGGTCAGAGCTTTCGGTAACTTAATGGCAACCCTCGGAAACGATACAGTAGTCGAACTGGAATCCGACTCCAAAGTAGGCGATCTGCTTTCCATGCTTAGAAAGAAAACGGAGGCTGTTCAAAAAGAGGCCTTGTCACGGTTTGACCGAACTGAACCTGAGCTGACAGTACTCATCAACGGGCAAAACATACAAGCCTTAAGCGGACTGGAAACTCTGCTTAGAGACGGCGACCTTGTCGTCTTGTTACCGGCGTTCCACGGTGGATAGGCTTGTTCATTCTTCAGCGCGTTTTCTAGGCTCACTTAAACTTCTTTTTCAAGTCTTCGTTGAAAGGCAAAGCCAGCAAGTCTTCAATCAGCGCTTGAGCTTGCTCGTAACTTCGGGTTCTGTGATCTGAAAGAACCATGTTCAGTAGGATGCTTTTGTCCCCTGTTAGAAAAGCCTCGAGACCAAGCTCCATGCGTGTTACGATAGTCCTTAGCAAGTGAATCGCCAGATGTTTTGGCAAGGCACCCACGTGAATCGCTTGAACACCGCGTCCACTTACGACTCCTGGAACCTCCACAACGACGTCGCTTGGTATGCCTTCAAGTGCGCAGCCTCTGTTTGGGATGTTAACCTGAAATTTTCCTTCTTGATCGTTGACCAGCGCGTTTATGATCGGAATGTGTTGCTCTCCACTTAGCTTAGGCGGAAATTCCTTTGAGACAAGCATCGAAGAATCTCTATAGATGCGGTCTAGCCTTTCTAGGTGTTTCTTTAGGCCTTCTAAATAGTTGCTCCAGTTCGCAGGCCAACCTCCGTACTTGTTGAACCATCTTTTCTGGGTTTCCAGATCCACATAGTGCCACCACGCGATTGTTGGATTTTGCTGAACGGTGTCTCCAATTGGGAACAACCCAAACATTTTATACAGACTCACAGCAGCTCGAGACATTTGGCCGTCTCCCCAATTTCCCTCCCAATTTTTCCAGTAGTCCTCAGCTTTCGTCTCTATCCACTCGTCAATCAACGGATAGGCGTCTTTTCCCTCGTAACGGAAGTCAGTCAGCCAGATACAATGATTTAGGCCAGGAGCCTGAAATGTGATCTTGTTTCGGTCCAGCCCTAAGACTCTTGCAATATCATAGACACCGTAGTGGCCGTGACACAATCCGATGACCTTAATTTTAGTTTGCCGAGTCATAAGGGTGCATCCGTCGAAAACAGGATTTGCTGCTAAAATTAGCCAAGCATCTGGACACGTGTCTTCCATGTCTTGCGCTATGCTGAGCATTAGTCCCAACTGGTGAAAATAGCTAAGTCTCATCCCGCCTGAAACGTAACCGTGCTTTTCTCCAACTTTCCGTTCAATTTCGGACCTTTCATGTCCACCAGCAAGCGCGGTGTTAATTACGAAATCAGCGTCCTGAAAAGCTTCTTTTCTCTCTAATGTTTTTGAAAAACTTATTTTCGCTTTTGTTTCTTGGGCATATCGTTTTGCAAGGCTGTAAACAGTGTCAAGCCTTTCTTTGTTTATGTCCATAAAACAAATCGTGCTGTCTTTTAGGCCTTCTGTCAGGCAAACATCTCTTACTAAGCTCATCGAAAAGACTGCGCTTCCTGCGCCTATGATGCTTATTTTAACTTTTGTCAACCTCAAACCCTCTTTCGTTGCAGTTAATTAATAATTATTGAAGGTGTTAATTATGCCTTTACTAATGATAGGTGTCTTGCGTAAGCTTTATTAATTCGACCATAATCTAATTGTATTAGAAAAAAATAGAATATAATTCGATTTGATTAGAGGTAAATTTTATGTTTGGCAAAAAAGACGATGAGGAAGTTAAAAACCTAAAAGAGCAAATAGAAAAACTCAAAGAACAACTAAACGAACTTTCAAAACAGCTCGAATCTAAAAAAGAAGAAAAAGAGGAGCCCGTAAAGGAGCAGCCAGAACCTCCAACTCAACCAAGTGAGGATTTCACCAAATTTAACGATTTTGGCGAGAGAATTGGCGAGTATGTCAGCGGCATAATTGAAGGCGTCATGAATACTGTAATGAGCGAACTTAACCGTTCCTTAGGTGAACGTTCTCAAAAATTCAGAACTGAAAGGCCTATAAGAACTGAGGGAACTAAGGTTAATCCTAAGGCTGCTGCGGACTTGATGAGTGCACTTGGACACGAGAATAGGATAACAATTTTGGGGGAGCTGGTTTCGGGAGGAAAATACGTAAGTGAGCTGCAAGAAAAACTTCCAGACATCGGGGCAAGCACGCTTTCAAGCCATTTAGACGTTCTTGAGAAAGCTGGGCTGATCGTGCAGGAGAAGGCTCGCGGACGATACCTTATCACAATGCCTGGTAGGCTAGCTTACCAAATGGCTAACGAGATTGCGAAGCAGATTGAACAAAACTCGCTTTAATCTTTTTGCAGGTTTCTATAGTGAGTTTTTGACAAAGTTGGTATCATCCCGTGATTACAACTTGTGTTTACGTTGTGTGCCCTATGTTTATAAGTCCTCATGAAACGGTTGAGTAGAAAAACATGCACAGTGACCACATTGTTGATCACATTTCAACAGAAGAATTAACTCACGTGTCCACTCACATCACATAGCAATCGTTTAAAGAATCAAAGTGAAATACGTTGGGAACATCCGTCCTTTGCGAAGACCTCATTAAGGTTTACAACAGCCGAAAAACCAAGGTTACAGCACTCGACAACTTAAGCCTTACAGTTAAAGAAGGCGAGGTTTTCGGGCTTCTTGGACCGAACGGTGCGGGAAAGACCACTCTTGTTAGGATCTTAGCTACGCTTTTGAAGGCAACACGCGGTCACGCTGAGGTCGGCGGCTTCGACGTTGACAAACAAGAGAACAAGGTGCGGCAAATCATAGGCTACGCAGGTCAAGACTCCGAGAGGTCTGCCTATTGGAGGCTTACTGTTCGGGAAAACTTGTTATATTTCGCTCATGCGTTAAGGGATATTCCGATCAGGGTTTCGAAGGAACGAATTGATGAGATTGCTGAAGGCGTCGGATTCAAGGACCGTTTAGATAGACACTTCATTGCCCTGTCTGGTGGTGAAAAACAGCTCGTTATAGTGATGAGAGCTATCTTGCACAATCCGCAGGTTTGTTTTCTCGACGAGCCTTCGAAAAGCCTCGACCCTATGACTGCGCGTCGCGTTCGAACTTATTTGAAAAAGTACGCTCAGGAACATGGGATGACGCTTATCATTACGACGCATAACATGCTTGAGGCTGAAGAAGTCTGCGATAGGCTGGCGCTGATTAACCATGGAAAACTGAGGTTCACGGGCACGCCTGCCGAGTTTAAGAAGAGAGTTAAGTTTAAAGAAACCTTGGAAATTGGAACCAACAATCTCAGCAAAGAGTTGGAGTCGAACCTTCTTACATTGTCAGGAGTACGCGACATAACTCATGACGTTAATGTTCGGCTGTATTGTGACGACGCGTTTGAGGTGCTGCCCGAGGTGGTTGATCTGCTAAAAAACTCGGGGCTAAAGGTTCCTGTAAAGATGGTTGAGCCCTCTCTTGAAGATGCATTTGCATTTTTTGTGGAGAACGGCGAAGAAGAGGTGAAGACAAGTGCCTAACCCAGTTAAGCTGTTTTACATGTCGGTGTGGCGCAACCTATTGACCATGACGCGCTACAAGGCGAACTTCGTTTTTGAGATACTATCAAGCTTCCTGTTCGGGTTTGGAATGATTATTTTCGCTGTCGCTTTTGATGTTAACTTGCTCAGCAACATGGTTGGCTCAACAAACTATGTGGCATTCATCATCATCGGCATTAGCTTCCAAAGCTGGCAGGGAACGGCGCTTTGGGGGTCAGCAAGCATGTTTCAAGGCGAACTTAGCACAGGTCAGATTGACTACACATTTAGCTGCCCCTTTTCAAGGTACTGGTACATAGCGAGTAACATTGCTGCCTCAGCTTTACAGTCTACGCTGTTCTTTATTCCCATGTTCTGCGTGGCACTGTATCTTACTAGCTCAACCCTAACTTCGCTTGGAGTATTCTTAGGGTTAATAGCCACCTTGCTCACAGTCGCTGTGATGGCGCAGCTTGGCGCCGTATTCGCAAGTTTAGTCCTCAAGTACAGGCAAACCACAGCGATCTTCAGTTTCTTCAACTTTGCGTTCCAGATGTTGACAGGCATGTTTGTCCCATTCCAGCTTCTGCCAACGCTGCTGCAGATCGTCGGATACTGTTTGCCTATCACGTTCGGCATGGACCTTGTTCGGCACCACGTTATGGGAACTTTGCCAATAATGTCTGTCACGTACGAGTGGATTGGGCTAGTCCTACAGCTAATAGTTTACACCATAATTGCGAAGATGGCAGTCATGTACCTCGAAAAATCCGCTAAAGAAGAAGGGCTACACTACCTATAGGGTGGTTCGATAGAGCCTTGGACAACGTGCCTGCTGACGGCATTAACAATTATGGCTGTTGAAACATTCCCCTTTTTCTTATGCTTAAATATGTGGAGCGCTTAGATGATTTTTTAAGGAGCGTTTTCAGATGAGCCAGACTGAGCGCTTGTTCGAAAAAGAAATTGTGAAAAAGGTTTCCTTGAAGTATCTGCTTTACTTGCCAAAAGACTATGGCAAGGACCCTCATGCTAAGTGGCCGATGATTCTGTTTTTACATGGCATGGGCGAAAGAGGAAACAACCTTGAGCTCGTTAAGAAACATGGAATCCCGAAAATTGTTGAGAAAAAAGAAGACTTCCCATTTGTCGCCATCTCGCCTCAGTGTCCCATAACCTCCATGTGGAACATGATGTTAGACGAGCTTCACGCCTTGATTGTAGACGCCGTACAAAGGTACAACATCGACGAAAACCGCGTCTACCTAACTGGGTTAAGCATGGGCGGATACGGAGCGTGGCACCTGGCCGCAGCTTACCCCGACCTCTTCGCAGCCGTGGTGCCGATCTGCGGAGGCATGATCCACGACAAAGACGTCTCGGAGCAAATCAAAGGACTAAAGGACGTGCCTATCTGGATTTTCCACGGCGCAAAGGACGAGGTTGTGTCTGTTGAGAACTCGAAGGAGCTTTATGAAGCGCTGAAGAAGCTAGGTGGAAAGGTTAAACTTACAATCTATCCGGATCTTGGGCATGACTCGTGGACAGTAACGTATGACAATCCAAAACTTTACACATGGCTCCTAAAACAGAAAAAACAAACAAAAAGAAGCCCTCGATAAAACTGTAATAAAATGTTCTCTTGCATTTTAAGCTAAATGTTTAAGTGGCTCCGAGCATAATTTTGTGGTATGCCGTTTTCTCGGACATTTCGGTTAGGAATGGGATTCCCATAAGAAGGCCAGGTCATAGACGGGTTCACTGTGGAGTCCGTTTCGGTTAGCCATGTTGGCGTCAGCGCAGGCAGATACGAGTATCCCTTCGAGATTATTGTTAAGGGAGAAGGAAACATTAACAAGGTCAAAGCCACCTTTAAAGCATTCTTTAAAACCAGAAGGACGGTTTTTTCAGGGTATGGAAACCCGTACCAGTGCCACCACGGAAAAATGGAAATCAAAGAACTGGGCGGCGGAAGATTTTCGATAACGTCCCGCGGAACCTGCGTCCAGGTTTACCTGAAAGATGAACTTGAACGATTCGCTGAACACCTTTTACAAAACAGACTCATCACTGGCAATAAAGACGAAACAGAGTGGACAGACATCATTGCGGAATATATGAAACAATACGAGAAAACGTCGTCTAGAAAAAACCCTGTCTTTGTTTAACTTAACTATCCTTACTCACTTAACACCCACACGTTTTTTGAAACTAGAGGAAAAAGTTATGCGGTGTTTGTACATAGTACATTTTCAGAGGTCCAATTCACATGGTTATGTCGCATCGGGAAAGATTCTTAACTGCGGTTGACCTGAAGCAGCCTGACGTGGTTCCGATCACTGACCTCGGTCTTGACTCTCCAATCATAGAGGCGATAACGGGTGAAAGCCTAGGCGCGTTCAGCCTCGTTGGAGGTTCAGGAGACAACCCTTGGGCAGCTGCGGTTGAAAGCAGAATTACTCTTGGAAAGGCATGTTTGAAGCTTGGATTTGACGGTGTCCCCATTATAAGCGACTATGCGCTTTGCAGCAAAGGCTACAAGCCTAAGGTTCTTTCTGGAACACGGTTCATCGACGAGTGGGGCAGAGTGTTGGACGCGAGAAAGGACACGAAAACAACTTGGTGGGTTAACGGAACAGTTGAAACCGAGGAGGACATGGAGAACTATGTGCCGCCTGACCCTGAGGCTGAAGGCATGTACGAGATGGCTGAAAAAGCCGTTAACTCCCTGAAAGGTAAGGACGCAGCTGTTGTCTGCCAAGGGCATGCGGGGTGGCACATGGCCTTCCAGGTTCGAGGAGGAATCGACAAGCTCGTCATAGACATGTACCGCAGACCGGAGGCAGCTAAAAAATTCATGAACAAGATTGCTGAAACCTGCCGAGGTATGGTTAAGCTGATGCTTGAAGCAGGAGCTGAAGTAGCGTTCATAACAGACGACTACGCGGACTGCCGTTCGCCTCTGATGAGCCTGAAACAGTTCAGGGAATTTGAGCTCCCAAACATCCGTAGAATGGTTGCCTTAGCTAAAAAGAAAGGTGTGCCAGTTCTGAAGCATTCAGACGGAAATGTTTACCCGATTCTGGACGACATGGTTGAGGCTGGAATCCGCGGCATTCACCCTGTTGAGCCTGGAGCTATGGATCTTGGTGACGTTAAAGAGAGGTATGGAAGCCGAGTCTGCGTCTTAGGTAACGTTGACTGCCGTTTTGTTTTGCCTTTCGGAACCGAAGAAGAAGTGCGCCGAGATGTCCGCCGATGCATAGATGCTGCATCCAAAAACGGAGGTTACGTCCTTACGTCAAGTAACTCGCTTCATGCGAACTGCAAGGTCGAAAACATACGCGTAATGGTAGACGAAGCCCGAAAATACGGTAAATACTTGTGATTTTTTATACTGGAAAATGTTCTTAATTCCCATGTGATGGTTTATGGTTAGAATGCGGTTCGCAGTTATTTTACCAGGCGACGTCTACAAACCTGAAAACCTCGTGTTAATGAAGCAGCTAGGCTGCACAGATGTGATTGGACACGGTCCATCCACGCCTCTTGGCGGCGAGGTTTGGGAACACGGCGACCTTGCTCAGCTGAAGAGGCACGTGGAAAACTTTGGGCTTAGACTTGAGGTTTTCGAAGACGGCCCGAGAATAGAAAAAATCGTGTACAACCTTCCAGGCAAGGAGGAGCAACTGGAAAACTTCTGCAAATCCCTTGAGAACCTAGGCGCAGCAGGCATCAAGGTCATCAAGCCTCAGCACATGCCTCCTGTGCCAAACATGATTTGGCGAACTGAAACTGACAAGCCTACGCGTGGAGGAGCAACCTCAACCGCATTTGACTACGAGTTTGTCAAGGACCTTCCGCCGACAGTTAGGTTCGGCAAGTACAAAGAAGAAGACATATGGAAGAACATGAAGTACCTGCTGGAAGGCGTTTTGCCCACAGCTGAACAGGCAGGCGTTGTTGTTACCTTCCATCCGGATGACCCGCCGATTTCGCCGATTCAGGGTTTTCCGCGAATCCTCAGAAGCGTGGAAGCCTTTGACAAGCTGATGAACCTTGTGCCAAGCCCCAATGTTGGAATTAACTTCTGCCAAGGATGTTTCGCTGAGATGGGTGTGGACGTGCCAGCTGCGATAAGGCACTTTGGCAAGCAAAAGAAGATCTTCTTTGCGCATTTCAGAAACGTGAAGGGCACAGTGCATACAAGGGGGGGCTTCCAAGAAATCTTCCATGACGACCCCGACGGCCAAGTGGACATGTTTGAGGCAATGAAAGCCTACTACGAGGTTGGGTTCATGGGGCCGATGAGACCTGACCACGCGCCTAAACTGATTGGGGAAGAAGCCCGCGGAGGATCAGCTGGATACTATGTTCTCGGTAAAGTCCTAGGACTCGGCTATATGAAAGGCTTAGCGGACGCCATAGAAAAAATGGGTTACTAGAAGCCATTGTTTTTTCTCTTTTTTATATTCACATTTTCTTGGTTCGCAGTTCAACAAGCATGTTTTCCAGCAGTAGTTCCTTGTTAGCTTCCTTGAACAGGGAGAAGGAGGGGCTGTTTTTAAGTCTTATTATGAATTATGAGCCTTTAGTTTTCTGTCTGCTTTGGAATTGCGATGAAATATGATTATAATAGAGCTTAATACTGCTGCAGCTTGACCGAGAACTAAGAGCATAGTAATAGTTGTGAGATTAGAGGATGCGATTTTGAGACTTATTGAAAAATCCTCGATGCTATTACCCGTTAAATCATAGGAAAAAGTATATTCTATTAGCTCGCTATGAGTTTCCTTATTTTCCAGCATCTGCGTTAGATAAATTTCATTAACAATCATTTCGTAGTCTCGTACAGTATAGAATAAGTGATATACATGTAAAGTTTGGAAGAAGCTGTAGGCATAGAAACGATGCTGCCCGAGTAACCTGTTATTTCCTTCAGACTAATAATCTTTTCATGTTCAAGAACTAATTCCGTTATTCCCATACTAAACCAAACTTGAACTAACCATCCGCCTTCCCTGCTTAAACTCACATACAAACTATGGTTGTAGTTGTCTATCATAGATGAAGTCATAAGCTGCCTAAATCCTTGAGATGGCAAATTTGCCCAAAAATATTCCACAAATCCATTGCAGGAAACTCAACGAAGTAAGGAATCTCTAGTATTCATGGCATGAAAGTTCGGGCAACGAATGGATTATATGAAAGCCTAGGCATTCTGAAAGCTGCTTCTAATTCATAAATTATTGAGTCAGCAATGATTTTTCCTTGGTTAAAGTTGGTTTCTGTCCCATTTAAATATACGTAAATGAGAACTGAACTTCGCCATTTGGAAGGTACTGAGCAATAATGCTTAAGCTTAGAAAACTTGGTTTGTTTCTGAAATCATAAAGATTATATGGACGACCTAATCCATCGAAAGAGAACCGTAATGTTGTTCTATAACTCATTTTCGAGGGATCAACATCAATTTCTAATTGAATGCTCTCAGAATAATTTGATTCTACTTTTGATGGGCATGTTTTCTGTGCGCACAACAAAAAGATGAAAAAGGCAATCATGACAAATTTTTGTAACGCCAACAATAATCCCCGTGTTTTTACAATATTATAATGCATTTAAAGATATTCTGGATTTAAAAAACTCCTTTTATCAATCAGCGCATCATTCCAAAAATTCATCCTTCTTCTTTATGCTTAGAAGGTCAAATCAACAACAGATAATCATACCTGAATGAGCCAAAGAAAAAAGGAGAGTATGCCCTAAAAAATGATTTCAAAGTTCCTTCAATAACAACCTCATTCGTTGAATGCGGCTATAGTAGTTCATCGACGTTTTCTTTTATTTTTTGTATACTGTTTACAACAAGGTCTAAGCCTTCTTTGCCTGAAAGCAGGATCGGATGCGGCAACGTAACTTCTTCGGCTATGTACTTTTCTGCGCCTGGCAGGCTAAGCCTTTCATAGTCTGGAGTCTTAACGCCTTTAGGTATTACGGTATCAAGGTTTTCTTTTTTGAAGGCGGGCTGCTTGTAAAGTGGCATTCCATACCCGCTGCCTGCTGGCACTCCCTCGGCGTTAAGGGCTTCGATGAACCTTTTTTTCGGGAGACCATTGAACTCTGTTTTGTCGTAGCGTATGACAAAGAAGTAGTAGCCACGCTTCGTTATTCTCTGATCTCTCTTCAACGGTTCAACCCCGCCTATTCTCATAAGCTTCTCCGCCAGGTACTCGCCGTTCACATGCTTTTCCTCAACCTCCTTTGGCAGCTCGTCCAATTTTGCCAGCAACAGTGCAGCCTGGAGCTCCGACAGCCGATAGTTGGAGCTAAGAATAAAGTGCTCATAGCCCGGTCTTCCAACGACTCTACCGATGTTATGCATAAGCCTCGCCCTTTCAGCAAGCACATCGTTGTCTGTGAGAACTATTCCACCTTCGCCTGAAGCTAGCGACTTGGACTCCTGAAAAGAGAACGAGCCCATGTCTCCAATCGCGCCGACCTTACGTCCCTTCCATTCGGTGCCATGCGCATGAGCACAGTCCTCAACCAGAAACAGGCCGTTACGCCTAACGATTGGCAGAATCTCGTCGAAATCAACTGGGTAGCCGGCATAGTGGACAACCAACACGGCCTTTGTCATGTCAGTTATAGAATCCTTCAAGGCTTTTGGGCTCATGACCGCGGTTTCTGGGTCAATATCGACGAACCGAGGAACAGCTCCGACCTCAGTGATAGCTGAGGCGGAAGCAATAAAGGTCACAGCTGGAACAAGAACCTCGTCTCCGAACCCGATTTTTCCCGTTTTTAGAGATAGCTCCAGCGAGACTGTGCCGTTCGCAACTGCTATGCCATGTTTTGCATCATGGTAGGATGCGAATGCCTTTTCGAACTGTTCTGCTTTTGAACCCGAGTAGACGCGGCACCATTTCCCACTTTCTAAAGCCTCAAGAAGAGCTTTCTTAGCCTTGGTGCTTGCTTTAGGCCAGCTTGGGATTCTGCTTTTTAGCTCAGAAGCCTCTGCAGGACCCCCATTTATTGCTAACTTTGCCATACAGCATCAACCAATAATTTAAAGCGTGAATAGACTTTTATGTTTTCGCTAGAGTTTTCTTTTTTCTGTTATATTTCTCATTTTTCCAATTTCGCTTGATCTTATCTTGGTTTTGCGGATTACGGAATGTAATTATTTTTATAGTCAAAAACGGAAAATCAGTATTTTCTTAGTTCAACGCTTCTTTCACTTTTTCTTTCTCTTCATTTGTTTTTTGATTTACGCATATATTGAACGTTGAACGACACTTATTTTTCCGTGTTTTCCGATTCTTAATTGGCGTTCTCCCTTATACCAAGCAACATGCGCGTTTTCGATTTGGACAATGTCATTAACAGAAACCATTCCTGGCTGTGACCTAAAAATACTTAGATTAATGGTTCCCGTATCGTCAGCAATTTTGGCGTTCACAATAATAGCGTAGCTGCCGAATCTAGTTGCTATCTGAATTGGCTGCGAAACTTTAAGAACCTCCGCTGTTAAGTTTAAACGTTTCATTCCTACCCGTAAATCCTTAATATTACAGTTTTTGGTTTCAGCCCTTTGCGTTAAGGTTTTCGAACTCGATAATCTACCAGTAAATTCTTTTAGTGGATTTGTTTTTTCGTTAAGAAGATGTTCAGACATGTGGAATTGCCCAAGAACCTCGTGGTCTTTTGTTATAAGAAAAATTATATAATCCTTCTCTTTAAATCGACATTCAATCGATAGTTCTCCGCACTTTGAAACATGCTTTTGAAATGCATCAAGAAAACTTTTAAAAAATGTGACTGGATCAACGCTATATTTCAACGAAACTTTAGCAAGATACTCTAGAAGCCGATTATCCAGTTGTGAATGATTTCTCCAGGTAGGTCGACCACGGCTACGCTCAAATTCATGTTGCATTTAATCATTTTCCTATTACTGTTTTGTCATGGTTATCTCGATTGTCGATACTTTCCTGTATTTGTTTTCGCCTTCTCGTGGTGGCATCTCTTCAGTCCCTATGCTAATATTGCTTACACCCAGTTCCTTCATGAACCTTTTGTTAACAATTTCAGCAACATCTACAGCTGCTGATATCGCTTGTCCTCTTGCCTTTATGGTAACTTCCTTCGCATTTTTTGTGTTAATATGAGTGAGCACTGCCAAAACATAATTCATTGTGGGTTTTTGACCAATATACACGGTGTTTGAATCTTTAGACATCCTATACGCCTCATTTCTTATTGTTAATTTTTTCACATCTTTTACTCAGTTTGGTTGTCGTTTATTTCATCCTTTACAACTTCAGCTGTTGCATATCTTCGTCCAACCTTGGTTATCTTGATCTTAACGTGATCACCAGGTTTAGCATCTGAAACAAAGATCACGAATCCCTGAATCTTAGCTACTCCAGCATCTCCCCTTTGGCTCATTTCTATGATGTTAGATTCGTAGACTTTTCCCAGCTCTACAGGAGCCTTGTAGCTAAAGCTGCCTCTATTTCTGTATGCCATACGTTTCACCTCGCTTTCTGTCGATGAGAAGAAAGATCGTCATAAAGTAAAGGAGAAGACAAAAAGAAGTTTCAATAACTTAACTTTCTGGATTCTTCTTACCTTAGATCTCTTCTTGAACAATTAAACAGAGCACGGCATATATTAAGATGTCGCAGCTAGTACCCTATTTACCAGCTAAGATTCGAATCTTCGTCTAACCAAACCCGCTTTGAACGGGGCAACAGATTACTTAATAAGAAAAACAGATAGAAACGAGTTCAGAATCTTCGATTCTTCCTTCTACTTCTAGCTTCGTTCCTTCTGCTTTTCGTTCTGCTTGTCTTCTTTCTTTGGGCTCGAACCTTGGTCATCTTTAAAATGTTCCTTTACACTTTTTTCCTTATGTCTTTTCCTCTTTACTTTTCTTCTAGGTCATTTGTTTTTCTCTGCACCGCTTGCAGCCACTTTGTGTTCTGTCATTATTCGGTCGAAGCCGATAAATTTTACAGCTAATCCTAACACGTCGTTATCAGCTGGTAATTGCATGTTTTTTTAGTCGCTTTCTGACAATTTTCAGCTTGCTTATTTTCTCCACCTACAATTTTTTGTTTATATGCTTATTGTCAACGTATGTTTTCTTACTATTCTTTTTCTTCAATGTACAATTGACTCTTATAGACGATTTACATTTCCTGAGATTCTTAACTAGACCTACTCTTAATTTACACACTTTACATTACCTCATTTACCTTTTTGAAAAGACCCAGTTATTCAATAGGACAAAACCTAAGGTATAAAACAAACTTTTCAAATATGGTGGTACTTCCACTCTTATAAAGGCACTGTTTGAACCCTTCATAATAAAATCTTATAAAAAAGCAAAAGTTTTATGCCTAGGCGTAATTCTGAAAAACCCAAAAAAGACATACCCTTTGAATCAGGCTTAATAATTTAACTAAATAATAATTGAAAGCAGCAGCGAATAACCATGTAATATCTGCCTTATATGACGATTTAATGATACAACAAACAATGATGGCAAAGCTGCTTTATGCGTGTTTTTCTCATTGTAACGAACCTACCCCCCTCCTCTCTATCCCCAAAACAATGTTTTTCAGGCTCCGTTACAAAAAATAGGCCTAAAAACAAGCCTGACTCCTCCATGAAACAGTTGAAAAACAATTGATTTTGCAATGAAAAACTGCAGTTTTGCAATGAAATTCAAGCCTTCACACCAACCAACGTGCCTAAAACGGTGCCAGTCAACCCAACGATACTCGTGAAGATTTCATTGTTCCAAGAGCCAGGAACAGTTATGTGCGCTATTTCCAGCGCCGAAAGAGCAATAATCGCAATAATCATTAGCTCAATCTTTCAACTCTACATTAGTCCGATTTCAACTTTCGATTGCAGATAACGTATATACGTATTTATATTATTTCAACTCTACATTAGTCCGATTTCAACATGAAAAGAAAGTTTTGTTTGAACGAGAAAAGTTCAATTTCAACTCTACATTAGTCCGATTTCAACCGTGACCATCCAGAAGGGTTCGCCCTTGTATGT
>JAGTRI010000024.1 GCA_018397065.1 Candidatus Bathyarchaeota archaeon
AATGGCCTTTTCCATGAGAGATGCTTATGCCGAAAAAGATTCCTCTAGCTTTCTCATTAAATTTTGGGGAAAATGCACCAGTCAGATACGGATAATAGAATAGGCCATCTGCGCCTGGGCTTGTTTTTTCAGCTTTTTTTGTCAGTAAATCGTATGGATCTACACCTTGTTTTTGCGCTTGAACTTTTTCTTCATCACAGAAAGTATCTCTGAACCATCTTAATGAGGCACCTGTTGTTGCGATGATTGCCTCATATTCCCACGTGTCGGGAATTACGTGACAGCAACATGGAATTCTTCCTTTTGTGTCAATGATAGGTTTGCTCAAAGGAACTTCAACAACAGACCCTGTGCCTGTTCCAATATTAACTGAACTAGGTTGAATTACGCCTGCACCTAGACATTCGCAAGGTCGATCTCCTCCACCATTCACAACTTGAAGTCCTTTCGGAAGGTGTGTTTCTCGGGAAGCTTTGGCTGAAACTTCGCCAATGATTGATGTTGACTCCTTTACTGGGGGAAGCTTGTCAATTGATATGCCTAGGATTGAACAAATTTCAGTTGACCATTTCCGTTTAACTACGTCAAAAAGCATAGTTCGAGACGCCATTGAGTAATCTGTTGCGATTTCACCAGTGAGCTTATAGACTATGTAGTCTTTTGCACATAAGAAACAAGTAGCCTTTTCGTAAATTTCTGAAACGTTTTCTTTAAGCCACAATATTTTAGAAGCTGAATAAATTGGATCAATGGCAACTCCAGTGATGGTTAAAACTTTCTGTTCACTCAATAGCTCACGGATTTTTTGAGCTTGAGAAATGGTTCGACCATCAAGCCAAATTATGCTATTATACAATTCTTCTCCTTTTTTATTTATAGGCACGATTGCTTCTCTTTGAGATGTGACGGATAGTCCGGCAATTTCTCCATTTTGGATATGAGCCTTTTTTAAGCTCTCTTGTATTGTCTTTAAAGCAGCATTCCACCATTCTTGAGGTTTCTGTTCAGCCCACCTTGGCTGAGGATGATAAACGGGATACTCTTCTTGAGCTTCTGAAACCTTTTTGCCGTCAAGGTTAAAAATCACAGTTTTACATGATGATGTCCCTAAATCAATACCCACGAGAAATGAGGACATGCATTATCCTCCAGACTTAATATTAATATTTTATGTCACGTTAATGAAAGTTTACGACCACATTAATATGTTCTTTTACATAATTTTGGAACTAGATGTCTAGTTATAATCATTTTTACAAAACTTATAATAGACCCGCATCGTCAAATTAGTGCATCTAATCTATAAAGAGAGTGCGATAATGATGTATCACAAAGAAAAGTTCGAAAAAATACTTTTCAAGTCGTCTTTAGCTAATATAATGCGCAAAGCTTTTGAGGCTCATATTTTGGTTCCAGCCTTTAATGTTGCATATTTGCCTATGGTTAAACCAATAGTAGAGGTCTTGACGGAGCTAAGATGTTTTGGTCTTCTTGAGGTGGCTCTTCCTGACATAGAGAAATTTGGTGCACAAAGCTTTAGTGCAGTGAAACAGGAATATGGAAAATATGAAAATAAAGCGTATACTAGGCTTCATCTTGATCATGTTCCAGTAATTGATGAAGACGGGGACCTTGTCGACTGGAACGTCTTAATTCAAGAAGCACTCGACTTAGGATACGACTCAGTTATGATTGACGGGTCGAGACTTGGGCTTGAAGAAAACATCGAAGTAACCAAAAAAGTTGTAAAACTTGCTCATGCAAAAAATGTTCCTGTTGAGGCTGAGCTTGGAGCAGTTTATGGGCATGAGAAGGGACCGTTACCTCCTTATGAAGAGCTTTTTCGTTCAGGCAAGGGATTCACAGATGTCGAAGAAGCAAAAATATTTGTAGAGAAAACTAGGACTGACTGGCTTTCTGTGGCGATTGGGAACGTCCATGGAGCAATAAGTGGTGCAGCAAAGGATGAAAAGAAGGTTAATGCAAGGCTTAACATTGAACATCTCGCCAAGATCGTATCGGTTACAAATGTGCCGATTGTGCTTCACGGAGGATCAGGTATAGAAAAAGAAAGCGTTCTTGCAGGCATCAGAAATGGTGTAACGAAAATTAATATTGGCACCGCAATCCGTCAAGCATACGAGAAAGAACTTTGGAAAACAGGAAGGGTTGAATCAGCTCAGAATGCGGTTAAGGAGGAAATACGTCAGCTAATAGTGAACTATTATGGAATTCGAGGAAGCGCTGAAATATTAGGCGCGCTACTAGAAAAGTAAGAGCAAGGAATAATGTAACAAGCATTTTTCAATGATGATGGATAACCCTTATATTAAATTAATGATTATATTATCAGGTATGGTGAAATTTGGGGTTCATCTTTTCTTGTGGGCTGAAAGATTTGATCTTTCCGCCATAAAGCTTATCAAAAAAGCCAAAGACCTCGGTTTTGAGGGTGTTGAGATTCCGCTGATGGAACTCGACGTTATAGATGTAGAGAAGACAAAAAAGGAACTAAAGCAATACGGCGTAACAGCCTTGGGTTCAATGGGGTTGCCGCAAAATTTGGACATATCTAGTAGCGATGCAGCAACTAGGGAACGTGGCATTGAACACATGAAACGCAGTATAGAAATAATTTCGGAACTTGGCGGAGACTGCATAAACGGCGTCATATACACTGCTTGGGGAAAAATAACTGGAAAGCCCAGAACTGAGGAAGAATGGAAATACAGCGTCGATTCTTTGAAGAAAATATGCCAATACGCCAAGAAATATGGTGTGACACTTGGAATAGAACCTGTAAATAGGTTTGAAACATACTTCATAAACACCGCATCTGACGCGGTGAAGCTAGCTAAGGACGTAGACGAACCAAACATTAAGGTTCATCTAGATACATTTCACATGAATATTGAAGAGAAAAACTTTTACCAACCAATAAAAGACACGGGTTCAATGCTTTGGCACATGCACTGCTGCGAAAACGACCGAAGCATAGCTGGAACTGGCCACGTCGACTGGGATGGAGTTTTCAGAGCGTTATCAGAAATAAATTATGACCGATGGATAGTTGTTGAGTCTTTTACTCAAGACATGGAAAAAATAGCAGCATCCACAGCGATTTGGAGAAAAATGGCGCCAAGCGCAGATGCCTTGGCATCTGAAGGACTGAGATTCCTTAAGAAAATGGCTGAAAAATACGAGCTGCATAGTAAGTGAAAAGAACATTTGCTTTCTTAGATTTTTTCTTGAAAAAATACTTTTCTTGCAGCCTTCCAATAATACTGTCTATTTTCATCGATTCTTAAGTGTCACCTTTTCTTAACCAAAAAACATATAGTTACGCTATTTAAAATACTGTTAGGTTGTGTCTCTGGTCATGTCAAAGTTGAGTGAATATTTGAACGTATCTGAAGATTATCATCTACCCGACACAATGCAAGCTGTTGTACTTACAGGTGTTGGTGAACAAAACATAGAATTATCCACAGTCGACGTGCCAGAATGCGGAGATAACCAACTATTGGCTAGAGTTGATGCCGCAATAGCATGCGCTTCTGACAATAAACTTATTGATCAAGGATCTGAGCACCCCCTGATGTATGGATGGGATGTTTCAAAATATCCTATCATAATTGGTCATGAGGGATCAGTTACGATCGTAAAGGTTGGAAAAAAATTACAGGATAGGTTCAGACCTGGGCAGAGGTTTGCAATCCAGCCAGCCGTGCCTACAGGCCCTAGGCATTACAGGGAAAGATATAGGAACAATGCTGAGGGCGTTAACAAGATTGCTTTAGGCTACACCCTTCCAGGGCTTTTTGCAGAATATGTACTTATCTCAGAAGAAGTTATAGAAACAGGATGCTTGATTCCTTTTCCAAGGGACATCCCGTATTTCGGCGCGGCTTTAGCTGAGCCTCTTTCATGTGTTATAGCTGCGCAGGAAAGGATAGTGCACATAATCAAAGAGAACCCATCCTCTCCTAGAAGAGCCGTTATTGGTCCTAAGAAAGGCGGTGTCACTCTAATAATCGGTGCAGGGCCAATGGGGTTAATGCACATAGAGGTTGCAATGAGTTATAAACCTAGTAAGATCATAGTTTCGGAGGTTTTGGAAGAAAGACGAAAGAATGCAATGATCTTTCTTGAAAAAGCAAAAAACTTAGGGATATCTATGATTCTCACCGAACCCAATGAGCTGAGGGAAGTGATAAATAGAGAAACAGACGGAAAGGGAGTTGATGATGTCATAGTTGCGCTAGGAATCGCGCAAGTCCAGGAGGAGTCCATAGGCTATCTGGCTAAAGGAGGAGTTACAGTTTTCTTCGGTGGCACTTCGTATAAAGATAGAATGATACAATTGGATACTCATCGGGTGCATTATGATGGAGTTACCGCTGTTGGATCCAGTGGAAGTGACCCCTCTGATGTTGCCATAGCACTTGAAATGATTAGTGACGGGACAATTGATCCTGGAAACTATGTGGTTAAATGCGGAGGGCTAGATGCAGCAATTTCTCTCTTGCGAGATGTTAGAAACCAAAAGATAGATGGAAAAGGAGTTATCTATCCTCACACTAGGTCGCTGTTGTTCGACATTAAGGCATGGAATCTCGCGAAGGAGAGAGACTACATGGAGAAAAATCTTCTTTAGTTTCTTGAGAGTGAAAATGTGAAGAAAATAGTTGTTTTTGGTGCTGGAAACATTGGTCGTTCACTTGTGGGGCAGCTCTTCTCTAAGGCTGGATATGAAGTTGTTTTTGTTGATGTGGATGAAAAAATAGTCGAAGAACTTAACAGGCGAAAGAGATACAAAATAGTTGTCAAGGATAAACATCCCGAAACAATAGTGGTTGAGAATGTTCGTGCAGTGAACATTGTAGACTTTGAAAAAGTAATTAATGAAATTTTGTCGGCCGACATAATGTCCACCTCTGTTGGAGTTAATAACCTTCAGGGCATCTACCCCGCCATTGCTGCTGGAATAAGAGAGAGAGTAAATTTGGGAAAAGGTCCAATAGACATCATAATATGCGAGAATATTAGGAACTCCCCATCACTTTTTAGAGAAGGCCTGTTGAAGTATCTTCCACAAGGCTTTCCTTTAGATTCCGCTGTTGGATTCGTTGAAACCGTAATTGGAAAGATGGTTCCAATAATGAGCGAAGACGAGAAAAGAAAAGATCCTTTGCTTATTTATGCAGAGGCATACAACAAGCTGGTTTTGGACGCTAATGCCTTCAAGAACAGTATGCCAAAAGTTGAGGGGATTGAACCGAAGAAGAACATCACAGCTTACGTGGACCAAAAACTCTTTGTGCACAATATGGGTCATTCAGCCACAGCGTACCTGGGATATGTCACTGACCCAGAAATGAAATACGTGTGGGAGGCCATTAACGACAGCCGAATTCGTGAGTGCGTTGAAAAAGCAATGTGGGAATCTGGCAGAGCTCTGATCCTTGAGTACCCAGACGAGTTCAATGAAGGAAACATGAAAGAACACATTGAGAATCTAGTTGAGAGATTTGGAAACAAAACATTGGGGGACACCATATATCGTGTAGGAAGAGACCTTCCGCGTAAATTGTCCAGAAATGATAGATTTATTGGCGCGTTATTGCTTGATGAAAAACACAATATTGATTCTCCCTGTACAACTATAGCGACAGCTGCGGCAATGCTCTTTAGAGGAAAAGACGAACATGAACAACTTTTTTCACGTGACAAAGAATTTGCTGAAAAAATTTTTCCGTTAGGAATCGATTTCATCCTTAAAGAGATTTGTGGCCTGAATGAAACTCAAGATAGTAATCTGATAAGTAAAATAAAAAAGGCATATTTTAGAATGATGCAAAACCCAGGAAAATGGTACACTGAATCATTTTAGGAATATTCTAATGTTTGATTTGGAATCAATTATGGCTTCCTCATAAATTCTATGAATTCCTCAAGTGAACGTTCTTCGAGAACATAGTTTGTCTTCTTCTCCTCTCCTATTGTTGATTTGGGCTTTGAGCCGTAGTCGTGGCCTGGATAAACCTCGACATCGTCGTCAAGTTTCATTAACTTGCCAAAAAGGCTGTTATACATCTCCGCAGGGTTGCCTCCAAATAAATCTGTTCTTCCACACTCTCCCACGAACAGTGTGTCGCCCGTGAAGAGTTTTTTGCCAAATAATAAGCATATGCTGTCAGGTGTGTGTCCAGGTGTATGGATCACTTTGATATTTATCTTGCCAACTTTTATTATATCTCCTTCGACTACTTCGATGTCTTTGTTTATTTTCGATGATGCGTGAGCAACGATTTTTGAGTTGAAACGTCTCTTAATTCTTAAATTGTCCATAACGTGGTCGCTGTGGTGGTGAGTATTAATGATAAATTTAATATTCAGCTTGTTCTTATTTGCAAAATCAAGAATTACATCGCCATTGTAGCTTGGATCAATAACGACGGCTTCCCTCGATTCATCATCCGCTATGATGTATGAAAAGTTGTCTCCAACATGTTTAATCTGCTTAAACAACAACTTCACATCACCCCTCAATTTGCCTACTAAATTCCAATTCTGAAAGAAATTCAACCCTCATGCCAAATTTAGCTAAGTCAATTGGGTTTTTTATTGAACCTACACTCGTATCTATAGTTCCATGAACTGGATGTATCCACATCTTTTCAGGTATCAAATTAAATTGAAGGGGGACTTTTTGTAGTACTCCATATTTTTCTAAGTCTGGAATAAAGTCTTTTTTTGCGCATGCAACATGTATGGATGTGTAGCTTTTAACAAGCTGTGATGCCCCAGATTCACCTATCCCGTGCCATATAGCTGCATCTTCTGGCGATCCCAAGGAATATAGAATGAATTGTGGCGATGACGGCGTCTCTCTATAATCATAGTTCAAGAATTTTTCTCCGTCAACTGCAAACTGGTCATCAGCTAAAGCGATGCTAACATCTTTTGAGTCAATATCGTTTGGATATAATGGCGTCGTCTGATAAGTAACTTGAATGGTTTTTAATTTGTTCCCGTCAAAGTATATTTTTCCCCTTGCTGCTCTTTTCGAGCCAAATCCTTTCTTCGAGTGCGGAACTGTTAAAAGTGTGGTTCGGTTTTTCATACTTCTTCCCATGTAGTTGTATACCTTTTCTATTGACTCGTAGTCTTTATGGGTCTCCCTTATGATATAATGCAATAAGCCATTGACGTTCTCCTCTTTGAGGGATGATAAAGGCATCCGCAAGACAGGAAGACAAAGGTTGATTTCAAATAATTCTGAAAGCGATTCTAGACAACTTAGCTTAACACTGTCTACAAAGTTCAAATAGCTGTTATCGCTTCTTGCCAAGTAATGCTCAATTAGTTCTCTTTCAGATTTTGAGATAAGTGAACCTTCGTATTTTTTCACAAACTTGTCGTCCAATTTAAGACCAGTTGTTCTAACGTGCGCAGATGGGAAGGCGCTTTGACCAGTCTCCACTATTGAGGTTCTTAATGGATTCGCAGAATATCTATCAGGCTCAACATCATCCGTGTTTAAAAGAAAAGGAAAAATTTTCCCCTTTGGTGGCTCCGCTAATATTTCACAAATTTCATCCACATCCTTCTTGCTTACTTTCTGCAAATCATAGAAGTAAAAGTAGTTTCCGCAAGCCTCAAGCAGTCTCGCAGCAACTATACCTTGGACCTCTTCAAGGCTTAACAGCGGACTTGAATATTCAACTGAAGACCTTAAGAAGAAGTGATCCTTATCGACAACAATTTCTCTTACCTGACCGTCTTTGACATTTAATAGATGAACGTTTTCTTTTTTATATATCTGGAAGCTGCGAAGTCCATTTACAATAGTTTGGATACAAGGTTTCGAATGCTCAATAAAATCTTCAAGAACTATTCTACTAAAGCTTGTCAATAATGTTTCACCCTCTTTCTAAAGACTCCGCAACATAAACAAAATCATTAACAATTGGGGCTCCATAGAACATTCTAGCTAAAACTAATTGCTCTCTAAATCCGTGTTGCATTAAAAAGTTACGAATTTCCGTTTCTTTTTCAGGAAGACACAAAGAGACCTCACGTCTTTTTAGATTACCTAGTAGTTTAGATATAAGATTCAAAGCAGCATTTGTATGTTCTCTTTGACAGACCATTGGACCAATTTCAGACGTCTCATTTGATACTTTTGCAACAGCATATCCTAAGAGTTTTTTGTCGTTTGTATAAACATAGCAAATGTTAGATCGATCAGAAAGAATAAGTTCTAGAAGTTTAGACCTTGAACCACCAAAACATTTTCTGTCCAGACATTCTATTGCTGGCCAATCGTCTTTTGAGACTGGTTTAAAGGGAAATTCCACAGGTTCAAAAAACGCGTCTCCTTTCATGACAATAAACTTCGAATCAAATTTGAACCCTAGTCTCGTGTAGAACGAAATTCTGTCGATGTAGCTGTATAAACCAATGGTTTTTACACCTACATTTGTTAGATAGTCCATTGCTTTTCTTACTATAAGAGATCCTCCCCCTTTTCCTCGATGATTCTCCCTTATAATGACATTTCCAAGCCAACCTACTTGCCCAAAACTGATTGTAGTTGCAATACCAATTCTTTCCGAGTCATGATACAAAACAAAACAGCCATTTGGCTCCAGATTAGTTATAAATTCAAAGTCTTCTTTGGTTGCTTCCCAATTCATAGTGTTGGATAAGCGAACTGCGAACTCGAAGTCTTTAGGCGTCATGTTTTCTATGTGAAACATTTCATAAATCCTGAATGGCTATTTGTAAGATTATTTTTATGTTAATTAAAATTAAACTTCAACCTTTTTCTATTATCAAGGTTTTTGCATCTTTCAAGTGTAGCCTTAACGATGAGTGGAAAGGCAATTGTTGCGTCGCAGTAACAAGTAGCATATTTACCACCCGGCTTCTCTTTTCCCCAGCTAATTCCTTCCTTAAATGTGCATCCTGATAATCCGCCCCATTGAGGACTGTCCGTCGTTATCTGGAAACCGTAATCGTGCTCAGCGTCCGGAATTCCAAAATGTCTTTCTAGAAAAGCGGTTTGTTGCACGTAGTTTTTAGGTACACCGCCTCCCACGTAGATGACTCCAGTTTTTGATGCTGATCTCTTTATGTTTAGTATTTCGACATTGTCTTTAATCTGGTCAATTACAAGAGGATGTTGACCTTTATTCATGAATTGAATATAATGTTCAGTTACCGCTAGCCCCAAAGAACTGTCATTAAATGCTGGTACAAATATGGGAACGCCTTCTTTCCAACAATTCCAGATTATGGAATCCCTTTTCTCATCAGCCGGGGCCTCTTCTTCTATCAGCTCGCCTAATCCATATAGAAATTGTCTGGACGAGATGTTGTTGATTTTTTTGGTTGCTAATTTGTCTGCAAAGTATGTTACCATATTTTCAATCACACCAAATTTTTCCTCATTAGCATAAGTATCGTAAATTCTGTCGATTCCTTCTTTACGTAATAATGTATCATCAACATCCGGTGAACCAATGTAGTGGTGTTCGCCAAAAGCCTCGATGAAATCATGATACATGTTAGCCCCTGTGCTTACTAATACATCTATCATGTTTCTTCTCACAGCCGTTGACACTACACCCTTCATGCCTGCTGGAACCATGGCTCCTGCGAGGCTAAGAAAAACCGTTGGCCTATCTGGGTCTTCCAGCATCTCAACGAATATGTTAGTACACATAGCTAACGTGCGAGATTGAAAAGAGGTTTTGTTGAATGCTGCTAAAAGTTCTGAGATTGTCTTTATTTTTTCTAAATCAAAAGATTCTACTTTTTCTCTCAAAAAATCGCTTTTTGAATTATGTTTTTTAGAATCTGATGACATGCTTCAATCAATATATTTTTTATTTAATAAATTAAACGTTTATCGGAACGTTAGAAAAATAGCAATTCAATTTTTACGTGTCACCATAAGTAGTCTTTGCATGAAGAATGAAAATGCGATCGTCATCTCATTTCATTAGCAAACTTGGAATTTTTAAAGCTTAAGTATTACGGTTTTCCTAAAAATGTAAAAATACAATTTAGGCTGAGTTGGATAATTATGGAATCGAAAATAAACGTAAGAATTTTACGTAACGCCAAGGTGGCTATGGTGCCCTTTACTGATTACTTTCAAGGGTTCGAAAAGGTTGATGCTGTTAGGCGTATTTTTGGAGATAAGACGGATGAGGTGCTTAAGAACTTAAAAATCGAATTTAGCGGAAGACGTGGCTATATGGGGGTAAGCAATATTGACGGTCACCTAATTGTAAGCGCTGAATACCTCAATAATGGCGACATTGTAGACATTTACCTCGACGTTATACACGAGTTAACTCATGTCAAACAGTTTATGGATGGAAAGGATCTTTTTGACCGTCGTTACAACTATGTTACTAACCCTACGGAAGTTGAAGCATATCGCAATGCTGTTGAGGAAGCCCGTAGATTGGGATTGAGTGACGAGAGAATCTGTAATTACTTGCAAACCGAATGGATATCCGACGAGGATCTACTGATCTTAGCAAAAGCCCTTAACGTGAAATGCAAACCAACATGACAAAAAACATTAGGCATAAAGTTTTCCAGCGTCAATAACATCTATATATCTTCGATCTGTAACCTTTATTTTATGAAGAAAAGAAAATTTTTTAGCTGGTCCAGCAGCTATGTCCCTACAAGAGACGCAGACGTCATTGTTTTTGGCGTCCCCTTAGGAAAAGATTCCGCGAAAATGGCTGATTTTTTAAGGGAAACAAGCTGGTTTGTTGAGAGCTTCGATCCGAATACTGGAAAGGATTTACTTGATAAAATAAAAATTTTCGATGCAGGAAACATTAACTTAACGAAGCTTGATGATATTTCTGAACAGACAAAAAGGATTGTGGACATGAACAAGATCCCCTTGATTCTTGGAAAATCGCATTTGTTGACCTTGTACGCTTTAAAGGCTTTTGAAAATGTAAAGCTGGTTAGTTTTGACGCTCATGCTGACATCAAAGAATACTACATGGACGAGAGAATCGCTCTTTCCATTGAGCCTTTAGAGGTGCAGGAGCCTCGAAGTTTCAACTGTGCAACTTGGCTGAGAAGGTATTGTGAACTTGGTAACGAGAAAAAAGTTTGTTTATTAGGCATGAGGTCATGTGACGATGACGATTATAGATATATTAGAGATAATGGGATTCTATATTTTACGCCATTAGATATCAGAAAAAATATGCATAAAGTAAAAGAGACTTTAGAAGGCTTTTGCCAGAACTCTAAAATTTATGTAACCATAGACATGGACTTCTTTGATCCCTCTCTCGCTCCTTCTGTTGAACATCCTGAACATGATGGACTAATCTTCCAGGATTTCCGAGAGTTAGTTAACGAAATCTGTAAAGAAAGAATTGTTGGTCTAGACTTAACGGAGTTACAGTATCTGCATGAGAAAGATTGTGAAGTCACTGCCACATTAGCAGTACGAGCCATTTTAGAGATTCTTTCAAAAATAAAATAGGAAAAACTATTAACTATATGCAAAATAAATAAAATGATTGTTATGAAGTCGAAATTTGTTTACGTTGGAATACGGGTGACAAACCTGCAAAAATCTGTTGATTTTTACACAAAAATTCTCGGAATGAACGTGATAAACCAGAGTAAGATTGACCAAACCAAAGGAACAGTCGTTGTCTTACAATGCGAAAAAGGCGGCCCAATTCTTGAACTAAACTATTATGATAAAGACAGTCCATATAACGTAAAATATGTTACTGGTGAGGGACTTGATCACTTAGCTTTTAAAGTAGAAAATCTCGAAAAGGCGCTAGAAGAGGCTCGGAGAGCTGGATATGAGACGGTGTTAGAATTAAAATCAGAAGGCGGTCGATGGGCATATATCGAGGATCCAGACGGAATCTGGATTGAACTTTTCGAATAACCACTCGAAACTCCAATTTTGATTAATTTTATTAACTTAAAAGCCAATAAAAGAGTTCAGGTGAAAACTTGATCATTAAAGATTTATTTGAATACAATTGGCACTGCCGCAAGAAGTTTCTGAAAAGTATGGCTGAACTTCCTTGGGAAACGGTAACTGAAAATTGCGGTGCAAGCTTTGATTCTATACGAGACATTTTTATACACAGCCTTCAAGCTGAACAATTTTGGATCAGACTTTTAACTAAGAAAAGCGCACAAGGAATATGGGAAACTCCCTTCAGCAAGTTCTCTAGTGTTAAGGAAATTCAAGACTACGCTGAAAAAGTGGAGGCTGAAACAAAAGAATTCCTTAACAGTTTGACGGATGAGAAGCTCAAAGGTGTTATTGAGTTTACTGGTTGGGACAAAAAAACTCACAAGCACAAAGTTGAAGATGTCTTAATTCACATGGTCGAAGAAGAAATACATCACCGCGGAGAACTTCTTTGCATCTATTGGCAACACGACATCCAGCCACCGTATACTAGTTATATGTCATACAAAGGCGAAGTCTAAGGGATCAGCTTTCCTACATTGCCGTTTAAACCTTCTTTGTTTTTTAAAAAAATATTATTTGTTTGGAATTAGGCACAGAAAACGAAGTATCCTTTTTCCAGTGTTTCTAAAGTAGTGTTCAATATTAGGTGGCACAAAAACCACAAACCCCGATTTTATTTGTGTTTCAGTTCCACTGCAGAATGCAATTCCTTCTCCTTCGAGAATGAAAACTTCGTGTTCCCAGTCGTGTGAATGACGGGGAGTGTATCCATCTGGCTCAACCTCAAATAGTCTCATGGCAAAATTTGGTGCGCCATCGTTTTCTTTGTTAATTAACCATCTTATCTGAACTCCTTTTGCTCCTGCCTCTTTTACTTGGCTTTTTGGAACTCTCTTATAATGTATGGCCTTAGACTCCATGATATCACCGTCTCAAACATCCAATTTTTGTTTTGGTTTCCTTAAGGAATTCGCTATATAAAATTTTAACAATATAAAATGCGTTAACTTATTACTGAACAGTTCCTAGAAATGCTTGAAATTTGAGTGTTGTCTTAATTGATTTCTTATTTTCTTGTTCTTGGGCAGGCTACTAGGTGCAGTCTGGAATGGGCTATTCCCTCAACGTTATCAATTTGGTTGAGGTAGATTCTTTCCAACGCTTCCATACTATCTGCTTCGATTCTAACAATTGCGTCAAATATGCCAATAACAAGACGGGCTTCTTTTACTCCCTCGATTTCTCTCACTTTTCTAATGAACTCTTTTTTCTTTCTAGGTTGTAAGTTGAACAGAACATAGGCTGCTTCCATCATTAGTCCTCCTTTTCCAAGTTTTTGTCATCAATACAAAGCAATGTAACTGTCGACTCGACTCCGTGAATCATAGACAATTCCTCAATGATCAGGTTTTCGCAGTCATGAATCTTCGGAAGAGATAACTTCACAATGGCATCATAATCTCCAAAGAGTAACTCCGCTCTTTCTACACCATGTATGGAACGAATTTTATCCACAACAGAACGGTTATACCCTTGCATTTCGGTCTGCGTAGCAATTTTTACGAGAACATAGGCTTCAACCATTTACATCACACAAATAAAATTTGTCTTTATAACTTAAAGAGCTTTTCGCCATAATTTAATAAAATATTTACAACTTTTTCTTATTCTTACTAAACCTCAATAATTAATTTTAAATATATTATTTACATATATACCAGCATAAAAATAGAGGGGAAGAAAATGGAGGAAGAGAAAAGCATTCTAACACCAAAACTTTGGGCGTACCTACTCATTTTCTCAGTGATTCTCAGCTTCATAGGAGTACTTTCAAGTCCATTCACACCATCATGGGCCTGGTCAAACCTTTTTACTCCATTCAGTGCACCTATGATTATCCTATTCATAATTTTAATTATAGGGAAAATCTTCCCAGCTATTGTGAAACCGCTGAACCGGCAAAAGCTAGGGCTGCTTTATACGGTCTCATCAATTTCCGTCATCTTATGTAATAGCTGGAACCCATACAGCATAGTTCACAACGCTGTTAATGGCCGGTTGAACACGTATGACTGGCATCCGGCAACGTGGCTTGTCAAGGACAATCCCGTGTTTGGTCCAGTTAACCGCGACGCTGTCACGCCAATCTTGACTGGCGGAGTAGCAACGCCTTGGGCAGACTGGTCCCCCTTCCTAGGCTGGTGGCTAGCATACGTTATTTGCTGGTTGTTTTTCTGGGTTGGTTGGATGGCGTTACTGGAAGAGCGGTGGATCGAGGTTGAAAAACTACCTTTTCCAACAGCTTTGACTGGAACTTTACCTATTATGCTGATTTCATCAAGCGGAGAGAACCCTGAAGATAAAACAAGGCTAAAGAGCTTCTTAATCGGCGTATTACTGGGTGCATTGATAATCTTGCCTATTGTGGCACGATCAATTAATTCGGCTGTACCAGACATATGGGGATGGACGCAGTCGCC
>JAGTRI010000025.1 GCA_018397065.1 Candidatus Bathyarchaeota archaeon
TTCAGCATCAGCATGGGATACATGCTTGAAAAGTCGATTTCGCCAACATTATTGTGGATGCCGACTTTAGGCTCAAAGTAGAAGCCGCCTCGATCGGCGACCAGCAGGTCCATGGCGGTCTTGAAGTTTTCAGGCTCACTTTTCTTCCAGGGAATCAGCACGTCGTCTCTGAAGGCTTGGTAGAGCTGAATAGCGGTCATGCAGGTTCCTATGCTTACTCGGGAGGCTCGGTGAAGCGGAATCCGGCAGGTTCGAGCAACCTCTACTAACCCTTCTAAGCCATACTGTGCGTACAGTCCTGAGTTTTCCACGTCTATGTGAAGTCTTCCGAGGAGACGTTGGGGAGAAGCACGATAGTAGACCCTTCCATACGAGAAGTATGAGCTGCCCGTTCTCTGCAAGACGCCGATGCCAGCCTTCTCTCGGCCGAGAACCAGTTTTGGAAGCAAACCGTTTTCCAAAGCTCTTCTAGCCAGATAGGTGAAAAGGAACGAGTCTCCGCCATCCGTAAATATTATGTCCGGATCCATTTTTTGGACAGCCTCGGTCAACGCAACGATTTTGTCGCCTTCACCGACAGAATCAATGACCATCTCCTCATCATCGAAGCCAAGCGCTAACCTGCCAATTGGATCTTCAAAACTTGGAAAACGGCTTTTGCTGTCTATCTCAACCTTGAGCCGCATGATCTTCAAATGTGGCACTGGATACTCCAAGCTTTCAGCGGAGTCCATCAGGCTCCAAGAAACCTGCTCGTCAACCTTAGCTTCAACATACGCCAACGGAAACAGGTCTCTATCGTATAGGTACACCTGCGAAACGGGGACATCAACGTTCCATAGCCTGTACTTTCCGAAGTCTCCCAGCCGCCAAATTGCGCCGGCAAGAAATCTTAGGGTAGAAACGTCTGGAACTTCTATTCTCAAAACCTTTGACCGTTCCGCGTCGCAAAGGTCTACAAACTTATCAACAAAATCATATGACAATGGCTTCTCGCTGAAACATAGGTGTCGAGTCAACTTAACCAGGTCTTCTTCTGTTGGAGCGGACACGTAGAAGAAGGGGTTCCATTTGTCAACGACCTTAACGCAGTCGCCTCTTTCAGTTTTGATCCAGACCGCTATCTCGCCCGGTCTTTCAAGGTAAAGGTCAAGTATCCAGCCCCTAACTGTTCCGTTACTGCTTACATTTGATGGCTGATTTGAGGCGTTCAAGGGCTACTTTCATCTCCCTTAAAGACTTTTGGTGGCTGAGGAGAATGGACATGAACATGGCTTCAGCAACGATGGGTCTAGTTGCAGCTCCAGCAGCGGAAGCGTAGCGTCTGCACTCGTTCATCAACTCCTCGAAGGCAGCCCTGTCCTCCACCCGCAGAGCCTTCAGGAAGCCTTCCCACTTTTTAATCTCAGACTCAAGGATCATGCGGTAGGAAGGAACGGTTCTACCCAAAATCTAAGCCTCCAAATAATCTTCAAGAAGAGAATGATTCACAGACTCGTCAAAGCAAAGATCCATGGAGAACGGCGGCTCAGATGGATGCTTCTCCAGAGTCAGCTGCAGATGAGCGTTTCCCTCATCGACCCTCACAACTACGTCAGCTCTCCCAAGTAGGTAATGCTCAAGCTGCCGCTTCCGCCTCTCCCTCGAGGCCAGAGAAGTTGACACCGCCAAGAGCCTCTTTTCTCTGGCCAGATTCCAGAGGAAACAGGTAACATTGTTGAAGGTTCTTTTAGCCTCAAGCACCCCAATGTCAAGGTCGCAATACAGCTCGGCAATGTCTGAAACAACAACCAGCCTTGAGCCTTCACGATTAAGGATCTCGCAGAGTCTCTCAGTAAGCAGCGCAGTCATTTGATGGCTGGTGAAGGCTCTGGAAACCCAAATGTTGCTCAATGCTGTTTCAGGCTCCAGCCCCAACAAAAGGGAAACTTCAGAGGCTAGATATGGATCGAAGAGGTTTCCCCCGTCAACGAAGACGGCGGACGAACCAACCCCGCCCATACCGTCTGGCAGCTGGCAACGGACACAGAGCAGCTCTGAAAGCACATGGCACATTCTGGAACCGCGAACAACAGCGAAGCCGCCGCACCTTAACCCTCCAAGAATATTGGCGAGTACGTCAACGCCGGTGGTTAACACTTTCAAATTGCAGGAGCAAGGTTCAGATGCACAGATAACCTGAGAGCGGAGCGTCTGCATTTATTATTCCTCTCAAGACGCAATAAAGGTGATGTTCATCTATCTAAGCAAGAATCTATTTAAGAAATAGGTGAAAGTTGAGGGGGAGGGGCTACCCTTCATTTTAACCTCACGCCTTTAATCTTCCTGAAATTCAATAGAAACTCGTCAAAGACAGTTTGGCCAAAACCTCTTCTACGCTTCGGAACGTTTCGCTGGGAAGCCTCACAAGTAGTGCTGACGCGTGAACCCTCTTGTCCCCAACTAAGTCTATTACCTTCCAGCCCTGAGTCTTCAGCAGCTCTTCCCTTGTAGCTGGGAACCTCGCGTCCTCCATAAGAACCTTCCTCAGCGACTGCTTACCCTCAACGCCAGTTACTGAAGGAAACTTCCCAGTTTCCTTATAGATTCTGAAGCGGGCAGCGTCCTTATACATCCTAACATTGTGAAAAGAGACTGCTGCAACTCTTGGATTCACACTCATTATTTTACTGTCGATCTCCGCCAGTTCCTCGTCGCTAAACTGGTAGATGTTACGCTGCCCCTTGCCGAAAACTCTTGTGTACACCGTGTCAGACTGAACGAGCGGAGCCTCCTTAGAAATGTCCATGCAGTGAATTATGTCCAAATCCTGCATCAACGCAGTCACGCATTTGGGCACAGGCTTCCCCGGCTTCTTTCTGATTTCCCAAACAAGTCTCGCCCTCTTCAAGTTGACGCTTTCAAGCAAATTCCTTGCAGAACTGATTTCTTCAGCATCAAAGCCAAGGGTTGCCGGCGTCTGCAGGACTAGATACCTCGCATTCAAAACCTCACAAACCTCAACCATCCTTTCCAAAGCGTCGAGAGCTTCTTCAACCGGCCTCAGCATGTACTTATGCGTGACATCCCTATGGCACCTGACCGAGAAAACAAAATCGTCTGAAACCATTTTTCTCCACAACTCGGCCACCTCGAGGTCTGGAATCTTGTAGAACGTTGAGTTAACTTCGACAAAATTGAAGGCTCTAGAGTAGGCTACAAGAGGCTTCAGCCCAGGCACTTGAAAGTACAGCCATCCTCCAGCGCCTACCAGTAACTCCATCATCCTTCTTCAGCAACAAATAATTAAGACACCACGCTTTAACTGTATCAGTCGAAACAGGCGATTGTGGAAGCGCATGCCTTGTCAGACCTAGTCTTCGGCACCAGCGGATGGTCATACAAGGAATGGGTCGGCCCATTTTACTACAGCGAAAAGAACATGTTCAGCTACTACTCAAGGTTCTTTAACACGACTGAAATAAACTCCACATTCTATAGGCTACCGTCCAAGGGCACAATCTACGGGTTAAACCGAAACGCTCCTCCAAATTTTTTGTTTTCAGCAAAGATGCCTAAGTTGATAACACACGAGAAAAGGCTTGACCCCTCTCAGAACGTAAAAGTTGACCTAGCCCACTTCTTGGAGCTGCTAGAGCCGCTCAGCGCAAGGAACAGGCTAGGCTGCATTCTCATACAGTTGCCGCCAAGCTTCACCTACAGCCGCGACCTCGAGAACCTCAAGGCATTTCTCGAGTTAATCACAAGCGGCTACGAGTTCGCAGTCGAGTTCAGACACAAGTCGTGGATAAGAAGCGAAACATGGAACCTGCTGAAAAAACACAACATTGCCTACTGCATCGTGGACGAGCCTCTTCTTCCGCCGGAGGTGCATGTGACAGCGGACTTCGCCTACTTCCGCTGGCACGGAAGAAACCCGAGGCTGTGGTACGACTACCAGTACAAAGAGGAGGAACTAAGAGAGTGGGTGCCACGAATCGAAGAGGCTGCACGCAAAGTAGACAAGGTATATGGGTACTTCAACAACCACTACCACGGCTACGCAGTTGAAAACTGCATCGAAATCCTAGAAATGCTAGGCGCAGCCAACCCGGGACATGAGCAGGTCAAGAACCGCGTGATCAGCTACAGCCCACAGATGCATCCAAAGGTGCGCGAGAAGAAACTAGAGGACTTCATTAAATCTTCAGAGGAAAACCTAGAGAAGCTCCTTCTCAAATTGACGGACAAAACCCGCATGAAAAGAGGATTCGAAATTAAAGACGGAGAACTCAGCCTAGAGGAGTCGTCACCAAAATGTGTCCGTGCTCAGGTAGGCAAATATATAGTTGAACTTAATCTTGCTGAAAAGGTTCTGAATCACAACTGCGAAGACTGGCGCAAGGGAATACAAGCCAAACGAATATGCAAGCACATCGTGAAGATTCTATCCTCAATCGAGGTGGAAACAGCCGTAAGAATCGCAAAAGAAATCGTCAAAAACAAGGATGAATGGCAATTTCGAATGGTCAGCTTGCAAAACCAAGAACACACACAATAATTCGGTTCAACAGATAACCGAAAAATCAGACTTCAGACGGACGGAAAACGAGGTTCCCCTCCCCCTGTTTTCACGGATTCCTTAAATTGTTTTTATGATTAGCTCTTTAACTTCTGTGGGGTTGTGCATGTTTTGGGTAGGACCGTTCCCTCTTTTAGGATGGTGCTTGAAGGCGAGATTGCGCGTTGGAAAAGGTTCTCTGAGGCTTTGTCAAGCAGCCGCGACAGGGAAGCCTTTGAGGAGCTGATGAACATTTGCCGTTGCTACGCTTCAGCTGCTGGAGCTGCTGCTAGGTCAATTGTGTCTGACGCCATGTTCATGTCTATGTTGCTGGCACACGAAAAAAGGCTGAGAGAAATTAAGGCTCAACTGGAAAAACTCGAGGACAAGAGCCACAGCCGCAAAGGGTAGCGCTTGGGTGAAAGCCTTGAAAACGGTCAAAGTAAGCGAAGAAACCCACAAGAGACTTTTGAAAGTCATATGGGATGCTGCAGGCCAATGAAGGAAAGCGGAAGACCGTTGAGGACGCCATGAAATATTTGCTGGGAAGATTTGAGGGGATTAAAGAATAAAAAAGGAGTGACTTATTGCTGCACCTTATTTTTTGGTCTTTGTTTACAAAAGCCTTCTCTAACGTCTGTCGCACTAGAATTGGTACAAAATATGAAAAGAGTTAAATTTATGTTGAACAAAAACAACTCTAACTGAGGGGATATAATGAGAAAAATGAAAATCGAAGCTACCCTCATGTTGACTGTTCTAGCGCTTTTGACCGTGGGTGAAGCAGCAGCGAATGGCAAGGCGCCCAATACGCCTTACCCTTTCTTTCTGGAGGGAAACAGGATAGATTTTAGTAAAGCGTTAAGAGAGGGCTATAACTACTTAAGGTTGCCAGCGGATGAGCCTTGCTTTGTTTCCCATGGATGGATGTTCGCAGGAGATTTCCCACATGCATACCTTCCAGAATTTGCAAAAGATATAGGAACGGAGTTCACCACAGCCAGCATGGTCTTGTACATTGACGGCGAGAAGGTTGAGCTGAGAAAGTGGAGACACTTCTATCAAGTGTGGGTCCAAAATGGGGTCGTACTTGAGCGGGCATTCCTGACAGCGTTCTACGTTCAGTTTGACGCTGGATACTTTGAAAAAGGAAGAACCTACGAGTTCAAGAGAGAAATGTGGAAGGAAGGAACAATCTGGCTCACCCAAACCCTCTACGTAGAATTCTACTAACAATATCCCATTACACCCTCTCCCTCTTTTTTCACAGACTTCTTAAAAGAAGTTTGGTATCAGCATTATAATGTATGCTTACTGGTAACAATAGACGGTTGAAAACTGTTTTCGATGAACTTGAAGCTGGCTTAGGCTGCGGTGCCCAGTTTCGGGTGCTGCTGCAGTTGGCATTGCATCCGGACGAGGCGTTTACGGCTTACGGGTTGGTTAGGGCTACGGGGTTGAGAACTCCGGACGTTAACGAGCAGCTGGGGAGGCTTGTTGAGCTCGGATGGGCTGAGAGGCAAGGGTCTTCTCCAGCTATGTACAGGCTTCGCCTAGAAAACGAGGTTGTTCAGTTGATACGTGGGTTTCTCCTCGAACTGAAGCGGCCTGAGCCTAGCAACCAAAAACAGCCTAGGCAGTGGTAGAAGGCTTTGAAAATCTACAGGCGAGTCTCCAAAAAGAACTACCTGCATGGGAAAAGAACTTACGCCTACGAAAGGTTTTATGTGCCCGTGCCGAAACGGTTCCACAACCTCATAAAAGCCTTTCTGGGAAAAGAACTAAAAGTTAAAGTTGAACTTGCAGCCGAAGGCTTCACAGTCAGAGTCCAAGCTGTCTCCCGCTCCAAGCAAGCTTTAGAAACGCAAAACAGCAGGCCTAGGCGCCTTTAAACCCTAGGAAAAATGTTTCTGCACGCCGAAAAAAGCCCGTTGCAAATCCCCATTATTGTACATGCCTAATTGACGAATTTTACATGAGCGTGTGTAAAAAGCTTAAGTTAGCTTCTTGAAGGCTTTTTCGTTAATAGGGCGTTTCTGCATACAGAAACGTTTCCGCTATTAGGGCTATGTGTTGCATGAAATTGTGTAAAAGGCAGAAAAACCCCTCTAGCCAAAGAGTTCCCATTAGAGCAGCCAGTTCAGCGTGGGCTCTTCGCTTTAAGGGTTTGAGGGGGACATGAAGCGCAATGGCAAACCTAGGCTTTCAGTGTTCAAGGGCAGAGAGGCAAAACTTAACAGGACGGTTCTGCTCATCCTTGGTCAAGAAGGCCCCCTTAAGCATAAGACAGGTCTACAAGAAGGCAAGAGCGCACAAGGAACTTGGCCACGTAAGGTACCGGGTGGTAAACAGGCGGATGAAAGCTCTTGAGCGAGAAGGCTACATTGAGCTTGCCGAGGCTAGGAAGGTTCAGCAGGGCTTCACAGCCAAGCACTACCAGCCGACAACCAAGGCTTACCTTGCGCTTGCCCTAGAAACCGCAGACTTTGAAGCAGTCCTAAGATCGGAGAAAGAGCAAGAATTAACCACCCTGCTGGCAACTATCATGGACATTGCGATGCGGGTTAGACAGTCGTAGCGAAACACCCCGCGCTATCGCGATCCTTGCAATCCAATTAATTGGCAACACAATTTTGCAATGGTGAAGAGTTGGAGCGTTGTTTCAAGAGGATGCCTATGACGCCACGGTTTACGTTAGAAACCCTTCTAGAGATGCATAAACTACTATCAGTTTCGGAATGCCCATGAACTTAGTCCACAGGCTAATTCGGGAGTAAGATCAACGAACTCTGTCATCTTTCTTCAATGAATGGATATGTGAATCGAGGCCTAACTCAGCCTCAAACACAGTTCAACAAGACGAAAAGGCTAATTAGCAACCACATTATTTAAATAGGGTAAAAAAAGATGGGTAAAAAAAGATCGACAAACTCCGTCTGGGTGAGAAGCATGGAGGATAAGGTGTGATGCGGGTTTCTACTGGTATTAAGGGTTTAGATGAGATGCTTGATGGCGGGTTCCCAGAAGGAAGGGTTATCCTGCTTTGCGGCGGACCTGGAACAGGTAAAACTATTTTTTCACTTCAGTTTCTAGCGGCTGCGGCAGAAAGAGGAGAGCATGGAGTTTACGTGACCTTGGAGGAGCCTAAAAGCCTTGTTCTAGAGAATGTTGAGGTTTTCGGCTGGAAACTAAGGGAAAGAGAGGCCAACAAAACTTTTAGGGTTCTAGATTTCTGTGCAGTGCCCTTTGGAGTCGAGACATATGAAGTGAAAAGTCGAGATACCGGAGATATTGTCTTGTCAATGACGAAGGATCTTGTCAACGCCGTGAAAGAGATTAATGCTAAATGCGTGGTTTTGGACCCGCTTAACAGCATAACCGTTCATGAGCAGAGAGCTGGCTTAAAGAGATACAGAATAGCCTCAATTTTTGATGAGTTAAGGAAGCTACGTGTTACGTCAGTCCTTACCTCTGAGGTAACTTCGCATGAAGACTTTTACATGGAGGAATTCTTGGCTGACGGCGTTATTTGGCTTGAAAAAAGTATTCAAAACTTCAACCTCATAAAAACAGTTCGGATTGAAAAGATGCGCGGCGTAAAGCACGATGAACAGCCAAGACGGTACATCATAAATGACAAAGGCATCACGGTTTATAACACAGAGCCAGTAAAGTTTTAAGGCTTAAAGGGTTGACCAACAGGGCAAAGCCATGTTTAAGTTGAATAGAACCAAACAGCATTTGCGCCGTTTATTCAATGGTTATTCTTGAGTCTGATAGATCTTGGAACATTGCTGTGACATTTGGTTCATGTAGTTCAGGATGAAACAGACCATAGACAGAGGCCATGCTTTCTCTAAGAACCCCCATCTTTTGAAGAAACAAACGGTAGGTCTGAGCCCCTCCAAACAACTGCACCATTGTTGAAATGCTATCTATGACTATGCTACATTCCTGTTTTCTTGAGGCGGAAAGTTTCAAAACCTCATGAAATGCCGCTCCGATTGCCTGAAGATCAGCATCCAGAACCATAAACTCCTTCTTTATTTCACCTGCGCTGCTCGAGAAAATCAGAACGTGAACTTTTTCAGGCTTCATCCAGACAAGCCGCCTCAACTCACCTAGCGGAGGCAATTTTTCAATCAAGAAGAGATAAGTGTCTGTACCTGTACTAAGCGCATCTCGTATCTGTCTTTGAATCCACTTTATATTTGCGCTGCTTGACGACGCAGGACTTAAGGTAGCTAGAGTCAATTTTCCAGTGTTCTTTGACAATTCAGTGTCAATCGGGAGTGACTTCGAAGATAGAAAAGCATCCAATCTTTTCGGTAGCATTGCAAAATCAGTACTGACAATACCGGAAATTATGGCAATTTTCGAGACAATCGCAAATATATCTGGTATCCATTCTGATTCTAGCAAAAAAATATTCGTTAGGCAAAGGAAAATCCATCCTAGAACTAGGGTTTCCGCAGCCTTCCCAAATAAAAATCTTAAGCGAACAATACCCAATGTAATAATGGCGTAAATTAATAATATTTCTGTTTCGATTGAAAGTAAACTAAACAAGTATCCAAATAGAAGAAAGAATATTACTACCAATATAACGTATAATTCCCGTTTCCCAGATAATCTCCACACGCCTATGGCAATGAAAAGGTAGGCTAAGCTTCCAACTATATGCATTGCCTCTGTAGAAATTGGCTGTAACATAATTTCAAGAGCATAAAGAATAAACCCTGCCGACCAAGCATAGTAAAACAAACTCTTTTCCAGTCTTCCTTTGTAAATTGCAATAGCTAAGTATATGCCGCATGAGATCGTTATGCCACTGTTCGCCATTTTAATTAAAAAGTCCAACGGAATCCACCGTAGTCGCTTATTATCTTCAGAAGCCGTTCAAAATCTTCCTTCTTCATTCCTATTCTATGCACTTTGGGAACCGATCCAGCTGGTATGTCCTCTAAGAACCGAGCAAAGACTCCTTTTGGAACAACACGTATTTTTATAGGAAAATACTCAAAAAAGTCAATCAAATTTCTGTAATCAACGTCATTTTCATACAAATATGAATGAATGGCCTTAGCAATATCTTCTGGCGGAGTCTTTGAAGAATATTCAAGATATAGAACCAAGTATTCAAGATGCCCAATTATCTCAACTCTCGCAACAAAATCTATAAAAGGCACTCTGGCATTCGTTAGAGCTGCGATTATTTCATTTTCACTTATTCTAGTAAAGTTTTGAAGCGCGATTTCCTCGCCTATTCTAGTTTGAAATTTAAAGACAGGATACTCCGAGCCTATTACATCATCACTTTTAGCCACACATTTGATCAAATCGTCAAGAACATACCTTGTGAGATCTCCCTCAAGCGACGTGTAAACTGGTTGGTAAACCTCACCTGGACGTACTTCTTCCAGACCAATCAAGCTGTTAGGACTCATCTCTCCTTTTGCTACAGGATGTAATTCAATTATGCCTCTGCGCCAATCAAAAATGAAACCTAATGGATACTCGACTGATGGAACCGTAGAACAAAGAGTTTCTGTGGATCCATACAGACTTTTTGGAGATATTCCAACAAATTGTTGTATCTCCTCTACATTCGCATCAGCAATAACAGAGTCTAGAGTAAGTAACCCCTTCAGATTTATCGGTTTTCCAATTTTCGGCATGATTTGAGTCAACAATGTTGAAGCGAGCAGAACCCCGCCATCAATACTTTCGTAGTTGTAGACTAAGAATTCAACCTTGTCTCTATAGTGAAGATTTATGTTTGGCACTATCCTTATAACACCCATTTCTTCGATCTGGGGTAACAGGAATCCGCCTGGAAATGGTGGCGGCGCAACATTAACATACACGTTATCTTTGTATTCTAATCTGCATTTTTCACCATCATGAAATAGTATAATCAACGCAGACATTCCAGTCTTCATGTAGGAGTTGGTAAACAAGATACGCGGGTGAAGAAACCATTTTTCTTTGCCGCTGGACCCGCTTGTTCTGGTTTTCACGTATTCGTGAAGAGGATACATGAAAGCATCTTCTGACGGTGCATTAAAGTATGGTTCATAGAACTTGTATCCAGTCAACGGTAAATCAGTCAACTCACACGAACCTTGAAGTCCAAGCTTCTTACCGATTAATGTGCCGTTCATTTTTGAGAATTTGGCTTTCAACATAGCCTCCTGTTTCTCCAACACTTTCCCAGGAGGAACCTGAAGAAACTTCAACCCATTGCTCTTCATATATCTTATAGCGATCTTTCCAATAGGAGGAAAAGAAGCTAGACTTGCAAGTTTCGAAATCAAGTTTCTCACTCTCTCAAACCCTTATAAACACACCATTTATTAATAATTTTTTCACACATTATCCCATGTGCACCTCTACGGGGTGTAAATGACTCCTTTTTTCTTTTAAATGAGGCTCCTTTGTTTGTAACAAAATAAAAGACTCCGCATTAGACGCTCTATTCCCATCTCATTCCTCTCTTGTCCTTTTGAGTGAGCTTATTCAGTCTCTTTCGCAACCATCTACACACGCACACAACTTTTCTCCATCTTGACCAGAAATGCACGTCACATATACAGATTTTTTTAAACTGCCACTATAATCTTTTGTAATTGAGGGATCCATACTCGAAGTCTTAACTATAGGTGAAATAAGAATTCATTGACAGGCGCCTACTATATGCGTGAAACACGTGAGAGGCATACATTGTACTTGAGAGTATTAGGTAATTTTCTTGACGGGCTGTTTTCTGTTAGGTGCCGTGTAATATTAGTAAAATTTAAATTTTGTAATAATTACTAATATTTTTATGGAAAGAAATTTAATTTTTAAAAGGGACTTGGAAGCTAGCCTCCTAAAATGGATCGATAGAAGAGAGGCTTATGCTATTAAGGGTCCAAGACAGAGTGGCAAGACAACCCTGCTAAAAATTCTGGAGGAAACCCTGAAGAGAAGGGAAGTATGCACTGTTTTCTTGAATTTTGAAGACCCCGATGTTCTTGAGGCTTTTGAAGCAAGCCCTAAGGAGTACATTAAAAGTTTCCTTGTGAAAAAGGGCAGGCACTGCTTCTTAATGGACGAGTATCACTATGTCAAAGAGCCTGGGAAGAAACTTAAGTTGCTGTACGACACTTTCGAGAATGCCAAGTTCATTGTTACTGGCAGCTCGTCCCTAGAGCTAAGCGGGGCAATGGCAAAATTTCTGGTTGGAAGGGTATTCTTCTTCGAGCTCTTCCCATTCAGCTTCCACGAATTTTTGGCTGCAAAAAACCATAGGCTGTCAAAAATCTACGAGAAGAAAAATAGAAATATTAGAGAGTTCCTATTAGGCGGCGAAGCCGAAATAGCGCAAGACGTTATCCTCAAGGAGTTTACTCCGTTCTTCGACCAGTACCTCATTTACGGCGGCTACCCCGCAGTAATAAAGGCAGAAGATTATGAGACAAAAAGGATGATACTTAAGAATATTTATGACACTTACATTTCGAAGGACATCGTGGAGTTTCTCAAAGTCACAGACGCCTTAAAATACAGGCATGTTGTCAGAGCCCTTGCAGCTCTAGTTGGGAACCTGGTAAACTATAATGAAGTCTGCTCAACCTGCCAAACCTACTACAAGGAACTCAAAAGAATACTTTCAATTCTGTCAGAAACCTACATAGTAGCCTTAGTCCAGCCGTTCTACAAGAATCCCATAACAGAGCTAAAAAAGGCTCCAAAAATGTACTTTCTCGACCTAGGACTAAGAAACTACGTAATAAATAATTTTAACACGCTCGAACAGAGAACAGACAGCGGAGCACTAGTTGAAAACTTCGTTTTCCTAAGTCTAAGGAACAATTTTCAAGAAGCAATGATTAATTATTGGAGAACCATTGCAAAGGCCGAGGTTGATTTTGTGCTTAGAATAAAAGACGAGGTAATCCCAGTAGAGGTCAAGTATCAAACTTTCAGGGCACCAAAAGTCTCAAGGGGGCTGAGAAGCTTCATCAAAACCTACAAAACAGAAAAAGCCTTGGTAGTTACAAAAGATTATTGGGGAAAAACAAAGATTAACGGGACAAAAGTTCTTTTCTCCCCAGCTTGCTACTTATAAATGGCAACAACCGATTCTCCAAAGGCAGTAAACATCACTCATACGGAAGTACATGTGGAATCTGCACATGTGACGCGACTGACATCCCAAAATGTTTATGCGCTCATTCCCAAATCAAAAATTACCAAATCTTCTGGGCTTCTGGCGAATGTAAAAAGCGTTTTAAGTATTTCTGCACTATAACTAGTTGTTGTTTTAGGAGGCAGCTTCATGCGTAGGGCCATTTTAGCTGTTGCCTCAGCACTTCTGGTCTGCATGGTTATCCTGTTCTTCTTCGCCTACTATGTTCCAGCTCAGAAGAAGAACCACAGGCTGACCCAGCTAAGAATGGCCGGCTTAACCGAGGAGCAGGCGCAGTCTTTCGATGATGACTACGGCAAGTATGCTAAAGAAGACTGGCTGAGCTCCGCCTACAACCAGACTGTTCTT
>JAGTRI010000026.1 GCA_018397065.1 Candidatus Bathyarchaeota archaeon
TAGACACCGAGATCAACACTAACATAATAAAGGAACTTAAAGAAAGGCCTTCTCTGGGAAGTATTGTGAAAATCGCGACGATACTTGGCAATGAAAGCCCAGATGCTGTTATTATCAAAGACAGGACGATGAGATTAACGAAGACTCTGATTATTCTTCTTTTTATTTCCTCAGACATTTAAGCTCAAAGCACACCCTTTAGACTAATGTTTATTCTATAACGAAATGACAAAATATATAAATGTTCAAAGTACGTTGTTCTAATCTTTAGGTCGAAACGTTGTTGTTTTCAATACCCTGTAAGGAAAAAACCAAAGAAGAACAACAAGATACGCAAAATGTTAAAGGACAAGTTCCCTTAAAACCATTATATTTACGTTCTGTAATCGCCAACTTCGGCAACGGAGTTATGAGCCCTTTTACGTCAATATATGCAATTGAACTGGGAGCTTCAGCTACAGAGATGGGGTGGTTCCGCTCCTTAAACAATTTGTTTGCAAACATAATGCAGATTCCATGGGGGATACTAAGCGACAAGTTTAGAAAAAGAGTTTATTTTATTATCTTAGGTGGCATTCTTACAGCGCTTTTTTGGTTACCTATGATTTACGTAAGGAACTCACACGAGCTGCTTTTTTTAGTTGCATCTCAAGCCTTTGTTGGTTCCATGGTTTCCCCAGCTTGGTCCGCGCTAATCGGCGATATGGTGCATCAATCAGTTCGTGGTACAGTAACCGCCACAATTAACGCAGCCGCCTCAGCTGGATCAATATTTGCGACCCTCCTTTCAGGGTATATTATGGAGGTCTTTGGCTCTGCAACTTCTTCAAAATACACAATTCCATTAATTCTTGCAACAGTATGCGGAATAATAGCTTCTTTAACGATGTTTACGCTGAGGGAACCAAGGGGCATTAGAACTCAGCGATATAAGGGAATAAAATCAATACTTAAAGAGAATACTTATTTCCGAACCTTCTGCTATATCACTATTCTGCACAGCTTCTTCATGACTATGGCATGGCCCATCTTTCCAATAACAACCGTAAAAGTTACAGGAGGAAATACTGTGCAGATTGCATATTTATCTGCTGTTCAAGGCTCAGTGTCACTAATCGTTAGAAGGTTTGTTGGAAGGCTGGCGGATCGAGCTGGAAGAAAACCTCTCATAATTTTTGGAAGGGCGGGCATCGTTGTGGTTCCAATAATTTACGCAATAGCAACAAACGTCTATTATCTATACGCAGTAGATTTTACGGTTGGAGTCTTGGCATCAGCCTCTGAAATAGCTGTTTTTGCTTATCTGCTTGACATTGTTCCAGAAGATAAAAGGGCAGCTTCTATAGCATTATATAACACTATTAATGGATTTTCTACTTTTTTTGGATCTCTAACTGGAGGTTACATGGCAGACCTTGCTTTATCCATTGGATTTGGAAGTGAAGGATCTCTTCAATTTGTTTATGCCATCTCAGCTGTTGGAAGGCTTGCATGTGGATTATTGTTTATGAAAATTAAAGAACCATATAAGTATCCATCAACAGTTAAAAGGGAAATCGAAGAAATGATGCATGAAGATTCTGAACGCATAAAGAAAGGAATTGAAGAAATCGAGGAAAAAGGAGAAATCGCCGAAGAAAGCCTAAAAAAAGACCTAGAATGGTTTGAAAACCTTCTTGGACCAAAAGAGGACAAAGAAAAAAGACAATGAACACTATTATGGTATACGGATATTCTTAAAGAAACCTTCTTTTCAAGGCGTTTCTTTCCGCCTCGATAATAAGGTCATAGAAATCGTCGGACAAAGTTTTTTGTTTATTAAGAATTTCCGCTGCATCGCTTATTTTCAGTCTTCTCCCAGAAAGAGCAACAGCAGCTGCTTTTCCATAGTTAGAAATTAGTTTTGAGGTTTCTATCGCACGATTTCTAAGCTTAAGTTCATGTTTAGCGAGCTTTTCACCCTTCTTATCAATCAAGACGAAGGCTTCTTCTTCTTGAACAGGAAGCAGACCTAGATTTGCTGAACCACATTTAGGACAGATAGGCTTATCAGGTAAATTTCTTAATGTAAGCATTTCCGCGTAGTCCCAACAGTGAGCACACACAAAAGTCCTTGTCTCATCCAAAAGCCTTGCTTTCACAGACTCACGTAAAATGTATTTCATCTTTTCTGGTGGAATAAGATCGGTTTTCATGCTTACTCTTTCAATCCCAACGCGGGCAACGGGTGAAGGCTCATTTCTTTGATCAACTCTGATAAGTTCAATGTCTCCTTTTTTTATTTTTCCAAAAACCTCAATTAGCTTGTTAAGGTTCAAATCTTTTGTGAAAACCTCTTTTAGGGCTTCGTCATAAATGATTGTTCCCTCAAAACTTTTTATTAAGCTTCTTAGGCTCATATTGCTGAAGTCGACGTTTTTCTTCAAGGCGCCGAACCGTCTTGCAACATGTATCATTCGTCTTTTGAAGATTCCCGTTCTTACACAGGCTCTAGTTAAAGCGTCCTGAATGAATTCGGGTGAAGCATCTTTGAGGTTGCTGATAATCTCTATGACCGTTGAAGATCGCATCTCACCAGTTGTCTGAATGAAAATCCTATAAGGATCATGCTGAACAGCAACTGAAATTCCGATGCGTTCAGAGATAATGTATCCTAGAAGTTGAGCTAAAGCTCTGTTTGTTAGTGACCCAAAATTTGCTTGAAGAATTATGAAATCTTCCCAGTCTTCTAAGGTTATTCGTTTATCAGTTGGAACAGCGAAGCCTTTCTGAACGCTTTCAATTGTCTCTTTTATTGCCGCTAAAATTGTTTGTTCGTTAGATGGATACTTTTTGGCCAGTTCCGCGGCAACTTCCGCGGGTTTCATTCCGTTAAGTAATTTTTCTTCTACAAAACCTCGAATGGCTCCAACTTCCTGAGCTATCTCGAAAGGAACAGGTATCTCTTCACCTACCCAGCTTGGGATTGCGCCTGTCGGATCATCTACTGCGTTGACATAAATTTTGTCAGAGACGATGTTGACTATTTTCCATGGGCTTCCTCGAATAATGAACTTTGTTCCTGGTTTTCCATATTCCGCTACGAATGCTTCATCCAGCAACCCAATAGCGGTGTCTGTCTGGCGGTCAACAACGAGGTAATGTTTTTCATCTGGAATCATTGAAAGATTTTCAAAGAAGTACTCATAAAGTGGTTTTGACCGTCGTGGCTTGATTATTATTTTTTCTTCAGGAACAACCCACGCAAATCTGGGAAATCTATTATGCATGTATTCCGCTATGTGTTGTATGTCTTCAATTGTTAAGTTGCGGTACGGATAGGCTTTCCTAAACATTTCATAAAGTTCCTGAAAGTAGAGTCTTCTACTTCTCATCAAACGACCTGCGATCTGACCTGCCAACACATCATAAGGTTTTTCAGGAATATCCACTGGTTCCAGTTCTTCAACATAGGTTCGCCTCCCAATTGCAAGAGCCTCTAAGGTGTCATCAGAGTCCATTGTGATGATTATTCCATTCGCCATTTTGCCAATTCTATGTCCGCTTCTTCCGATGCGTTGAATTAAGCGGGTAACCTGCCGGGGGCTCATGTACTGAATGACAAGGTCAATCCTGCCTACGTCGATTCCTAGCTCCAGCGAGCTTGTACAAATAAGGCCTTGAAGATCTCCTTGCTTAAGTCCTCTTTCAGCAGCGACCCTTGAAGGCTTTGCTAAAGATCCATGATGGATGGAAACTGGAAAGTTTATATCCCAAACCTTGAATCTACTGGCAAGAATCTCTGAGATTGTCCGCGTGTTTGTAAAAAGCAGAACAGAGTTGTGCGATTCGATGTATTTTCGGATAATCCTAAGTCTTGCAGCAACTTCTGGATGCGTGAAAAGCGCTGAAGCTAATGCATAATCTTCAGGTTGAGGTTCAGGAAAAATTATTTGAAGTTTCATTAACCTTGCAACTGGAACTCTGACAATCTCAACTTGCCTACCTGCCCCAACAAGAAATTGGGCAACTTTTTCTGGAGTTCCAATTGTAGCTGATAATCCGATTATCTGAAACTCTCGCGTTGTTATTTCGCGTAGTCTTTCCAAAGCTAAAGCAAGCTGGCTTCCACGTTTGTTATCTGCTAACTCATGCACCTCGTCTATTACAACCCATCTAATCGATTGGAGGTGGCGACTTATAACCCAACCAAAAAGCAAAGCTTGCAAAGTTTCAGGTGTCGTAATCAAAATATCTGGAGGACTTCGTGACTGCCGCATTCTTTCTTTTACTTCGGTGTCTCCATGCCTAACCGCTAATTTCAAATCTAAATTGTTACACCACCATTCCAATCTTTCAAGCATGTCTCGGTTCAAAGCCCTCAAAGGCGTAATATAAAGAACCTTAATGCCCTGTTCTGTTCGTGGAAATTGAACTAGCTGACTAAGAATCGGAAGCATCGCCGCCTCCGTCTTTCCTGTAGCAGTAGGTGAAATTAACAGAACATTTTTTCCTTCAAGAATTTTCGGAATAACCTTTTGCTGAGGCTCAGTTGGAGTCTGAAAAGCCTTTTCCTCAAGCAACTTGCGTACTGGACGAACAAGCATGTTGAAAACGTTGTCGTGCTTTGTTTGCTCGTTTAACAAAGATTTCATGACCTCATGGGGCAGAAGAGATAAAGCCGCCTCTTTCGTAAAAGGATTTTGCTAATAATCTGTCAAGACAACAAAGAACTTGCTGAAAGAAACAGATTAATGCCAAAAAGAAAAAGAAAGGTAGCGCTTCCTAGAAGGATAAATTTGACAGCCTTCGGGTTGAGATAGTTTTTTCCCTTACTTATTGACCAGCTTATGAAGCTGAACCATACAAGATCCGCAGCTGCGTGGCCAAATAAAAAGGCAATAAACCCCAATATTCCACCTGAAGACAACGCAACAGCGATTGTCGGTACACCAGTTGCTAACCACCAAAGATAAAATTGTGGATTTGAACCGCTACTTAAGAACCCAGCTGCGACTAAACCTCTCGATGCAAGTTTTCTTCTACCTTCCGAACCCATGTCTCCTTTAAAGGTTCTCGCTGTATTCACAAGGTATACTCCCATTATTAACAATATTATTCCGCCTAAATAGCTGATGTATGTTGTTGTTTGAGTCGAATTTAGTAAGGTGTCAAGCCCAAAGAAGACTGCTGAAATAATAATAGCTTCAATGAGCAGATGCCCAAAAACTATTATTGGCCCAACCTTTGAGCCTTTCTTCAAAGATTCAGATACAACTACAACAAAAACAGGTCCAGGAACAACAGCGCCTGAGAGTGCAGCAAAAAAGGACACAGCCGCTAAGACTGCGAGGTCAAACATCAAGATTAATTCTCACTATTTCGAATTTAATATAATGAAACCTTTGAGACACCTTTTATTTTTAGAAGCTTCTGAATCAATTCGCCTGGAATCTTTCTTTCCGCAATCAAGGTAAGTTTTGGTTCTGGCACGAGCTCTGGGTCATCAACAATTGCTTGGCGAATGCTTATGCCTTCCTCAGCAAGAATTTGGGCAGATTGCGCGAGTATTCCAGGCGCTTTTGCATCAATCACAGAGATTTCTACGACACCTAAATCTAGGTTTCTCGCAATTTCTCGCAGTGACGTTCCAGCTGGTCTAATGTTCCTAAAGATTACGCTTAACATAGGGTCTTGTTGGATCATTTTTATTGTTTGAGTTACGGTTCTACGATCCACATTTGCCACTCGGCTTATTCTTAATGTTGGAATCATGATTTCGTCGCAGTAAATGTTTCCATTTTTTATGCATAACCCGTTTTTTATGAGTATCTTTGCCACTGCGAGACGCTCAGGATAGTCTTCAAAACACTTTGCTACCCTATTCCACACCACAAGCCACCTGTAATAAAGTTTTGTGCTGAATAAATTTATTGTAAAACTACGTATAAAACTAGTGCAGCAAACTGTTGATTCATGTATAATTAAAAATGGAAGTGTGCAACAATTAGAAAGACAGCCACTGGGCTTCTGCGTCGAACATTTCGTCAACCATCTTTTCTATTTCTCTCGGAGTTAACATGGCAGAAGTAAGCGGATCAAACATAACTGCTTGTAAGGCTGCCACGCGGTCTTTTTCTAGTGCAGCTTTCACCGCTAGTTCTTGGACGTTAATGTTTGTTCTGTTTAATGCTGCACACTGAGGCGGAAGGTCTCCAACTTTACATGGGTGGATGCCATTTTTGTCAACCATACATGGAACTTCAACACAGCTTCCACTTGGAAGATTGGTTATTAAGCCTGTATTTTCAACGTTACCGTTTATCCTACGTAGCGAACCAGTTTCCATTGAATATATGATGTCAACGCCGTATTCGTGAGACCGTTCAATTCTTATAGGCTCCTCTCCTCTAATTTGTTTTTCAATTCGCTCGTAATGTGGCTTCCAAGCATTCTTACAAATTTCCAAATAGAACCATCTTGGCTCACAATACATTCGGCGTCTCTCTTCCGTTGTGCGAAAATATGGAACATACTCACCTAAGTGATGGCTTGATTCAGTTATAAAATATCCAAGATACTTCATCATCTCGAAGCGAACCTTGTCTCTATTATAGATCTCCTCTTTATTCATGGCCTCCCACAACAGAGGGTAAGCGTCTTCACCTTTGTATTTGAACTCAAGAAAAAACGCTTGATGATTGATTCCCGCAACCCAGTAAGAAACATCGTCATAAGGCACATTAATGTAGTTTGCCAATTGCATAGCTGTTCCTTGCACGCTGTGACAAAGCCCAACGTTTCTGATCTTAGAAGCCTTGTTTATAGCCCAACAATTGATTGCCATTGGATTTGCATAGTTAATTAAAAGCGCGTCTGGACACAGTTCCTCCATGTCGTGGCATATGTCCAGCAAAACTGGTATTGTACGTAACCCACGGAAGACTCCACCTGGTCCAAGTGTGTCGCCAACTTCTTGATTTACGCCGTACTTTAAAGGTATGTATATGTCCTTTTCAAATGCCTCTAGGCCGCCAACCTGAATCATGTTAATAACATAATTTGCGTCTTTTAAAGCCTCTTTGCGGATGAGAGTTGACTCAACCTTTATCTTTGGCGCATATTTGGCGACTGTTAAACGAGCCAAATCATCTATGAGCTTAAGTCTTTCAGCATCAATGTCCATGAGAGAAATTGTTACGTCGCAAAGTTCAGGATGGCTAATTATGTCATTTAACAGCCTGCTGGCAAAAACAACACTTCCTGCACCAATAAACGTAATTTTAGTCACGGGGTTCACCACTTATTTGTTTGAACTGAAGATTTAAATCAATTACTACATTCTTGTGCAATCAAAAAGTCTCTATAACATTAAAAGACATTATCAATTAATGAAGACTTCATTATTAAGTTTCAATTAGTGCGACTACAGAAAGCGGAAATGAAATTATTAAGGACAAAGAATTCTGTCGCTGTAGAGGCCAATATAGTTTATATCATGCGTTCTAGACACAATTATTTGGTGCATAGAAGAATGAGTGTTCCAATAGAAAGAATCGACAAATATTCGTGGCGTATTCCACAAACGTACAAACCTGGAATGCGTGTTCCAGGACTAGTCCTAGCCGACGAGGATCTCTTGGCGAAAATGAAGACTGATAGAACCCTTGTACAATGTGCTGACGTGACGCATTTACCTGGTATTTACAAGTATTCCATTACGCTACCCGACGGACACGAAGGATACGGATTTCCCATTGGCGGCGTCGCAGCTACTGACTATGAGGAAGGTGTCATTAGCCCAGGAGGAGTAGGCTATGACATAAATTGTGGCGTAAGGCTTCTTACAACAAACTTTTCAGTAAAAGATGTTGAACCTAAGCTCTCTGAACTTGCAAGCGTAATTTTCCATAATGTTCCGTCTGGGCTTGGAAGTAGCAGAAAAGACGTTAAGGTGTCTATTCATGAACTAGACCGCATAGTAACTGAAGGGGTTCCTCGAGTAGTTGATCAAGGATACGGCTGGCCAGAAGACATTAAACACTGCGAAGAAAACGGACACATGGAACAAGCAGATCCAGACAAAGTTTCTAACACTGCAAAAAGCCGCGGACTAAGCCAAATCGGAACACTTGGCTCAGGAAATCATTTCCTAGAGATACAAAAAGTTGACAAAATCTATGACGCCCAAGTTGCAAAAGCTTTCGGTATAACCCATGAGGGCCAAGTTACGGCAATGATTCATTGCGGATCACGAGGTTACGGTCACCAAATTTGCTCAGATTACCTACAGATTGCTGAGCGAGCAGTTCACAAATATAAAATTGCATTACCCGACAGAGAACTTGCATGCGCACCTGGAACAAGCGATGAAGGCCAAGATTACTTTAAGGCTATGTCTTGTGCTGTGAATTATGCTTTTGTGAACCGGCAGATGATTACACACTGGGTTCGCCAAAGCTTCGAACAGGTCTTCAGAATGCCAGCGGAGAAAATGGGTCTAAATCTAGTCTATGATGTTGCGCACAATATTGCTAAGATTGAGGAACACAACATCAACAACAAAAAAATCAAAGTCTGGGTTCATAGGAAAGGCGCAACAAGAGCCTTCCCGCCAGGGCACCCAGCCGTCCCCGTGGACTACAGGAAAGTTGGTCAACCAGTTCTAATTCCAGGCTCAATGGGCACAAGCTCATATGTACTTGTTGGAACCCCAAGAGCTATGGAAATTTCGTTCGGCTCTACTGCGCATGGTGCTGGAAGAATGATGAGCCGTGAAGCTGCAAAGAAAAGGTTCTGGGGTAACGACATTAAGAAAACCCTTGAAAACCGGGGCATCATCGTTCGCTCCGCAAGCGCAGCTGTTTTAGCTGAGGAAGCAGATCCAGCATACAAGAACGTTGATAAGGTTGCAGAAGTAAGTGACGCTTTAGGAATCGCGACGAGAGTGGCGAGACTTATTCCAATTGCAGTTGTTAAAGGTTGATTCCCAAGAATTTATTTTTCATTGTATGATTTTGATCTATTTTTAGCTTCAGAATATGGTGTGTGCAGAACTTCTTCTACTTTCTGAGTGATTACAGGACCCAATCCATAAACATCTTTTACCCAACGTGGAAGATTCGCTAAAGCATTAAATGGCGTGTCATATGCCTCAAGTAGGCCTATTGCCTTTTCACGTCCAATGTTTGGCAAACTGGCTAGGAAAAACACCTGGGCGTCTGCGAGGGTTTCAATTTTCTTCACAGGATGAATTGCTGGAACCCTTTTTTCTATGATTTGTTCTTGCCTTGCTGAGGTGTAGAGAAAGTCTGCTGTTTCTTTATGATTCGTCGTGTGAATCATGTTGATTCCTTGTTTTGCCAAAGCGAACATTGCTCCCCAAATGGCTGATGGATTGATTTTGCTGTACTTGTAAATTATGGGCAAATATCCTTCAATTAGAATGAACGGTTTTGGATAGGCGTCTTTCAAGAGAAACAATTGGTCAAAAAGGTAACGCCGAGTTAAGGTATAGACGAAATCTTGAACAGTCTTCCGTTCAAATGCGCACTCGTCTGAAATTACGTAGTCACCCTTCTCAAGATACCTAATTTGAACTTGGGCGCCTTTCTCTTTTAAGGCATTTAGGATTTTTGGTGCGCCGCTTGCTTCTCTGCTGTCAACAACAATGATAGGCTGATTTTCAGCTTTATTTCCATGCAAATATGGCAATAAAGATTCTGAAACTGACATCCAAATCAGATCCGTTACTAATGTATCAACAAGTTTAAAAAATAATTATTTATGACAAAAAGATAAGCTTCTTGCTAAGATGCTGAAATGCCCATACGTCGTTTGAATTCAAAAACCTTGAAACCTGAATTCTACTAATAAATATTAAAATCAGTACTAATACATTTTAAGATTGATTACTGTGAACACATGGTATCTCTTGGAAGGAACAATCGAAGAAGGCACAATTACTCTTACTTTATTTAATGCTGAATCAGGCGAAATACGAAAAATAAGGAATGAAACCTACAAGCCATATTTCTTTATACGAAGTCCTCTTACTAGCCAAGACCGAAAAGTGCTTAATGGTACGAATGTCAAATTAAGTACAGTTGAAAAGATAGACCTTTTTACAAAAGAAAAAAGGGTTCTAACCCGAGTGGAAACGGGTTCTCCAACACATTTTTCAGTTGTCTCTAAACTGTTTGAGGAAAAATGGGAAGACGAAATCCCACATCTTCTTAGTTACATATATGATCATCAACTAGTTTTCGGTGCACCATACACTCTAGAAAACAGTGAACTAAAGCCCTTTTGGACTTCAAGCGAATCTTTAGAAAAAACGTTTAATGAAAAATTCTACGAAGTAAAGTCAGCTGACCCAGAAAAATATGAAATGTTGGAGCATTGGTTTACGCTTCTTTCGCAACCTATACCGCAAGTACCATTAAAGGAGTTAGGCATACCGGAAACAGAAGATTATGAAAAAATTTACTTATCCTTTCTCTTATCTAGGGTTGCAAACCTTCCTTTGCCAGAATCTTTTACAAATAATCAAGTTAGCACGTGGATAAAGTCTATTCTACACTTTTATTTACGAAAGAAGAACATCTTAATACCTAGGTCATCTGAGCTTCGAAAAGTCCAAGCTGTTCAAAGAATCCCTGGAGCCTTAACTTTTCAGCCCAAGGCTGGAACGTACTTTGACACAGTTGTTGTAGATTTTGAAAGCCTTTATCCAAGCCTCATCGATTCCTATAATTTATCATACGAGACTGTTGACTGCAACCACGAGGACTGCTTTGAAAACCGTGTTCCAGAAGAAGACCACTACGTTTGCAGAAAAAGACGTGGGGTTTACTCCATTTTAATAGGAGCCTTAAAGGACCTTCGCATACATTGGTTTAAACCGCTTTCAAAAGATCATTCAATTCCAAATGAGAAAAGACGTTTAGCTGAAGAAGCGTCAAAACTTCTTAAACTCATTTTGGTTGCAAGTTACGGAGTTACAGTGCGAATTCATGGTTTAGCTCAACCAGCACTTGCAGAATCGATCACCGCATATGGTAGACATGCTTTGAGGCAAACTTGGAAGCTTGCAGAACAACAAAGTTTAAAACCGCTTTACGGCGACACAGATTCACTCTTCTTAGATTGCCCATCTGAAGAAAATGTTAACGCCTTAATAAAAAGGGTTAAAGAGGATCTTCACCTTGACCTTGCAGTTGACAAGGTTTACTCAGTTTGTGTTTTGCCAAGAGCCATGAAAGCATATTTCGGAATTAAGAAAGATGGAACTGCAGATGTTAAAGGATTAACGGCTATAAAATCAAGTTCGCCGCCGTTTATACGAAATGTTTTTTTGGAATGTGTCAAAGAGCTGGCCACAGCGAAGAACTGGACAGAATTTGAGGCAGCAAAAGAAAAAATAAAAGAGGTTGTTAAGCGAGCTGTCACAAATCTTCAGAATGGAAAAGTTTCTTTGAAAGACCTTGTTTACACGGTTAAGTTGCACTTTGACGTATCTGAGAAACTTAATAACGAAGACGTTTTCCATCAGCCTTATCAATGTGTTGTGCAGCTTGTGGACGCATCGAAAGCAGTTCGTTTTGGACAGGTTGTCGAATTTGTTAAGGTTAAGCCATTTAGTTATCGCGGTAAAACTTTTACTGTGAAGCCAATTGACCTTGTCAGGGACTTCCGCGAGGTAAATGTGGACGATTATATCAGAAACCTAAGAACCGCTTTGAACCAAACATTTAAGCCTATGAACATATTGTTTGACGAAAAGCCTAAAACAACGCTTGCAGACTTCATTTAAAACTTATAAGATAAATAGCTTTAACAAAACAAACTATATACGTGGTGTGAATGTTTAAAAAAGCATATAGTAAAACTGAGCTTTATAAAATCGGGTCTGTACCAACTTATACTGGAAGAAATCTTGATGAAGTTGCCTTCCCGCTTGGCGGAATAGGAACTGGTTCCATATCACTCGGCGGTTGGGGGCAGCTTCGCGATTGGGAAATTATGAATAGACCAGCCAAAGGATTTGTGGTTCCTCGATCTTTCTTCACATTAAGAGTTAATGACGCTGAAAAGCCTCCAATAATTAAGGTGTTGCAGGGTCCAGTTGGCGGTTCTTATGTTGGCGACGGACACTCGCTTGTTCCTTCTCATGACAAAAATGAGCTCGGTCAAGGGCTGCCTCATTTTAAAAAGGCAACATTTACGGGAACATTCCCAATTGCAACATTGAAGTTGGAAGACCCTGACGTTCCAGTCAAGGTTATTTTGGAAGCCTTTAATCCGTTTATTCCCCTAAATGATAAGGATTCAAGTATCCCTGTTGCCTTCTTTATTTATAATTTTGAAAACATCAGCGACAAAAAAATTTCTTTAATAGT
>JAGTRI010000027.1 GCA_018397065.1 Candidatus Bathyarchaeota archaeon
ATTCAGGTTTTCACTTGCTAAACCACTGCATCTGGAGGTATCAGTTCGGCGTTTTCACAAAAAAACGGTTCACAACGTCGCATTATCACCTTCTTCTTTTGGTTAAAGATTTAAACAACTATGTTTTTAACAAGCCACGACACTACGCCGAGGATGTGTGGTACATAAAAAGACCGTACAACCGAGGCGTGCAAACAGCGGGGAATGAGCTTCCAGAAAAACTAGTAGAAAAATGTATCAGAACCTCATCAAACGTCGGGGACCTTGTGGTTGACCCAGTGTTAGGCTCAGGGACAACTCTTAAGGTCTGTCTTAGAACAGGCAGAAGATGCATAGGCATAGAAATCAACCCGGCACTCATTGAAAGAATCAGATCAAAATTAGATATATAGCACAGTTCTTAAAACAGAACACTTTAACATATATGTTAAAAATTAGGTAGTAAGAGTTCACACTTAGAACTAAAAAAAGCTGGGAGGAATTGACCCGCATCCCTTAGCCGTTACACATTAATCTAGATTCTATGCTGTTTCTGCAGACTTAACGTTGCACTCCACGTAGTACTGGGCGTTTTCAGTGAATATTGTTAGACCGATGGTTGTGCCTATGTCGTTCACGTTCAGGCTGTCTGGACTCGTAATGTAGATGATCATTGTGTCGCCTGAGGCTAATGGAAGATCTGTAGATGGTGTAGCGAAGCTGGCAGTCTTCCCGTCAATATATTCCATTGAAGACCAGTTTTGTGATGCATTTGGACATTGAAGTGATCCACTGATTGCTGAACCAAGCCTTAAATAACGAACTGTTGATCATGCTGCTTCGACTCCTCTGACTTGGATCTTGTCGATGACTACATCTCTGCCGCCGACACAATCCACTGCTACAGCTGCAAAAGCGGTGCCATTAGCATAGACTCACATGGCTTGTTTTGAAAGCCTAAGGTCTTCTTGCTGTGTTCTTGTCGAGGTTATGTTGATGGCGTACATTGTGACTACGCCTGCGAGTAGAACGGAGACCACTAGAATTATCAGTGTTGTTACCACTGTGCTGAGCGCTTTCTTATTGTTTAATATACTCTTCATTTTTCTCACTGGAGATGTGTTGATGCAAAAAATCGATATAGTAATTTGTGCGTCAATCGGCCCTACATACAATAATAAAACTCACTACCTGAACGGGCGCAACGCCTCCAAATCGCATGAACTGATGGTCTGAACCATTTGTTTAGAACCACGGTTTATATACAGTTTCCGAAGCAAAAACCAGTATCAAAAACATAGTTGTCAATCAGGTATTTTAGAAATACACAATCCGTTAAGTTCATTAGTAGATTCGTAACTCCGTGCTTTCCGCAATTGCTACAGGGCCATCAGGCTTTGTGTCTACAACGATGAATGGAACTAACTGCGCCAGCATTTTTACTACGACAATGCTGTTTTTCATCAAAGGCCGATTAAATAATTCCTTTCTTAAAAAATTCTTTAAATCTTCATCTACAATCATGCGTAGACCGGATAAAGCTATAGTAACCGTTTCTGCTTGAGACAGACTGGTTTTGCGGACTGTAACAGTTTCGCCTATCTTTGTTCCAGCATTTCGCCTTACATACGCGTCTATTTTAATTATATTTCCGTCTCCATTTTCAAGATTGGCTGAATATGCTTTTGCCACTGTTCTTTTGTTGCCAACAATTTCTATAGTGTCTCCATCCAACGTACACAAGATTTTCATGGCGTTCTCGCTGATTCTTGCAATTCCTTTTGCTAGGTCACCTACTTCTGCATCACAAACTGTTAGCCTAATCCAGCATGGTTCATTGACCGTCATGTTTTACCCTTCTTTCCAAAACTGCATTTTTTGTAAAAACCCAAAAACGCAGGTCCAGTTTACCTAAAGCTATTAAACAGGTCTGCGATAAAAACGTTGTTTTTGCATATAATCTGCTGAAAATGTCATTGAGCATGACAGAACATTAATTCTAAAATGCATTCTTAATGCTGAAATAAGCACCTGATCTGTGTATAAGTCATTTAAGTATATACAAAAATGGAAGTATATACAAAAATGGATATTTCAAACAATTCATTTAAGTATGCCAATTCCAAGTATCTACACAAAAAATGTAAATCGGCACCAGAAAATAAGTGGCGGAAAAATTGCCAATCATCGAAACAAAAAATCTCACATACACTTACCCAATTGGGACTAAACCAGCTTTTGAAGATGTAACCATCGAGATTGACAAAGGCGAATTTGTCGTCCTGACTGGCCCAAGCGGATGCGGCAAAACCACCCTTTGCAGATGTTTTAACGGCTTGATTCCGCACTTTTACAGTGGAAAACTTGACGGCGAAATATATGTATCAAATCTAAAGGTTGTTGAACACCCAATTCATGAACTTGCACGGCACGTTGGAATGGTTTTTCAGAATCCGGAAAACCAGCTTTTTGCATTGTCTGTTGAAAAAGACGTTGCCTTTGGGCTTGAAAACCTTGGAATAAGCCGAGAGGAGATGCGTGAAAGAGTAGATTGGGCTCTTAAAATGACGGGAATTTATGAACTTAAAGATAGGGCGCCATACGAGCTTTCAGGCGGACAACAACAGCGAGTTGCAATTGCTTCGGTTCTTGCGATGCAACCAGAAATCATTGTTCTTGACGAACCGACCAGTTTTCTGGATCCCGTTGGAGCTCAAAACATTTTTGAGGTCATCAACAGATTGAACAAGGACCTAGGCATTACCATTATCCTCGTTGAACATAGACTTGACTTAACCTCGAAATATGCCAGCCGTGTCATTATAATGGACAGGGGCAAAATTGTTCTCGATGGTCCTCCAAAAGAAATTCTAAACAGTGAAGAGGCCAAACTAATTGGGGTGGGAATACCTAAAGTGACAAGGTTATACCAAGTTCTCAAAAATAAAGGCGTTGTCTTGAACTGTATACCTCTAAGCGCTGAGGAAGCTACAAAAGACTTGCTGGAGGTTTTACGATTTTGATAAAGATTCAAGATGTCTTTTTTTCGTACCCAAACGGCGTGGAAGCGTTAAAAGGAGTAAGCCTCGAAATTCAAGACGGCGAGTTTCTCGCTATTATGGGACAAAATGGAGCTGGAAAAACAACCTTAGTAAAACACATTAATGGATTACTAAAACCAACTAAAGGCACTGTAACAGTTGACGGAATTGACACAACAAAGGTCAGTGTGGCAACCTTGGCAAAAAAGGTTGGTTTTGTATTCCAAAATCCTGACCACCAACTTTTTAGCGAAACTGTAGAAGAAGAAATCTCGTTTGCCTTGAGAAATTTTGGGTTCAGCGAGTCAACGATAAAAGAGAGAGTGAATTGGGCTTTGAACCTGCTGGATTTAGCTGAATACCGAAAGGTTTCGCCTTTTATGTTAAGCGGCGGCGAAAGAAAAAGGGTTGCACTTGCCTCAGTCCTAGCGTGGGATCCAAAAGTAGTTATACTTGATGAGCCGACAATTGGTCAAGATAATCAACAGAAGGAACGGCTGAGACAGTTCATCTTGCAGCTGAATCATTTGGGTAAAACCGTCATCATCGTTACTCACGACGTCGAATTTGTAGCTGAATGTAAACCCCAAGTAGTTTTGATGTCACAAGGAAAAATCATTGCGCAGGGTTCAGCTGAAAAGGTTTTAACGAACCTCAAAGTTGTTACTCAAGCTTCAGTGGTCTTGCCGCAGATTTCTCAAGTTTTCACAAACCTCAAAGACTTTGGCTTTCCAACAGAAGTCATCGACGTCGATGAAGCAGCACACATTCTTCTTGGAAGATTAGGTGACAGACAATGAGCATGTTTGACGGGTTCAAATTTCGGAGCGCAAACTCGTCAGTTCACAAAATGGATCCGAGAGCAAAATTCATCTACGTCTGCGTCATGTTCGCTGTAGCTGTAATGTTCAGCCAGTTAATTCCACTTTTAGTCTTGTTCATTATTCAGATGCCATTAGTTTTTGCAGCTAGAGTTCAAAAAGAATGGCTACGTTCCATGAAAGGCGCCGCTGGATTTGCAATCATTATTTTTCTAATGAACATTTTGTCTCTCTATTTTTACGGTAACTACGAGTCTCTGTCAGTCATAATAGAACGGTCTTTTGCCTTAACACTTAGGTTCATGGTTCTTATCGAATCTTTTTCTGTGTTTTTTCTTACAACATCACCTGATCTTCTTGGCTTGGCTTTAGAACAAAGTCACGTGCCATACGAACTATGTTTTGCCTTCACAACCGCCGTCCGTTTTGTACCTGTTCTCGCAGAAGAGGCTCAGACAATAATGGACGCCCAAAAAGCAAGAGGACTTGAGTTGGAAGGTGGAAGTTTCATCAAAAAAATCAAAAATTACATTCCCATCCTTATTCCTCTCATTGTTAACGCTATACGCCGAAGCCTTGAACTTGCAGAAACCATGGAATCCAGAGCTTGGGGAGCTACACAAAAACGAACGAACCTTTATGTTCTTAAAATGGGAAAAAAGGATCTTCTCTTGATGCTTTTTTCTTTTATTTTGTTAGCGGTTTCAGCTTATGTTTCATTGAATGTTAAGATTCCAAACATAACTTAATTATTAAACATTTGAAAATAAATTGGAATGTAAAAAGAGGGGGGAGTTTTCTGGCTTTATGGTATGCAAACTGCGGTTTGGGTGTGTTGTACGCCCTCTATTTTTTGAATATGCTTTACAGTTTCCTTAAGTGCGTCTAATCCTTCTAGTTCAGCGAAGACAATGATGTCGTATTGTCCAGTTACAGTGTGAGCCGTTTTTACGCCTTGCATTCTTGAAATCTCAGATGCAATCCGCCATGGTTCTCCTTTCTCAACTTGTACAAAAATGTATACGCAAATCTGCATGCTTTGCACCAAGTATATTTTATATTTGGATAGCTAAAAAGTTTATCGTTGATGTAAAGGCAAAATTTCGTGTATCGTCGCAATTAGCCGATCGTCTTATATAAAAAAGCCTTTTATAGAATCCGTAAATAATGATAATTGTAACTATTGCGTTCTTGTATGGTGAGTAAACATTGGAAGATGAACAAATTAAAAAGGTTGCAGAACTTCGGGAACTCCTTGAGGAGCGAGTAAAAACTATGGAATCTGAGCTTCAAGGCTTACGTGCACTACTTGACTTTATTAATGAGCTGTTAATTGAAAAAAGCTTCAAAAAAGCGGAAGAAATTGCGAAGCCTCCGCAAATAACTGAAATGAGACCTCCTGTTACTCCTGTCAAAGAGGAGGCTAGAATTATTCCTTTAAAAACGGATTCGGGCGTGCTGATGGCTAACTTTCACGTTGAGGACAATCAAATTAAGATTATTCCAGAGCCAAACATAAAATTCAATGTGAATACACCTCCATTCAACGCGTTTTTGATTGAGAAAATCTTAGGTAGAATGTATGAAAGAGATAAGGAGCTTGTAAGTCAAGGCAGACTGGTTCCTGAAAAAGCGTTTTCATATGAAATAAGAAAAGATAATGACGTTTTACAGGAAATTATTATTCGAAACCTGACGCCTCAAAGAGAAAAAGAGGTTCGCTCAGCGACACGCTGGACTTTTGAGAGGATGCTTGAAAAAAGTCAAACCGGAGCTAAGTAAGCCCAACTGAATTTTATGCTGTGGACTCGGTTGCGGGAAAAGCCATCATTCTCGGCGAGTCAAAGTACCTCGATTACGTCATCGTCCACATACAGAATAAGCTAAAAATGATATTTCAAGTTTTACCTGTAAAAAGTGTTAACTCTGTTAGAAATGTTACGTAAATTAAGGCCTTCAGCGATTACACTACTACTATTTTTTTATACACAAGAATTAGAACTTGCCTATTTACTGGGGGTACTATTCTGGATTTTAGATAGCTTCTTTCTTTATGGAGGCATCAAGCGTTATGTAAAGTATGTTGTTTCCTCTAACGAGAATTTCGCCGTAATGCGCAAGCATTTGGCCATCATAAAGTTCTGTGGCGCCATCCAAAATTATGTTCATGTAGCTGTCGCAATGAATCATTGTGCCTTTATATTCGATGCCATTTTTTAGGGTTATAATGATTGGTGCGTTTAAATGTCTTGTTAACATGTTTAATGGCTTCTTACTTGGTTCCATAGACTGATCGCCAAATTAATTGATGTAACAGAATTCAAGCTTTCGATATAAAAAGCTTATTGGTGAGAGTCTGCAACATTGAGTCTTAGGGAAATTGCATTATATCGCATCTGCTTAGTTAAGGCATATTTATAAGAGATAATTGCACCATTAATGGCAGAGAAAAATGTCTATAGAACCTTCCTATCCCACGCCGATCTCTTTCACAATACATACGGAAGTGGCTCCATCGTACCTAAGCGACCTATTGGTTTTCATTTACCAAGAGTGTGTCCTCCCCTATTATTCGCATTTTACGAACGTTGGAAAATGGGTTGCTGAAGGAAAAGAGGTACTCACATTTACTCTTAACGACACGAAAGGCGCTTGGCAAATTGTTGTGGAGATTTCAGCAACGAATCCGATTGAGGTTAAACTAAGCCCATATGGAAATTTACCTCCAAAACTTCTTGATAGACTGAGAGAAGACTTGATTATCTCTATTCAGATGTTTGAGGAGAAAGTACGCCGGAACACTCTTTACTTTGCATGGGTTCCAGAAAACAGAGTTATCCCTGAAAAAGTTGATGATACACGTAGGAAGGTTATTCGGCAGATTTTTATGGGAAACATGATATTTTTCTTCCTTATTTCAATTGTTTTAAGCTTTGCAGCCTTCATAATCATTACAGAGGTTCTTGATCTTCCCATAATTTATTTTCCGTTTATAATGGTTTTGTTTCAGTTTATCATAATACTTTTTTCTGATAAAATTATTGGTAGTATGGGAGATTGGTCCATTACACGATCAAACCCAAATGTCTACATTTTGCAATACCACATCCCGCCTGAGCAAATTGAATTATTCAGGGACAAGAATATTCGCGATAAACTTATGCAAATAAAAAGGTCTATTCAGAACAGAACTTTTGCTTTGGGAAGGACTGTTGACATACAAATTGCACAAGAGGCGTTTAGTGAATACGGGATTAACATTAAGCCAGAGAATATTGTGATAAAAACATTGAATGTTTACAGCATTGTTGAAAGAGCTGCTGCAAGGTTTAAGATGTCAGTGCCAAAAATTCGTTTGTCAAATGTCATAATACCGAATGCTGCTGCAACCGGTCCTAGTCCCAGATTTGGCTTAGTGCTTATTACTACTGGGTTGCTTGTGCAGCTTGATGAAGATGAGATTTTTTCGGTTATTGGACATGAGATGAGCCATGTCAAGAACAGAGACCCTATGGCGTTGTTTATACTTACGTCAACTGAGTATATTCTTAGGATATACTTTTGGCCATACATCTATTTTTTCGGATTCTTCTACTTGTTATTTGCCCTTGGCGTCATCTATTTTATTGCCAAGTTTTTCGAAGCTAGGGCTGACCTTGACTCAGCTGTTGCAATAGGACAACCTGAATTCTTGGCAAACGCTCTTCGGAAGATTGGCTACCGTAAGATTCAACTTGAGAGGATGCACTCAAACATTACAGAAAGCTGGCTTGGGTGGAATCCGCATCCGCCAATTTCCTTTAGAGTTGATAGGCTTGAAAGCTTAGAAGAACCTCAAAACATTAAACATACATTCATAAAGTCAATTAAAGATTGCATAAATGGGCTTTTAGACGAACTGAGGCGAATTTAAGAGCTTTGAACCGTTCTTGACAAGATTTGATTAATAGATTAAATGTTAAGCTTATTATATTCTGTTGTATGAACTATAGTCGTATCAATGTTAAGGAGACTTCACAATGATGTTTGATGTTGAATTAAGCCGTGAAATGGTTGATCTTTCAGGGTTTTGGCATTTTAAAATTGATCCTGTAAAAAAAGGTGAAGACGAAAAATGGTTTGAACAAGCCTCTTTCAGCAGATGGGATAAAATTTATGTTCCTGCCTCTTGGAACGAGCAGTCTTCTGAATACACGTGGTATATGGGAACAGCGTGGTATGCAAGAACATTTAATGTGCCTTTAAGTTGGAGTGACAAGTTGGTTTTTGTCGGTTTTGAGGGCGTGAACTATAGAGCTAAGGTTTGGGTGAATGGAATCTTCGTTGGTGAACATGAAGGCGGTTTTACGCCTTTTGCGTTTAGAATGGAGAACGTGCTAAAGTTTGGGGAAAGAAACACAGTTGTTGTAATGGTTGATGATACATTAACAAAAAAGACTGTTCCACCTGGAGAAGGAATGAACCAAACTTACTTCGACTTCTTTCATTATGGTGGTATCCACAGGGAAGTTTACGTGCTTGCTGTGTCTAAGATTCACATAAAAGATGTTTGGGTTCGAACAAACATTAAAGATTCTGATGGGATACTTGACATAGACATTGAGGCTGTCAGCGAATACGATAAAGAACGGTTCTGTAAAGTTACCCTAAAAATCTTTGATGAAAATGATCTTGTGGCAGAAAGCCGCGTAAGTTATATGTCAACTCCCCATACTTCGAAGACGCTTTACCAGAAGATTATATTGAAAAGTGCAAAGTTTTGGAGTCCAGAGTCGCCTCACTTGTATACTCTTAGGGTCAGCATACTCTACGAAGACAAGGAGATAGATAGAAAAGAGATAAGGTTTGGCATCAGAACCGTCAAAGTGGAAAATGGCAAAATCCTACTTAATGGCCGCCCAATCTTTCTTAAGGGCTGCGCTCGACATGAAGATTTTCCAGTTTTAGGCAAAGCCGTTCACGGTGCAGTTTTAAGGAAAGATTTTGGCTTGATGAAAGAAATTGGCTGTAACTCTTTCCGAACTTCGCATTATCCTTATTCGCGGAGTCACCTTAACTTGGCGGACGAGTATGGATTCCTCGTGATTCTTGAGATGCCTACTTGCGGTTTTAGGAGGGCAATTGAAAAGTTTGACGACCCTGAAATTGTTGAAAAGATTAAACGGATGACTAGAGAGGCAATAATAAGGGATAGAAACCATCCTTCAATTATTATGTATAGCTTGTTTAATGAGCCTGACAGTGGATACGAAGATTTCAGAACTCTTCTTAAAGAAGTGAAGGAGGATGCGAAGAAGACGGATTCGACTAGGCCGATTACATTTGTCACTGACAAACACTTAAGCGACATCTGTCTTGACTTGGCTGATGTTCTATGCCACAATTTCTATTTTGGTTGGTACACGTTGAGCGGAGATTTAGTAGCGGCTGAAAAGAAGCTGAGTGAAATCTTAGACGAGATTCATAAAAAGTTTCCTGACAAACCAATTATTGTCACTGAGTTTGGCGCCGACGCAATTGACGGAATTCATAAAGATCCGCCAGAAATGTGGTCAGAAGAATACCAAGCTGAGCTAATCAAAACGTATTGGAAGGTGTTCTTATCAAAAGACTACGTTGTAGGTGGGCATATCTGGAAGTTCGCTGACTTCAGAGTTGGTCAAAGCACTCGGAGAACGACGCTTAATCGAAAAGGAATCTTCACGAGAACACGTGACCCGAAAAGCGCAGTCAAAACCGTTAAGGAACTTTTTATGGGAACACCTACGTACCGGTAATGCTTTTGGCATTAACTTTCTATATAGTTTCTTTTTTTTCAATGGAATGTGAGCTG
>JAGTRI010000028.1 GCA_018397065.1 Candidatus Bathyarchaeota archaeon
GGTTCTACACAGCCTTCCAGATGCAGTTCAAGATAAGCGTCAACGAGTTGGCTGAAACCGTCAACCGTCCCTACAACACCATGTTCAGAATGGTTGGGAAGCTGAGGAGGAACATGTATCTAACCGCCTCTAAAAGCCTAAGGTTGAAGGGCATCGTGGAGCTGGACGAGGTTTACGTGAAGGCTGGCCTCAAAGGCAAGAGAAGCCTCAACAGGAAGCCTAGAGTTAGAGGTTTGAAACGTCGCGGCAGAGGAACCTACGCTTCGGATAAGCCTCCAATCTTGGGGTGGTGGAACGGAAAGGGTTGGTGAAGCTTATCCCATTGGCTGATGTTGCTGCGAAGACCGTGCTCCGACACCTTTTCAAAAGCTTCGAGATGAAAGATCTGGAAGCCCTCTACACCGATGATCATCCAACCTACAACATCCTCAGAAGCCTCAGCCGCCATGACACTGTAAACCACAGCCTACACGAATATGCAAGAGGCAAAGTCCACACAAACACGGTCGAGGCAGAGTTCTCCATCTTCAGACCCTGGACCGCCACCTTCAGAGGCATCAGCAAAGAACACACCCACCTCTACACAGCCCACTACAGCCTCCTCCGCAACACACGCCACCTAGACAGAGTCCAAAGAACCCTGGCCATACTTAATCCAACCGCATACAGCCAAGCGCCATGTCCTTAACAAGAGCGTCGCTCTGAGTGGAAAGGCGATATTCTCAAATTTTGTATAATCTCTCATTAAAATAATATTGGTTACTAAATTTTATTGTCTTTTCCATATTCTTAAGAGTTTAATCATCTGATACTTCATGACCTCTGAGAAAGATTGTCCTATGGATTTGAGAAGGGTTAGGTAGGCTCGACGTCCTTTATGCCTTTTGGAGTTTAAGGGTCGTTAGGCATGATTGGAGGAGGAGCTTTATCAGCGGTAAGTGCAAGAATTGGGGGTCGTGGTTCAACAATAGGGCTAGCACCGTCATGGAACACCCTAAGCTTGCCTTAAGTTCTGCTCTTCACAGCCCTCATGGCGCAGTTAAGGTCAGCGTCCGGGATTTGACTAAAGCCCTAGTGCTACCCTACAACACCATGTTCAGGGTTATGAGAAGGTTAAGGAAGAAGCTATACCTAACCGTATCAACCATGAGCTTTAAAGGAATTTTGGAGTTGGACAAGGTATACGTGACGGATGACTCCGAGGGTAAGAAAGGTTTCAGTATTAGGGAGAAGTATTGGGATTTGAAGCGTAGTAGAAAGGGGCCTACGTCTTGGTTAGACCTCCAATCTTGGGGTGTTCGAGCGAGAGACGTTGGTGAAGCTCATCCCCATGGCTGATATGGCCTTCAGAGCGGCGCTCCCCCGCATCTTCAACGCCTTTAATCTGGAGGATGTCGAGGCCCTCTACACAGATAACTATCCAGCCTAAAACTGTTTGAACCTTAACTGTAATAAAATAGTGAACCACAGCCAGGCGAGCATTCCAGGATTGAGACCCACAATGATACCGCGGAAACCAAGTTCTCAGTCTCCAGATCTTGGAACGCCACTTTTAAGGGCTAATACAGAGAAAATGTCCACCCATACGTAGTTCACTACAACTTCCTTTACGACAACCTCAGCCTAGACGGGTGCAAAGAACGCCGACGATACTCATCCATTAATCGTTAATTATTAATACTAGAGCATTAATACTACAGGCGATTTATAACTCTCGAGTATGGGGGAAATATCGGTTGGATGAAGAAGATATTTACACCAAAATTATTGATGCGATAGTCAGCTATGATTCAGAGGCCGTCGCTAGGCATTGTAGAGAGGGAATGGAAAGGGGAATGGAGGCTATCGACATAATTCAGAAAGGTCTGGCGAAAGGATTATCCAGAGTCGGTGAACTCTTTGAGGAGGAGCAGCTCTTCTTGCCTGACCTCATAATGGCTGCAAATGCGGCTAAGGCTGGCTTCAAGATTCTGGGACCCGAAGTGTCAAGGAAGAAAGGGAGTAGCGTTTTCATAGGAAGGATTGTCATCGGTACCGTTGAAGGCGATGTTCACGATATTGGAAAGGATATTGTAGTGGCGATGCTTTCAGGAGCAGGCTTCGAGGTGCATGATCTTGGTGTAGATGTCCCAACCTGCAAATTTATTGAAAAAGCTCTGGAAGTTGACGCCGACATCATCGCCTCCTCTGCGCTTCTGGGAACCACTATGGTTGGACAGAGGAAGATTGAAAATCTTCTGAAAGATTTGGGGCTTAAACAAAGATTCAAGACATTGATAGGAGGAGCACCAGTCACTGAGGATTGGCGAAAAGAGATCGGCGCGGATGGTTACGCGGAGAACGCTATAGATGCCGTCAGGGTGGCGAAGAAACTAGTAGAAGAGAAGAAAGGAACGAATGTATAATGAAGCTCTTTGAGCCTTTGACGAAAGATGAGATCCAAAGAATACACGCGGAGTCACTTGACATTCTAGAGAATGTAGGATTCAAGGTTCAACATGAAGATACTCTTAAACTTCTTAAGAGTGCGGGGGCTGTAGTTGACTGCAAAGAGAAGAATGTGAGGATCCATGAGTCCCTTGTCTTAGAGCTGTTAAGAAAAGCCCCCTCAAGCTTTGTGCTAGCTGCTCGAGACCCAAGAAATGACTTTAAGGTTCCAGGAGGTCGTTCCTATTTCTGTAGCAGTCCCGCTCCCTACATAGTTGAAGGAAAGACGGCGAGATTGTCTACAAAAAGCGACGCCGCCGACTGGGTTAGACTGGGTGACTACCTGAAGAATATTCACTTGTGCATTCGAACTCATGTGATGGATAAACCTGCTGAGGTGCGGGATCTTCATGGTTTTGAAGTTTCCCTCAACAATACTACGAAACATGTTGTGGGAATACCTCACTCCTCAGGCGCAGCGAAGTACTTCAATAAGATGGCTGCGGCGGTTCTTGGTAATGAAGAAATACTTAGGAAAAGAGCACTATTCAGCACTGGTGCGTGTATCAACAGTCCGCTAGAGTGGCCTTCAAATGCGCTTGATGTTTTCATGAGCACATCTGAGTACAATATTCCAGCGCATATCAATAGTGAGCCGATAATGGGAGTGAGTTCTCCTGTTACCATTGCTGGAACTTTAGTGATAAATAATGCCGAGATACTAAGCGGAATCGTTATCAACCAGCTTTACAAGGAGAGGCGCCCGTGCATCTATGCGGTATATACTCATGCCATGAATTTCAAGACGGCAGAGGTGACGTCTTCCGGGTCAAACGAAGCTTTAGTTGCAGCGGCTGCTGCTCAACTCGCAAGGTTCTACAATATTCCCTCAAGTGCATGGATGTGCACAAACTCGAAGACTGTAGATGCACAATCAGGCTTTGAGAGTATGCTTACATGCGCTTTCATGACTTTGAGTGGTATTGACATAATCTGGGGTGCTGGACAGCTTGAATCTCAAAAATCTGTCAGTTTTGAGAAGTTGCTCATCGATAACGATCTGATCGAAATGATGTTGCGATCTTTAGAAGACATCGAGGTGAGTGAGGATACTCTAGCAGCAGATGTGATAAGAAAGGTAGGGCCGAAAGGAAAATTCCTCCAAGAGCAGCACACGATGAAATACTATTTGAAGGAACATCCTTCAACTCTAATAACGGATTATCATAACAGAAGGAAATGGGAGAAGCTAGGTTCTAGAGATATTGCTGAAGCTGCAAGGTCGAAAGTCGAAGAGATCTTAAGGACGCACCAACCTACACCGTTGCCAAGAGACTGCCAGGACCATTTGAAACGAATACTGAGCGAGTATGAGAAGGAGACATTAACATCATGCTAAGGAGACACGAAAACCATATAATGAATCGATGGCGGCGCATCGCATATATGTCATATTTTTATGACTGATTTAACAGACTTAAGATTGAAGGTTTTTCATTCTTTGTTTGAAGCCGTATCTCCTTTTAGTTTAGGACAGAGTAGAGTCGATCAAATACACCTCAAGATAAACCACTTTTTCTATCGGAAACACTTACCATATCTGACTGAAGCCCTTTACAAACTTCATTGTAGAGAATCTTCGCATTTTCGAAGAGAAAATATGTTCAAAATTTTTTGAGAATACCCATCGTAACCTAGAAAAATAGTTTGCACATTTAATGAAAACCAAGCGTTACCTAAAACTGTTTAGATTCTAAAATTTATAAATTTATATTTGTTTATACATTATAATGTATGAATCGATAAAGAGATAGGCAGGAGGGTATAGAAACGTTAAAAATAGGGGTCTTTACAGTAATGTTTTATGACAAACCGCTGAAAAAAGTTTTAAGGTATGTGTCTAGGTTAGGGTACGAATCCGTTGAGATTCCTTCAAAGGATTACAGCAGTTTTGATGAATGGAATCCAAGTCCGCATATGAATGTCGATGATGTATTAAAGGGAGGAGCTACAAAATATAAGAATCTTATAAAAAAATTTAAGTTATCAATATCTGCTCTAAGCGATCATGAAAGATGGCATCTTGGACCTGACCCTGAAAAGAAACGAAAAGCTAATGATCATTTTAAAAAGACCGTAGAGGCAGCTCAAGCCCTAGACGTACCCGTCGTCGTAGGTTTTACTGGATGCCCAGACTGGAGCGCATGGTTTAGCTGGCCTCCAACAAATGTAGATGTATGGGAATACGGTTGGAGGGAATTTAAAGAAGTTTGGGGTGAGCTCTCAGATTTCGCTTTAGACCACGATGTAAAGATCGCGCATGAGGTCCATCCCCAAAATATGGCTTATAATCTTGAGACAGCCCAACGTATGTTTGAAGAGGTGCCTAACAAATCATTGGGAATAAATTTTGATCCATGTGAATATTACTGGCAACGTATAGATCCAGTGCTTGCCATATATACTCATCGCGATAGGATATACCACTGCCATGCTAAAGATATCGAGATTGTAACACCTTATCTATCGAGATCAGGCGTTTGTTGCACAGGGACTTGGGATAAGATCGATCGAGGGTTTAGATATCGAACGGTTGGATGGGGAGATTTAAACTGGAAGAAGCTGATTACCGCCCTTATTCAAGTGGGCTATAACTCGGTTCTATCTTATGAGCATGAGGACCCAATAATGTCGGCTGAAGATGGGGCGGAAAAAGCGATCCGATATTTAACTCCACTACTTATCCAAAAACCGGTAAAAAAAATATGGTGGTAAACAGGGAAAAACAGTTAATCGATAAAGCAATTAGTGATCAAGTTAAAGAATGGACACAGATAGAGAAGCGATAGATTTATATTAATATTTCTGGTGCTATCAAGTTTATTTGGGGTCCACTTTTGAAAACACTAGAATCGGGTAAACCCCCGCGTTCGTCCATGAAATTAAGAAGATAGGGTGTAAAGGTTACCACTCCTAAGAGATATGATCCTAAGAAAGGGATGAAAACTACAACGTGGCGGAGATGGAAACCATGGGCAAATAATGTCGACTCGCCTGCAAATACACGAAGAAACTCATATCACAAGCCTAAAAGCAACGTTTATTTATTCTTCTATCTTCGAGTCCTCTCCATCCAGCATGGTTCTCCGCTGAAAAACGGTCTTTACAAACATAAATAAATGTGAAGCGTTTTTATATTTCCTCTAGAGATGAGGTTGAGTTGCTGAAGTTTGATAGGGAGCAGCAGGTCTTCGAAATAGGGTCTGGGGTGACGGTGGGTGGTCAGCCAGGTGAATACCCAACCGTTCTGATAGGATCCATATTCTACAGCGGACATAAAATAGTGAAGAATCATTTAACAGGCGAATTCGAGAAGAGCGAGGCTGAAGCGCTGATCAATAGGACGGAGGAGCTTTCAGATAAGGTGGGTAACCCTCACATGTTGGATGTAGTGGGCTCAAATGCTGAGGCTTTGATTAAGTATGTTGATTTCATCGCCGACGTAACGGATCAGCCCTTCCTGATAGACGGGCCCTCCCCATCGGTGAGGATTCCAGCCGCGAAGCATGCGGCTGAAGTGGGGCTGATGGGTAGAGCTGTATACAACTCCATAGACGAGCATACGGGAGTGGAGGAGGTTAAAGCCATCAAGGAGATAGGCGTTAAATCCTCCATGTTGCTGGCTTTCTCCATGAAGAAGATTTGGCCTGAAGGCAGGATAGACGTTTTAAAAGGCTATGAAGGGAGGGAAGGGTTGGTGGATCTGGCTCATCGAGCGGGAATAGTGAACATTCTTGTGGACACGGCTGTCCTCGATTTGGCCAGCGTTGGGTTGGCCGCCAAGGCCGTCTACTTGGTGAAAAGTGAACTCGGCTTACCCGCGGGCTGCGGGCCCTGCAACGCCTCAACCACATGGACAAAAGGAAAAGAAAAGTACGGTGACACGGCGTATCAGGCCTGCGACTCAGCCGTGGACGCGGTTGTCCAGCTCAACGGAGGAAACTTCGTCCTCTACGGGCCTATAAGGGAGGCTGAACGCGTTTTCCCAGTCTGCGGCCTAGTCGACGCCCTCATAGCCTACACTAACAAAAGATACGGCGTGACCCCAAAGGTGAAGAATCACCCAATCTATAAAGTCTGGTAAAGGTCGAGGACGGTTTAACGGTAAATCCTCCAGCAAATCTCGATGGGGTTCTCGTGAACCATATTGTTCACACAGCCATGCTTTACTCGTGAATACGTCATTTTCCGCGTTTAAGCTCTCCCTTGATCCATTTGTTAAATGTGCTTTCATGTCGATGTCTGCTGTCGGGGAAAACGGTGACAACGAAGCCTTTTTTCACGTTCTCCGCGATTGTTAAGGCCCCATAGTAGGCGGCGCCTGATGAAGGCCCAGCGGGAACCCCCTTATCCGCGAACAATTCGCAAGCGCGTTTGAACGCGTCGTCGTCCGAAACCTTTATCCAATCGTCTATAACGTCCATTCCCTCCTCAAGGATTTTAGGCGTGTCAGACTCCTGTAGGTTTCTGAGGCCCTGAAGGTTATGGCCTGGCATGGGTTCTACCGCGTAAACCTTCACCTCGCTTTTTCTTTCTTTAAGGAATTTCCCCACCCCTACTATGGTGCCTCCTGTTCCCACACCGGCCACAAAGTGGGTTACCCTGCCCCCTGTTTGCCTCCAGATCTCAGGGCCCGTCGTCTCGTAATGGGCCTTCACGTTGTCTTGATTCTCATATTGATTG
>JAGTRI010000029.1 GCA_018397065.1 Candidatus Bathyarchaeota archaeon
CGAATAGTTTCAGCAGGTTCTCAATCCTGCAACTTTCACTAGCTCAGCTGCACCTTCAGTATGGATTTTTTGACGAATGATTTGCAAAACTTCACGAACGAATGCTACTAGATTCTGTTTCATAAGATTAAGTTCAGAAAAACAACCAGTGGATGTCCCTTCGTTAGCATTTAGTATTCTTTTTTCATAATAGCCAAAATTTTTGAGAAGAATAAAAAATGTTTGTTTTTCTTAATATTAATCTATTCTCGCTTCTTAGACTTTTTATTGAATTCTTCTTGTATTGCGTTTTTACGGTTTTTTCTAAGGCTGGCCCCCAGAATTTTATTTTCCCATTTATTAATGGGTCGGTTGTCCCATATTTTCGAACTATTTCTAACGTGGCGTCCAACTCGACTATTTTTACCTTGTTTCCGAAGCTTTCAGCGACCTCTTTTACCATGTTGTACATGCTGACGTTCACCGGACACATGAAGTTTCGGAAAAGCGTAACCTCTACATTGTCTGTTGACGGCCTATAATTAAGGTTCACTATGCTTACTTCGATGTTTTCTTTTTTCAGTGGATAGTACATGATCTTTATAGGCAGATGCTCTTTGATTATTTTGAATCCTTGTTTTTGAAAGTCTTTATAAAACATATATGCCTCAAAATCTGTAGCGAAAACAAGGATGCCTTTGAATCCTTGTTGTTTAAGGTCTTTCTTCACGTAGTCCATCATCATTCAGCCGTGTCTCTTATGCTTGTAACTGCTCAGTAACTCAGTACAGTAAATGCAAGCCACGCCGGGCTCAACAATGTAAGGCATAAGAGCGCTTTCTGACCAGGACCAGTAAACTAAGCCAACAACATTGTCTCCGTCCAGCAGATGATAGCCTTCAATGCATGTTCCAAGGTTTGCTTTTAGCCACTCCCTTGCAGCAGGCAGGTACTTTACCCAACCTGTGCCTGGCGGAAACTCTTTGGCGCAACAAAACGTTGAGTCTAAATCTTCAGATGTTACCCTCTTTACGTACATTTTGTTAGGTTCTCCCATACATAATTTATTGCGCGCGAAATAATTAACATTACGATTGTCCGTTTTTGTTTATTCGACTTTGATCTTAAGCGTTCATATCCCTCATGCCCTAATACAAATCTAGCTATTATGGGGAAAACTGAAAAATGAAAAAAAATGTTGTGATAACAATTGAAACCGAAATTTTGACGATTTTATGTTCTGTTTGGACGAAGAGAATTGAAAAAGCTATTTTGTTCCTGTAATTTTCGAAGTAATAGAGCATTATGCCAAATTTTTCTGAAACTGAGCAATAGTTTTTTGATAAACAATATTGCTAGTCATAGTTGACCGTGACAAATTTTGAAGAGGATATTAGCACCTGTTATTCGAATTTTCAACATTTCTTTAGAGGAACCTGTATCTATTCAACGATGAAGGTTGCCGTCCAGAGCTCCTCTTTGAATGTTTGGATCAGGGTGTAAACCGGGTTTCCGTTTTCGTCGTACGTGAGAATATACGTGTCTATGTGAACCTGAACCTCGTATTCCCCGGGGCTAAGCGTGCCCAATGGTACAAGAACCAGCGGGTTTGTGAATGCCTCTGTCACGGCTACGCCTTCGCCCGGGTTTGTGAAATTAACCTCAAACCTAAGCCTTAAAGGGTAGGGCTCCAGCCAACTGAACGATTTAACCTGTATCGTGTATCCGCCTGTCGGGAAATCGCCACGCGAGATAACTAAGCTGATAAAATCTTTGGTTGAGGCTTTCGTCGTCTCATGTGCTTTCAGTTCTTGCCAGTCTATACCTGAGGGGTCGGCGTCGGGAAACATTGGGTCGTGGTCTGTTGCGATTACGTGGATGCCTTTTTCGAAGACTCCTACGCCGCAGTAATAGTCATTAATTGTCTTTGAAATGTCTACGCTTAACAACTCGTCAAACCTTCTTTGGTGAAGAGTTCCCTGCCAAACTGTTTTTCCATTCATTTCAACCTTAATTGCGTAAACCGTGTTTTTTGGCAAAACAACGGGGTAGCTGATCGTCACAATAGTGTCGTCAGCACAGTAGACGTAGATCTCGTAACCAAGCAGGCCTAAGGGCGTTTCTCTTCCACCCGTCCAATTCATCCTTAAAGGATCTGGAACCTTCAATTCTAAGACGTTTTTTAGGTACAATAATACATAGTCTCGAACAAAACTAGGTTCCAAAAAGGCGTCACGCCAAGCCTCATAAACATCTTGCGGGTAGTAATGATACCAAAAAGAGCCGCATACTAGACATCTCCAATAAAAGTTTTCGCTTCTTGTACCGACAGGCGTCCAGCTGTAAAGACCTGAAATGTCGTGGGCAGCATCCGGACAAACTGTAGGAGAGTTCAGCTTGGACGCCACGCCGGACAGAGCTAGGGCTGTGCCTGCGGTACATATGATGGCGGCAACAAGTAATCCTATAGCTAGTTTCAAGTTCATTTCGTTTTCATACATATTTAAGTTAAACATGGGTTTATTACCACATATCAGAACAATCTGTCCAAAAAATAGAACAATAGGTGTGTAACTTCTATCTTCTCAAAAATCTTCGTCCACCAATCCATGTTCTATTTGCCTGCTAGCTTTATTTGTTTCAGTTTTATGTTTGGGAAGAAGAAGCCTTTTCCGATGGTTCGTCCTTCTTTTGACACGAGTTCGATGTCTCGGAACAGCTCCAACATGTGACCGCCTGCCATCAGATTTTTTATCGGATGCTTTTTCTCGCCGTTTTTGATGAGGAACCCTTCGTCTATGGTGCTTGAGAACTCTCCTGATACAGTATTCGGTGTAAAGCTCATGTTTGTGGCGAGGATTCCAGTTTTGGTTTCTGCAATCATCTCGTCAAGTGTGCTGTCTCCAGGCGCAACTCGTACGTTTGTTGGTCCAGCTCCCACATGGCCTCCGTAGCCTCCTCTAACCGCGTGGCCGGTTGTTTCAACACCCAGAATTCCAGCTGAATAATAGTTGTGCAAAAATGTTTTAACAACGCCTTTCTCTATGACCACAACTTGCCTTCTTGGAACACCTTCTCCGTCAAAGGCACCGCTTGAAATGGCGCCTGGAATAGTCCCGTCGTCCACAACTGAAAAGATTGATGGGGCAATCTGTTTTCCAAGGCAGCCGGAAGCATACGTTCTTCCTTTAGCCACGGATTCTCCTGAAATAGCGCCTAACCAGCCGAAGACAAGAGAACTTGAGGACTCAGGGGTGAGAATAACCGGCAGGATTCCGCTTTCAACTCGTTCTGAACCAAATTGTTCGATAGCTTTTTCCGCTGCTTGTTTGCCGATTTTTTCGAAATTGATTTCCTTGAGAGAAATTGCGTAGTCGTACTCGTATGAGCTTCCAATGTCGTCACCTTCCTTGTACGTGGGGCCTATACTTGCGGATATTGATGTCTTCTCAGCCTCAACCGATACTCCTGTAGACGTCATCAAAAATCCTTTCATGTGGCCTGCCCCCAGCCCGCCAGCGTACATTGCACCCTTTCGAACACTTTCCACGGCTTCTATCATTTCCTTAACCAATTTTCCAGCATCCTCTAACGTTAAGGCGGAAACCTCTGGATCATACAGTCCTTCAACTTTAGCAGCCTTCGAAGGCCCTGGCATACCCCGAAAATATGGGTCTGGCTGCGCAACCGCTGCGAAGCTTGCAGCCTTGCGAACGGTGGTTTCTATGTCTTCAGTTTTTAGGCTCTGAGAATAGGCAACCCCGAGACCCTTGTTTTTGTAGGCCCTAACACCCAGCCCTAAGTCAGTTCGGGACATGGCTTCCTTGATTCCTTTGCCTAAAACCTCGATGCTTAACGAGCGGGAGTAAGCAGCGTAGACGTCGTAAAAATCAAGGTTCATCCTAGACAACATCTTAGCTGCTTTTTCAACTGGCGACGCTAAATCGATTTTTTCCATACTTTTCACCTTCTTCCTCCAACAACTATGCCTTCAAACCTCATGTACGGCGCTCCCGCGTCAACATACATGCTTTGCCCACTTTTTCCACACATGCCCGGCATCTCGATTCTCACTTCTTTGGAGACCGCTGAGACGTTTTTAAGCGCGTCTAAAGTGAGTCCGTTGATAGCTACGTCTCTGAGGTGTTCGCCTAATTCGCCATTCCGTATAAACCAGCCTTGCTCAGCCTTGCATGTGAACTGGCCCTTTTGAGTTTCCACGTAGCCGTACTGGGAGCCAGATAAGAAGACTCCAGTTTTTACGTCCTCAAGAATCTCCTCTAGGGTCATGTCTCCAGCTGCGAAGTAGGTGTTCGACATTCGAATTATGGGTGAACTGTGATGGTTCTGAGCTCTCGCGCTGCCCTGAGGTTTACCGCCAAGCTTCGCAGCTGACTCCAAAGAGTGAAGGTACCCAACTAAGATTCCCTTGTCAACAATAAGGTGCGGCTCAGCCTTAGTTCCCTCGTGGTCGTAAACAAAATGTCCATTTTTATGTATGGTCGGATCGTCCCAAATTGTGACAAGGCTGCTTGCCACCTTTTGGCCCATCTTATCCGCGATTATAGATTGGCCTCCAAAGACTAAATCGCCTTCGCTGTTGTGCCCAAAAGCTTCATGGACAAAAAGCCCTCCAACATCTGGATCAACAACCACGGTGAACGTGCCTCTAGGAGGGGGACTGGCGTCAAGAAGATTCACAGCTGTTTCAGCTGCTTTGACCGAAAACTTTTCAATCTCTATGGCTTCGACGAGCTCGTAACCGGCGACGTTTCCTTTTGATTCAAACCCAGTTTGCATGTTTGTGCCTTCCTTCGAGATTACGTTGCAGTATACCATGGTTCTGGGAGTAATCTCCTCAACCAATGTGCCAAAAGAATTGTGAATTATGACTTTTGACAAAACTTCACGGTAGCTTACGAAGGTGTCTTTCACCTTTTCACTGTATGTTCGAGCAGCTTCCTCGATTTCAAGCATCCTCTTGACTTTTTCTTCTTCGCTTATGTCGTCTGGGTTCAACTTCGCCTTGTGAACAACGGTGTCAACGACGGGTTTCTGGTCGACAATCACGGCTTCTTCGCCTTTTTGGGCTGAAATAGATTTTGCTCCGCCGATTGCATCGTAAAGAGCTCTCTCAACACTTAATTTTGTTGAAACATTTGTCGACGCGAACCCCCATTTCCCGTTAACTATGACTCTTACGCCGACACCATGCAAGATTCCCGAAGACATCGACTTTGCCACGCCATTTTCGACTGAAATATGCTTGGCTCTTTCCTCGAAGAACCTAGCCTCGCAGAAGCTTGCACCAGCCTTCAAGCCTTTTTGGACAACTGACTCAAGCAAGTCCCTCAAACACAGTTCACCATACACCACTAAGCTATTAGGGTATAAAAAACTATTAACAACGATGGCTTCGCTAATCCTTGATGTTAGTGTTAAATGAGTCTAAAGCATCAAAGTTTTTTGCGATATTCTTATTTCCTCCATTCACGTATCATGTTTGATTATTATGTCGGAGAAACAGGTTGTTTGGATTTTTAGAGACCTTCTAAGATGCAGCGGATGCCGAAGATGCGAGCTTGCGTGTTCATTGCACCACGAAGGAAAAATGTGGCCAGAAGCCTCGAGAATAAGAATCTTCATGCTTTTCCCTGGTGCTGAAGTTATCCACCTTTGCAGCCAATGCCACGACTATCCGTGTGTCGCTTCGTGTC
>JAGTRI010000003.1 GCA_018397065.1 Candidatus Bathyarchaeota archaeon
CTCGGTCAACTCAAACTTGTTTTTGCAATAGCTACATGTTAAATATGGCTTTCCAGTTATTACCTCAACCTTAGTCGGATCAACAACCGCGTTACAAACTGGGCAGTGAATTTCCTTAACAGTGACAGGTCCAGTAACAGTTAAGGTTTGTTTGATCTCTACAGGCTTCTTTTCTCTACTAAAAAATAAAATTGCTATTGCAATGCCGATAAAGATTAGTCCCTCAAAAAAATACATGATACCCAGGTTCGTGGACATAATGAAAACGACGCCTAGAAAAACCAACAAAGCTGAAGCTGCATAAGCAAGATATTTCAGTGCACCCTTCACCATATGCTTCGACCCTCATACAGAATTGGTCTATTCCTTTAACAATTATTTTTTCATGTGACGCAAAGCAGCTATAATTGCGAGGATGCCAATGACAAGTAAGGGTAACACTGGTAGATAGTTAACGAAGAACTGACGACCATAAAGGAACCATGTTAAGCCAAGAGTTGAGATTATAAGGCCCCAAGAAAAGATGCTGAAAGCACTGCGTGCATACCTGTCTTGTCTGCCTTGTTGTAGCGCCGCCAGCGCTATAATCCATAAGCCAGACAACATAGCTATAATAGAGGGCGCCTCTAGCAGTCCAATGAATCCAGAGGCTGAAAATGCTAAGCTAACGGCAACAATAACAAAGAAAATGCCATATGATAAAATGGAAAAAGACAGTTCAGTCACAGTCAATTTACCTCTTTTCAGAGTCTAAAACTTTTCTCCACACTCAGGACAGAATTTAGAATTTGCAGGAATAGATTTTCCACATTTAGGACAGTTCTTTGTGGCTGTCGTTTGTCTCTCTAGTTTTGTTCCACATTCCAAACAGAACTTAGATGTTGCAGGAATCCGAGCGTTGCAGTTAGGACAAATCATTACTGCTACTGACGGCACAGCTTCTGGACCTGTGGGTTGCATTACCTGTGGAATGAGAACCATTCCTGTTCCAAGTCCCGCTCCTGGTGATTTTCCCAGTTCCTTAGCAGCTTCTTTCACTGTCTCCATTCTTAAGACAGTTTCAGGTGCTGCTCTTGAGGATTTTATCCAGAATAGTCTTTCACGGTACTCAGGGGTTGTATCAACACCTTCGAATCTAAGGTCTACTAGATCAAGTCCTATGCGCCTAAATGCGTCGAAAATAGCGTTCTTCACAGCCATCGATGTTTCATCAAGCTTCGTAAACACCGTCGCAAGATCGTACTTCGAGATTTCATCAATTATTTTTTCGTTTATGAAGCCGCGAATGTAGTTATCAACCTCGATTGTTGAGTAAGCGTTCTTGCCGCCAACAACCTCGGCGACGAAAAGCTGCGGATTTTCCACTTTAAACCAATAACTTCCATAGAGCTGAAGTGGTGCAAGCTCGGTTGTTTGAGCCCGCATCCCGAATTTTCCTGGAATGTTCCTTGTGGAAATAAAGATCACAGTTGCCTTAAATGGTGTTTCATTATATCTAGCTATTCGAGACAAAAGACCTGTTAATAGTGGAAGATTCATGGTTGTAAGCATGTGTCTACCTGGACCTATAACGTCATACGCCTTTCCATCCCTGAAGAACACCGCAACCTCGTACTCATGAACGATCAGCTGAGCACCCCACATTATGTTTTCATCCGGATATCTCCAAACAACCTCTTCAGGTCCTGGGTTTCTCCATTCAATAATTTGTGGCATTCAATTTATCCCTCCAAAATCACTTCTTTTCTAGCGTCAAACGTGCTTTCTAAGGAACTAAGCGTCTCCTCAATATCCTTAATTTTTTCTGCAACTGCCTCAAACTTGTTGTCTACAACATCTTTTTTTAGTGCTTTAGATTTATCAACCAGCACACTGGCGTAGTTAACAAGTCCACTGTCGAAGGCAAGCATCCTGTCAAGCTTCGCCTCATCAATCTTAACGATATTAAAGAAACCAGAATAACCATAAGCGGCATGGTTCACCTTTTGCGTGACACGGTCAAAACGCATAATCAACCGATCCATTCTCACCATAACCTCGTGGAATTTTTGATCTGAAAACATCTGAAAAACTTCTCTCAAGTCGTTTCGCGCCTCTCTTAACCGTTGAAAGATTGCGTCTCTGACAAGTTTATCTGACTCTCTACGGAGCTCTTTCTCTTTGTAGCCTCTGAAACCTGGAATTTCTGCAAGAATCTTTTCGGAAAGTCTCATTTCACGTTTGGCTTTTTCATAAACATTCTCGCCGCTCAACAATTTCCCCTCTGCAAATAATTTAGAGAATGAAGAATTTAAAGTATCCCTTTTTAAATACTTATTGAACACAAAAAATCTTAATTCCCACAATGTATCGAAAAAACAAACAATAAGCTCGACTTGCAAAATAAAATTCGAAGCGACTGGTGCGCTGGCCGTAACCCGTCTTCTGTTCTAAGCGGCATTCGACTTTGCGGGCTACCTGCGTCTCGCACAGGCATTCATTGACGCTTGTTTGCCCTTCCACCCCGCAGGACAGCCGTTTCACCGTTTCCACATAGCCATACTCGGCGACTTAGCACCCCTCATTGTCACAGGCCATATGGACGTTTCGTTTCTGTTCTGGAGCCAAGGCTCTCGCCTTACGCTTTGCAGCGTTGCGGTCTGTGTGGTGGACGGAGTTTCCTCAAACACTCCTAACCCTTTGAAAGGTTTAGAAGTGTCCGACAGCCGCTCACCAGCTCACCAGCCAATATTAAATTATATTTCAGGCTAGAATAAGTGTTTTGGTTAAGGGTCAGTGATGCCTCAAACTGTATGTCCGAGCAGCATCAATAAAGGCCGATATGTTTTCTAAGGGGGTTTTCTGAGGAAGATCGCAGCCTGTACTTAAAATAAAGTTAGCATAGGGTTTCATCTCATCCAATAGTTCAATGACTTCCCTACGCACATCACGCGGTTTTCCGAAAGCCATTGTAACTGTTGGGCTGATATTACCGATTATTGCTACATTTTCAGGAACTTTTTTAGCTACTTCGCTTAATTGAATGTCATTATACTTGGAATCTAGACTTAGACCTCCAATGCCTGATTCTAAAATGCTATCAATGAGGTGCATTGAGTTTCCACAAACATGGTAAATTGTGTCTACACCATTATATTTACAGATTTCTTTAATGCGCGTTACATAGGGTGTTGACCAGACTTTAAACTGTTTTGGGCTAAGCATGACTGCTGTAGGGTCAGTTATACAGATAACTTCAGCCCCGGCGGTTATGAGTAGACGAGCATACTCGATTATGACTCTTGTTACAAAATTGCATAGCTCGTGAAACTCTACAGGGTTTTTCAATATCGACATAACTGCATCTTGGGCTCCCATTATGAGTGACGCAAGAGTAAAAGGTCCAGTCACATATGCGACTCTGGTGATTTCAGGGGGCAATCCAAGCTTCATAAGCTTCATCGTCTCAACATAGCCTATCACTCTAGTGTCAAAGGATATATCAATCTCCTTCATCTTCTCCAGATCTTCAAACTGGAATCTTTCTTTTGTGTAAACCGTTGGTGTTTCTTCTCTAGGAAAAATGGTGAACCTTCCGAGAGCGTTAGCCTCAACTGATAAATCCATCAAAGGAAAAGCCACATCTGGACTGAACATCTCAACTAGTTTTCTTATTACTTTAAAATGTTCACCGAAATTTTGTTGCGCAAGCTTAATATTAGTTCCTGTCAACTCAACGCCAGGAAACCCCATAAGAGGAGCAACAATGCGTTTACCTTCTTCGTATGCTTGTCTTGCAAGAACAGCAAGTTTCTTTTCCTTCATGGACAAACCGCCTCACCTAATTTTCCTGGACATCCATTGTACTTCCTATCTGTTCTTTCTATCCTTTTGTTACGTATACTAAAAATGCTTAACTTCGTATCTTGTAGACTCTCTAGCAAACTTCAATATTGAACCCGCTGAGTTACATTCAGGGCATTTTGTTGCTTCTCTGAAAAAGGTTTTTTCACATTTGTTGCAATAGGTTAGGGTTCTGTCAAATGTGTAGAACCCAATTTTATGGTTTTTAGCTATATTTTGAGTTGTAGCGAACAGTGTCTCGGTGTCCACTTCCGATTCACCTAATGGAATCCTAATTAGATGGCTGGCTGGAGCTAAAGCCTCAAATCGTGATTCTAGACGTAAAAGGTCGTCCAAGGCGAGATTAGCTTCAAGAGGAACTGCCATCATGCTAGTGTAATAAGGATTTTCTCTTCCTCCAGATACGTGGACGTCGCCAAGTCCATATCTTTCAACATCGAGCTCTGCTAGCCTTTTCGCAACGTCGAAATCAGGTGTTAATCCTAAGGCGAATCGTAATTTAATGTTTTTAAGGTAGGCTTTCTGTTCTTGTATAAGATGAGTTAAGATTTCCTCAGCAAAGTTTAAGGCTTCTTCTCCCTCATAAATCGGTTTGTTTGTTATCGCTTGAGTAGCCTCGTTCAATCCGACGAACCCGAGTATGCATGTTGATTCTTGAAACCTAAGATAAGGGTCTTGGGCCTCCTTTGGCAACAAAAAAGATAGAAGACCTTCTTGGGAACGTCTCAAAATAACTCGGCTTTTGATGTCTAGGGCTCTTAATCCTTTTTCAGCGTAATCGCTTAGGACCTTGAAAAAATGGTCTTTCTCCTTTCTAGCTTCATATGCTACTCGTGGAAGATTTAATGTTACACTATCTAGACATCCAGTTCTTATGGTGTCAAGCTCCCAATCTTTTGTCCAATCAGCAGAAAACCTTAATCCGTCAGCTGCATAAGAGACAGCGTTTGCCCCCTCAGAAACAAGATTCGCGTAAAAGGGTAAGCCGCTCAAGGATAAATTGTGAGACTCAAACAAAATTCTTTCAGCATTTGAATCGTTAAAAGTTTCTGGCCTCATTTTTACAATAATGCTGGGATTAAATATCGGCTTAGTATTTCCAATTTCTCTCAAACACTCCAAGATTAGTGAAGCCACAAGTTGGCTTTCTTCTGTGTAATCTGCATAGATACCAGAAGTTTTGCCTTCTGAACTTATAGCCTCAGTCTCAGAAAGAAAACTGGGTAAAACGGTTTCTAATCCAAGCGAAATTCCCGTTGGGATTGTAATGTTCACTGTTTCTAGGAAAAGTTGAAGATTGTTTTTGATTTCATCTATGGAAAGACCTTGGGCAAATGGAGCTAAAAATACATTAAAATAGTCAATTGCCTGTTCTTTCGTGATCTCAGCTGAGGCAATCTGCAACATACTGGAAATTAACGAAAGAGCTGACCGAAGGTTCCTAGGCGGTCTTAATGATATTCTCTGATCCAAAAAATTCTTGAAAATTAAACCATTTCTGAAGAAAAATCTTACATCATGCATAACTCCATGGATTTTTAGAATCCATGTGCCTAAGTTATTCAAGTTTAACGAGCCTGATATGTGAGCGTCTGCTATGTCTCGTGGCAAAACGTTCAAAAGAGTGTATTCTTCAATTACGCGACTTCCAGCTGTGAGTCGAACTTTTTCGACGTTTTCTCCCCTAACACTGGTCTCCTTCAGAAGCAAAGATACATCGTATACAGGGAAACCGAGGCGTGTGAGCTTATGTCTATACTCTTCTAAGCCTCGTTCGATTAAGATCGCATTTACGAACTCCCTAATTAACGGCGCAGTAAGATATTTTGTGCCAAGCTTCATCAATCGTTTCTCTGCTTCTCTTGAGATTTTCTGAGCCAATTCAACCGGAACTTCAGCCTCTCTAATTAGGGATTCAGCTATTTTGTTCCTGTCGAAGTTTTCTATTGCCAGTCTCGAGGTTCTAACAAGCAGTCTTCTTCTAAAAGCGTTACTATCAAGTTCATCAGCAAACTCAACCAACGTTCTACCCATATCAGTGAGTAGATATTTTTTGGATTCTGGATCAGGCTCTATTAGATCCATTCCTGCTAGAGTTTTTAGGTGATAGGCGAACCTTCCAGCGTCACGGGTGGGACTTAGCTTTAGAACGTTCATGATCTCAGTATAAGACATGGGTCCCCTTTCGTAAAGCAGTCTAAGTATGTTTAACCTTAAGGCTGAGGCAACTGCCTTTAGAACCCTTGCTCCTAACCTTCTTCTTCGTGCCAACTCTTTCACAGCAACCTTCAGATTATTCGCCTTAAATAATGTCCTTTTTAGATTTTGAATAAGTCTTTTTAGTTAAAGCAAATGTCCTACTATAATTACTTAAAGTATCTCGTTAAAAGATTTTGGTAACATAATTTTTCGAGAAACTATATTTAATGTTTGGCTAAAAATTTTTATACCGTCTCCGTTTATCATGTTCTATGCACTCTCAGTCGACGATCAAGAGCCTCGAAGAAAAAGCGTTAACCATTAGGAGAGGCATCATAGAAATAATGGCAAACGGGAAAAGAGGTCACCTAGGAGGCTCACTTTCAATAGCTGATATTATTGCAGCTTTATATTTTCACCAAATGAGAATTGACCCTAAAAATCCAAACTGGGAAGACAGAGACCGCTTTGTTCTAAGCAAAGGACACAGCGTCCTCGCACAATACGTTGCACTCGCGGAACTCGGTTTCTTTCCAAGAGAAGAACTAAAAAAGGTCAAGAAAATTGGCAGCATTCTTCAGGGGCACCCAGACAGGCTTAAAACGCCTGGAATTGAAGCGTCAACTGGATCGTTAGGTCAAGGGCTTTCAGTTGCGTGCGGTATGGCTTTAGGAGCTAAGATCAGAGGAAAGGATTACCGTACCTACGTCATTGTTGGCGATGGAGAAAGCACGGAAGGAATGATCTGGGAAGCCGCCATTTTCGCATCTCATTACAAACTTGACAACTTAACCGGCATAACTGATCAGAACAGGCTTATGGCTTCTGGCAGTACTATTGTTGGTTCTTTATCTCCAAAATGGCGTGCCTTTGGCTGGGAAACAAAAGAGATTGACGGACATAACATGAACGAAATTTTAGACGCGTTAGATTGGGCCTTAACAGTCAAAAATCGGCCAGTAATGCTGGTGTGTAACACAATTAAGGGTCGAGGAATTTCGTTCGTCGAAAACAACGTGGACTTCCACCATTGTGCATTAACCAATGAGCAGTACGAAAAAGCGTTAAGAGAACTTAATGAGAAAGGAGGCAAAAAATAATGCAAAAGATGGAAGACATGAGAGACGCCTATGGAGAGGCACTTGCTCAGGTTGGCGAAGATCCACGTGTAGTAGTTCTAGATGCGGACTTGTCGCATTCCAACAAAACAGACATTTTCAAGAAGAAGCATCCAGAAAGGTTTTTTGATGTTGGAATAGCTGAAGCTAACATGGTTGGAGTTGCAGCTGGACTTTCACTTACTGGACTCATCCCGTTTATCCACACTTTTTCAGTTTTTGCCGTTGGACGGGTTTACGATCAGATTCGAATCTCAGTGTGCTATCAGAAAGCTAATGTTAAGATTGTTGGAACAAGCGCAGGACTATCCGATGCCCATGACGGTGCTACACACCAATCAGTAGACGATGTGACAATAGCAAGAGTTTTACCAAACATGACAGTGATTGTGCCATGTGACGGAATAGAGGTAAGAAAGGCTGTAAGAGCCATTTACGAACATTTTGGCCCAGTCTATCTACGGATCGATCGTATGCCAGTACCATTTGTTTGGGAATCCATGGAGAATTGTCAATTTAAAATCGGCAAAGCCAGCATCCTAAGAGAAGGTTCTGATGTTACAATAATTGCGTCTGGATGTACCGTTCACCTAGCTGTAAAGGCAGCTGACCAAATTTCCAAAATAGGCATAAAAGCTGAAGTTTTGGACATTCACACAATTAAGCCTATAGACGAAGAAGCCATAGTAAAGGCAGCTAAAAAAACAGGAGCTATCATAACAGCTGAGGAACACAGTGTGATTGGAGCTTTAGGAGGCGCCGTTGCGGAGGTTCTAGGCGAAAGGTATCCAGCACCATTAGAACGGATAGGCATAAAAGACAAGTTTGGCGAGTCAGCATTAGATTGGGATGACCTCTTAAAGGCTCATAATATTACTGCCGAAGCAATTGTTGATGCTGCAAAAAGGGTTCTTAAGAGAAAGTAATTCTTTGGTATCCTAGAAGAGAATGTATCCGCCACAAACAGAGATGCACTGTCCAGTAACATAGTCTGAAAGGTCAGTAACAAGAAACTCAACAACTTTCGCTACATCTTCAGGCGTGCCTAGACGCCCTAATGGAATCTGCATTTCAAGACGTTTCGCAACTTCTCCCTTCCTTCCCTCTGCAACAGCTCTTGATGTAGCGATCCATCCCGGCGCTATACAGTTTACACTGATGTTATAAGGCCCAAGTTCAGCAGCAAGATAACGCGTGTAATGTATTATTGCTGCCTTTGCAACACTGTACGACATCGCATTAACCATCTCAGGAGCTACGTGCAGTCCAGCTTGAGAAGCCACATTCACGATTTTCCCGTACCTTTGTTTTTTCATCGGAACACTCGCAGCTTGACAACAAAGTATTGTGCCAGTGAGATTAACGTCCATTATGAACTGGTGATCATCCATTGAAGCGGATGATGGATAAGTTACTGGCGTTCCAGCTTTAGCGCCAAGACGGTTAAGATTGCCTCCAGCATTATTGACAAGGATGTCGAGACGCCCAAACTCGTCAAGTACTTGTTTAAACATACCATCAACCTGATCTTTTTTAGTGACATCCGCCTGAATTCCTATTGATTTCCTTCCCATGTTTTTTATTTCGTCCATTACTGTGGAGGCTGAAAGTTTTTCGTTATAATCTTTTGCTGAGTCTAAGTTAATGTCGTTTACAACTACGTCTGCCCCGATTTGTGCTAGACGTAGGGCATAAGCTCTACCTAAGCCTCTTCCAGCTCCAGTTACTAAAGCTACTTTTCCTTGAAGTTTTAAAGACATGATTAACCCCTTTCATTTTAAATATTTTTTGACAATTTAAAGCTTCAAAAAGGTCGTAGATTGAAGTTTACCTTCTCTTTGCTAACAATAATGAAATTGTCTCAAATGCGACCTTCTTTTCATTAACTACAATAGTCTTAAAACGTCGCTTCATAAATTGCTCTTTTGTTTTTTCGATGCTTGAAAGCGTGGATTGAACTAATAGTATTCGCCCATTAGGTTTTAGGTGCTTCGGCGCATCTCTAATGAAGCGACTAATTATTCTTCTTCCCGTTGCACCACCTGACCACGCATAATCAATCCAGCTGTTATGCCCTTCATTTTTAATAGGCAAATATGGCGCGTTAAAAAGAACAAGATCGAACAACGCTTCCTTCCGTAGTGGTCCAAAAAGGTCTCCTTGTATCACGTCAATTTTGTCGAAGACTCCATTAGCAACAGCGTTGTACTTAACACATTTTACAGCACTTGGACTCACGTCAATCGCTACAACGTTTTTTGCTTTCTTTGCAGAGATAATAGATAAGATTCCGCATCCCGCGCCGATGTCAATAACATCCTCGTTTGGATTAACTTCCAGATTTTCCGCTATTAAAAACGAGTCTTCTGCTGGTTCATAGACATCGTTGAAGACTATAAAGGTAAAATCATCATAAAAAACCTTTTTTTCATAGGATCCTTCCATAGAAAATGCCCCAAAACATTAACTATGGCAATCATACCGCGGAAATCTCGTAATTGCATGCATATTCATTATGAATAGAGATGACACAATCAAATAAATCTTGACATACACATGATACATTAGGATATTATCATTCTTTAAAGCCCAATAATAATATGAATGCTTCACAAAATAAAGTGAGGAGAAAAGGTGTCACCAAACTCCATCAACCTTCAAGTGAGTTAAATACCCCAGCGAACCAAACAATGACAATGAAAGAATCTTCGGTAAATTACCAATAGATAACGGAAAATTTCCAAATATAACAAAGCCCAAACCGATGAGAAATAATGAATAAACAGTCAACGATCTAAAGTTATGAAAAGTTTCCGTCGTTCTCCATCTTAAAAACACGCCAGAAAAAAGGAGCCAAATAAAAACTGGCGCAAAAAGAAGCAACGCATATTTTTTATGCCACTTTATTGGTTCAATTTCACCTTTATTTTTCCTGTTAATATATGCTGAAGGTAAGTCTGGAAGAAAATTACTGTAAAGAAAAATTAGAACGTTCCAGACTAATGAGTTAATTGGATTCTCCCCAAAATAATAGAAAAGGGCAAAGCCGTAGAGTATGACCATGGGTAAAATAATAAATTTGAAAACTTTCGAAAGCATGCGAAGATGCTCAACTGTTTCCTTCTTCATATACCAAACTCTTAGCCTCGAGTTTACAGTTCGATTCAAAGATCTGAAAAATCCTAACACAGCATTGTGAAGGACAATATCCAAAACTACGAACATGTTATGAATGGTCTTGAATAGTTTCTTGATTTTGGAAATTGCCAGATAAGTCACCCTTTGATAGATGCATGGTTTGAGACTTATTTTTCTTTTGTAACTCACATCAAATGAAATGTTAAGAACGCTTAAATTTCCTGAAAAAGGAAATTGAAAAGATTATCGAAACAAACTACAAATTTACCACAAATTTTTGGTTGAACAACAAATCTCTAAAAAAGCCTTAAAACAATAAGGGGTAATAAGCCTTAAATTAGAAGAACATGAAAGCATACTGCAAAAGACTAAGTGACATTTCATGAGGAAGTTCCCGATACAGTTCTTGTGGCCTGTTTGCAGAAATCCAAGTCTCCTGAAGAGTTTCGCCAGAGGCGCTTACAGAAGATACGTTCAAGCAAAACTGGACTATCGACGGGAAGATGGAGTAAGCCGTTCGCTTTGGATGATAAGTCCAAGAATCACACATCGCTGCAATCACCGATGTGCTATCTGTGCACAATGGGGAGAAAGCGGCTATAATGCGAGAGATGATACGCCTAAAGTTACGGGTGAGGTGCCTCTCGACGTTTACAAGAGGGTTGTAGACGAGGTTGCGCCCTTAAAGGTTCATTTCTACATAACTGGCGGGGAGCCTTTTCTTTACCAGCCGCTGGTTCCGCTTGTAAACTACATTAAACAGAAAGGTCTCACTGTGCAGATAGTGACAAACGGCGTTGGACTGGAAAAAAATGCTGAGACAATAGTTGAAAATGGCTGGGACATGATCTGCGTGTCTCTTGACGGGCCAAGAGAAGTTCACGACCGATGTCGGGGAGTGCAAGGGGCCTACGATACGGCTGTCAAGGGAATAATGAAGATTCAAGAAATAAAGAAAGAAAAGAAGAAGGTGAAACCGCAGTTTTTCATGATTGCCACAATCTCCAAGACTAACGAGTCGATGCTTGTTGAGACCGTCAGAGAAGCCGAGAAACTAAGCCCAGACGGCATGGTAATCTACTATTCTTGGTTTACGAGAGAGTGGATCGGAGAAAACCACACTAAAATATTTCAGGAGAAACTAGGTGTTACACCGTTTGCTTGGAAGGGCTATGTCCGTGACACAACCAATATGGATGTTGACAGAATCGCTGAGCAAGTAAAAGTAATAAAGTCTGGAAAGTTCAAGATGCCCATCCTTTTTGTGCCGGACTTGAAGACGGATGAAATCAAAAAATACTATCATGAGCCGGAAAACTTTTTTGGTTACAAGAACTGTGTTACGCCATGGTTTGAGTTAGACATAATGCCTAACGGCGATATTGTTACATGCAGAGATTTCCCAGACTACATCACAGGAAACATCAAGGAACAGAGTATTCTAGATATTTTCAACGGAGAGAGACATCGAAAATTCAGACAAGCCTTGAGAAGCTGCCAGAACGGCGTTTTCCCAATATGCTCTCGATGTTGCGGTTTGATGGGGTTTTAGAGAACCATTATTCTTGTATATAAATAACTGCGTAATTTTTAATGACCATTTCAAATATATTCTCTTAAAGTATTATTTTTTAATAGGAATGCTTTTAATTGTTTATTGATAGATTTGTATGTAATTTTCAATAAGTTCTTTCGTAAGTCTATAAGATTAGGGGTTAAACTTTTTTGTATATCAGAAAAGAAATATTTATAAATAAATGCATATACTTATTGCTAGAATTAAAACGATCTAGTACATTGAATTGAAATTGAGAACTTAAAAAAAGGACCTATTTCACCAATCAAGTTCAACAGTTATTGACGAAAACTAATATCAGAAGTTAAATGGCTCCTGAGAAATAGTATTGGAGGGAAATAAAAGTTTGAGCAAAGAAAATGTTTGGCACGCCTACAAAGTTGAAAAAGTATTTGAAATATTAGAGACAAGTGAGAGAGGGTTAACAACCAGTGAAGCAGAGGAGAGGATCAGCAAATATGGATCAAACGAGTTAGAAGAAGAAAAGAAATTATCTAAGCTAAATATGCTTGTAGACCAGTTGAAGAGTCCTCTCGTTGGCGTGCTTATCGCTGCAGCATTCATTTCGTCGCTAGCTGGTAAATTGATTGACACACTAGTTGTAGCGGTCGTCATAATCTTCAACACATCTATAGGATTCTTCCAAGAATTTAGGGCAGAATCTGCCCTACAGGCCTTAAAGTCTATGGCGGCACCTGAAGCTGAAGTCGTAAGAGACGGTATTGAAGTAAGAATAAAAGCGAAAGAAATTGTACCAGGAGATATTATACTTCTGGATTCGGGAGACAAGGTTCCAGCTGATGCTCGTATTTTCGAAGCAGCGAACCTTGAGATAGATGAGTCCATGTTAACTGGCGAATCAATTCCTGTTAGAAAGAGTATTGACGAACTTAATGAAGAACTTGTTGTAGCAGATAGAATAAACATGGCTTTCTCCGGCACAATAGTAACTCAAGGAAGAGGCAAGGCGGTCGTTGTTGCAACCGGCATGAAAACTGAGATCGGAAAAATTGCAACACTAATAAAAGAGACTGAGAAAGTCGAGACTCCTATTCAGATGAGAACAAAGGATCTGACTAAGAAACTTGGACTGTTCGCTCTGTTAGCAAGCAGCTTAGTGTTGGCACTCAGCATCATTCGTGGCTTCGAATTTTATGAAACGTTTCTGTTTGCTTTAGCCACAGCAGTCTCGGCGATTCCTGAGGGCCTACCAGCTGTGATGACAATAACTTTGTCAGTTGGAGTTAACAGAATGGCTAGACGCAATGCAATAATCCGTAAGCTTCAAGCTGTAGACACATTAGGCTCAGCCACAGCGATTTGCACTGACAAAACGGGGACTTTGACCACCAACCAGATGACTGTTAGAAAGATATTTGTGGATAACCGAATGATCGATGTCTCTGGCATCGGCTTTGTCCCTGAAGGGGAATTTGAAGTTAAAGGAAAGATGATAGACACCAAAAAAGATGAATCTCTTAGCCTTGCACTCCAAATTGGTGTCTTGTGCAATGATTCTCGGCTCAGGCTTCACGAAACGAGCAGTGGACCCAGATGGGAAATTTTTGGCGATCCGACTGAAGGCGCCTTGGTTGTCGCTGCAACAAAAGCCGGTTACCAAAAGGAGAAGTTGGAAGAGAAGTTCCCTCGAATCGACGAGATTCCATTCAACCCAAGGGAAAGGTACATGGCTACATTCCATAGAACCTCGGAAAAAGAAATAAGGGTATGCATTAAAGGCGCACCCGAAACCATCTTGGAAAGATGTTCAGAAATTCTGGAGAAAGGCTTGATAAAGAAGTTATCCCAGAGAAAAAAGAAAGATATTCTCAAAGCCAGTACTGAAATGGCTAGCGAAGCATTAAGGGTCCTTGCCTTAGCCTATCAAACCATAGAAGTGGAAGATCTTGACGTTTTCAAGGAGAATATGCAGCACGGACGCGCTAAGCTAATCTTCGTTGGGCTCGCAGGAATGATTGATCCGCCTAGACCCGAAGCGAAGATCGCAGTGCAGCTATGTAAAAGAGCAGGAATTAAAGTTGTCATGGCAACTGGAGACCATAAACTAACTGGGGAAGCTATTGCAAAAGAGATAGGTATCCTTGAAGGCAACTCTAAAGTTTTCACTGGCGCCGAACTTGACGCTATGAGCGACGATGAACTAGACGCGGTCATAGAAGAAACCTCTGTGTTTGCTAGAGTTTCACCAACACATAAATACCGCATCGTTGAATCTCTAAGGCGTAAAGGACACATTGTAGCTATGACAGGCGACGGTGTCAACGATGCACCAGCCTTGAAGGCGGCCGAAATCGGCGTCGCAATGGGTATAACTGGAACCGATGTCACTAAAGAAACCGCTGATATGGTCTTAGCTGATGATAACTTTGCAAGTATTGTTAACGCTGTTGAAGAAGGACGTGTGATATTTGAAAACATTAGAAAAGTCGTAAAATACTTGATCGCGACAAACACTGGGGAAATAATCACAATATTAACTGCGCTGTCTCTTTTGTCTGGTGTGCCTCTCATCTTCACTCCTGTTCAGGTGTTGTGGGTAAATCTTGTCACAGATGGGTTACTCGACGTAACGTTGGCAATGGAACCGAAAGAGGAGGACGTCATGGATCAGCCTCCAAGAAAACCCGACGAGAAGATAATAAATAGGGATATCATGCTGAACACCCTTTATGTAGGTATTTTTATGGCAATAGGGACACTATGGGTCTTCACTAAGGAGTGGAACAATGGAGACCTTATTCGAGCACAAACTTTAGGGTTCACCACCATGGCCATGTTCCAAGTGTTCAACGCACTTAACTGCCGATCAAGAACCAAATCAGTCTTCAAGATAGGGTTCTTCACCAACAAATACTTGTTTGCAGCTATTATCGCTTCAGTTTCTCTGCAGATAATGGCGACGATTCTACCCTTCTTCCAAGTAGCACTGCGGACTGTGCCACTTTCAAGTTGGGATTGGCTAACTATAACTCTTGTTTCAAGCTCAGTTTTTATTGCAGATGAAGTTAGGAAATTTGTTAGAAGTAAGGTGAAAGGGTGAATACTGATGCCATCGAGATATCTGGTTGAACTCATATCCATTGAAGAGAAGAACACGTTGATGGAAGAATACAGCGAACGTCTTCTCTACGAAGAAAGAGCCGACATATACGGCTGCTGCATCAAACTCTTAACAGACGTAAAGTATGTGAAGGAAAGATGGGAAGAAAGCTTCTATCCTATGTCCGCTCATGTACGTTCTCACGGAAGAATGGTGGTGACAGAAGAAAAAGATGGGGAGCAGCGTGTGCTATATAATCCGCTCTCAAAAACTGCCTTTCTGATAAATGTAGACTACTATGGTTGGGTTAAATCCATAGCTTTAAGCATTGCAAGCGACATTCTCGAGGATAGCCATGGCATTAACTCGGTTCATGGTGCTTGCGTGGACATCGATGGACAAGGAGTCTGCCTAATAGCACCCTCAGGAACAGGCAAGACAACACATACTTACGGTCTCCTTAGACTTAAAGGCGTCCGCGTCATATCCGACGACTGGTTCTTTGTTCGCTCGATGGCTGAACAGAATGTGGCGTTCGGGTCTGAGAAGAACTTCTACATTCAAGCGGACATAGCTGAAACATGGGGCGAATATAGGCGGCTCATTGAGAAGGCTGAATTTGACGCTAGGGGTAGGGCAGTTGTAAATGTCAGATGGATTGTTGGAAAAGGAAAAATACTTCCCCTCACCACATTGAGAACAGCTATTTTGCTGAAACGCAATCCCGAAGAGGAGACGATCGTCAAAAAACTAACTTCTGACGAAGCTGCCCAATACATACAATCGGTAGACTTCTGCAATCCTCATCTTTTAATTAGAGACCAACGCAAACATAATCTACGTGAACAGTTCTTCCGAAAGTTCTTTGGAGGCATTGAAACCTACATTGTCAATACTACACCACCACCAGTTGAAACTCATAAAATAATAAAAGAAGAGGTTCTGAAGATATAGTGACAAAAGAGAGGTACCCGTGAAATACGTAAAATTGGCATTGCAACCGTTAGTGGAAATGCTCTAAGAATGAACATTACAATCCGTTCATTGGCTTACATAACAATATATCACGAATTACTGATTATAAAAATCGAAAATATACCAAAAATATTTTGATGGATAAATTTTGCTTTTAGTGCCCGTTTGGTAAGGGAAGTAATCAATCTTATTGGTCCTTCTAATTTTTAATAAAGTTCAATTCTCAACCTGTTATTTGTTATAATCAATAAATATAGTGAAAAAGTTATAAGTATAAATAGTTATATTATATATATCACTCACATAAGAAGGTACACTCATGTCAGAAGAAATGGTAGTAACTGGCAATGAGGCAATAACGGTAGTTGATGCATTAACTTCGACGAGTTTAAGGATACTACAATTGCTTTCAAAGGAGCGGCTAGATGTTTCAATGATTGGTGAAAGATTAGGTTTAAGTGAAGCCTACATAAGTGAGCAGGTACGCCGATTGGAAGAACTTAAGTTAATCAGAGTAGACTATGAACGAGGTACAAGAGGAATCAGAAAGATGTGCCAAACGACAGTAAACAAGATAACAATAATAATCAAATCAGAAACAACACGAACAAACGGTTAAGAGGCTTACAAGAACTGGCGTAGAAAGGAAAAATGTAGATAAATGTGAAAAAGTGACCGAAATGGTTCCAATTTATGAACATACAATCCACCGGTTTCTTTTTAAGAACGGTGGCTCAGCATTAAAAATGGAGATCTATAAAGCTCTTAGTGAAGATGATTCATCGAGAAAAACAATTGATGAAAAGTTGAGGATGATGGAACGTTTCGGACTTGTCATTATCGATGGAGAGAAAGTAAAGGTAAAGAAAAACATACAGCAAAAATCCGGGTTCTAGATGGTCTAGAAAATGCGTAAGAAGAATTGTTAACCATGCATCTTTAATATATCAAATCCAGTTATTGCTGGACAAAGTCTAATTGACGGGATGAAAACGTACATGGAAAAAGTCTGGGATGAAAATAATTCGGATTCAGCATACAAAATACAATTGGTAACTAGCGTTTTTAGCATTCACCCTAATATATCAACCAAGAATACATGAAATATGGAGTCTTAAATAATGAGTATATGGATTTTTACTCACGGAGACGGCGATGGGTTATGCGCTGGCGCTTTAGCTCTTGCCGCGAACCCTGGCGCCCAAGTTTTCTTCACTCACCCTTATGGTCTTCTAGGTGATCTTGAACAAGTGAAAGCCCAAGATAAAGTGATAATATGTGACATCGCGTTGTCCGAAAGCCATCTGCCAAAAATTCTCGACAAATTCAGGGAGATTGTTCAATCTGGAGAGCTGCTGTATATTGATCATCACCCGTTACCAGAATTATTGTCGAAGTATGAGTTGCCCGGAAGAATTTATCATTCATTAGGTTCTTCAACGTCTGAGTTGGTTTATTTAGTCTTTCAGGGATGCTTAGATCCTTTGTTAAGCCGTGTTGCCATCTACGGAGCAGTATCGGATTATTTAGACAACACGCCCCTTATAGGTCAACTATTAAAGAAATGGGACAAACGCACAGTATACCTTGAAACAGGCATCCTTGTACAAGGCTTACAGGAAATGAAAAGAGAACACAATTTTAAGAGGATCATAATTTCAAACCTGGCAAATAACGTCCCCCCAAGTTTCCACAGCATGCTTGTTGACCTTGCTATACAAAGCACTCATAGAGAGGAAGTTGTTTTTCGAGAACTTAAAGAACATATCCAAACACACGGAGAAATAGCAGATGCTCTTAACGTTCCCTTCTCGTTGGGGAAAACCGCCATATATACCATGGCTTTGGCTGGAGCCATCATTGGAATAGCTGGCGAGAAACGTGGAAACTTTATAGACATGAGCATAAGAACCAGCGAAAAGAATTTGGATTTAAACAGGCTGCTGAGACATGTAGCACCAAAATACGGCGGAAGCGGAGGTGGACATCCGGCAGCTGCAGGCGCCAGAATCCCAGAAGGGTCATTCTCCGATTTCATCAAAAATCTGGATGAAGCAGTAAGGAATCTACGGAAAATAGAAAAAGATGCTGAGTAAAACGGCATAGTAAAATGATGGAGTCGCGTAAGATGAGGAACGGAAAACTGGAAGATAAGGAAAACTTCACTGTTGCTATATTTGGTTCAGCAAGAATACATAAGGGTAGCACCATCTATCAAGAAATCTATAACTTGGCAAAGATGATCTCTGAAGCTGGAATGGATGTTGTTACAGGAGGTGGCCCTGGACTCATGAACGCTGCCAGCGAGGGACACCGTGCTGGACGCGGAGAGAAGATGGTCAAATCTATAGGTTTAAGAATCTATCTTCCTTTCGAAGAGAAGGAGGCAAGTCACTTAGACATCAAAAAGGAGTTCAGCCGCTTCTCATCTCGTCTTGATAGCTTTATGAGCTACGCCAATGTTGTTGTAGTGGCTCCTGGAGGTATAGGGACGCTACTTGAATTTGCCTATACCTGGCAGCTTCTTCAGGTGAAACACATATCCGATGTTCCAGTGATTATGTTAGGAGAAATGTGGTTCGATTTCGTTAAGTGGATCAAGAAGTGGCCTTTGAAACATGGAATGTTGGACACAAAGGATGTTGAGCTTTTGTTCTTTGCCAAAGATATTCACGAAGCGTTCTCAATGATTAAAAGAGCTCATGAATTATATGTGAAAGAGAACGTAATAAGTATGCCTAAATTACATGAAATGCAAGGCAATGAACAATCTTCATAGTTTAAAGGCGCTAAGGTCTTTCTGAGATTTGAATTTAGACGTATAGGATTATTCTTAACCTATTAGCTTAAGGCTTATGACCGTTAAGACTGAAAACAGGAAAACTTTGTTTGGAAAACTTTTGGGTAAACCACTATTACAGGAATTTATCGTTTAAAGGATACAACATTATTTTTTTAGGCATCATTTTTAGGATAAGCATATATATTTTGTGCGAGTCAAGGTGGTTTAATCATATTTGACCTAAAGATGCCCTTTAATTTGTTGGAGATCTGCTGTTGATGAAGCCTATAGACGTGGTGATACTTACTAAAAACAGCGAGCGTATATTAAGGGAATGCATTGACGCTGTCTACAAATATGTGCCTGTTAACCGCCTTATCGTCGTCGATGGCTATTCAACGGACAAAACCTTAGAGATAGTGAACGAGTTTCAGGAAAAATACGGAAACGTCGTTTTTACGCAAGACCGAGGAACACGAGCAGAAGCGAGGCAAAAGGCCATAGAGATGATAGAAACTGACTGGTTCATGTTTGTCGACAGCGACATTATTTTGTCCAAAGACTGGTTTGCCAAGGCTGAAAAACTCATAAAAGACGACGTGGGCGCAGTTTGGGGTATTGAAATTTGGTCTGTTCTGCTGAAAACGAGGATTCTTGACCTTTTTCTTAGATTAACATTGAAAATATTTCATAGGAGAGGTGGAACCCACGATCTGCTTGTCAGACGTAAAGCCGTCGAGGGTATAAAGATACCCTATTACTTGCATACGTATGAGGACGCATACATAAGGTCTTGGATAATCAAACAAGGCTATAAGGTGTTAGGGGTTTATGACCCTTACTGCATCCATTACAGACCAAAAGTTGTGTGGACCTTAAGCAAAAGCGTCGAATTCATGGTAAGCGACATTAAATACGCCATTCGCAATCCCCCACTCATCCTTTCATACGGAGCCTACGCTATCATTGTTGGTCACCAAATTCTTGTCCACAAATTCAAAACGGAAAATTGACTGAATAACTAAGTCAATGAGACGTGTTTCTCGATTTTAGAACAAAGAAGCCTGTCGTCGCTTGGCATCCTGAACAAATAAAGAATAGAGGTTCAAACCCGAGTGTGCTAACTATAGCAACGGACAGTAACGCGGCAACAGCTCCCGCAATATCGTAAGCAGACTCAAAAATGCCAAAAAATAAGCCTCTTTTGCCTTTTTCGCTTATGTCAACCATCAAAAGTAGACGGGCTGGACTTTGAAGACCATAGGCTACTCCAAAGAAGAACTCAATTATGTACAGCTGCATTAAATCAAAGGCGAAGACATATGAAAGCGAACATACGGCACCAGCCATGACGCCTGCGAAGAAAATCTTCTCTTTCCCATAAAGGTCAACAAGTCTCCCAGCAGGCGTCTTGAAAATTGCTGCAGTCAAACTGAAAACCGCAGCAAGTAAACCAACGTCTACAATGGATGCCGAGAAACGATTAACAACAAATATGGGGTAAACAGGACCTAGCAAGCCGACTCCTAAAGAGCTGAGAGTACCCAACGTAATTATAAGCGGAATCTCTGCTCTTTGCATACACACCGCCTCCGATCAGTAGGGACGAAGTGCGTATGCCCCTCAAGTCACACAGTGACGACATTCTGAAGTCGGCTCACTTCCACAGTCAAAAAATACATTATAAACTAGGCAAAAGATAAAGTTTCCGAGAACGCTTAACCTCTTTCTGTATAATTGACCCCTTACCATTTCTGGAATATTAAAGCAATAAGATATATTTCTCATGATTCTGGAGTAGCCTTCTATCGTAGAATCTCTGAATCATTTACCTCTCAAAAAATAAAAAATAACATTCTCTGGCAAATTCCGATACTGCAATGAACGTTCTTTAAGTGCGGGGGACGGGGTTCGAACCCGCGCAGGCCTTCGCCAGCAGGTCCTAAGCCTGCCTCCTTTGACCACTCGGACACCCCCGCTTGGGCGTTGTCTTATCTGAATACCCTGGTTCTCCTTTTTATTTTTTCTGATATCTTGAGGATTTAGGTGTTCAGCCTTCATTATGTCTTTTGTAGATTAGAGTGGCTGAGCATGCTACTAGCAATGTCATGATAATTAATAATATCAATCTGGTGTAGTCTTTTCGCCATACTGCCCTTATTTGTCTTGGTCCGTCAACATAGATTCGGACTGTCTTCTCGTCTATTATAATGTCTGCTGGTCCTAGTCCTTCAAAATGGTCGAAGACATCTCGAATTATGAGCCCAAATGCTGTGCTGTTCACTCCTACTACTGTGTATGTTCCTTCGTCATACCATCCTGACCCGTAAGTTTCGTCGAGTTCAGAATTAACTAAAATATAATGCTTCATGACCTGAGGGACTAAGGCGTTTAAAAGATCTGTTCTCCACGCCTCGTTTCTCGGGTCGTAGGCTCCAAATCCGGCGCAAAACTCCCAGTAGCACCAGCTGATACCTCTTTTTTCTGCCTCTCTTGCGACGAAGTAGGTCCACGTGACTCTTGAGTTCATGTCTGCTTTGCTGTATGCCCCGAATTCCCCTAGGAACAGGGTTATGTTGCCGTGCTGCCTAGCCCATTGAACAGCGATGTCTAGCTCGTTTGTGATTTGTTTCTGTTCAGATTCGTCTCCAACCCATTTTTTGCCTACGGGTGGCGATGGACTCACCCATTCTGCTCCTTGGTGTGTAAAATCGAAGGGAGTGTAAAAATGAAATGTCACTATAATATTTTTGTCTTCAGCTGGTATTGTTAACCCGTCAAGGTTGTAGACACTGTTCCAGCCAGTTGGTCCAACAATTATCTTTCTCGTGGGATTAGTTTCTCTTATGATTTTCACGGCTTCTTCAATTAAATCATTCCACAAATCGTCCGACAAATTGCCATGAGGCTCATTAAGCAGCTCGAAAAATAAAAGTTCAGGATAATCTTTAAAATATTCAGAAATTTGATGCTAAATTTCCAAGAACCGATCTTTGTGTTCATTGGGATTCTGCATTATTTCCTCGTAGTGGTGGATGTTGATTATAGTTACAAGATTTTGCTCTAAAGACTTCTTCACGACCCACCTAACTCTTTGTAGAAAAATTTCATCAATCCTGTAAGTAGACGAGGCTTCAGCATGGCTTGACCATCTTATGGGAATTCTTACGGTGTCAAAACCTGCATCTTTGATAATTCTGAAATACTCGTCTTTAATGTAGACCCCCCATTCACCTTCGTTAGGAGCTTCCAAAGCGTTTCCGATGTTAATTCCTCTTCGCATCAACGGTTCCGAACTTTCTTCACCGAGACTAATGTGAAAAGACAATCCTTGGATTTCACAACCGGCAAATACTGACCCCACGAAACAAACAAGTAACAAAACCAAATTCAACGAAATAATAAACAAAGAAAAACTTCTTCTGATCATAATAGTAAGTTTCTCTCTAATTGACTTAAAAATTTCGTCATCGATTTTCTAAACTCTTATGGACACATCGCCTTTCAAAGAAACAAACATAAGACTTTACAAAAAGAAGATGCTGTGACTTACATTAACAGTTTCCTTTTTGTTGGAAAAACTTGGCTTTTTTGTCCATTTTTGGAAAAATCTTCCTTTTCCGTTAGATTAGGCTTATATACCATTTTTGAGGAACTGTGTTCTCGAACAAAAATTCAGAGGATGATTAAGATGGCAAAAAGAGTTGATGAAGTAGAATTCAACGAACAAATGTTTGCATCTTTAATAAAGAAACTCATTACAGAAAAAAGAAAGGTCAGACAATATTAATGAATCTTTGGAGGCGTCCGAAGTGGAAAGAAGAGACCATTTAATGATTATAGCTGAGATACTTCGAATAGCTAGGAAAGGGGTAAAAAAGACCCATCTAGTCTATAAGGCTAACTTGAACCACGCTCTTCTTGAAAAATACCTCGTAAAATTAGAAAAACAAGGACTGATCTCAAGAAGCAATGAATCTGAACGGAAAATTCAAACAACAGAACGCGGCAAACAGTTCATTGAAAAATATCTTAATCTTCAGACGGTTTTACCTTTTTGACCTTACACTTATAATATAAAAATTTTTACAGAATATTATTAGGCTCACCTCTCCGCAGATTAAAAAATACGAGAGAGATTAGTTGTTAAAATTTTTGTTTTTATAGTCGACTGTGTAATTCAAGCGCTCTTCTCGCAATTTTTTGCATAAGAATTGAAGGATGGCTAGCATATTTTTCGTGAATCCAAGCTAAGGCTTCCTTGCATTTTTTCTTGTATAAATCGTCCAGTAACAGGCGTGCCTTCGACTGATTGTAGGGAAGCGGATTTTTAAGAGCTGAGATAACAGAGTCCAAAACATGGGCGCAATCCTCACTCATTTTTGGGAGAACTTCCTCTTCATTAGGCATGATTATCCACCCCATTAACCTAATTTTATTATGTTGGGCTTTAAAGATTTCGATGAAAATTAAATTGCAGATTGTTAACTAGGTTTATGTCTTTTAACGTATCTAAAAATGGTAAATCATTTAAGCAGATTTGTCTTATAAACAGAAAACAGAGGGTTGATGTTATGTCTGAGAGATCGTTAAAAGAGGTGGGCAAGGTTACTCACTACTTCACGAACATTAGCGTGGCTGTAATAGAACTAATCGGACCACTCGCAGTTGGTGACAGAATCCTGTTTCAGGGAGCAACAACCAATTTCGAGCAGCCAGTGTCTTCGATGCAGATTGAACACAAAAACATAACAGAAGCAAAGGCTGGTCAAAGCATAGGTTTAAAAGTGGTAAACAGAGTTAGAGAAGGCGATACAGTATACAAGGTAACATAAATCTACATTTATTGGTGCACGCCATTCGAAAACGTCAACGAATTGAATCATTGAAAATTGATGCTTACCCCTAAATAACTCGCATAGTTTGAGTTATCACGCTTCAAACCATTGAAAGAACTCAAAAACTATCTTTTCAATAATGTAAAATTTGCTTACACATCTTAGGGTGACTGGTTAATGAGTGAAAACGGAATCTGCAAGATTACTGTGAAGACGAGGTATTTTGGGAAACTACGTGAATTATTAGGCGTAAAAAATGAAACGTACGTGATTGAAAAAGGAGCCGCTGTCGCGGATTTGCTTCAAATCTATATACCTAACAAGCACTTAAACGTCTCGAAAATTTGGAGAGAAACCCTTTTTAGAACATTAAAGGGCGAATACCTTCAAGAAAAAAACGGAACGCCTGTTTTGAAAAACTATTTAGTAATAGTCAACGGTAAATCGGCACAATTGAAAGACTGTTTAAGAGAAGGCGATGAAATAGCCATCATGCCTCCATTTGGCGGCGGATAACCAAAAAGATTAGCTAAACATTGGTGAAGAAAATGAAAATCGGCATTAAACAAAAACTCGACCATCTAGGTTCCCTTATTGAAGAATTGAGAAAATCATCTACTGAAATAGGCGCCATTACAATATTCGTAGGCGTCGTTCGTGGAACACGGGGAAATGAAAAAGTTGTTAGACTCGAATACGAAGCGCACGAATCTTTGGCATCCGAGACAATAGAAAAAATCATTAACGAACAAAAAACCAAATATGGCATAATAGACGCCGTTGTGGAACACAGAACGGGCTCAGTTACGGTCGGCGAAGACATAATGTACGTTCTTGTTGCCTCTAAGCATCGAAGGGAGGGACACCTTGCACTTTCAGAAATTGTTGAACGAATCAAATTCGAGGTTCCAATCTGGAAAAAGGAAATAACGGAAAAAGACGGTTATTGGGTGGAAAACGTTTAGCTTCACCGTCAACAGTTACCTAATAACGGCTATCCTTGCAGAGATTAATAATCCTAGAAAATGATAATTCCGTTTAAAGCTGAACTTATTAATGGAGGAACAACCCGTAAATGAGTCTGTCTCAACAGGAGCTTGAACGTTACAGCCGCCAAATAATTATGAACGGCTGGGGAACAGAAGGCCAAAGAAAACTGAAAAATTCCGCAGCTGCTGTTGTTGGAGTTGGCGGACTAGGATCTATCTCGTCAACTTTGTTAGCTGCTGCAGGTGTTGGAAAACTTGTTTTAATAGATCAAGATAAATTATGCCTCAGCGACTTGAACCGCCAAATCCTGTATTCGACCAAGGACATTGGGCAATTCAAAGTTGAAATCGCCAAAGAAAGGCTTACGGCTCTAAATCCAGAGGTTGAAATATTGGCTGTAAATAAAGAAATTACGGTTGACAACGTGTCAAGGGTCATTGGTAAAGTAAACATAGTCGTTGACGGGCTTGACAACTGGAAAACAAGATTCACAGTTAACGATTACTGCGTAAAAAGCCGTATTCCGTTCGTCCACGCAGGAGTCTCCCAGTTCTACGGCCAAATAACCACGGTGATGCCTAGCAAGGGACCGTGCCTAAGATGCGTTTTTCCAAAAGAACCAACCGAAACAAAAGTTAACCCAATCTTCAGTGGAACACCCTCAGCCCTAGCTTCTCTTCAAGTCATGGAAGCCATCAAATGTTTAACAGGAATCGGAAAACCGCTGATCGGAAGAATGCTGTTCATAGACGGAGAAGAAATGACAATAGAAACAGCAGAAATCACCAAAAACCAAAATTGCCCAACATGCAGCAAAATTTAAGATTGCTTGATAATAAATTCTGGTGCTCCGGCCGGGATTTGAACCCGGGTTTCCGGCTTTCTTTCTTGTTGTCGAAAGGCCGGAATACTTGACCGGACTATACTACCGGAGCTCTGTGTCTTTTTCTTTAACTGCAATAGGGCGTGTTCCTTTTTTAAGGTTTTACTTTTTCTGAAGTCGTTTGTGAAGGCTAGTTATTAGTTATTGTTTTATGTTTGTCCTGAGAGAAATTGCATTTGCGCGAGTCTGTCCATGACTTCGACTATTTCTCTTTCGATTTCCCGTCTTTTTTCTTTGTAGGCGTCTTCGTTTAGTTCTCCTTTTTTTCGTCGTTCGTCGAGTTTTTTCAGTTCCTCAACAAGCTTGTCCGCTTGTTTTTGCAGTTCCTTCTTTTTGGCATTAACGCCATCAACATCGAACATTTCTGGTCACGCTTGAATTAACAGAACCATTTATTAAGATTTCCCGAATATTTACTATTTTGAGGCAAGGTCTACGGCTGAAAGCATCTCCAGAATACCCGTCCTCTTCAAAATTGAAGGATTAGGCGAAGCGAAAGCTGAACTTGTAAGGTTCCTGTCCCCGAGAACCGTAGACTTAATAGTCAGAAAACTGCCTCTAGAAGGAAGGGCAAGCCTACATCAAAACGAGGTTTTCTTTGAAGTTGTATTATCAATCGGCGAGGAAAAAGCCAAAAACATCTCTGACAAGGGGATGATTGCCTACTGGCCGATGGGAGGGGCGCTATGCGTCTTTCTTGACAAAGTTAGGCCCTACAGCGCTATTAATCCCGTTGGGAGAATAACTGAGAACTTGTCAGTTTTTAGCCAAGTGAAAAGCGGGACAAAAATTAGGGTTGAAAGAGTATGAATTCGATTTTTATCACGTTATGATTCACATTGTCCTCTGAAGTTGGCCAATTTTTTGTAGGTGAAGTTTTTGAGCTTCTTGCCGCCACTTGTTTTGCCAGCTTTTCCATCCTGTTTTCACGAGTCGTTCCCTTAATTCGATTTTGTCAGCAACCCAGTCTAGAATTGGATAGAATCGTCTGTTGCTTTCAAGTTTATCTCTTGGCACTCCGACCTCGATGCACCATTCAATGAAGCTTTTTTCAACTCGCTCCTGCAGTTCACCTGTAATGACGGTTTTTTCCACGTGGAATCCTTGTTCTTCCAAAAAGCCGCGGATGCCTGAAAGAATATATCCAGAACATACCTTGAAGCAAGTTTGTTTGTCGGGCTGCATGGCTTCCACGATTTCTTTTCCGATTCTTCGAGCATCATCAAGGTAGGCTTTATTCTCGAAATTTGGAGATTGAAAAGACGTGACAGGTATCCTGCGCTCCATGTATCTGCGGTCTGGAAGCTTTAAAGCTCCGATTACGACGCCTAGAATTAGGTCTCCCCAACCAGCATCATCTATAAGAATTGTTTTAGTATAAATGAACTGGTCAAGGGACATGAACAAGAACTCCTTTAGAAGAGAACATCGCTATTTGAGAGCCACCGCTTCTGAATATAACATAATCAAGCCTAATTTAAAACTTTAATGCTTCCACTAAATAAAAAAGTATAGACCCATAAAAATGTTAGAAGGCTTTTTGAAAACTGAAATCTTGTTAAGAACTTGCTGCAAGTTTGTAAATTTTGGTTCCTTTTCCACTTGAAACAAAGGTAACGAGTCCTTGACGCTGGAGTTCTTCAAGAAAATCTCGTGCAACGCTTAGCCTAAGGTTTAAACGAGAGGCTAAAGAGTAAGGAGTGAGAACCTTCATTCCTTGAAGCTCCTTTTCTATCTTCTTGTCCCTTGGATTAGGCACTGTTATACCTGTAATCCTTTTCTCAGCGGTTGAAGAGGTGCTGCTTGGTCCACTGCTTTTTCCCCTAGGTTGAGTCTTTCGTTCCTCAATTTCTTGGGATTTCGCCATTTGGGTGATGCTTTTCTTCTTTTTCCCTCCACCCATATTTTTCGCCTAACTCTCTTCAAGCACTGCTTAGATTTATAGGTTTCTCTAGGCAACCGCATCTATGTCTTTTTTGTAGGCCTGCTTCCACTCTTCAATTGGGATTCCAAGGTTCTTCTCGATTTTTGACCTATGAATTGAGTTCATCGTACAAAACGGAATGATTCGTCCGTCAGGCACAGCATAGTGTATGCAGCACCTTTGAACTCTTTCAAGGTCAAAGTTATAGGGATCCATGAAATGCATCGAAGAAACCATGAGCATTTTTCGGTGAATGTCGCCCAACGCGTTGTAGCTACCAGTTTTTAGCAGTGGCCAAATGTATTTCCTCAACATTCCAAAGTTAATATGGCGCATTGAGCTGATAAGCTTCATTTTTAGTCTTGTTTCATGCCCCTTGTCTGATTCCTCATAGACTCCTTTCATCGAGTTTATGAAGCCATCAACGTTTCCGTAATGCGTTATTGGAATCATTTTTCCGTCTTCAACAAAGACATATGTTGCCATTCCACAGTGAGGATGAGCCGTAAATTCCACGTAACGTTTCTTTTTCAGGGCACCCACAGCCTTAGACACTGGTACGACGGTTGGAACAGGGTAAAAGTCAGAAACCTTAATTTGTCCATCTGTTTGATTTTCAACTTGCTTCATGAATTCTGGAATAGTTATCCGCATTTCCTTTCGTTGTTTTTCTGGAACTCGTCCACAGATTGAGACAGGTTGAAAGTTCACACATCGTACGATGTCGAAATTGTCCACTGCAAACTTCAGTATGTCGCCAATCTGATGATCATTTACTCCCTTAACTAAAGTGCAAACTAACACTATGCTGTGTAGTCCTGCTTCTCTGCAGTTTTCGATAGCTTTAAACTTAATTTGGGTTAAGTCAACTCCCCTCGTAAATTTATAAACGTCAGATGTAACACCGTCAAACTGCAGATAAACTGTGCTTACTCCAGCCTCTTTTAAGCTTCGGCAGTAATCAACGCTTGACGCAAGCCTTACGCCGTTCGTGTTAACTTCAACATGCTTGATGCCCTTTGTTTTAGCCATCCTTACCAAATCAGGCAAGTCCTCTCGAATCGTTGGTTCTCCACCTGAAAACTGCAAAGCGTCCGTGTGCACAGGTCTATTGCTGCGTAAGTTATCAAGCATTGCCTCAATTTGTTCCTTAGTAGGCTCATAAACGTATCCAGTTGTCCCAGCTGTAGCAAAACAAACTGGGCATCTGAGGTTACAGCGGTTTGTAATATCAATTATAGCGAGAACGGTGTGAGATTTATGTTGAGGGCATAGGCCGCAGTCAAATGGGCAATTAAGCTTCGTCTCAGTTCTCGGATTCTCAACTCCGTCTCCAATGTATTCGTAGGCTTTAACTCGCTCGTATTGCTCGTAGTCTGACCAGTAAACTTCTTGATATGAACCGTGTTCTGAGCATCCCTTTTTTATGTATACAACATTGTCATCCTCGAAAATTGTTGCATCCAAAACTTTCAGGCATTCCGGGCAAAGAGACTTAGTCTGTTTGATGACCTTCATTTTTCACCACTTTGAGTTGTAACATTTATTACATGGTTGAACATTCTTCGTATAATAAGGTTTCCAAACCTCTCCTAAGGTGAAAAGTTGGATTGCTAGAAAACATCAGTGAAGAAGCAAAAAACGCTTTAAGAGAAGCTGGATTAACCGAGTACGAAACTCGTGCTTACCTATACCTTTTACAGGAAGGAGTGTCAACAGCGAGGCAAATCAGCAACGAAGCGAATGTTCCGTACTCAAAAATCTATGAGGTTCTAAACGCGTTGGAAAGAAAAGGCTGGGTTAAGACCCAGATGGATAGACCTCGTCAGTACTATCCGAAATCCCCTAGCGAAGCTCTAGATGCAACACGTTTGAGGCTTGAAAACATGATGAAGTCTTGGCGTAACACTGTCATTAAGGAGCTTCAACCATTGTATGAAAAAAGAGAAATTAGGGAAAAACCTGACATCTGGATTCTCCGCGGCGAATTCGATGCAATAGCAAAGCTAAAAGACCTCGTCAACAATGCCAAGATAGAGTTGATGTTTGCAGTACCGCCTTTAACAGAACCACTTCTTTACGCAATCATACCATTTTTTAACGAGCTCATAAGAAGGGACATCAAGGTTCAGATTATGGTTACGAAGGACTTCAATCTTGAAACTGAAGTTTTTTCTCGAAACTGCGAAGTCAGAAGAAGAGACAGCATGTTTGGCGGAGGCGTAATAGCTGATGGAGTTGAAGCTCTACTTATACTTGGAGAGAAAAAGCCTTCATTAATCATATGGTCAGACCACAGCGGACTTGTAAAATTCGCAAAAGATTATTTCCAGTATTTGTGGAACACAGCTAAGCCCATATAACAATCGTTTATGAGCTATAAATACTCGTAATCGTCTCTTTCAGCTGACAGGCTCCTTTGAGAAACAACGTTTTTTCGTCGTCGTCCAGTTTCCATTCAACAATTTTTTCAATTCCGTTTCGACCAAGAATAACTGGAACACCTATACTAACATCTTGAAGGCCATATTCACCATTCAAAACACAAGAGCAAACAGCAAGTCTCCTATCATCCTTTATTATTGCTTCAACCATGTTAGCTGTATTACAAGCAGGAGCATAAATCGTTGCGCCCTTCTTGGAAATAACTTGCAATGCAGAATCTCTCAAATTGTTCAAAACTTCAACACGTTCTGCTTTTATAATGGTTTTCTTTTGGTTTCTTATCTTCACTTGGCTGAACACTGGAACTTGGTTTTCTCCATGTTCTCCCACAACGTATGCGTCCACATCGAAACTCGAAACTCCATATTTGGCAGCAAGAACCGTTCTAAATCTTGCTGAATCAAGCATGCCGCCGCTACCGATAATTTTTTCTCTGCCCATGACGGTTGCCTTCCACATTACGTAATTCATTATATCCATAGGATTAGTGAGCGTAATTATAACAGGGGCTCCGCCAAGTTTTTTTAGTTCTAAAGCAACGGATTTTATGATTTTTATATTTGCCTCAAGAAGTTCCATCCTTGATTTCATATCTGGCGTCCGCGGCTTTCCAGCTGTAACAACAACCACGTTTGAATTCCTAGCGTCTTCGTAGCTTCCAGCAATAACCTCTGTGTCATTTCGGAAGGCTATTGCCTGTGCAATGTCCAATGCGTTTCCCTCAGCTAGCTCATGGTAGACATCAACTAGAACAATCCTGTCAACAAAATCGCGAGCCGCAATTTCGTAGGCAATGCATGAGCCGAGATTTCCTACGCCAATAATTGTTGCTTTAATCATGACAGAATGTAAGGATCAATCATCGAATAACTGTTTCTCTAGAAAAATCTTTAACAAGGCTTTGAGCTGGCATTTGCAAAGGCTTATTTAAACTTGACAATTAACACATCACGGTGACAGTAATTGGGGTCTAAGAACATAAGAATGTATGAACAAGACTCTGTTTACCTCCTAATACATGCAGACGACATAGGAATGCGCCACTCAGTAAACAGAACAATGATGGAAGCCTATGAAAGAGGAATGTTTTCATCTGGCAGCCTAATGGTTCCATGCACATGGTTTTTAGAGGCAGCTGAATACTTTCGAAAACATCCTGAATATGACATGGATATGACATAGAAATCCACGTTACTCAGACATGAAGACTTTTTTAAATGACAAAAAATAGACGTGTCATACAAACTCTTGGCCTAAAATTAATTGGAAGGCGTAACCTATAGTGTCCATAACTATACATTATAATATTCGTTTTTTCACGTAGATTTCTCCAAAAAAAGAATAAAGATGAAACCATAAGTAATTATATGATGAGGTATAATAGAGGCTTTGAAATGGTTAAGACAATCAAAATTATAAGCGAAAAAATCGGCATCGTCGAAGCCGAAATTGACGAACAAAAAAATCCGAACACTGCCAAAGCAATCTGGAACGCTCTACCCTTTGAAGCTAGGGCCAACACATGGGGAGACGAAATATACTTTGCCATCCCAGTAAAACTAAGCGCCGAAAACGCTCAGCCAACAGTCCAACCTGGAGACATAGGATACTGGCCGCCGGGACAGGGATTTTGCATATTCTTCGGACCAACACCCATAAGCCGCGGAAACGAAATTAGACCAGCAAACCCAGTAAACGTGTTTGGAAAAATAAAAGGAGACCCAAAAATACTTAAAAAAGTCAGAGATGGAGACAAAATACGAATCGAGAAAGCATAACATATACGCTCAACAAATTGCGCCTAAATTTCACATACTCTTTTTTTCTAAGCCAAACATGAAAACAAAATTTTACAATCCACGGTTCCACAGTGTTTCCACAGAGCCTGTATAAAGAAAAAATTCTCAACATGCACGGAATAAGTACGAAACGTGGAAGAATAGCCAGGAAAACTAACCCGACTATATATCCCTTTCCCTTCATCCCCTACAGACAATTATTAATAAAACTAAGTGTAGCTACGCCAAAACAAAAAATAAAAATTGAGGAATTTTAGGATGGCAGTGTTACCCATTTGCCTTTTTCCGACGATTCCTCAATTGCTGAAAGTATTTCTTGGCATTTCAACCCGTCGTAGAAGGTTGCTCCGTAAGGCGCCACAGGCTTGTCGTTTACGATGCAGTCGACTAAATGATGAATTTCATGTACAAAAGTGTGTTCCCACCCAATTATGTGCCCATGAGGCCACCAATGTTCGATGAATGGATGAACACTTTCCGTCACCAAGATGTTGCGGAACCCCATTCTGTCATCTTTATCTTTTTTTGAGTAAACTTCCAGCTCATTTAACCGTTCAAGGTTAAAACTAATTGAACCCTCTGTACCGTGAATTTCGATTCTCTGATAGTTCTTCCGCCCAGCGCAGAACCTTGAGGCTTCAAGACTGCCAATCGCGTTGTTCTTAAATCTTACCATAGCGATGAACACGTCGTCAACGTCAACTTTGCCTTTCTTTTTAGGATCATCAGGCAAAGATCGTTCTTTAATGAAAGTTTCAGTCATCCCACAAATTGAGGCGAAATCTCCCACTAGAAATCTTGCCAAGTCAACGATGTGTGCTCCTAAGTCACCAAGAGCACCTGAACCTGCAACGCTCTTCCTCAACCTCCAAACCAATGGAAAACTTGGATCCATAATCCATTCCTGAAGGTAAACAGCTCTAAACTGTAAAATTTTGCCGATAAACCCTTCATCGATAAGGTTTTTCGCAAGCCTCAAAGCAGGAACAAACCGATAATTAAAAGCTGTCATATGCTTAACACCAGCCTTTTCAGCAGCTTCATACATTGCCCTTGCTTCCTTGAGGGTTCCAGCAAGAGGCTTTTCGCAAATCACGTGCTTCCCAGCTTCAACAGCACCAATGCAAGGCTCTGCGTGCAAGTTGTTTGGAAGACAGTTGTCTATCAACTGGATTCTTTTGTCCTTAACAAGGGTTTTCCAATCCGTGTAATAGGTTTCAAACCCAAACCTTTTCGCAGCTTCAGCTAAAGCTTCCTCCGTTCTTCCACACAGCGCCACCAGTCTTGGTCTAGCAGGAGGCGGATAGAAGAACACAGGCATCTTCTTGTATCCGTTAGTGTGAGCTTTTCCCATGAAAGCGTAGCCGAGGACGCCAACGCCGATGTCTTTAACTTCCTTAGGTTCTTTTGCAACTTTTCCCATCGTTACGAATCCAACTTCTTTCTTCGCCATTTTTACCACCAAACCTGTTTTAAAGGAGCTTTAATAATTAAAGGCTTCAGATGTGCAATGCATTTTTCGCATCCGTCTTCGCGGCTCATCACTGGATCTTCATGCTCATAACTTAGGACGTAGTCATAACGAACCTCAAGCAAAGCAGTCATGATTCTTTTCCAGTCAACATCGCCCCAACCTACAACGCGGAACCTGAAACCTCTACCCTGCCTCATCCAGCCTCCAGTCGGAATTACGCCTGAGGTCGCAACATGTTCCTTCACAAGCTCAGCGTCCTTTGCGTGCGCATGATAGATTCTTTCACCAAATTTCTTAATGAAAATCACTGGGTCAATCCCTTGCCAAACGAAATGGCTGGGGTCAAAGTTAAAGCCAAACTCTTTCCTGCTATTAACTGCCTTAACCGCTTGCTCTGCAGTTTCAATATTGTAAGCCTGTTCCTGTGGATGAACCTCGTGCGCAAACTTTATTCCGTGAGTAGCGAACACATCGAATATTGGATTCCAACGTTCAGCAAATGTCTCGAAGCCTTTTTCGTAAATTTTTTCGTAAGCAGGTGGAAAAATGTACCATGCACCCCAACATGGGGCTCCAATAAAGCCATTCACGACTGGGACATCAAGCGCTGCTGCAGCTTCAGCTGTCTTCTTCATCCGTTCAATGCCATATTTTGCTTTTTCTTCAGGCGTGCCTTTAAAGAAGTCATCAGTAGAGGAGTCATGCGGGCCCAAAACAAGTTGTCCCTCAAGGTGGTTACTGAGGCCAGAAATTGTAAGCCCATACTTTTCAACCGTTTTCTTAAGTTTGGTTGCACCTCCACTTAGCACTTCGTCGATGTTTAAATGGTTGCTTCCTTTCCATGCTGCAAGTTCAACGCACTCGTAGCCAAGCTTCGAAACATACTCCAAGACCTTTTCCAGTTTTAGCTCATTAAACAAAACAGTGAAGATCCCTATCTTCAAACAAATTCCTCTCCTTCACCATTTTTTCACGAAAATAATTAATTGTATTAACTTAAATAATTTAACCGTAATACCTATACGAAGAAAACGATGCGGGTAATGTCGATTTATAGTTTAAAAATAATAGGTAAAATTATTCTTTCGCGGCAACAGAATATTTACGTGTTTTAGGGTCACAGTCAATTTCGCCGTTCTCAAAAAGCCTTCTTAAAGAACCGAAAACGGTTTTGGGTTTTTTATCAAGTTTTTCAGCGATCTCAACCAGAGTAAGAGGACCTGTTTCTTTTAGCATGCAAAGAATCTGTTCATCGAGCTTATTCAAATCGTGACACCTCAACTTTTGTAATATTCATTAAACATTAAAATATTTATTTTCTTTGTAAATTGGCACTGGATTAACTTCATCCAAAATAGTGTTCAAATTTTACAAAAACTTAATAGGTGGCAATACTGCAAGAGACTGATTCTTAATCGCTTTACGCTCAAAATATGTGTTAACCTAATTGCCTAAGTTGTTAACATTCTTTGGTTAATAATAAGATGCTCCTCATTTTAGAAAACCTTAATTACGCCACATCCACTTATTCTTGAGGAACATTAAAAAGCTGCCTATAATCCAGAAAAATATAAGCTGGGATAGAGAGACGAGAATTGCTGCTGGTTTAATAGGTTGCGGCTCAATCGGCACTGTTATAGCTGAAGCAATCGATAACGGAAAAGCTGGAGACATTGAATTATTAGCTGTTTACGACCTTATCAGAGAACACGCAGAGAAACTTGTTGAGGGATTAAGGAAAAAACCAAAAATAGCCAATCACGCAGATGAACTTATTGAAAACAACAAAATACAAATAATTATAGAAGCAGCCTCACCCGAAGCAGTAAAACAATATTCCGCAAAAATACTTGATCGAAACAAGGATTTAATGGTCATGAGCGCAGCTGCTCTTATAGAAGAAAATCTTTTTTCAGAAATATCCGAAATCGCCAAGAAAAACGGAAGAAAGGTGTACGTACCCTCTGGCGCAATTGTGGGGCTTGATAACATAAAGTCTGCAGCCATAGGTAACATTGAACAAGTAACACTTACAACAAGAAAACCGCCTCAGAGCTTCGAAGGCGCACCGCTTATTAAAAAGAAAAACATCAACCTCTCTTCGTTAGAGAAGCCCATTGTGCTTTATGAGGGATCAGCGAGAGAAGCTGTTAAGCTTTTTCCTCAAAACGTTAATGTCTCAGCAACATTAAGCCTCGCTGGAATAGGGCCTGACAGAACCAAAGTAAGAATTATAACTGACCCAGAAATAAAGACGATTTCACACGAAATACATGTAAAAGGTGAATTTGGAGAACTACAGACAAAGACCGTTAATAGGCCTTTTCCAACAAATCCGAAGACAAGTTTCATTGCAGCTTTGTCTGCGATTGCGACCTTAAAGAAGTTAAGTGAAAACATTATTATTGGAACATAAAATAAAAAGTAGGGGACACTCTTTTACATATTTAAGAATTTATATTGGTTCTTTGCCAAGTATAAAATGGTAAGGTCGATTTTATGATAATGCCCAAAAGGACGCTTAGGAACGAGCTTAGAAGATTTCTAAGAGAAGATGTGGGGCAAGGTGACATAACCACAGAGGCTATTGTCCCGAAAGAAACAAATATACTGGCCCAAATTGTTTTAAAACAACCAGCAGTAATTTGTGGCCTCAATGAAGTCAAAGTTTTGTTTGAAATGTTGGGAGTTAAGTTCTTTGAAAAAGTAAAAGATGGTGACGAGGTATCTGCTGGAACCGTTATTGCTGAAGTAGAGGGCGATGGAAAAAAAATTCTCACTGCGGAAAGAACTGTGCTTAATCTTCTCATGCGAATGAGCGGTATTGCAACCGAAGCTAGGAAACTAGTGAAGGAAGTTCAGAAAATTGATCCAAAGATTCGGATTGCTGCCACTAGAAAAACAGCTCCTGGGCTTAGATATTTTGATAAAAGAGCTGTAATAGTTGGTGGAGGATACGCGCATAGAATGAGGCTTGATGAGGCTTTTCTAGTCAAAGACAATCACATCACGATCGCAGGAGAAATAAAAGAAGCACTGAAAAGAATACAGCTGTCTTCACATTCGTCCAAAAGAGTAGAAGTTGAAGCCAAAACCAAGGAACAAGCAGTTCAAGCAGCAGAACTCGGAGTTGACATCGTTATGCTTGATAATATGTCTCCAAAAGAAGCTGCAGAAACCATAAAAGAATTAAGCGCAAGAAACCTTAGACATAAGGTTCAAATCGAAATTTCCGGTGGCATAACACCAGAAAATTTTGTTTCTTACGCGGTGCTTAAGCCTGACATCATATCTTTAGGTTCATTGACTCATTCCGTTAGGGCAGTTGATATAAGTCTCGAAGTAATAAAAGCTAATTTGCCATCATAATGCCATTTAGTACAATGCCTTTCTAACCGCTTCCATCACAATCTTAGCTGGTGCATCAGTTTTGAAACCACGATTATGAAAATGCGTAAACCATATTTTATAATTGTTCTTGCACATTTGAGAAATGACTTTGGTAAGAGGAGGAATTGGAACACCCAGTTTATCGCAGATGCAGTCGACAACAAAATATGTTGGAGGTGCATCCGACTCGTCCTTAACTAGTCTAACAATTTTTCTAGCTCTATTTTCATCTCCTATTCTTTTTTTGCACACCTCAATTTCAACAAGTTCACAAAAATCTTTATCAGCAATTTTGCCAAGCCATAGTGGACCGGCAGATCCTAAAGTTGATCCACATTCATCACAATCTGTAACAACAAGAAGACGCGTCAAAAGTGCTGCTTTTCTGTTGAGGCACTTAAAACAGTGGTAAATGAATCCTATGTTTTTTAGGCTTTGATTGGCTTTTTTTGCACCTTGGTTGATTTGAGCATAAAGTCTAATATAATGGTTGTTTTTGTGACTAAAAATGATATTGATGCCAAGGTCATGTTTTGCTGCGGCAAATGCAAGGCAACCTGCAAGTAGCCTTAAAGCAATCTCTTGAGAATACTCAGTTCTTAACGAAAAACCTCCATATTTTCTAAGAGCAGCAGTAGGATAAACTCCGCACAACGGCGCAAGGTCAGTTGCGGTTAAAGCCAAAACACCTTTATTTTTTAAGGCTCTTATTGCTGAATCCAGAAAATGAACAGGTGTTCCAAATGGATCTATATCAATGTAATCAAACCTTTTGTGTGGAGCGTCATGTTGGCTTAGAAACAGGTTTGCATCTTCGTTGGTCAAAAAAACCGCGTCTTCAACGTTGTTTAACTTGATGTTGCGCTTAATTAATTTGAATGCTTCAGGATTAATATCATTGAGATGAATTTCGCTGATTCCATTAACTTCTTTGGCGAACCTAATACCTCTCACTCCGCAGCCAGCTAGAGGCTCAGATACCACAAGATTTCTGTTAATTGTTCTTTGATAAGCCTGTAAAACTAGTATAGCTATGTCTCGGTTCAACTTCATGGATGGATTATAAAAAACTGGAACCTTTGAAGGCGCATAATTTTTCAAAGTCTTCATTTGACTGAAGTCGGGAATAAAAAATTCTGTCATTCCTTCGACAATTTTTTTAAGAGGAAAAAGGAATTCGCCAAAATTTTCTGACATTTCAATCGTGTGGTATTGGGTTTTATTAAACTAAAAAGTTTTTTGACAACGCTAAAATGCTGTTCTATGTTTCATAACGGCAATCATTTTATTATTCCTTTTGTATTTTTATTTACATCAATTAACGGACAGGAGAAGTAAAATTGAACTTCAGAGAGTTTGGATGGAACGGGTTAAACTTTGAGATACCCGAAGACGCCCGTTTTACACGTTTCGCAGGCGACGCTAAGGGAGGTTCCTTCGTGTTTGAGTCTGACGAGTATCTTATTGAAGGAAAGTGGGAACCTATACCCAAAAAACGCCAATCTATCTCGGTTATTGCGACAACTCTAATTGAGAAAATGAGTGAAAAATACAAAAAAAGAGGAAGGATAAGCGGGCAATCTATAAAAGTATTAGAAAGAAAAGACGCCCGAGTCTTTACACATGACGCCCTTTTCATGATAGTGAAAGAGCAAGTTGATGAACGTTTCTATCTCTGGTATTGCGACGAAAGCAACAGAATTATGATTATGCGATTCATTTTCAAAATATTTGATGAAACTTCAAAGAAAATAATTAGAAAAGTTATTGAAAGTTTAATTTGCCATAAAGAAGGCCCAAATGTTTGGTCTCTTCTAAACTTCCGTTTTGAAGCGCCAAAGGATTTTTACTTAACTGAAGCAAAAATTGCGGTTGGAAGAGCTCATTTTGTTCTAACAGCGAAAAAAGTATCATCGTTTTCAGAAATGATATCAACTTTAATTGTTGATTATTATTCCTTAGCGAACGTTGTTTTCAAAGATACGTACAACAATATTGGCGAATGGTTCAGGAAAAATTATGAGAGAGACCTTTTCAGACAATTGAAAAAACGCAAAATTAAGTTTATATCTGAAGAACCGAAAAAACTGTCAACTCACGACTTATTAATCAAAAAGGGTATCAGCAGATCTGGATTTTCGTGGAGAAGCACAACTTTATACACAAATTTGTCTTGGTATTGCCAAGAATCAAATCGCATCTACACGGTTACAATGACGTCAAGCCTTTCTAAGCCATTTTTCTTGAAACGCAAAACTTCAGAAATTGAGCACACCAGGCATCTAGAAAGTTTGTTGTCATCGTTCAAATGCCACTTATAAGTGAGAACGAGATTTTTCAGTAAAAAAATTCGGTCAATGCTTTTACTAACATGTCGAATTGTGGTGCAGTTAATATAACCGTTTTTATTGCTTAGCTTCCTTCTCCATTTCTTCCTCAAGTTCTTTTCTGCCGAGTTTGGATGCTACTTCTTCAGGGATTAGGAAAGCTAGAAGCCCACGTTTGGCAAGCTCATTGAAGTACGAGTTTAGGGATATTTCAGCCTCACTGGGGAGCATCTTATATTTTAGACACAACTGATCAACAATTTCTTTTGTGGTTCTTTTTCCATCACAAAGTTCCCAGACAATTGAACCGACAGTGTCAAGGTGGATTTTTTTCTGCCGCATTTGAGGAGACGCTGAAGGAAATAGGCTTCTTCTGGGTCGTCGTTTCTCTGTTTTTTCCTGTTCTTTCTTTTCGTCCTTTTTCACTTCCCGTTCGATGATTAAAGTTATATTGTTGTTTTCATCTTTTTCTTGCTTCAATGTTGGGTTAGGAACGGGAATAATTTTTAGGAAATCACTTCTCGAGATCGGTGGAGCCTTTTCCTTCTTTTTTCCCCTAAGCCTATCGAGAATCATGTTCATCATTCCAGCATAGAATTTTCCCGTCGTATCTTAAAAAACTAATCCATATAAAGAAAGGTGTTACTATTTTGCGATCATTATTGACACAAATACTTTTAATGAGACTAAACATATTTTTCGGAAGAACATATCACCGCATCTCCCAAAAGGTATATCAGAACAAGCCAATGAATTGCTAGGAGCTCTTACTGAAAGTTCAAAGGTGATAGAAAACGAAGTTAAAAATAATATTTCAACCTTACGGTAAAAGGATAGAGATACCCATAGGCTCTACGATTCTCGATACCGCAAGAATTATCGGCATAAATCTTAGTTCTGTTTGTGGAGGAGAAGGACTTTGCGGAAAATGCAGAATCATTATACATTCAGGCAATGAGCATCTGTCAGAGCCTTCGCAGTCTGAAAAACGCATATTTTCCAAAGAGGAGCTATCCACAGGTTTTAGATTAGCATGCCAAGTAAAAGCTAGGAACAGCGGGACAGTGGTCGTTGAGGTCCCGTCTGAAAGTCTACTAGACCAGCAGAGATTATTATTTAAAGGCTTAGAAAAAAAAGTGAAATTGAAACCTGCAATAAGAAACGTTGTTGTTAGCCTTCAGCAGCCTTCATTAAAGGATTGCCAGTCTGATGTTGATCGGCTCCTAGACGCGTTGAAGCTAGAAACTGGTTGTCAACTCAATCTTGACTTCGAGGCTTTAAAAAAGATTCCACACGTTATCCGAGAAAAAGACTGGACTGTGACTGCCACAATTTGGAAAAATCAAGAAGTAATTGATATTCAGCCTGGAAAGGGTTCCGCTTGTTACGGGTTCGCTGTGGATGTTGGTACAACCAAGCTTGCAGGTTACCTTTTAGACTTAAATAATGGCGAAATTGTGGCTTCAGCCTCAACTATGAATCCTCAAATTTCTTTTGGAGAGGACGTGATTTCAAGAATAAGGTTCGCCATGGAAAAGTCTGAAAATCTTTCAGAGCTGCAACGATCCGTAATTGATGGCGTCAATAAATTAATTGACGAAACGTGTAAAAAGGCAAACGTGTCGGCAGAAAATATTTATGATTTTTGTTTTGCGGGAAACACAGCAATGCATCATATTTTTCTCGGCATTACACCAAACTACGTAGCTTTAATGCCCTATCCAGCAGCTTTGCAGTCATCAATTGATGTTAAGGCAAGAGAATTGTCCCTAGGAATAGCAAAAGGGGCATATGTTCACGCTTTACCAACGATAGCAGGATTTGTTGGAGGAGACGCCGTGGCAGACATTCTTGCAACTGGAATATATACGGCTGAGGAGCTTTCAATGCTTGTTGATATTGGAACAAACACAGAAATAATTCTTGGTAATAAACATAGACTTATAGCGTGTTCTTGCGCTTCTGGTCCTGCTTTTGAAGGTGCACACATTAAACATGGCATGAGAGCATCGAATGGCGCCATTGAACAAATTTGGATAAATCCAGACAACTTCGAAGTCGGTTACAAAACAGTTAACGGAGATAAACCTCGAGGACTCTGCGGATCAGCCGTTGTTGACGTTGTAGCTGAGCTTCTAAAAAGCAGGTTAATCGACAAGAGTGGAAGGTTCAATAAAAACATTAACACACCAAGGCTAAGAATCGGAGGAAAGGCTTCTGAGTTTGTGATTGTGTGGAGAAAGGATAGTTCAACTGAAACAGATATTACAGTGACACAGGAAGACATCAGAGTGATTCAACTGGCTAAAGCCGCAATTTACACTGGCGCCTACATTCTAATGAAACATCTAGGAGTTACGTTCCATGATATTGAGAAAATGTATCTAGCTGGGGCATTTGGAACCTATGTAGATCCGTTGAACGCAAAAATTATTGGCATGTACCCAGATATACCTCTTGAAAGGGTTCAGTTCGTAGGCAACACATCTGGTTCAGGTGCAAGGATGGCGCTTCTCTCGATTGATGTTCGCGAAGAAGCTCACAAAATCGCGAGATCCGTCGAGTACATTGAGTTGGGCGCTGATCCAAACTTCCAAAACGAATTCTTGAAAGCAACATACTTACCGCATAAAGAATCAGATAGATTTCCAAGCATAACTAAAATAGTTAGTTGAATTACAAAAATAACCAGAAATGGATCAATTCTCCATTTTGATGTGAAATATATAAGAATGCGATCTTACTTTCAAGGTTGATTAGGCACTGATGTATAGCTGAGGAATTTATATGAAAGTTGCCAAGAGAATGCAGTTAATTGAGCCCTCTGGCACGATTGCTATGGCTGAGAAAGCGCGTGAATTGCAGAGAGCTGGTCGAAAGATCCTTAATTTGGATGTTGGAGAGCCAGATTTCGACACGCCTGAACACATTAAGCAAGCAGCTATTGGAGCTATTAAAAACGGATTTACCCATTATACTTCAAGTAAGGGAATCCTCGAACTTAGACAAACAATCGCAAAGGACCTTGCCTCCCGAAAAATTGAGGCAGATCCGGACAATGAAATTATCGTAACCCCCGGCGGAAAACACGCCTTGTACTGTGCTTGTATGGCTACGCTAGATCCTGAAGACGAAGTCATAATTCTTGCTCCAACATGGCCAACTCATTTCCAATGTGTTGAATGCGCTGATGCACACGCAGTCGAGGTTCCATGTGGTCCTTCTTATGTTTTAGACGAAGAAGCCTTAAAAAACAAGATAACCAGCAAATCAAAAATGATTTTGGTTAGTTCTCCGAACAATCCAACTGGAGGCGTAATGAGCCCTGAGGAGATTAAGATTATTGTTGATCTTGCTGTTGACCATGATCTGCTTATTCTTTCAGACGAGATTTACGACCGTATAGTCTATGATGAGGTCGAGGTTCGCAGTCCCGCCTCATTCGATGATGGTCGAGAAAGATGTATTGTCATAAATGGTTTCAGCAAAGCTTATGCGATGACTGGTTGGAGACTGGGTTATGCTTTTGCGGATAAAGACGTGATTGATGCGATGGTAACAATCCAACAGTCAACAACAACTTGCCCTGCTAGTTTTGTTCAAAAAGCGGGGATTGCAGCGCTTAAAGGACCTCAAGACATTATCTCTAAGATGGTTCAAGAATATGACAGAAGAAGAAAATTCATCGTAAATCAGCTTAATAATATACAAGGTTTAAGCTGCAGTATGCCTAGAGGTGCATTCTACGTTTTTCCCAAAATTAAAAAATTGGGGATTTCGAGCCTTGAGTTTTGTAGCAAGTTGCTTGAAAGGGAAGGTGTATCTACGACGCCTGGCAGCGTTTTTGGCGAAAGCGGTGAAGGCTATGTTCGTATGTCTTATGCTACAAGTCTTGAAACAATCCGAGAAGCCGTTAATAAGATTAAGGGATTCGTTGAAAACTATGTATAAAATAAAATGGTGAAAGGAATGTTTGACAACAAATCGATAGAGTTTCTTAAAAACATGACCGAATCGTTTGGGCCATCGGGTTTTGAAAGGGAAACTGCTGGAATAATTAAACAATACATGAAGCCTTTTTCAGATGAGATTATTACGGATAAGCTTGGCTCAATCGTTTTTGTAGCCAAAGGTGAAAAGGAAAAACCGCGCGTTCTTCTCGCTGGACACATTGACGAAGTTGGATTTGTAGTTTCAGGCATTGACGAAAACACAGGATTTCTTACCTTCAACCCTGTTGGAGGATGGTGGGACCAAGTTTTACTTTCCCAGAAAGTTGTCGTAAGGACAGCGAAAGGCGACATATACGGCGTCATTTCTTCCAAACCTCCTCACCTTTTGACTGATGAGGAACGTACCAAAGTTTTCACGCAAGACAGGATGCTTATCGACATAGGCGCCACGTCTAGAAAAGAGGCAGAAGAAGCAGGCGTCAAAATCGGGGATCCAATAGTGCCCTTCTCGCCATTTAGCTTGATTCGCGACGGAAAGGTGGCTATGGGAAAAGCCTTCGATGATAGGCTTGGTGCTTTCGTAATTATGGAATCAATCAGACGCATTAAACAGGAAAAGATTTCTCATCCAAACACTGTGTACGGTGCTGCGACAGTGCAGGAAGAAGTTGGCTTGAGAGGCGCACAAACCGTGGCTCACCTCGTAAACCCTGATGTTGGAATTGTTTTAGAAGTTGACATTGCTGGAGATGTTCCGGGTGTGAAGCCTCATGAGGCACCTACAAAAATGGGTAAAGGTCCAAGTCTGCTGACCTATGATCGAACAATGATTCCTAATCAGCCGTTTAAGGAATTCGTCTGGAAAACAGCTCAGGACACTGGGATTCCACTTCAGCTCTCTCAAGTTGCTAGAGGAGGAACAGATGCTGGTAGAATTCACCTTGACAGATCTGGCTGTCCAAGCATCGTTATAAGTGTTCCGACAAGGCATATTCACAGCCATGTTGGACTGTTTAGCCTTGAGGATGCTGAGAACGCTGTTAAACTCGTTATTGAGATAATAAAAAGGCTTGATATGGAAACTGTGGAAAACTTTACAAAAATCTAAGATCAATCAGTAAATAAAGGTTCAAAGTTAATCCACATTTTTTCTTTCTTTAAAAAAATACCGGGTTTTTCCTAAAGTTTGTATGTTCAATGGTTTAATTTTAACTATGATGGGAAAGTCTTTTACGACTTTTCCAAGCACGAGGCAATGATGTGGTGGAAGGTCTCGGACAATTGATACTGCTGTTTCTGCATCTACTCTTGCAGCTCTTGAAACTATTTCCAAATCGTGCTCATTGACAAAATTTAAGAGAAAAATATTGTCTGCTTGGCGATAAATGTTCTCGTTTATCGTGTTCGGCTGGTTTGTCACAAAGGTTGTAAATAAGCCGTAGTGTCTCATTCTTGTGACTGCATCGTCCCAGTATGTTTCCCTAAGATATAGGTGGGCTTCTTCAGCGAATAAGAATGCTGCCTTAATCTTCCATTGAGAAAGGATCTCTTGTAGTTTCGCAAGGACAAATTCAACTACGATCTGTCTATCAGTTGGCGAAGTGTTACTTAGGTTTATAACTATTGCTCCTCCGCCGTTATTTTCGATTTTCTTTAGAAGCGCCTCAAGATCAACAGCTTCAGCCATATTGTCTGTGAAGAATCCGGAATGAACCATGGCGTAATAGCGGGAGTACATCGCGTCTCGAACGTGCTGGTTACATTTCGAGCGGTTGATGGCTCCGCCTAGTTCGTGCAATGTTACTGTTCCGCTTTCTTCAAGAGCTCGCCAAATGTGACGGAATTCTCGAGCGGAAGTTCCTGGCAAATTAAGTGCATAAGTAAGAATCCGCATTATGACGTAGAGGTTTGTTTGGTAAAGGGTAACCTTAAAATTCTCGCCAGGTGACAGAACGTGAATTTTTTCAAAGTTTTCTGTTTTTGTACCATCCTCTGTTAGACCCAAATTTGTATATTCGCCATTGATGTCAAGGATCACTACTGTTGCTCCATGCTGCACGAGACCTAAAACTAACAACTTTGAAAGATGAGACTTTCCTGTGCCTTTCTTTCCAGTGATTATGTTAAGCCGTCCATCCATCTCACAAGCGTCAATGCTTAAAGGCGCTTTATCATGTGTCACTCCTAGGTCAATCAGTAACCCTTTAGTAATGCCTGCTAAATTTAGCAGAGTTTCCGTTGGAAGCTTTTTTACGCTAGAATGTGTGCGAGATGGAAGCCAGTTGTTGTCTGGACAAATTTTTCCATCAACTAAGGTACCGTATATTTTGCAAATAAGTAATCTTGCATCCTGAATGTAAAGTATGTGTGACATAATGTCAAGTGGGTCAGAATCTTCGCCCTGAGCGACTTCGTCCGTGTTAGGCGAACGGAGAAGTTCCTCCATCATTCCAGGCACGTTTGCAAATTGGATGTCTATAACTTGGGCAATCATGGATTTTCCCAGTTTCTTGTCTTCGACGATGAGGTAGCCTCCTTTTTCTACTTCTTCGCCTGGAAAACTCAATACATGCAAAGTGTTTCCAACTTTCTTAAAAATCCGCATTTTTAGTCATCTAATCCTGTTCCGTATGGTCCAAACAGCGTTTTTCTCATGTTGTTTCTGGGAACAATTCTTAACCCGTACTCGTGTGCCAGAAAGCTTTGGATGCCTATAACATCATTTGCTGTGAAAGTTGAATAGATATGAGCTAGTCGAAGGCATTCTGGATATCCTTGGAACAAAAGTTCATTGCCAAGAAGTCTTTGAACCGCCATTATGTTGTCTTCTTTTGAAAGACCTTTGTCGATATCTAAGCGGAAAGTCGAACCATGTGAAGCCAGATTAGCTACGTAGATTCTTCCAAGCAGATTCGTATTTTTTGTGATTGATAATGGTAACTCGTCAACTTCAAAGAGACATGGCGGCTCATGATTCACAATAATATCCGTTATTTTCCAGCCGAGAAACCTTATTGTCGTAACCTTGGTGAATGCAAGAATAGCATTTCCATGCTTTCTCGCTGTTCTCAGAATGTACGAAATCTCATTAACTGTGTTTCCAGAAGTTCCCGCAGTCAAGGAACCGTCCCAAAGAATTATGCTTTCAGATGCAGAGTACGCGATGGCGGTTTGAATCCACCTTTCCACTTGATTGCATAGTTTTCCAATTGCTTCAAATAGTGGCGTATGATTAGTGTTTATTTCTTGTAATATATTGTTTTCAAAGTGGCTGAAGAGTTCTTGCTTGTTTTCTTCTGTGATGTGAAAAGGAAACGGACCAATTCTGAGATATTTATATTTTTGATTTTGGTTCCACACAATTGCGCCTCTTATTGCGCATAGAATTCCAGTCTCTGTTTCTCCCAGTCTTATGCCTGACACGTCTATTCCGATGATTGGTGTGTGGTCTTCGATGGCTTTTAAAGGTGTCAAAAAAGTTGATATTGTTTTTCCTTCAAGTTTCTGTTGTAAAACTTGTTGGTTGTTTTGTTCCAAGTTTTCTAAGAGACGTGTTTCAAATGGCTGGAATGTTTTCTCTCTTACGTTATGCATTGTGTTTAGACTTGCTTCTATTAGCTTTTTGTTAAGTTCTGTGTTTTGCATGATTTGTGGAAAATTATATCTTGATGTTATTGTATATTGTAATTGTTCAATCACCAATATTCACCAATTTACAATTAATGTATAATGTTGATATATAAATGTTGCGCATGTTCAACTTGAACAATTCAATAATCAATAAAAATCAATAATAAACATGGCAAAGACGGTATGTGATAGTCATATGGCAAATGAAGCTGAAGGAAAACAGGATACAACAAAACCTCTTGTTCACATAAAAATGAAAGTGGGAAACATCGAATTTGAGCTTGACTGCCGAGAAGACCAAGTACAAGAACTAGTACAGAAAGTTTTGGCAAGCGCAACTGAGTATGCTGGCAAGACCGTTAATGTTCCTGTGGAAAGACCATCTTCTCCAGTGAGAGCTGATACGTGTAGAGACATTGCGGAAAGACTTTGGAAGGAAGGCTTCTTTTCTGAGCCAAAATTGCTAGGCGACGTGCACGAGGAGATGACGAGAATAGGTTATCACTTTGACCGAACAGCGGTTTCTCATGTTCTACGAGACATGGTTAGAGATGGCATCATAACTAGAGAAGGAAAGCCCCGAGGCTATTTGTATGTACAAAAGCGTCCACCCACGGCAACTCAAGTTTCAAGCTCTAATAGCTAAGAGTTTTTTGTCGGTATTTAAGAAATGGTATCGTGATATGACTGAAAAAAGTTCAGAAATTAACGAATCTCGAAATGCAGTTGTTCTGGTTGTAGCTCACTGCATCTTGAATCGAAGTACGAGGTGGTGGCAAAAGGGGCAGTCCGCTGAAAGAAACTTTGGTCCTGTTAACGAAATCACACGCTTCTTGTCCGATAATAAAATAGGAGCTTTTCAGTTGCCATGTCCAGAGTACACGTTTCTCGGAAATCCCCGTCCTCCAGCGACAAAGGACGATTATGAAAATTTGCAGGGATTCAAAGAACACTGCGAACAATTAGCTGCCGAGTCGGTTAATCATCTTAGACTGCTGGTTGAAAAGGGATTGGAGCCGAAAATTGTTTTTCTAGCTGTTGTCGGTATAGAGAGATCTCCTTGTTGTGGGGTGAATTGCACTCCAAGAAGTATTGATGGCGAAACAAGATATAAAAAAGAAAAAGGATTATTCCTTGAAGCCTTATTTGAAGAATTGAAAAAACTTGGCTACACAATCCCAGTGGTCGGATTAGACTTGCATCAGCCAGAAGATGCTTGCAGAAAACTGACTGTTCTCCTAAAGAAATGTGCCAAATAATTTTTAATAAAAAAGTTTTTTGTTTTTACAGATTATTCTATCTGTTTCTAAACCTTTATCATAAAAATTTGTCTGTAAGAGAAAGAGGGAAGGGGGCATATATAGGCGGGTCAGTTTTCCTGGTCATTCTTCCACGTTTCGTGCTTATTCCGTGCATGTTGAGAATTTTTTCTTTATATAGGCTCTGTGGAAACACTGTGGAACTGTGGATTGTAAAAAATTTGTTTGTGGTCTACATAACTCATTTAAAGGTTTAAGTAAAATTTATGTGCATACAAGTTAACAGATAAGGGTTTATGTTACCGAGGAGGACGAAAAGTGTTTCAATATAGTAGAAAACAAGTGACCTATGACATTGGTGGAATAAAGGTGGGTGGCGAAATTGGTGAAAACCCCACAGTTATGATCGGCAGCATCTTTTACAAGGGCGACAAACTGGTTAATGACGAAAAAACTGGATCTTTCGACAAGGAGAAGGCTCGAGAATTAATTTCAAAGGTTGAGGAGATGTCTGAAAGAACTGGACTTTCAGCCATGCTTGATGTAGTGTGCACTTACCCTGATACCGTCCATGGATATTTGGAATTCGCTGCGGATGCTACTCGTATGCCTTTGTTGATTGATGCAGTGTCTGAAGAGGCAGCACTAGCTGGTCTAGAATGTGCAAAAGAACTAGGTATAATTGACAGAACCATTCTGAATTCCATTAATCCTGAAACTCGTGAAAAGGTTTTTGAAAAAATTCGGGAAACTGGCTTGAAATCTGCGCTTCTTCTCACGTACAGTACTAAAGCCATAATTTCGTCGAAAGAGCGAATAGCCCTTCTGGAGGCGATGATTCCGAAAGTGAAGGCTCTGGGCGTTGAAAAGATGCTTATCGACACAGTTGTGATTGACATAGCTACACTTGGATTAGCATGTAAAGCCATCCGCGAAGTCAAAGAAAAATTCGGATTGCCTGTTGGATGCGGAGCACACAACGCAATTTCATCTTGGAAATCTCTCAAAGAAAAAAAGGACAAGACACTAACTTTAACATGTTCATCTGTAGCGAGCAGTCTACCAATAGCAATAGGAGCAGATTTCGTTCTATACGGCCCAATAAGCGATGCACCCGTTATATTTCCAGCAGTCAGCCTAATTAACGCCGCCTTTGGACAGGCACTGATGGAAGACGGAAAACGGCTGCAGCCAACTCACCCCAGATTCCGCATAGCTCGTTTTTAACCAAAATTTTTTCCACAAAACTTAATAATTATTGAAGAAACGAATTTCTTACATCAAACAACAATAGTCACAATTGCGGCTGTTGTCTAGCCTGGCCTAGGACTCAAGCCTTCCAAGCTTGCAACCCGGGTTCAAATCCCGGCAGCCGCACCAGTACCATGCAGACTAGTACGAAGCCTTTATTGGCTAATCCTTTGACATCTTCAATAAGTGCTGGTTCACAAATGATCATATTGTTAAAATTAAAATAATCTGGAATTCTAAAACGAAGGTAGTTTCGAATTTTGATAATAAAAAGTTGCTTTAGACTTTACCTGCTTTTTTCTAACCATTCTACTATGTATTTAAGGTTTGTCACCGTTTTTGGGACATATCTCGAGTAAGCTAGGCTGAGCTGATAGACTTGTCTTGCCTTCTTCAACGCTTCCTCAATGTTTTCCCGGTTGAGGTTTCTAAGGATCATCTGAAGCTCCCTCAACTGTCTTATTCCATCTTCAGCCTCTATTGAGTAGTATCTGTACTCCTCAACCTCTGCGATGCATTCCATAATCTTTTCTTCTACTTCAGACATAGATATGACCACAAATTCAAGTTTCATAATTTAAAAATTTAAGGCTTTGCCAGCTAAGGACCAATCCAAATAATTTGATAAGTATAGTAAAACTGCAACTGTTTGATGAATACGAATTGTAGAGCATGATCTCAAAAATATTAAAGGCAGGCCATTTTTTCTTCTGTTTTTCTTATACCGGAAATTGTCAGTTTGTATTCTCCTTCTGTTGTCCGTTCGATGATTCCTTCGTCGATAAGCTTGGGAACCTCGTTGGATATTGTTTTCCGCGCTTTTTCTGTGATTTTCGCTAACTCAGCTGAAGAGAGTGCATCTTTAGAAAATTTTCCAAGTTTGTTGCCAACATAAGCTCCTAGTAGAGCAATGCAGATTGCATCTCGAGCTGACAACTCGTCCCTTGAAACAAGGATTGGACCTTCAGAGGTTACTTCTACCTTTCCAACAAGTTTCGCTGCGAGGCTGGAAACGTCTGGGGTATAGACCAACTTATTAATAATTTCCAGATTAGGGTATATTTTTGTTAAGAAGCGAACTACAGCGTCGAAAACTTGGTTGACGTCGCCTTCAAAGTCAGCTTTTGCTTCGCCAAACTCAAGATGAACCTTCAATTTGTTTTGTTCGTTCATGGTTTAGATTCCTCTTTTGGTACAAGCTTAGGCAGTACATCATCCAAGAAAGCTTTCACACCTAAAGTTGTAATTCGATACTCGCCTCGTCCAACACGTTCAACCCAACCTAGGCTTGTTAACTCGCTAAGCCTAGCTCCAACAGTGCCAGATTTTCCACCCGTAAAGGATTGAATTTCGTTCATTGTTAAAGAATCTTTTCCTATTTGCCCAGTTTTGAATCCAATGTATGATTTAACGAGGTGAGTGAGAATGACGTCTCTTTCGCCTCCCATTTTTTCTCTGGGAACCGTTATTACAATCCCTTCTGGAGTAAAAGCCATTAGATCCTTAACACTTTTCAAAAGGTTTTCCATATCAATGGTTAAGGTTAAACTTGAAATGAGTTCGAAGCCTGGTATAATCTTACTAAAGTACTTTAGAACCGATTGAATCACGTCTTCTGATTTTCCAACAAACCTGGTTTCAACGTCCTTAAATTTTACTATTACTTCAAGACTGCTTTTATTCTCGCCCAACACAGTACTCTCCGTTCAGTAAACGTAACATTTAATAATCTATCAAATTTAAACCGTTCACTTTTTCTTTATTGCCCATATAGTTTAAAAGATTTACCGCAAAAATATAATGATGGAACTTCCTTTAAATCAATAGATAATTATAATATTTTATTCAAGAAATCTTTCTATATTAAATAAAGGACAATGAATTGGAGCGTACCAATCTTTGAGTGAAGCAAAAGTTTTTCCCCGTAGGCTGAGCTTCTCAAAAATTTGCGACATATTGATCGGCTATTTGAATGCGGGTGCAGACAACCAATTTGTAGGTGTAAGCGAAGTTGTTGAAAAATCAAATGTTACCCTTCATAACATCAGTCGAAACAACAACTTTCTGAAAACCTGGAATTTCATTGAAGAAAAAGAAAACGAGCCTGGAAAATACAAACTGAACCGTGAAGCCGCTGAATTCGCGTATGCATACAGAATAGACCCAAATGGAGAACAAACAAGACTGTTGCTTAACAAGATTTTATCAAAATACCCAGTATTAACGGCCTTTGTGGAACGAATCCGCCGCGAAAACCTCAGCCGAGACACAGCCTTAATTGAGCTTCCAAGAGTTATAGGAGATCTCCGAGCTGACAAGGTTGGCCTAACGGCCTTTCTAGACATGACAGCCTACGCATTTGGACTTGAAGAACTTTCAACGCAAGCCAAAATCGCTAAACCGCTAAGAGAAATTCGAAGAACGCCAAGGGCACTTACAAAAACAGAGGCATCTGCTCAAACGATTACTGTAAAGTCTCCTACAGCAAATATTTCCGTAAACCTAACTATAAGCCCAGATGTTACACCTGAAAAACTAAAAGAATACATTAAGGTAATACTTGAAGCCTACGACGAACACCATAAAGAACAGTAAATTGAACATAGTTAAACTTAGATTCGTTAACTGAACGAGCCTTTATTTCAGTTTAGACAGTTTTTCCCTTAGAATCGCGTTTACTTTATCAGGCTTCACCTTGCCTCGATATTTTTTCATAACAACTCCCATGAGAAAACTAAGTGCGCCTTCACCTCTAGTTCTTACCTCGTTTTCATTTTGTTTGATTATTTCGTCAACAGCGTCAGACAATTCTTGTTCAGAAATTATTGATAATCCTAAGGCCTTGATAGCCTCAGACGGTGTACCGTCTTCATTCTTCGAGAGCCACCTGATAATTTCTGGAATAGCTTCTTTGGACGTTTTCTCTAAGCCTAAAAGCTCAAAAACTTCTATGAGTTGCTCATCAGTCACTTTGTCAACTTCGATTCCGTCACGTCTAAGAGCCTTAAAGGTTTCTGTAAGCGTAGCCGCAATGAAAGTCGGTGAAACCTTTGTTCTATCAACTAACTCGTCGAATATGGTGATGTACTCGGAATCCTGGAGCTGCCTTGCCAGCTTTTCGTTCAACCCGTATTTTTTAATTAATCTTTCAACCGTTTTTTCCAGCGGTTCTGGAAGATGTGAACGCAGTTGAGAAACATAGTCTTTCGAAACTGTAATGGGTGGAACATCCGTTTCGGGATACATTCGAGCAGCACCAGGTCTCGGCCTCATGTACCGTGTTGTTCCGTCAGGATTTGCTCCCCTAGTCTCCTCAGGAACACCCTTCAAAGCTTCTTTGGCTCTTTCAGTAACTGCGCTTAACGCATCGAAGGCGTTTTCTTTTGTGTCAGCAACCAAAATAAAGGCGTCTTGTTGTTCAACTTTTAATATCTGCTTTAGTTGACGTATTTCGTCTTCTGTTAAACCGTAAGATGCAATCTCATCAGAATGAAGGATGCCGCCAACTCTGCCCCAAAACCTTGCCCTGTCAGCCATCTCTGTTCCCAACCTCAAATTAGGAATCAACTCTTTACCGAGAAGACCGGAAAATTTCGGCAATTTCACCGCAAAAACTTGTTTGCCTTGACTGATGGCCTTTTGGATGACTCTACATCCAGTTTTTGCCATATCAGACGTTACATCGATAAAATTGTCCCTTATTTCGTCCTCAGCTAGTCCACGCTTTTTCAGTTCGTCTTTTATGCTGAGAAGGCTTAGCTGACGTTGAATCTCGAGTTCAACAATCTGTGAGATCAGATCTAACTCTTGAACGCCTTTAATTTCAACCAAGGCGCCGTCTTTAATTGACACGTTAAGGTCCTGCCTGATCGTCCCAATTCCACGTTTAACTTTTCGAGTAGCTCGCAGAATCCGCCCAATTGCGTAGGCAACCTTCCTTGCTTCCTCTGGCGAATATATAACTGGTCCCGTTGTCACCTCAATGAGGGGAACGCATAGTCGGTCGATGCGGTAACGAACCGTTAGGCCGTCTGCTCCAGTCTTTCGCGCCGCGTCCTCTTCTAAGCTTATGTGCTGAATGGGAATTGTTTTTCCATCAATAACGATTAAGCCGTTCATCCCAACAACACATGTTCGTTGAAAGCCCGTTGTGTTTGAACCGTCAATCACAACCTTCCGCATCACATGAACCTCGTCAACGGGGGTTGCGTTCATCATCAAAGAAACTAGAAGGGCGGTTTCCAAAGCTTCGCGGTTCAGCTCGTGCGGAGGCTCCTCGTCCATCTCTACAAGACACGAAGTTTTGCTGTCTGCCTCGTACAGGATTTTAACTCCCTTCAGAAACTCAAAATATGCAGCTGGATCGGTTTGTCCAAGTTCGCTTTGAGTTGGCCTTAGCCTTCGCAGAAACGTTATCTCAGGTTCGCCTTTGAAAAGGTCAGGCTTACATGCGCAGAACAGCTTCTCTTTAGTGGCGAGCTGCTGGTGGCATTCTAAGCCTACTTTTAAGCCCACAGCGGAAAAATCAACCTTCATATTTTGTCGTTCTCCAAAAATTCACATTCAGTTCACGTCAACCGTCCTTGAGGAGATTTCATAGGCCAAATTCGTTGCTAAAAGATCTTTGGCTTTTTCTTTATCCTGAGTTTGCCCTAAGATCCACATAAGCTTAACAAGAGCGGTCTCCGCAAGCATGTCTTGAAGCGGAACTACGCCCATCGCAACCAAGTCTCGACCCGTGGTGTAAACGTTCATGTTCACCCTTCCCCAAATGCACTGCGAAGCCATAGCTACTATCACGCCTTTTTCAATAGCTTTTTTGATGCTGTGAAAAATGGCTTGGCGAACGTGACCAAGCCCAGTTCCTTCAAGAACGATGCCGTTGTAGCCAGCCTCGACGTGCCAGTCGATGATTTTCGAATCCATTCCTGGATAAAACTTTATCAGCGCGACTTTTTCTTCAAACTTAGGTTGCAAAATGATGTTCTTTTCCTTGCTCCGCCTCTGATAATCGTCTGTCAACATAACTATTTGATTGTCTAAAACCTTTGCAACAGGCTGAGCGTTAACCGTCTTGAAGGCGTCCCTTCGGCTTGTATGAAGTTTTCTCACCTTCGTTCCTCGATGCAGAACTACAGATTCATCTGATATTGTCTCATGCATGGCAACAACAACCTCGGCGAACGGCGCCTTAGCTGCTGCTGAAACAGCTCCAATAAGGTTTAAAGCTGCATCTGAGCTCGGTCTGTCTTCTGACCTTTGTGCCCCTACGAGGACAACCGGTACAGGAAGATTTCGAAGCGCAAAACTTAGAGCCGCTGCGGTGTAGCCCATTGTGTCTGTGCCATGCGTCACAACAACCCCGTCTACGCCTCGGGAAATGTGCTCTGCAACCGTTACAGCAAGTTCTGACCAATGCTTAGGCGTTAAATCTTCGCTAAAGACACTGAAAAGTATCTGCGTATCTATCGCTGCAACGTCGGAAAGTTCAGGCACGATGCTGTAAAGGTCGCTTGCTGAAATTGCAGGTCTAACAGCGCCTGTTCTGTAGTCAACTCTGCTCGCGATTGTTCCTCCAGTGCTGATAATCGAGACTTTGGGAAGACCGGGTTTCTGAGCGGGCGGTGCTGGCGGTGTGAAGGCGGGCGCTTTCTCAACGCCTATTTTTGTAACCTTGGTTTCTTCTGTTACTTCAATTCCGATGTTGTATCCTGATCTGATTTTTATTACGATGTGCTTGTCGTCTCCAAGTTCAGAACGTGGAATAAGTATGCCTTCATATGTGATGTCGTCTTTGTTTATGCGGACGAGATCGCCCACTTGGACTTTTGATTTTACGAGGACGTCTAGAACCCTTCCTTTGTAACCCGAAATACTCTCATTCATTTCTCTATTCTTCCGCAGTATTACGGGATTAAGTATTCTGAATGTTGGATATGTTATTCCTAAGATGAATAAAAAGGTTCGAGTCTAAAAAGCCTCAACCTATCATGTTCTTAACCGTTTTGACTATGCCGTCTGCGTCTATTCCTTGCTCTGCAAGAAGCATCTCAGGCGGTCCAGAATGTGGCATTTTTCTAACAGCAAGGATAGTTGGACGTAACCCCAAAGCAGCGACGGCTTCTCCGATTCCTCCCTCTGGGTAATGGTCTTCAACAGTTACAACGTGTCCAGTTTCTTTAGCCGCCCTTGTCAGGGTAGCGACGTCTAAAGGTTTAACAGAGTAACAGTCTATGACCCTAACTGCAATATTGTCTCGTGCAAGAATTTCATGTGCCTTCAAGGCTTCGTGAAGTGTGATGCCGGCTGCAACAATTGTTGCTTTATCATTTTCTGTTTGCCTGAGAACCTTGGAGCCGCCGATGTGGAACTCCTCTGCGTTGTCATAGATTACGGGAGTTGAGGGTCTCGTGGTCCTAAGGTACGAAATGCCCCTGTAGTTAGCCATCATGCACGTAAGTTTTTCGCTGCTTACGGCGTCGCATGGGTAGAGAACTACGCTGTTGATTATGGCTCGGAACATCGCCAAATCCTCAAGCCCCATCTGAGAAGGCCCGTCCTCGCCTATTGAAGTTCCTGCGTGAGAACCTGTGACTTTCAGGTTTGCTCTTGAATACGAAGCCATCCTAAACTGGTCGTAGGCTCTGGCTAAGAAGCATGCGAAGCTTGAAAGGAACACATTAAAGCCATGAGTCTGCAGCCCAACTGCTATGCTGACCATGTTCTGTTCAGCTATGAAGCATTGGAGGCTTCGCTGGGGGAACTCCTCGAAGAAGTTGATGGTAAATGTGGAATTTTGGACATCGCCGTCGAGAACAACAATGTTCTTATCCATTTTTCCCAGCTTTTGTAAAGCCTTGCCGTATGCTGCTCTGGTTGCCACTTTTTCGCCTAGTTTATAGTTTGTCTCGATCGAAAATTTTTGCGAAGAATTACATGGAGGTACAGATGCTTTAACAAAATTTGTCGGCTTATATTTGATTTCCTTAATTTTGGGTGTTAACTCGTTTTCAGCTTTTATCTGCTCTTCTTTTGTTAAGGGTCTTCCATGTCGTCCATCAGCATTCTCGAGGAAGCTGACGCCTTTACCCTTCACTGTCTTTGCAACAATGAAAGAAGGCCTATTCGATTCTTTGGCCTTGTTAAAGGCTTCTAAAAGGTCTCTAACATCGTGGCCGTTGCAGACGAAAACATCCCAGTCAAAAGCCGCAATCCTCTTAGCATACGCGTCCACTTGCCACTCATACAACGTAGGTCCACTTTGCCCAAGCCTGTTCACGTCAACAACAGCGGTTAAGTTAGAAAGCCCAATTCGACCTGCAAAGTTAATTGCCTCCCACACAGAGCCTTCTGCCATCTCCCCGTCGCCTAAAAGAACGTAGACTCTGCGATTTATGTTAAGCAATTTTTTTGCATATGCCATGCCTACGCCGATAGCTAGGCCCTGCCCGAGAGAGCCTGTGCCGACTCTGATGCCCTTTATTCTCGGAACTGGGTGTCCCTCAAGTTCAGAGGTGAACTCTCTTAAAGTCAACAATTTTTCCTTGGGAATTGCGCCGATTTCAGCTAGGGCTGCGTACAGAACAGGCGCAGCGTGACCTTTTGATAAGATGAACTCATCATTATCTATGCAGTCCAGGTTTTCTGGGTCGATACTCATTTCCTTAAAAAACAGTGTTGACACGATCTCTGCTGCTGACATGCAGCTCGTAGGGTGCCCTGAGCCGGCTTTAGTTGTGGCCCTAATGCTATGTAGCCTCAAAACATTCGCCTTAGTTTCTAAAAACTCAATGAGACTCATGTCCATTGTTCTCCAAGATCTCCAAGTTTGGTTTGAATTTAATGCAAAAGCGTAGTTTTTAACTTTAACTGTTCAAAAAGATATAGGAAATAGTGAATAAGTGGGTTGCCAGCTTTCCTGGCTTCGCACAGCCGAAGACTGCACTACCACCAGGAACGGAGCGTGGTTTAACTTCCGAGTTCGGAATGGGTTCGGGTGGGTCCCACGCCCTATGGCCGGCAACCCGTGAATATTTTTGAATAGCGGTTTTTTAACCTTTCGTTTTGAATTGCCAATTTACGAACGTAACGCATATATGTTGATTCTCAAAAAAATGTTGGGTTGTGGGGCTGTAGTCTAGTACGGTATGACGACAGTTAGAAAACAAGACCTAACCGTTAAGGGCTCCAGAAAGCAACACGGGTTTGCGGACCAGAACATGGGATGAAGAAGTTCTGGAGCACGGAGAAACCCGTAGGAGCAAGCAAAACTTGACTCCGGGGAAAGGCCGCCGGTTCAAATCCGACCAGCCCCACCATATTCTTTATGCGTTCTTGTAATACTGGAATTTCCACAGAATAATTTCGTTTTTACATTTTTGTGGTTTGAAGGTTACATTCATCGTTTTATTACGTTGAAATCCTTTGCATTCCACGTAATGTTTTTTAGGTTGAACCTAAGTTTTTCTTTGGGCGAAAAACTTGATGGTTAAGCGTGAGCTAACAGCGGTTGAAGGTAAATATTTGACTTTGATTTATAGAAGATACTATGAAGAGTCAAGAGTTGTTGGAACTACTGATTTAGCCAGAAGTTTCAAGGTTCAACCGGCAACGGTGACCGAGACTGTTCAAAAGCTCGCTGAGAAAGGATTCCTCGAGTACAGTCCTTACCGTGAGATTAGATTAACTGAAAAAGGGGTTTACGAGGCTCAGAGGCTTTTGAGAAACCATCGGCTTTTGGAAGTTTTATTTGTTAACGCCTTAAATTATGAGGCTTCCAAAGCTTGCGAAGAAGCAGCCAAGTTAGAGCATTATGTTTCAGAAACCCTTGTCAACAAGGTTTGCCAAGTTTTTAAGCATCCGTTGATTTGCCCATGCCAGAAAACCACTTTCCATGCCGGAAGATGCGGAGAAAAACAGCATGTTTGACGATGTTCTTGACGTATTCTCGGAAACCATTCAGATAATCATTTTGGTTGCAGCAATGATGGTCGTAGTTGAGTTTATTGAAATAAGGTTCAAAAACGTAATTAGAAGAAAGATAACGGAGAACCACGTGAATCAAATAGTGATAGCCTCGCTTTTAGGAGCGATTCCAGGCTGCACAGACGCGTTCTTCATAGTTTCGCTTTACACCCACGGACTAGTAGGTTTCGGAGCCCTAGTAGCTGTTATGCTTTCAACCGCTGGAGACGATGCTTTCGTAATGTTAGCCATGATCCCTGAGGCAGCTATGCTAATTTTTGGCGTATGCGTTCTTCTTAGCATAGTAGGCGGTTTTATTGCGGACAGAATAGCGAAGAGAATTAACCTTAAGACAATGCAGCCTTGCGAGATAGAAATCCACGACGAAGAAATAACCCTCAAACATTTCTTAAAAGAACATGCGTATGTCCACATCTTCAAAAAGCATATACCAAAACTTTTCCTTTGGATATTCTTCACAATATTTGTTCTTGATTTTTTGGTAAGAAATTTTGAGTTAGAACCCATGATTTCTGGGTTGCCGAAACTTACGTTAATCGTCTTCGCAGCGTTAATCGGCATAATACCTGAGTCTGGCCCTCATCTCCTTTTTGTCGCCTTGTTCTCAAAGGGCTTAATTCCCTTCTCAGTTCTGCTAGTTAACACATTATCCCAAGATGGCCATGGATTATTGCCGTTGCTTTCGTACTCAGTTAAAGACACCATAAATGTTCAAATATTCACAACATTGTTCGCTTTGATAGTTGGAATAATACTTTTCCTGCTAGGATTATAGTCTCGGTTCCCTTAAGAGCGCGAAAAGCTTACCTATACAACACGACATACGGCTCAAAAATGAAGTAAAAAACGAATAACAACAAAACGTAAAGAATTGTATATGCCAAAAATCGTATTTTCCTGTTTGACAGCATGTTCGAAACAAGTCTAGTGTTCACCTTCAAGCATGGTAACATAAATGGAACCTTGGTTTTGTACTCAACGTAATTTTGGCCAAATTTCTTTTCCAGCTCTGATTCCTCAAATTCTGCTAAAAGCGTGTATGAATAGCAGAGTGTAAGCCACATCAAATAATTAATTAGCCGCCAACCTATCATTGCAAAGCCCAAGGTCCACATGAAAATGCCAAGGTATTGAGGGTGCCTAGAAATGCTGTACAATCTGTTTGTCATTATTGTTCGTTCTTCCCTAGCGTGCGATAACAATTGGAACAACCCTACGCTGTAAATAATAAGACCGAAAAAAATGAAAGTGTAGCCCAACCCATCCAGAAACGTATGGAAAGTTTCGCTTTGAAATCGTATTACGCCATTAATGAGGCTGTTGGCTAAGGGCCAATCCGTGAATACAAGCCATGGAGTGTAGAATACTCCTATTATTGAGAAAAACAAAATAAACATTGGAACTAAAGTGTTGAAAAGCACAGGAAAATAGAATATCCACCCTACGAAAGCAGCTGAGCTTGATAATTTAAATTCTAAAAAAAGAGAAACTAAAGCAAAGGCTGTTGCGATTAGACCTAGATAAACTAGGTACCAAGCGTTTTCTTTGAGAAGTGGTACGTACCCTTCAGATGACGGAATATTAGCTCCAAACTTAGATGTCCAAACGTACACCAAGAATAATATAGTGAGAATAATGACGATGTAACCGTATTTTCTGCTCAGCCTAGACACCAACAAAGAAATATGGCTAAGGGTGTATAATTCTATTTTTTAGAACACAAAAATACAAGTAGAGAAATGAAAAGTTTATTGGCAAATTACAAAAGTTTATGGAATAAAAATAAATAGTGATTAATTGAACTTATGTTACGGAATGATTTTACCTTAAAAAACATGATTGGGAGGTGAAAAAAGGTGCTGTCGAAAATACCCTTAAATCTTGACAAAATTGACAAAAAAGATTTGGACAAGGAAATTCTCAGAGTCGGCGTAATTGCTGAGTTAGATGCCATAAACCTATACGAACAAATGGCAGTTATGACTGAGAATGAGCTTATTAAGAAAATTCTTTTAGACATAGCGAAAGAAGAAAAGGCTCACGTTGGAGAGTTCCAAACCCTACTTTTGATGGAAGATAAGGAACAAGAAAAGGAACTTGAAGAAGGAAAAAAGGAAGTCGAAGAACTAATGGAATAATAAGATCCACTAGTATTTCTTTGACGCATTTTCCATTTTTTGATCACTAAAAAATATAAGCTGAGAATAAAATAAAAAGAGCCAGCGACTTCTTGGCAACAACATTATCCCATTTTTGCCAAAAAATTAAGGTTAACCATTAAAATTCAACATTGTAAAAGCCAGTTGTCTGACCTTTTTTAAAAAAAATATTTAGGATTAAAAAATATGAATCTAAAAGAGCCAATTTACGTGTTATTTAGTATCTTCGATATGACCTGTTTGGTCTTTGCGGTCTTCTTTTAGCATAACATTCTCTGCAGTAAACTGGTCTTGTGCCGTCGGGCTTAAAGGGAACTTCACATTCTTTACCGCACTCTGCACAGACAGCCTTGTGCATTTCACGACTTTCCATGACTTTTTTCACTCCTTTTGTTTTGGTCTGCAAGAACAAAGTTTTGTTCAGAAGTTAAATTCCGAAAGCTTTGCTTCCTGCTTGACCTTTGAGGAATGACCGCGTGCCTATTAAACTTATCCGTAATAAGGCTTACTTTCAATTTTTGGGCAACAAACTTGCCTTTTAGTTTTATTCTGTTGTAGCTATGTTGAATACTTTCGCTGCTGTTTTGGCCAAACACCACTTTAGTTCTTCGTCAGTGAAGCCGACAGTCCTGTATTTAGCGAGCTCAGACGGTATGTTCTCCGGATGGTCTGAACCAAACATTATGCGGTTTACACCTATGTTTTTACCAAATGAAAGTAATGTTATGCTTGGAATCCAACTGGTTTCAAGATAAATGTTTGGACAAAGCTTCGCTGCTAAAGCCGCTTCATCTGAATACAATTGCCCACCACTGTGAGCCAGGATTATTTTTAGCTTTGGAAACTCCATGGCCACAGAAATTAAGGTTGAAGGAAGAGCCCAAGGCCCGCCAGTTCCAGTATGAACCATGACAGGAACACCAAGGTCAAGTGCAGATTCAAAAACCTTTTTTCCATTGACTCCCTTCGGATTAACAGCGTGAGCAAGTGGATGAAGCTTAACTCCCACAAATCTCAGGTCTTTTATGCACCTTCTAAGTTCTCTACAGTAAATTTCTGTTGGAAGGTGGGGATTGGGATTTGCCATTCCAAGTATTTTTCCAGACATTTTCTTAGAAAGCTTTGCTATTGCGTTGTGCTGTTTAATGACGCCTTTTAAGTCAAGAACGGTTCCAGGCTGAACTATGCTTATGTCAACTTTGTTTTGCTTTATTTTGGAAACAAGATTCTCAAGAATGAAGTCCTCTTCGAAGACATAATCGTAACCCAAGTGAGCGTGAGCGTCAATTATCATAGAACGTTCCTTCTTTAAGATGCTTTATGAACAAATAAGAGTATTTGAGTTCTTCTGTCATTCTGAACCACACATAAAAGAATCGAACCAAAAACTAAATGAAAAAGAGAAGGATCAGAGTTCCGAATTGGTATTTATTCATTCGCGTTCATAAATGGTAGCCATTACGATTGTTGCCCTCGCCATAGCACATTAAATACGCGTTCTGTTGCAACGAATATTTCAATTATGGCTTGACTAGAACTTTTATGGCACCTTCTAGTTTTTTCTCTGCAACTTCAAAAGCTCTTTGTATCTCTTCGAGTTTATAGATGTGGCTTATAAGAGGCTTCAATTTCACTGTGCCAGAAGAAGCAATTTTCACAGCCCTTTGAAACGTGAAGGGGCTGCGATAAGAAGTTGTAACTGTCAGCTCCTTGTCATATAAATCGAAAGGCTTTACATTCCAAACTCCCTCTTGAGGTGCAACTCCGAAAATGTTTAATCTTCCACCTTTACGTGTAACTTTCATAGCCTGAGTTATCGCGTTTATGCTTCCTACTGCCTCTATTGCCACGTCGACTCCGTAGCCATCTGTTAGACTCTTTATGGCTTCGACTGGGTCTTCCTTAGCCACGCATACGGTATAGTCCGCTCCAAGGTCTTTAGCCAATTTAAGCCTTGTTTCTTCAATGTCTGTTTGAATTACTACTAAGGCTCCAGAATGCTTTGCAAGTTGTAGAAGGAGTAACCCAATAGGACCAGCACCAATTATTGCGACAGTATCTCCAGCTCTAATTCCAGCTTGGTCTATACCCCTTACACAACAGGCCAATGGTTCAATTAGAGCTGCCTCGTCTAGACCGACTCTTTTAGGTAATTTATACACATTTTCTGCTTTAACATTCACATACTCTGCAAAGGCACCGTTAATTGTTACCCCTACTGCCTTCAGATTCTCGCAGAAATAGTTCCGTTCTGACATACGACAAAAATGGCATGCTCCGCAAAGTATGTTCGGCTCAACAACAACAGGATCTCCAACTTTTAAGATGTCTTTAACGCTGCTTCCAACCTCAACGATTACACCTGAAAACTCGTGCCCCAAAATTATTGGAGTATTAGTCTTCCATTCGCCCCTGTAAATGTGGATGTCTGTACCGCAAATTCCCGTTGCATGGACTTTTATCAGAACCTCATCAGCAGAATACTCCGGCGACTGTACATTGCCTAGGTTAAGATTCCTAATTCCGTGAAGGATTGCCGCACGCATGTTACCACTTCCTTCTACTGCCTTTTATTACGCAAGAATCTAAATATTATATTTTAGTTAACTTAGTAATATTATATTTTTAGATAACTTAGGCGAAGCGGAATTTTTGTGCAATAGTATCACATAAGTGGGTGGTCTAAGACTTTTTACTGTTATGCCGTCTACTTGTCATGATAAGCTTAATAAGGATGTGTAATAAATTACATTGGATTCCAAAATGTTACACTTCGTTCATCTAACTACTCGAAAAACAGCTATGGTCGCATTACTGTCAGCATTGTATTACGTTATGTCCTTCTTGCCAGGCATCAAAGTAGCTCAGGGAGCTGCTTCCCCCGTGACAATCCAGATAGAAGCACTTATGGCCACAATTTTCGGCTTAATAATGGGACCGTACCTAGGCGCTTTTACAGCTCTTATGGGGGCTTTCATAGCTTGGATGTTGCCGCCAGGTTCACCTAGTCTTACGAGCTTGATTTTCTTACCTTCGCCTGTTATAAATGCATTTACAGTAGGACTAATATATAGAGGAAAATGGAAAATTGCAGCTTCTACATTGGCAGCAGTGATACTGGCTTTCTGGTTTCTTCCTGCAACTCAGCCTTGGGACCAGAACTTTTATGTTGGACTTTTCGCCATGTGGGACAAGATTGGCGCATTAATCCTCATTTTGCCTTCTGTTTATCTCCTAAAAAAGAGAGAGAATGGGATTTCGAGTGGAGAAAATGTTAGTGATAAAAAAGAGAAAAAGAGGTTTCTCGATGCAACCTTTATTCTTTTAGCTGTTGCCGCGGTCTTGATGCTTGTGAACGCTTGGGCTATAGTGACAATCGGAAATCCAAAATACCAATTTGACTTTTTAGGGTCAACCTTTAAGCTGAACCTTGTTTCGAAAGAAATGTTGCCTTTTGTGTCATCAATCGGGTACGGCTGGTTTTCGTTAGGCATAGGCATGTTAGCTTGTATAGTCCTCATTTGCATTATGCCAGAAAAAAGGAGACTTTGGAGTGTCATAACTTTTGCATTGTCATGTGTAAGCGCAATTATTGGCGGAGGCTACATTGTCGGATTGTTCTTAGGCGTCTTAGGAAGCCTTTTCGAGTTTCTCACGAAAAAAATTTCAGAGGCAAGACATCCTCTTTATAATGATATCATAATGTTTTTCGTTTTGGCGTTTGTTGGCAATGAGGCGGATAATGCCTTGGGTAACCTCATCTTTGGGCTTCCGCAAGTTTACGAAGGGCTTTTCCTTATGAGCATTGAGGCTTTAAGGCTTTCTTTCCTCACTTTGCCTTTCTTCTATTTTGGAGTAAGACTTTTACAGGCTATTATTACAACCATGATTGCAACACCCTTGATGAGAAACCTTAAGCTAGCTGGTTTCCTTGAATCAATTTAAAACGCAATACGCAGAATATAGCCCAGTTTTCCAAAGACATCGATAGCTTCCGATTTTATTCGCTTCTCTTTATAATCCTTTTTTATAGGACGCGGCGCAGTGGCTGCAACAAAACGCAACTTTTTTTCCATCGATAACCTCATAATGGCCACCTTCGAGGATTTTGCATCCACAATTTGTACAGACAAGAAGATTCGGTTCGAGGGCGGCTGAAATTATGGTTGCGAAGCGCTTGAAGATTCTTTTGCAAAATTGGTTGCCTCTTTCTGTGAGCTCGTAAATCTTTCTTTTTTTCTTTCCCACAGGCTTTTCTATGTGTCTTATGAGTCCACGTCGTTCGAGATCTCGTAGGAACGGGTATACTAAGCTGGGGGTTATGTCTTTTCCAAGTCTTGTTCTGAATTTTTCGATTATGGCATATCCGTGGGATGGAGACTCGTAGAGAATTATGAGTATATAGAATCTTGAAAAGTCTGAGATTGTATCCTCGAATTTTTCAGCAGACATTATTACATCTATAGATATATCTTAATAAGATACATTTATATATTTCTATAACGCCATTATAGTCTGAGGAGACCTAAAAAATAATGAAAACAGTTATTCCAAGAAGTCGCTATTCTCTCAATCTTACTTTTAGCAACAGGTCTCATAAGTATCCAAAAATGTAGGGGGAACTGGAATGAGCCATCAACATGACATGAGTAGCTGTGGACCTCATGGAGCTCATTCGTCTTCCCATGCAGGGCACGTTCACCACATAGAGGAATTTAAGAAAAAATTTTGGTTTTCACTCATACTTACAGTTCCAATCCTGCTTCTTTCTGAGATGATTCAACATTGGTTCAATTTTTCTTTAATACTTCCACTTCAGAAAGAGATGTTGTTCCTGCTTTCATTAACAGTCTACCTTTACGGTGGACTCCCATTCATAAAAGGACTGTACCAAGAAGTCCAGAACCGTCAGCCGGGCATGATGACCCTCATAGGCACAGCTATTTCAATAGCCTTCTTTTACTCTGCTGGCACAATCCTTTTTCCAACGGTCATAACTGGCAAAGACCTCTTTTGGGAGCTCGCGACGCTCATTGACGTTATGCTTCTTGGTCATTGGATAGAGGCAAAAAGCATACTTGGCGCTTCTAAGGCTTTGGAAGAGCTAGCCCGGGTTATGCCTACAACCGCACATGTGTTAGATAATGGAGAAATCGTAGATGTTCCTGTTTCTCAGCTTAAAACAGGTGATGTTGCACTTGTTCGCCCAGGAGAAAAAATTCCTTCAGATGGCGAAGTGGTCGAAGGAGAATCCTCTGTAAATGAGGCTTTCTTAACTGGCGAGTCAAACCCAGTTCATAAAAAAGTGGGCTCAAAGGTTATCGGAGGCTCAATTAATGGCGAAGGAGCAGTCAAGATAAGAATTTTGAAGACCGGAAAAGAAACTTACATTGCCCAAGTTTTAAGGCTTGTGCAGCAAGCTCAAGAGAGCAGGTCAAGAACACAGGATTTGGCTAACCGTGCAGCTGCATTATTATTTTATGTGGCACTCTTCTCGAGTATATTGACATACATTGTATGGTTTAGCTTAGGAAAAACAGATTTTGCATTTGAGGCTGCTGTTTCTGTACTTGTCATTGCCTGTCCGCATGCGCTTGGTTTGGCAATCCCTCTTGTGGTTTCATTATCAACTTCAATAACGGCAAAAAACGGAATCTTAATTCGTGATAGAAAAGCCTTCGAGATGGTTAAAGACTTGGATGCCATCGTTTTTGACAAAACTGGCACATTGACTCTTGGCAAGTTCGGAGTAACAGACGTTATTTCATATATTCCAGAAGAAGAGTTTTTGGAGCTGTCAGCAGCCGTAGAGCTTAACTCGGAACATACAATAGCCTCGGCAATCGTTGACTATGTCAGAAAAAAAGAGTTGAGAATACGAAAAGTTCATGAGTACAAAACCTTGCCTGGACTTGGAGCATATGGAAAAGTTGATGGCAAGGATGTCTATGTTGGAGGCGTAAACCTTCTTAGAGAACTTGGAGTCGAAGTAAACAAATTAGAAGTTACGCTTTTGCAGAAACAGGGAAAAACGGTTGTGGTCACAGTAGTTGACAATTCTATTGCTGGAGTTTTCGGTCTATCCGACTTGATAAGGCCAGAATCGTATGACGCGATTAGGGAACTTAAAAGAAATAAAGTTAAAGTTTTCATGCTTACCGGCGACAGTGAAGAGACTGCAAAGAATGTTGCAAAGGAACTTGGAATCGATGAGTACTTCGCCCAAGTTTTGCCAGATAAAAAGGCAGAAAAAATAAAGCATTTACAAGAAAAGGGGCTTAAAGTTGCCATGGTTGGAGATGGAATAAACGATGCTCCTGCTCTTGTAACTGCTGACTTAGGAATTGCTGTTGGAGCTGGAACAGACGTAGCCATTGAAAGCGCAGACATAATTCTGGTAAAAAACGACCCAAGGGACATAGTGAAGGTCACTGATCTAGCGCGTAAGATATATTCTAAGATGGTTCAAAATCTTTGGTGGGCAGCTGGATACAATATTTTAGCGATTCCTCTTGCCTCTGGCCTTTTTTCAGGATTAGGCATAATCATAAGTCCTGCTGTTGGTGCAGTGTTGATGTCGCTAAGCACCGTCATAGTGGCGCTTAACAGTCAAACATTAAAGAAATATGAACCGAGAGGGTTGGAGGAACATTTGATGATGCAACCAACGTTAAAGGATCCTGTTTGTGGAATGATAGTTGATGCTTCAACCACGTATAAGACAAGTTATAATGGGAAAACGTACTATTTTTGCTCACTGAGGTGTAAAAAGGTCTTTGAATCTAACCCTCGTAAGTACATAACAAAATAACTAAGAATAGGTAAACATGTAATTCTCATTGTTCCAGCACCCCAATAATGAGAATGTGACAAACAAATCATTGCGGATAAAATTTTCATTCGTCTTCAAGTAACACTGGTTCAAATTTTTGTTCCAAAAAACAAGTGTTTATCCCCCGTGAATTATGGGAATAAAAACGATTTCGTCTTTGTCTTTTAATTTGGTTTCCAGACCATTCAGCAAGTGGGCTTCTATGCCATTGATGAGTATAATGGCGTTTGGTGAGGGCGTGCCAAGTTCAGGATCTACAAGCACCTTTTTTAGATTTGGGGAGACTTTTGTTAGCCTTTCAATTATACCTCTAAGCTTTTCGTTATCTTTAACCCTTAAGGATAATTGGTCATTTCCGTAGGCTTTTTTGAACACGCCTAGAAATCTTAAAGTCACTTCGTTGCGAAGAATGGGGGTCATCTTTAGGATTCCTCAATTTCTCTTTATTGATGGACTACTTTAAGATTTATTTCTTTATTTCGACATTATTGTTACCCGTTACAGTAAGGATCCCAGCAGAGCAATACCTATGAAAACAATGTGTGTCGGGATAAAATCCGTTAAAAGCGTGCTGTCTGCCCTCGAAATGATTTCAGACATTAAAGGGTACTATGTTTTGTTGATCTATATGAAAGCGAATAAGCAAATTTCTGTTGGAAAATTAGGTGTCAAAAATTTCGAAAAGGGATATTACGTTTATACTGGTTCCGCTTTGGGTAAGGGAGCTCTAAGTCTTGGTGGACGAATTCGAAGGCATATTAGAAAGCAAAAAACCAAAAAATGGCACGTAGACTATCTTTTATCTGACGAGAATGCGAGTGTAAAAGCTGTTGTGGCAGGCACTGCTGAGCAAAAAATGGAATGTAAAATCAATAAATGTCTAAAAGAAGTTTTTTACGCTAAAATTTCGATTATGGGATTCGGATCTTCGGATTGTACGGAGAACTGTTGCAGCCACCTTCTTTTCCTTGGGCGTACATATAAAGTTGTGGATAGAATCATTAGTTCGTTGTTACGTGAAGTTAACGGTGACATCTACGTGTTAAGATTTCGTTGACCTCATTTTTATTCATTTAACTTAAAATATAGTGACTTTAATGTATTCTTTTGGGACTCTGTTTGAAGTTTATAATCCGCAAAGCAACCGTTGAAGACTTGGACACGCTTGTTGAGATTGAGGAGGAATGCTTTACAAGTGAGGCTTTTACAAAGAAACAGCTGGAATATTGTCTGAAGTCTTCTGACTTTGTTTCTCTCGTTGCGTTGGTTGATGAAAAAATCGTCGGCTTTATCATCGGCGCCGTAGAAATTTTAGGCTGTGAAACGGCTGGGCATGTTTACACTTTAGACATTAAGAAGGAATATAGGAAAAAGGGGTCTGGTGGCAAGCTTCTGGATGCATTTGAATCTATCTTGTCTGAAAAGGGTATTAGAACGGTATATCTTGAGGTGCGATTAGACAACATTCCAGCACGTAGATTGTATTCCAAGCACGGTTACAAATTCATCAAGGTTCTCAGGAACTATTACGAACCACGTGTTGATGCTGTTATGCTTAGAAAGATTTTGAGGACATAAAAGATTTTTTGGTATGTATTTATATTGAGCCTTTTATAAAATTTTTCAATGTGCTTAAAGAGGTTGTCATATGTTTTGTAAAAGTTGTGGAAAAGAAGTTTCTGAAACAATGAACTTTTGTCCAAACTGTGGCGCTTCAACCAAAAAAACATCTAGAGAAGTTTATTCGGTATCTTCTGACGACCTTGTCAGGAAAGTTAAAGAGCTGATTCACGAAGGCAACATTACAAAGATAATTGTAAAAAACGAAAAAGATGAAACTCTGCTTGAAATCCCCGTGACAGTCGGTCTTATTGGCGCAATATTGGCTCCTTGGATGGCGGCGCTAGGTGTGATCGCTGCAATGGTTACTAGATGTAAAATAATAGTTGAAAAACAAGAAGAAAACTAATATTTTTCGGCTGAACTAAGCGGACGCTGAATCTAAAGTTACGTCTTTCAAGTGGTGTATCTTCAGTAGTTGCCAAGAAATGTTACGCGCCAAAAAAGTTCTACTTCGTTGGAATTTGGGTAATGATTCAATAAATTGGCGGTAGGTAAAAAATGAAGGCTGTAGTTGATCACTTTAGGCGCATTTACTCTGAAAGATATCAGTTAAAGGTTTTCGAAAAATCCGTGGTTAAGAAGAAAGGATCTATATTTTTCATGATTCATACTGGCTTATGGAAAAAGCTTGTTATAATCTCGCCTGTGTCAAGACAGAATCTCGGCATGGAAATTGACGTTGCCGAAAGCAATGAATTCAACCTAAAAGGTAAATCATACAGGTACATTGTTTGCCCTTGTAACCACAAGAATGCTTGTGTATTAAGAAAAATGTTTCCCTTTACACGTCCGAGAACCGCTGGATTAAAAGCAGCAGTGGGGTTGGGAGACCGAATAGGGTTGGTCACTCCTGGTCACATAAGGGCTGTAAAAGCAGGTGTTTTCCCAGTTTTTGCTCAGCAGTCTGTTCGAGAGTTAAGTCGTACAGGAAGAACGTTCAATGATGTTTTGGATGATGTAACTTGGGCTGTTTTTCAGGAGGGTTATCGTGAGGGCTTTGGTGCTGATGCTGATCATCTAAAGTCAATTGAGGATGTGGACAAAGCTATTAGCGCCGGCTATACGATGTTTACAGTTGATCCCTCAGAGTACGTTGACAACAATGTCGAGAGGTATAGTCTAAAAGAGCTCGAAGAAAAATTTGCAGCTTTACCTTGGTGTGACCTTGGATGTGACATTGAAGGCTTTCAAAAAATTTACGATGGAAAAAAGGTAACTATCGGAGACGATTTTTTTGTTATTACTCGGCAATCGCTGTTCAAGATGGCTGTTAAGTACTCAGCAGCTATAGCCTTTGCAGCTAAGGTTTTTCGGCATATCAAGAAGGTTCTTGGTCAGGAAGTTTTTGACTTCGAAATGTCTGTTGACGAGACTGATGTTCCCACATCTCCTTTAGAACATGCTTTTATTGCCTTGGAACTGAAAAGGCTTAATGTTAAAGCCACAAGCTTGGCACTAAGGTTTGTCGGAAAGTTTGAAAAGGCCATAGATTACATGGGAGATTTAGAAGAATTCGAGGGCTCCTTCAAGAAACATGTTTCCATTGCAAAGTCTCTTGGCCCTTACAAGATTAGCATCCACTCAGGTAGCGACAAGTTCTCCGTCTTCCCCATCTTGGGAAGACTTGCTTCAGACATGATTCATTTGAAGACCGCTGGGACAAGTTATTTGGAATCTTTGAGGATTGTTGCGAGGTATGATCCTTCGCTGTTTCGTGAACTTGTGTCGTTTGCGCTTCAAAGATTCGCAGAGGACAGAAAAGCCTACGACGTTACAACGGATCTTTCGCATATACCTCCTCCGAACAATGTTTTAGACTGCGACTTGGAAAAGACCTATCTAGATGAGCGCAACGGGCGGCAACTACTTCACATCACCTACGGCTCAGTTCTCACAATAAAAAAAGCCAGTGGCGAATGGGTTTACCGCGATCGGATTCTTAGGTGCTTAATGGAACATGAGTATGAACTTTACGAAACCGTTGCTAAACATCTAAGACGTCACGTCGAAGCTATTTGGTCATGAAAAATTCGGTAAATACTTCAATCAGGTGCGTATTTCCAACTTTTCTCTATTCCTTTTCATATTATTTTTTTATGTGAGAGTAGAGAGCATACAGAACAGAATAGCAAAAGAAGAAAGAGAACAAATTTTGGTCTAAAGTACTTGAATTAAAGACTAAAATAGTTAATATTTGCTGGTGTTTTCACTGGGGTTCTTAATAAGTAGAACTTGCGGACCGTTTGTCCACCCTACTACATGATCAGCATCATCAACAACGTAAGTCCCTGATGTTGTGAACTCTCCTAGCCCTGATTCTAAATAACCAAGACGCTCATATAAGGCAAAGATTAGGCGATTTATAGACGTCAACTTCAATAACGGCTTTCTCGAATTCATGCTGACGAGGAAGTTAGCATATTTGATGAGCGTTGTATCAAACCCATGCGCCTGCAGCGGTCTAGGCACACCTCAATATTTTCAAAGCTGGTGTAGCATACGAATTTCGCTGCTATTGACATGTGATCAACGATCCTCGGTATTTCAAGCGAAACATCCCAACGAATAAGCAGACGTCTAATCAGTGTCTTATTCTACCATTCTACCATGCTACTAGAAAAGTTGCTTTTCCTTTCTTCTACAACTTTAGATAGTTTTCATACTCGCGTTTTGTTCCACTCATCTGCTGCGCTAACAACTGCGTTTCTCCTTTTGCAGCTGGCACAATCACGATTTTGGCACTTAATTTTACTCTCTGCATTATAATAGCTAGAAATAATACAATGCAACACTGCAACATAAAAAGTATTTCTTTAGTCTCGTATTCTTCGGGTAAGTTATTTATCATAGCATGTTGCTTAATACTACACTTCTATACAGGATCCAGGTTTTCTGTTTGAATTTGTGAGTTAAAAATTTAGTGTGCATACGCATAATAGTTTGACCATAAAAAGTGGTTCAGAATAGTTTCTATGCAATATCGGGAGTTAGATAAAATCGGTTTCAAAGTTTCAGTCATAGGTCTCGGCTGTGGGTTTCTGGGCGATTCCTCGAAAACTAAGCAGCCTTTGGAAATTGTGAGAAAGGCTCTGAAATATGGTGTAAATTATTTTGACACCGCACACGCTTACACTGATAGTGATACTATTTTAGGTCAAGGTTTAGGTGCTGACCGAAGAAGGGTTTTTGTCTCTTCAAAAACCTTAGCGAAGACGAAAAGCGAGGCAGCAAAGCATATCCGCGAATCCCTTAACCGTTTAAAGACGGATTACATAGACAATTATTTTCTTCATGGTTTAGAGGATAAAAGAGACGTTGAAAAACGACTGGGAAGCAGAGGCGCCCTTTATGCACTTATAGAAGCCAGAGACCAAGGCTTGATTAGGCATATCGGATGTACCAGCCATCATAGTGAATTGCTGATTAAGGCGCTTGAAAAATTCGATTTTGAAATCGTCCTAGTACCTATGAACATCGTTGAACGTGAACCATTAAAGGCTCTTATTCCGCTTTGCCGAGACAGAGGAGTCGGAGTTACAATAATGAAGCCAGTGGCTTGGGGAGCTTTACCAGCGAGACTAGCGTTGAAATGGCTTCTCAACCAGCCGGTTGATACAATTGTTCCTGGAGCAACAACGCTGGAACAGCTTGAAGAAGATTGTCTCGTCGGAGATTATGAAAACTTTTCTTTAACTGATAGTGAACAAAAAGAAATCAACGAAATAATTAGCAGAATCAAGCCTGAGTCTTTCTGGTGGCACAATCTAGAAAAATGATTTGATGATTCAATATTCATCAAATTGATCTATTTAGTACTTTTTAGATAGTAAAATTTAGATTTTTTTCACTAATTTTGAATTCAAGAATTTTCTCTCTGAGAAATTGTGATAATTCATTAATGTTGTCCTTATGTATGCGGCTCCATGTTTCTGTTTTAACTTTTTTACTATCTAATGGTTGGATAATTACATTAAGATTGTTCTCAGATGTTACAATGATTTGAATTTGAAAGATTGCGGTTTCATATCCTTTTACAGACATTTCAGTAGTAATTGAAAACACTGTTATACCATTCGTTTTCTCGATGCATGGCGGACTTATGCTTATAAATTTATAAAGCAACTTAACTTCTCTAGAGAGATTTTCCAGATAGCTTCCAAACTTCTCAATTTCGCTTTTCTCTATTTTAATGGGAACCTGCAAATGTGCAAGTGATCCATGAATCTTTACAATGTCTTTTGACTGATGTCTCATTCTACCACTTGGAACAACTACCTTCATAGATTGCATTGCGGGATAAAAGCAACCAATTAAGGAAGACAGGATCGCAATGGAAAAAGCAATAGCGAACGGAGCGCCTCCAATAATATTTTTTGAAACCAGTTCAGGAAGAGTAATATTTGTAGTTTGAACAGCAAGAAAACCAAAAATATAACTGAAAATCCCGCCTATTACCCCAAATATCAAACCTTCTGTTACAAAAATGAGACTGATTCTCAGCGGACTTGCTCCTATAACATGTATTGTACGAATTTCAGATTTTCTCTCATAAACTGTTCCCATCATATTTACGAGTAATATTAGAATTGCGATAATCATTGGAACAATAGGTGTTTCCCCAAAAATGAAAGTTGAAGGCAAATCAGCCTCCACATGATAAACTGTATGTTGCATTATAACTTGCAATAAGTATGACTCAACATACGAATATTCATCGGACTCTCCGAAGTCCAATCCGAAGTCCAGAATTTCTTCTGTAATTTGATTCATGTTTTGAACAAACTGGCGGTTCACGATAATTGAAACTCTAAATACTGTAATTGAATTATGGTCAAAATCATCTATATCGCCAATTATAAAAGAGTCTCCATCTACTTTTCCAGTTTCTTGATCATACACTTTAAAAAGAAAGAGGGATCCATCTATTTCTTTAAGGTTCTGAGCAGCTAGTTTTTCGTCTACAATTGATTTAATTACGTATCTTTTGCCATCAATCAGCACTTCAGATCCGGTTTGCAGATTATATTTTTCAGCAATTTTTGAACCTATTATAACCATGTTTTTGTCAGTGCTTGTAAACCACTTTATCCCAAGTGTATCAGAAACATTTTGATAGCAATCAATAAAAGTCGTATTCGTAACGATAAGGTTAAACTGGTTAAATCCATCAATGACGAAGCCGTCAGCTCTAGCGAGTCCGATTTTCTTTATTCCGTAAACGTTTATAAACTCAACATATTCGTGTTCTAAAAGCCATTCTACTTCGTACCACTGCAGTGGGATAAATAATTTTGTTGGTTCCTTTTCTGAGGAAAATGGTCTTTGTGAAATAACTTTGTATATCACAAATCCTCTGTCAACTATAGGTATTGTGTTTTGATTCGCTACCATAAGTGTTGGTCTTCTTGCTGCAATTGTTAGAAGACACATAGCTGAAGTTGTAACTATGATCAATGTTGTTAGTGCCAGAGATGTCTTTAATTTTCTACGTTTTAGGTTTCGTATACTCACCTCGAAAACTTCCCACATAAAAGTTCTTATTTGGCTAAAACAAGCGGCAACAATCAATAACACAATTGGCAATAATTGGAAAAAGAATTGAAAAATCAAAGATTGTGTAAAACTTTGAGCAAGAACCAAAGGATCAAAAACAAAAAGTCTCAAGTAAGGATTTGTTAAGACAAACAAACAAAAAATAGCAGCTAGAATAATAAGGAATAAAATGACAAAATTTTTTTCAACGACTATTTTGGATAAGCTTATCGCAAAAAAGACGAATATAATAAATAAGCTTGGTATCCAAACGACACCGCTCGTGTACATACCAATAATTTCAAGAGAAAGGTCTCTACAAGAATTCATTGCGAATTGAATATGTCTTTGAAATGAAACAATATCATTGCTTTCAAGCCTTTCTATCGCAAGTTCGAAATATTTCCTTATGCGATTAAGTTCGTTTTTGTAGGTAGTTAAATCAAATCCGTATGAATTTAGATTGTTAACAATTCGATCTAGTTCTTCTATTAGGCTGTGCGAAAAAGCTTTAACATAATATGGTGTAAGGTCAACGAACGATCTGTTTCCTATGTTAACCACAATTGAAACTCTAAAAGATAATGGCTGTGTATTATAGATAACATATTTAACATCTAAGGATACCTGCATTGTGGTTGGTGAAACAACAAACACATGGTTATTCCAGACGCATTTAATGAAATTGCTTTCCAAAATGTTGATCCGTAGGTGAGAATCCAATCCTCTCGCTTGGGAAATTGGATCATAAACTTCAATAATTGCTGCTTCAGCCAAGTAAAAATCCAGTTTAAAGATAAGTGTTGGTCCACTTCTTATTCGCTGAAAATTAACATTATTAAAAAAATATTCCGAACTGTTTGAGAAAAAAGACTCTAAATCTCTTATAGTCCATCTATCGTTATTGACTGAAAATTCATCTTCTCCTATTATTTTTATAAGAGCCCAAACACCAGAAATAGAGATACTTTTTGCAGATGGTTTAATATCATATTCCTTTAAAGATATTGTGTAGACGATTTTTCCATCATTATCGGAGACATCGGACAATATAAGAAAATCTTTTTCATTAGTATTAATGAAAAAGTTAATTTTCAATTCTTTGATAGGATTCTTCGTAAAATAGTTATAAAAATTTAGATGAATCTCAACTTTTGAAAATAGTTGAGGTGAGAAAAAAAGAGAGAAAAGAATACACGTAATTAGAATAATAAAAACAAAAACGAACAAATTTATGATTACGATATTTTTCTTCATGTTCTTGATCCTATATGCACATTATTCATAAGATAAAATATATTTTAATTTATAAAAGTAGAATTAGTTAAGGCACTGTATTTGATAAACACGTAAATGACATAATAAAAGATTCTAGAACAACGTATTTGGATAAAAGTTATTAGAATTGAAGATTTCTACTTGTATTGGCGTTTGAAGATTGATGGTTCCTTTGAAAGCTGTTGTCTTCGATCTTGACGGTACCCTGATTAATTCCGCTATTCCCTTTAAGGAGATGAAAAGAAAAATTATTTCTTATTTACAGTCTAACGGCGTTACGCTCGGACTTCTGAATGAAGAAATGTTAACAATTGAAATCCTGAGGCTTGCAGTGGAAGATCTTCAGCGAAAAGGCTTCTCTGAAAAACAAATAGCGAACACTCTTACTCAAGCATCAAAGATAATGAATGAGGTTGAACTTCAATCCGCGGATAATGCAACCTTGATTGAAGGTGTGCCTGAAACCTTAAAGGCTCTGAAACGTCAAGGGTTAAAGCTTGGAGTCCTTACTCGAAGCTGTCACGAGTACACAGAAAAAATACTTACAAAATTTAAGATAGCCAAATATTTTGATGCGGTTGCAGCGAGAGATGACGTGAATCAGCCTAAACCTAACCCTGAACAGGCCTTTTATCTGCTGAAACTCTTGGGCGTTGATGCTGAAGAGACACTTTTTGTTGGAGACCACTGGTCAGATGCTGAGTGCGCTAGACAAGCTGGGTTAAGATTCGTTTATGTTGGTGCCATGCAAGGAAACGAAAAGGTTTGCGGACTTGGCTACAAATCTGTGAATAATTTTAGTGAAGTCCTCAAAGTTGTTAACGATATATAACTGTTTTTGTTAAACGCGTTTTGTTTTCTACGCATCTCTCAACGAATCTTGTACGGTTTCAATCTTATAAACAGAAGCCATCATATTATTTCAGAAGCCCTTGGGCTTTGGTGAAACATCTTGAGCGAGAAGACCGAAATAGAAGAAATCAGGAAGCAGCTTGAGAAGGTTACGTTGGAAATCTTCAACCTATGCGAAAAGCGGCTTCAGCTGTCTAAAAAGATTGGCGAATTAAAGGCGAATGCGGGAATGCCAATTGAAAACGCGCAGGTTGAGCAAAGCCTAAAAAACAAGGTCTTGGAAAAATGCAGAAAACAGGGTTTAGACGAAAATTTCTCCCTGAATCTCTTGCAGCTTCTCCTCGAAGAGTCTAAACGAGTCCAGAGGGACATAATTAAGTCTCGCCGTTAAAGCCATTTCGAACTTGTTCGGAGGTCAACAGTTTGAAGGTAACCATTATTGGCGGAGCAGGAAAGATGGGAAAGTGGTTCATAAACTATTTCCTAAAAAGCGGACATGAAGTCACAATCTCTGATAAAAGACGCGAAGATGCTAAGGCTATTTCTCAATCTATGAACGTTAGGCTTGCACGAAGCAACATAGAAGCCGTAAAAGATGCCGAAATAATAGTCGTGTCAACCCCGATCAATGTTACGCCAAAAGTGTTAGGAGAAATATCCGAGAAAATTCCAAAGTTAGCTACGGTGATTGAAATATCGTCTCTTAAGTCTCAAGTTATGTTTGAACTAAGAAAGATTGCAATGAAGGGTGTAAAGACGCTTTCAATTCATCCACTTTTTGGACCTGGAACCGCAGAAGCCTTTGAGGAAAAGATTGCTCTTGTCCCAGTTTCAAATCCAGATTATGAACTAAAATTAGCTAAAAATGTTTTTCCCAAAGCAAAGTTAGTCGTTGTCGACGTAGAAGAACATGATAAAGCCATGGCGTTAACTCTTTCGCTTCCGCATTTTATGAATATAGTCTTTGCCTCAGTAATAGGTCAAGAAGACATAAATGCCTTAAAAAAACTTGGGGGCCCAACTTTTACAATACAGCTTGCCCTAAGTGAAGGGGTAATGAGCGAAGATCCTTTGTTGTACTCTTCAATACAAATAGACAATAGATTTACAGTCCAAATCCTTGAAAGGTTTATTTCCAATGCAAACACTCTAAAGCAGCACATTACAGAAAAAAAATCGACGGATTTCCTACAATTCTTCGGTAACACTCAATCTTTACTTTTGAAAGACAGCGAATTTTGTGAAGCATACGAAAGAATGTATAAAATACTTGAAGTCTTTAAAGAAGAACGAAAACCAAAATCAGACTGGTGAAATCAGCTAGTTAATTTTACCAAAGTATTTGTATTTCTGACTCCCGAGAGTTTTCTTATCTCATCAATTTTCTTGTTCAAATCCTCAATTGTAAAAGCTTGAATCAAAGCCGCTATATCATAATCTCCTGAAACCTCAAAAACCTTGGTTGCTATCTTGCTGATGTTCTTCACAACGTCTATTGTGCCTGTTGGACCTGTCTCGACAAGAACTATGCCTTCAAACTCCGTTGTTGTCTCAACAGTGAAGGCCTTTATAATTCCATTTTTTATAAGCTGCTTAATGCGTCTCCTAACAGCGCCCTCAGTTAGGTTGACTGATTCAGCAATTTTAACATATTTGGTGCGAGAGTCTTTTTTTAGGATTTTGAGAATTTCAAGGTCAATGTCGTCCATATGTACATATTTTGAATTCTGAAAATATATGTTTTTGCGAAAATCGTAAAATTATCATTATTTATTGCTGCCAAAATCTAATATTGGGCTGCCTTTCTTTTTTGGGTATAAAGCCTCTTAATGAGGTTAGCCAACATCCTGCTGTCCATTTCGGTAGCAACTATAGTTTTTGCCATGTAATGCCCTCTTTAAGCGTTTGTTACCAGCTTTTTCTTTTAAAGCCTAGCGAACACTGAGTTCGAAGAGCAGAAAAATCTTTTTCATCAATATTAAAAATAAATATTTGAAGTTCATTTTTCAGCATCAGTTATTTATTATGTCATTCTTTAATATTTCATTTTTACGATTATCGTAATTTTAAAACGAAAACCATAAATATCCCACTGGATGAAAAAACGCAATATAAGGTGAATAACGGGATGCGCAAGTTCAGCGGATGTTACACCGCACTAATTACGCCGATGAAGAAAAGTGGAAAAGTCGATTATGAAGGACTTAAAGGCTTAGTTGAATTTCAAATAAAAGAGGGCATAAGCGGCATATTAGCTGTCGGAACAACGGGCGAAAGCCCAACTCTTACGTGGAACGAGCATTTGAAAGTAATTGAAAAAGTTCACGAGTATGTTGATGGCAAAACTTTAACCATAGGAGGGACCGGAAGCAACAACACGGAAGAAACGTTGGAGGCCACACGCGAGGTTTCAAAATATGGTGTAAACTGCATATTGCTAGTTGACCCTTACTATAATGGCCCAAGCTCGATTGAGATCCGCAAAGAATACATTGAACCTGTGGCCAAAGTGTTCCCTGAAATCCAAATCATCCCGTACGTAATTCCAGGCAGAACGGGAACTCAGCTTCTTCCACAAGATTTAGCTATTCTTCATTCCCAATTCAGAAACGTTAGCGCGGTTAAAGAGGCTACTGGAAACCTTGACAACATGCGGTTGACACGCCGATTATGTGGAGCTGACTTCGATATACTTTCAGGAGATGATGATAAAACCTTTGAAATGATGATGGACCCCCAAATAGCAGCAAGCGGCGTTATTTCCGTTGCTTCTAATGTGGCACCTGGACCGATACAGAAATTTGTTCAGGCAATATTGAGGAAAGATGTCGAACAGTATCAAGGGTTGCACAATGCGCTTAAGCCTCTTTTTGGAATGGTAACTGTCAAAACAGAGGAGGAAACACCGTACGGGGTAGTCTCGTGTAAGGCAAGAAACCCGGTTCCATACAAGACGCTTATGAACGTTCTTGGAATGCCGTCTGGACCGTGCAGACAGCCGCTTGGAAAAATGACCAAGAAGGGCCTACAGACAGTTCTTAACGTGGCAAGGTCTGTTTTTGAAAAGACACCTGAGGTCCTGGAGCCTGTTGAAACATTTTTCGACGTTGACCTAAGTAAGAGACTGTACAAGGAAAGATACTGGAGAGGATTAGCCTATGATTAAGATCTGCGTGGCAGGTGCAGCTGGCAGAATGGGAAGCACCCTCATCAAAGAAGCGGTTGCACGCGGATACACAGTCGTTGGCGCAGTTGAAGGTAAAGGCAACCCTAATGTCGGCAAAACCTTGCGGGAAGCTGGAATATGCAATTCAGACGTTAAGATAGTGGACCCGTCTCACTTGGAGGACGCCGCGAAGGAAGCTGATGTCTACATATCATTTACTACGCCTGAAGCCGAGGTTGAGAACCTTCCAATCGTAGCCAATTTAGGTAAGAGAATAGTCATGGGGACAACAGGCTTAACGGTTGAGCAGATGCAAAAAATCAAAGACTCAATTTCCAAGAAGGTTCCAGCGGTCATTTCTCCAAACTACGCGATTGGGGTAAACATTATGTTCCAGCTTTCAAAAACCCTCGCACGTCTGCCACCTGATTATGACTTCAGCATAACCGAGGTTCATCACACTGGAAAAAAAGATGCACCGAGTGGAACGGCTAAGAAGTTGGGTGAAATTATCTCAGAAGCACGAAAATACACAACAACGGTTTATGGAAGAGAAGGAATTAATCCAAGAAAGCCTGGAGAGCTCGAGATTTTGTCCATTAGAGCAGGCGGGGTAGCTGGAATACACGATCTAATTGTGGCTGGACCGCATGAGATGATCCGAATTGAACATACGGCCTTCTCACGCAGCGTTTTCGCTCAAGGCGCCCTTTACGCTTCTGAGTGGATATGCAAGCAAACAAAGGCTGGAATCTACAGTATGGAGGACGTGTTAAGCTAGAACCTAAAAACTCGCCGAAAGGCAGGACGAAAACAATGGCTAACAGAGCTGTCATAAAGTTCGGCGGAGCGGACCTTGCTACAGGCGAAAAAATTAGAAAGGCAGCTAAGATGGTTGCAGAGTCAGGATACAAAGAAATCGTCGTTGTAGTCTCAGCGATGGCTGGCGTAACAGACAATCTTACCAAACTAATTTCAGAAATAGGCATAGCGGACGCTCAGGATTACGCTGACATCGTGTCTATGGGTGAAAGGACGAGTGCCCGAATTCTATGCTCCGCCCTACGTTCGTTAGGCGTCGAATCTGAATACTTTGATCCAAGCCAAGAAAACTGGCCAATCATCACAGATTCGAATTTTAAAGACGCAACTCCGAATATGGAAAAAACTTGTGAGCGCGTTAGACTTTTTGTTGAACCTCTTCTCGGCAAGAAGGTTGTAGTGGTCTGCGGTTTTCTTGGAAGAGACGAGGAAGGCCACATTACCACACTTGGAAGAGGAGGAAGCGACACAACCGCCATGGTGCTTGGAAATTGTTTGAAAGCTGAAGAGATTGTTCTTGTCAAAGAAACTGAGGGGGTCATGTCAGCAGACCCAAAAATCGTTCCGGAAGCAAAGCCTCTAAAGAAGCTGGACATTCACGAGATGTTTGCGCTCTCGCATGGAGGCGCGAAGATAATTAAGGCTGAAGCACTAAAATTCAAGCTTCCTGATCAAAAATTGAGAGTGGTCAGCTTTTTCAACGGCATCTCGTCTGGTGGAACTGAAATTTCCGGCGTCTTTAATTCAAGCTCATGCGAAATTACTGATAAGAAAGGCCTCGTAGCAGTTAGCATGATTTGCAGCATAGAACCATCGAATGTGAGTAAAATCATCGCATCCTTCGGGAACAGGCCAATCTATGGCATCAGCACCGGGAAGGTTTCGCTTACGGTTTTCACGTCTTCCGAGGAGCCTAATAAATTGATTAGTGAACTTCACCGTTCCGAATTGTGTAAGGCTTTGAGCCTAAGAACAAACGTTGGGTTAATCGAGGTAACTCACCCGTCTTTCATAGACTCACCAGGATGGGTTGCTAAGGTTTCAGGGGCTTTGGCGTCCAAAAATATTAATATAATTGAGGTTACGAGTAGTAAAGCCACAATAAGCATATTCATTGATGATAAACTGGTTGAAGACGCATTAAAAGTTGTGAGGGACATAGTTTGAAAAGAAAAGTCGCAATATTAGGAGCCACAGGAGCGGTTGGACAAAGGTTCATAGAGCTCCTCCAAGGCCACCCATGGTTCGACATAGAAGTCCTCGCTGCATCTGAAAGGTCAGCGGGCAAAAAATTCAGCGAAGCTTGCAAATGGCGGCTTGAATCCGAAATGCCTAAGGAAATAGGCGATATGCCGGTTGTAAACACAACCCTTAAAGAGGTAAAAGAAGCAAGCAACGTAGACTTTGTGTTTTCAGCCCTTCCTGGAAACATAGCTGGACCAATTGAAACAGAGTTCGCCGCCGAGTTTCCAGTAGTCAGCAAAGCAAGCGCACATAGGATGGAAGCCGATGTTCCACTCATAATTCCAGAGGTCAATCCTGAACATTTGGGGCTTATTCCAATTCAAAAGAAGAACCGAGGCTGGAACGGCTTCATCTCTACGGATCCCAACTGCAGCACAATACAGCTTGCCATAACGCTGAAGGCGCTGAGTAGATTTGGCGTGAAACGTTTGATTGTCTCAACGATGCAGGCCTTAAGCGGCGCGGGTTATCCAGGGGTAGCCTCACTGGACATTATTGACAACGTTGTCCCGTTCATTTCAGGCGAAGAAGAAAAGATGGAAAGCGAAACAAGAAAGATCTTAGGAACCTTTGACGGCAAACAAGTTCAGCCAGCTAACATGACTATAAGCGCTAGTTGTCATCGTGTGAACGTGAAAGACGGCCACCTTGAGGCTGTCTATGTAGAACTTGAGCAGAAACCAAGTGTTGACGAATTTAAGGCTGCGCTACGAAACTTTGTTGGTGAACCCCAGAAACTTAAGCTTCCTTCAGCCCCTGAGAAACCCATAATTGTCCGAGAAGAAGTTGATAGACCACAGCCTAGATTCGACCGCGATGCTGGGAAAGGCATGAGCATCGTTGTCGGACGAGTCAGAAGCGATTCAATCATGACTTTTAAGTATCTTTGTCTTGGACACAATACAATTAGAGGCGCGGCTGGAGCGGGCATTCTCAGCGCAGAGCTTATGGCGGCAAAGAAACTCATTTAATAATTAATCCAAAAAGGCATTCATTATTGTGTAGTTGGCGACATCGATGGCAAAAGTTATTCATGAATACTTCGAGAACAAAGACGGATTGTTGTATGTTGATGGCGTATCCGCGCTGAAGCTAGCAAAAGAGTTCGACACGCCCCTATACGTTATGAGCGAACGTAGAATCAGAGACAATTTTCGATGCCTTTCCGAGACCTTGACCAAACACTATAGCAAGGTAAGAATCTATTATTCTGCGAAGGCTAACACAAGCCTTTCTGTTCTCAAAATCCTTTTAAGCGAAGGGTCATGCGTAGACGCGGTTAGCCCAGGCGAGGTTTATCTGGCACTTAAAGCCGGCTTTCCATCTGAGAAGATCTTGTTCACGGGGACAAGCGTAAGGGACGACGAGCTTAGGTTTCTCGTAGAAACGAACGTGACGATTAACGTAGACTCGCTTTCTCAGCTCAAAAGGTTACTTAAATTTCATGTGCCCGATCTGGTTTCGGTGAGGGTTAATCCTGAGGTTGGCGCTGGGCATCATGAGCATGTTGTTACTGGTGGAAAAGCCTCGAAGTTTGGAATCTGGCAGGGCGATGTTGTCGAAGCCTACAGGTTAGCTAAGAAAGTAGGCGTCAAAAAATTTGGCATCCAAATGCACATTGGCTCTGGGAACCTTACGGTGGAACCTTACCTTGAGGCGATGGAGAAACAATTGCAGATTGCTGGTCACGTAAAAAATGAGTTAGGCGTTGACTTTGAGTTCATCGACATAGGAGGAGGCGTCGGGGTGCCCTATCGACCTGAAGAAAAACCCTTAGACATAGACGAGTTTGCTGAAAGAATTTTGGAACTATTTAAGAACAAAACCAGAGAGTACGAGCTTGGAGAACCTTGGATTTATCTTGAACCTGGGCGATTCATTGTTTGCGACGCTGTGGTTCTTTTGACGGCAGTAAACACGGTGAAGGTTACGCCTTTCAAAAAGTTTGTTGGAGTCGACGCGGGGTTCAATACGCTTATTAGGCCAGCTATGTATGGTTCCTATCATCCGATAGTTGTGGCGAACAAGTTAAACGAGCCTGAAAAAGACATTTACGATGTCGCTGGTCCACTTTGCGAGTCAGGAGACATCCTTGCCCGTGACAGGAAATTGCCCAAAATTGAGGAAGGTGACTTGCTGGCTGTCTTAAATGCTGGGGCTTACGGATTTTCGATGAGTTCGCAGTACAATTCGAGGCCTAGATGCGCTGAGGTTCTCGTGAAAGATGGTGAATATGCGCTGGTAAGAGAAAGAGAAACACTTGAAACATTACTGGAAAGACAAACCCTTCCACCGTGGCTTAAATAGCTGTCACCCCAAAATGGATGTCAGTATTGTCCGTACTTTTTAGCTGCCTTAACTATAGCAAAAATGTTTTCGTCCGGCGTGTCTCTTCCAACTTGGTCTCCTGTTGAAAGTACGTAGCCTCCGCCTTCTTTAGCTGCTTCGATGCATTCTTTAGCCATCAGCTCAACTTGCTTTGGCGAGGCGAACAGAAGCTTAGTAGTTTGTATGTTGCCCTTTAAAGCGATTTTTTTGCCATAAAGCCTTTTAATTTCAGCTAAGTCGCAATCGCCGTTTGGAGGGGGCTCTAGAGGCTCAATAGATGAGAGGTCAGTTTCGGCAACGGCTTTTTCAACAATGAACTTTTCTCTGCCACATGAATGCAGGTGTGAGGGTATTCCAGCTTCTTTGGCCATTCTCGTTATTTTCTTTAGTGTTGGCAAGCTAAGCTCCAAGAAGATTTTTGGTGACTGAAGGGTCAGTAAGCCAGAGGCGCCTATCATGAGGAATTCAGGCTGAAATTTTAGTCCTCTTTCAACGTAGCTAATAATGTAGTCATGGTACATCCGCCTGTATTCTTCGATAAGGTAATGCTTTTGCATGTAGAGTCTACAGATTTGAGGCAAGCCGCCGTCAATCAGGCCATATAGGTCTTGAAATCCAGGCAACCCAACGGAGAGGCCTGTTGTTCCTAAGTTGCCCATTGCTTTCGCCATAGTGGCGTAGGCTTCGTCGTTTAGGTTGGAGGGGTCGGGATAAAAATATTGTAGGTGTTCAAATTCTTTTTCGAAGTCTTTGAAAAACTTCCTCGTGGTCCAAGGCGGCTGGTCTTTGTAATAGTTCGTTTCAGACCAAAGTTTGCCTTTTGGTGTTCTAAGGTATGTTCGGACAGTGATAACGTCACTTTCCTTGTTCATGATTATGTTTCTGAATCTTCTTTTGTCTTTCTTATCTCTTGGACGCTGAGAAGCGTCAGAGTCAATTAGTGGTCCTAGGTATCCGCCGTACTGCCACCCGTCTATTTTGTAGTATTTTACAGCTTCAATGTAGGCCTTCCACAACGGCGGATTTCCATACAAATAAATTTCCCAAAAAGGCTTGCCCGTTAACTTTGCAGGAACCATGTTTGAAATGTCTGGAGAAGCAGGAACACGGTCTGGCTGCTCATTCCGAAAGGCCGTAAGCATTCTTTCTTTAGATGTCAGTGCTTTAGTCAGATCCAATACCTCCGAAATTGGTTTTATTGCATGTATTTTGCAACGACCAACACGTGGTCTTTGTCGTACGGTTCAAGGCGGATGACTTCGGAAATTTCAAATCCGTTTTCCTTAAGCACGTTGATTTCTTTTTTGAATACTTCTGATGGGTCCATGGTCACGTCGATGCTTCTGGATTTCACCGCCAGCATCACCCAACCCCCTTTTTCTAGAAAGAACTTGGCGTTGTTCACAAGGAGTTTTGCCTGCTCAGGCTGGGCGACGTCGCAGTAGATTACATTTATGTTTTGAACCATTGATGTATACTGGCTGGGAATTCGGGCATCTGCCAATATGGGTGCCATGTTGCTTCTGAACCTGCAAACATTGTTAATAAGGTCTCTTATTGATCTTGGTGCAAATTCGACGCAGTACACATAACCGCTGTTTCCTACAATGTCTGACACGTGACTGGCTGTTGTCCCAGAAGCTGCGCCTAAATACAAAACCCGACTACCTGGCTTAATCGGCAGATGCTTAAGACCTTTGAGGATTGCGCCAGCCAGCTTGCTGCGGAAAGGGTCCCAAAGCCTGTATTCCGCGTCGCCGATTTTTATTAGACGCTCGCCATACACGTTTCTGCCAGGAGACAAGTTCAAGGTAGCAAGTTTAGGCGACTTTTCTTCAAGAAAAACCTGGAATACGCCTTCAAATGACCGGTGAGGCTGAACCTCAGCGTCCATGCTTTCTCCTTCTTCTCGAAGGTTTCATTTTTCCCATTGCCTTAGGAGGCCTTTTTTCATACGTTTTTGGTTTAGGTTCTGGATACTTTCTTTGGAGTTCGTCAACTCTTTTTTCAAGGTCTGCCTTTAGTTTGTCGCCGATGAAGGTTCCGCTGAATGCGTCTGTCCTTACAGCAATTGCAAGTCTGCCGGCGAAGATTCTGGCTGTCTTTCCTCTGAGCCAACGTTTCGACCCGTGAATCAGGGCGTGCTGGAAAATTATGCCGTGCTTTGGCGGGCGAGCCCCGGTTGTTAGTGACCTGAATAATGCCTTTTCTGCTCCTAGAACCTGTATTGTGCTTGCGGGCATCTTCGCCAGATTCATCAGTCCGCCAGCTATGGCGATAAGCCTTGCTCCTAAAGTTGCTCCTGACAAGAAAGAGGTGTTTGGGGCAACCTCTTCCATGAGTTCTTCGATGTATTTTTCGGTGTTTGCTCTTTCATCATATAATGTTAAAATGTGGTGGCACAACGATTGAATTTGCTTTATGTCTCTGTCTCTTAGGTCTCCGCCCATTGAGGATGCTGCGGCTTTCGCAATTTGGGCAGCCTTGTTTTGGGAAACACCGAGTTTTTCGAGGTTTTCCTGAGTGAACTCGTTCTTTCTGCCAAGATTTTTCACAAGATTTGCGTAAACCTCATGTTTTTCCACAAGCCTGTCCAACTCAGGAAAATGCAGCCCGTACCATTCGCGTATGCGTGTTGAAATAAGATTTAAGGTTTTGTCCATGTCGTCAAGTGCTTGAACGGCTTGCACAATCATGAGGTCCCTTTTTTCAGTGGCCTTCCTAACTTTAAGCTGCGAAACCTCCATTGAAACACTGTGAATCCACTGGGAAAGTTCCGAGGCGTCTTTGACAAATCCCGTTTGCACAGCGTACTCGCCCATCTTTCTTCGGAAGTTCTCGCCTACTTCAGATGGAGAGACAACTTCAACTTCTACATTCAGCTGAGCTTGCACAGTTCGGCTAAGCGCAGGATTTTCAAAAACGAACTTTGTGAAGCCTTTCTCTTCCAATTCTTTGACGACCTCAGAGATCTCGCTTACATTTTTACCCGCGTCGATGTCCACAAGTTTAGCTGCGATTTCTGATGTGTTTTGAGGAAAAAGTTTGTAAGCAGCGATCTTGCCATCTTCGCCGAAGCCTATGACTCCCAAAACGCTTGTGATGACGGTTGCCTTCAAAACATTCACCACATCTCTTTACCCTTTATGTCTATACCCTACGAATAACCTTTTCCATAAACAAAGCATGCAGTCTCAACAGATTATTGATGAAAGCCTCAAAAAAACCACCTGCAACAAAACCTTATTAAACCATGTGCTCTAAAAAGGTAATAAGGTGGCAGACAAGATGCCGAATGATAGGCAAACAGAGATTCTGGAAGAGTTAAAAAAGATCAGGGAACTGCTTGAGCCTAAGCCTGCTCCTCCTGCTCCTAAACCAAAAGGAATAATCGAAGAATTCAAGGCTTTCATAAGCACATACAAGGTTATGGGAATGGCTGTAGCCTTCATCATGGGCGTCTATGTTGGCGGATTGGTCAACGCCCTTGTCGCAGACCTGATCATGCCCATAATTACCCTAATGATGCCAGGCGTAGAATGGGAACTCATAACAGTTGGGCCGTTCAGAATCGGCCACTTCATAGGAACATTGATAACATTCCTCATAGTGACATTCGTAATCTTCATTATAGTCAAGATAACGGCGAAGATGGGAATTAAATGAGTCAGCAGCAACCAAAACAGCCTCCTTTTTTATGCAAACTGCAATGTTAAGTGATCTTATGCGAGAGATTGAAAGCGGCTACTTTCCGAGTCCTTAAGATTTCGTCACTAGTTAACATATGTCACGTCAGCGCTTTTTTATCATCTTTCTCATGTTTTTTGACTTACATGTTCAAGGACTAATCTAACAATGACAAGGACTGCAACGCTGTTAGGGTCAAAGAGATTTCACCTAGCAGACAGTTTGTTTTGGCTGTTGAGTTGTTGATTGCTGCGATTGTCGCTTTGTCGGCTCTGGAAATAGTGCACGTGGCCGTTCTTGGTTCTTGGAATAGCGAAATCTTCACGAGTATTGTTGGGTTGACTGGAACCGTTTTGGGCACGTTGGTTGGCGTGAAGGCTTGAAGGATGGGGGAGAGGGGTAGGTGCGGAATCAATGAGGAAAACACGTATAGAGCAGCTTTTGAAGCATTATTCCGTGTTGCGCAAGTACATTGATTTGCGGACTCAGGAGCTGCGCGTAAAAATCATTTCGCGCTTGGAAGTCATGTTCAATTATGCGTATCAGATGGCTGTTTCCCAGCACACCGAAAACAGGGACGAGTGGATGAAGATAGCGGGCTACATTGCACAGGTTATTAACAGCGTGACGAACAGCTTTGACGAGGTAAGGTTCAACGAGGACATGAAAAGGCTGCGTGACATGATTGAGGCTGCCAAAAAACGAGCTGCGGGAACTCGAGAAGGAACTGCAGAAACTAAT
>JAGTRI010000030.1 GCA_018397065.1 Candidatus Bathyarchaeota archaeon
TGATTCTGCCATCAAAGACGCTTACACAACCAACCTTCGTGTCAGACAACGGCACAAAGATATTCTCATACGCTACACTGAGAGGATAATCGCCAATCATAGGATATCCAAGATTAAGCGTAAGCTTCCACAACAATTTTCCTGTTGTTGCATTCACACAGTGTAAATGCGAGTGAGTCACGCCGAATGTCTCATTAATCATTTCCAGACGATAGCTGATTACAAAAGCTCTGTCATCTTGTATTGTTGGTAAGGACGCAGGATCTTCTCCGCCTAATGAATAATTCCATAACAAGGTAGCGGTGCTTTCGTTTAAACAAATGATTTGGGCATCGCCTTCACTTGCCATATAGACATTTGCAAATATCTTTCCATCAATTGGTGTCAACCCATAAACTCTGTCGCCCTCCCTTTCAGAAGGATTATAAGACCATATCAAACTGCCGTTTGTCACATTTAGGCAATAAATTAAGCCGTCATTACTTAAAGTTGTGTTAAAAGTGCCAAGGAAAATTTTGCCGTTATATGCTACAATGGCGTGGATAGAGCCATTCACTTCTTGGCTCCATAAAATGCTTCCAGTGTTCTCATCCAAACAGTAAATCAAACGGTCTGAACCGAAGAATATCTTGCCATAAGCGGCAATTAGGTGACGAGTGCCCAACGATATTTGATGTCTCCAAATAACATTTGGCGTATGTGGGCCTTCACTATTAGTGTATCCGCTATGAGCAGGGTCATGTTGGAACATCGACCAACCATCACTTTCAACAAAATTTATAGTCTCAGCATCAACCCTTTGAGCAGCTACCGACCATGTAGCTATCAGAAAAATCACTAAAAAGACCGTTTTAATGTTTCTCGGCATAATATGCATTCAAACACCACATAAAGTTAAATCCAAAATAATTTTAAGATTTCGTAGATTTCCCAGGTGTTCCTTTAACGATGACTAACAGAAGAATTTAGGATTTATCGATTGTTAGGTTTTAAGCGTCGGATATACTGTAAATGATCTTGACAAGAGTATAGGTATCTTTTGGGTTAGGTAGCTTACGACATTCTTGGAGGCGCTCTTGAACGCTTTCTCAACGTGGAACGGTTTTCAAGAGGCCTATTAGAAAAACAAGTTTGTAATGGGCTCTCAAGCGTTTTTTGGTTTTCTTATCTGCACAATTACATGTGAAAACTCTTCACCTTGAACGGGTAGCAAATCCATAGGATTGTAGGGCCAAACTCCAGAGTATACTTCTTCAAACCAGTCAAGTATGAAACCCGTCTTTTTTAATGTTTGTTTTAGTCGATTTTCGCTTGCTATTTGCCCTACCTTATACTTCTCAGCTATTTTTATACTCTCGGAACCTTCTTTTAGCCACACTGACGAAAAAATTACTTTTCCATCTGGTTTTAAAACTCGAAAACTTTCTTTAAGTGCCAAAACTGTTTCTGGAACGTTGTCAAATCCGAAATGTGAGGACACTGTTGAAAGTGCTTTATCTTTGAACGCCAAATGTTTAGCGTCTGTTACAATTAACGAAATTTTTTGGTAAACCCCTATTTTTTTGGCTTTATTCATGGCTCCGCGCAATGGTTTTTCATCCACATCTGTTCCTATGATTATAGTGTCTTTAGGAATTTTCTCAGCTAATTGTAGGACAAATCTACCCATTCCGCTTGCAATATCTAAAACTATATTATTAGTGTCTAAACAAGACTTGATTACACTGTTGATAAGTATATCCATAAGTTTCTTCAATGCAGTCCTCAAGTCCTCGTTTAGGTATGAGTTGTATTGTTTTTGTATCTCGTTATATTTACTCTCGTCAGCAACATCAACCCTCCACTCAAATTCTCCAGCAGAAAGCTTTGCATCTTTAATTAACCCCATTTCTTCCTTAACTTGATACAAATGTCCTCTAACACACTTCAAATATCCATTAACAAAGCGGTTATCTGCAGTTTTCCCATCAAAAGTTATTGAAGTTCGACAAATAGGACACGCAAGAAACTTTAGCAACTCCTTATGCATCCGCTGCCCCCGAAGTATTTTCTATAAGTGAAATAAATAAATACCGCTTGAAAATGTAAAAATTCACCCCTACCTTATGTATGCATAATTATCAATGCAACTTAAATTTCTGTTAGGAGACACTAATAGAAAAAGTTTCAATCTGTTAAAAATAGATGTTTAGTAGAAGTGGATGAATCTGGCGTATCTTGGCATTGGTATTATTATCTTGATTGTGTCGCTTCCTTGGAATGTTGTTCCATCATTGAGTTTGCCTGTTATGGTTAATGTTATTGTCGTAAACCGCTTTAATAGTTCTTTTATGTTTATGTTTGCGAGAATGTATTGTATGATTTTAGCTCTTTCGAATTTAACTGTTAGATCTGGAATGGAATCATTGTCATAATCTCCTATTGTTATGGGTGCGTTAACATCTATTGGAATACTGCCGTTTAACAAGATTGTTGAGGCGTTTACATTCGCAATTTCGTATCCTTCTGGAAGTTCAATTGAAGCAGTTACCCATTTACCTTTACTTAGGAGATTTAAAGCTTTAGGAGAAATTTTAACGGAAGCTTCAACTTGGGGTGTATTAAGCAGGGCGTATCGAATGATGTTGTCATCCATGTCACCATCGTTGTTAAGATCTTTTCCTGCGTCTTTTTCATATGTTTCAAAGGCGATGACATTTTTATAAATGGATGGACTGGTTCCCTCCACTCCTAAGTTGACTAAAGTCTTGGTTGAAATATCATAATATCTAACCACCCAGTCTTCACAGTCTCCGTCGCCATTGAGATCTCCAACTCCAAAATCAGCCTCTGGCGTTGAGAATACTATCAAGTTTTCATATACGCATGCCATGCGTCCGTCTATCTTCGTGTCAACTAACGAACCATCAGAAATATTGTAGTATGTAATAGCTATGTATGTACTGTAAAGAGCTTCAAAAGCTATTATGTCCCCGTATATCGTAGGCCACCATCCTTCAGCCCGAGTATTCACCGTGGTTCCTGACGTGATGTTGAGGTATCTGATTACAGAATCGTCCACGTCACCGTCGCCGTTAAGGTCTTGACCAGCTTGCCACTCAAAAGTTGAGAAGGCTATTATTTCCCCGTAGATGGATGCGCCCCATCCGACATTTTTGGTATTGGTGAGGGCTCCTGTTAAAATATCATAGTATCTAATTACAGAGTCGTCTCTGTCTCCGTCTCCATTCAAATCCATGCCTGCGTTTATCTCGTAAGTTGGGAAGGCTATTATGCTTCCATAAATTGAAGGAATGTCAACGAAAGCCAAAACACCAGTATTCACAAAACTTCTGCTTGTAAGATTGAAATATTTAACGGTTAAGCCTGTAAAGGTGATTATGTTTTTATATATTGCAGGGTAATGACCTACTACCTCAGTGTTAATTAGACTTTGCGAAGTAATGTTATAATATCTGATAATTAAATCATCCCTTTCTCCATCACCGTTCAGATCTTCGTCAGCCAATTTTTCATCAGTAAAAAATGTTATAATATCGCCGTAAACCTTTGGTGCCATCCCCAGAACTCCCGTGTTAATTATTTTTACTCCCATCGGAACAATCTCAAAGTATGCGGATAAATTCCATCCTTGCGTATCCTTAATAACATACTTTCCAGGCTTGCAAAACGCCCCTGTAAAATCGTTGTATTGGTTCCAGACATATGTGTCGCTTTGTCCAGGTTCCAGGAACCATGCTAAAAAAGCGAAAATCTTTGGATATACAGGTTCTTCATCTGGATAAGTGAATATTTGCCAAGGTGGATAACCCCCTACGCTTACTTTTTCCTCGCCGACATTCTTAAGAGTTATAGAAATATTTTCCCCCAAAACATAGACATCCTTATCAGTTTCTAAGATTAACTTGATAGTGTTTTCTGCAACATGTTTTCCATCACTTTTGCTGCTTCCCACCAAGACAGGATTTATACTCTGTGTCAAAATCAATATACCAACTAACGTTAAACCCAAAGCCATCGCAAAAATTGAATTTTTCACACTTTGTCCCTTAAAATAAAATGATGTAGACCAGAAATAAGTTTTGCGGAAAATATTTGACATGCTATTCTGTAAGTAACGTTTAAGGGAGTATGGATTTTAGGTCTTCAAGTGTGCCGCGGTATGTAGGCTTTTATTTGCATAGATGCTTAGACTTTATACTTTTGACAGGTTGAGCCTCGGCTTTAAGATTTAAAAAGATTATCTATTTTGAGTGATCGTAATGTTTTTATTTCTTGTTTCTGGAACTTCTTTTTGGTGTTTTCGGGGTTTGGGGCGTAAGGGTTGGGTTAAAGTTTATTTAAGTCGTGAGCAGAGGCGCATTTTGTCTTGGATTGCTGAAAGTTTGGGCATTGGCGAAAGTGAGGTTTTGCGTCAGGCTTTTATGGACTATGCTAAAAGCTTAAGCCTCCTAACAGACAAGGTTCACGGCAAAGTTTAGGCGGGCCGTCGCTCTAATTTCAGCAGCAGCAATTTTCAGCGTAAAATTTCAAACGGAGAAATTTATGATGAAAGCTTAATAGTTAGCTTTCATGAAGGGCATGGTTAAGCCTTTCTGGGGCTTATTACGCGCCTACCCCCTCCCCCTCTACCTTCTAATAGCCAAATTCAAAATCTTGTGATGTTAAGCTATGGGCTCTTTTTCTGGAAGCTTCCCTTTCCGCGACTGTCGATTAGAACCTCGCCCCTTTCAATG
>JAGTRI010000031.1 GCA_018397065.1 Candidatus Bathyarchaeota archaeon
AAGCTTAGAGAATTAATGGAGCTCGGGATTGTAGATACGATAGAAGGAAGGAAGAGTGAAAAGCTCTTTAAAGTGCGAAGCGAGGATTCAAGCAAGTAATTGCAACGATTTTTAAAGAACCAGCTTTTTAATCAGATATGGTTCTCCCTTTATTTTTGTTTTAAAATCTACATCACCCAGCATGAGAACATATTGCTCAATGGTTCTGGTTGCTATTTTTTCCATACCCATGCATGAAGCCAAGGCTCTACATGCTTGAAAGACTTGTTTTAACTCTTTTTTGTCCAAGGGCTCTGGCGCCCAGAGGGCAATACTGCCTGTCGTGGGATCGAAGAGACGCGACCATATGCACAGAAAATATGTGTTTCCTTCTACTAGAAGGGAAGTGGCGAGTTGGCGCTCGTGAAGAAAACGTGTTAATTCTAAGTTGGGGTTTGCAAGGTTATCCCACATCTTTAGGCTGACGTTATACCATCCGCAGACCATGGAATGGGTCTTAACAGGGGGTTCTTTGGCAAGAGTAATAGGGGTCAATCTGATTTCCTGTGAAATAACCGTGTTGCCGACCACCATCTCCACATCATATGTATCGAAAGCTTTTTCGAAACCGCAGTTCCTATACGTTAAACCCGAAGGCCCATCATATTCTTGGGGACTGACCAGCATGAAAATCACCTTCCTATCTCCAGCTATTCTCTCTGCCTCTTGGATTAAAGCCCTTGCAACGCCTCTTCTCCTATACGCCTTATGAACCTTTAAGACATCTAGGTAGAGAAAAGACCCTAGGGGCAGCTCATCACTGAAGATTACGTCTAGATGCCCGACTATTTTCTCATCTAGCTCAGCAACGAGAGGAATAATGCCTAATCGTTCGATGCGTCTCCAATACTTAGCTAATTCTAGACGGTCCATCCATGGTCCTCCATGCATCATTCTCTCCAATGGGGTCAATTCTTTATATTTAGCTGGTTCTCCCCGACCTTTGTAAGAATAATGATGCCATGTTTCCACATCAGAGCATTCGACCTCTACCAGAGCATTGATATCGTTTATGGTGCTAACTCTAACGCTGATACTCATGTTATGCTAAGGACTGTTCAGTTTCAAAAACTTATTGGCTTTTTAAGTTCAAATGCCTTCCTGGAACCTCGAAGTGATACAAAAAAAGAAACAATTACACCGCGTTAGAAAGTGGGCTTAGGGTATCAAAAAGGGATAATCCTGTGGCAGAGAAAAAGTTTTAGAATAGAGAGAATAGGGGAAAAAGCGAGGTTATAGAGCAATTGATAAAGGAATGCCCAGAGGCTGAAGGCTCCTATGATGTGGGCGAGGAGACATCGGCTTTCAAGAAGGAGAAGTTAGCGTTTGAAAAACTGTACGAAAAGCTATATATAGAGATAATTCTTCGAGAGGAAAATACGTGGCTGTTTTAAACGGCAGGGTAATCGACTCCGACTATGATAAGTCTAAGCTGGTAGAGCGAACTTAATAAGAAATACGGATATATCCGGTTTTCTTGGGGTTTATAGGACATAGGCGAACCTTTGAAGTGCCATCTCCTGTGTTGATTAGAAAATGTTAAGTTCAGACGAAGAAATGGGGGATGAAAGCCACTTTTGTTCGCTCAATCTCAACCATTTTAAATTCATGGTCCGAAACAACTAAGGCCTGCGATGGTTTGTACGTTTTCAGAAAACTTAGAAAGCCCCTTTCCATTTTTGCCGTGCTTTTCACCTCTACCGGTATTATCTTGTCTTCTAGATTCAGAACGAAATCGACCTCAGCCTTTCCAGTTGTACGCCAATAGTTCAGCCTGTCCGCGAAGAGCGACTTCAGCTCATTAAGTACGAAGTTTTCTAAGAGGATCCCCTTATCGGTCCTACTTTCAATGGATAAGAAGTTGCTGATCACGGCATTCCTGAGGCCCGTATCTACGAAGTATGCCTTCTTGGACTTCTTGAGCTCAGTGGTAAGATTCCTGTGGAATGGCGAGATCAGGTTAATCACGCCCGTCGACACTAGGACCGATATGTAGCCCTCGATGGTCTTGTAGTCCATCCTCAATTCCCTGGAGACGGAGGAAATCTCTAACAGGGAACCGGAGTTGAGGGCCAGGTACGTGATGAGGGACCGGAATTTCTCCATTTGCCTCACGTTGAAGAAAAAGAAGACGTCCTTTTCCATGTACGTCCTCACAAGGTTTTTGAGGAGCTCCTTCTTCATTTCTTCATCGTCAACCTTCACGATGGCCGGGAAGCCGCCGAAGATCAGGTACTCTTGGAGTAGGGATTTGAACTCGGATTCGAAGGCTGGACTCACGTCGATGATCTTTCCATCTAAGAAGAATTCCCTAACCGCCTCTCTATACATGCGAAAAACCTTGTGCAGGTCCCTCGCCTTCCAAAGCAAGAATTCCTCGAAGTCGAGCGGCAATAGCTCGAAGTACACCGCCCTGCCGACCAAGTATTTCCCTATCTCGACCTTGACGTCGAAGGAGCCAGAGCCAGTGACGAAGATTTTCAACCTGTCCGAGAAGAGGTCTAAGAGCAGCTTTATCACCTTCCCGGCCTTCTCGGAGTATTGAGCCTCGTCTATGAACAGGTTGGTCCCCCCCTCTTCGAGGAACCGGCTTGCGAACTCCTTGGAGGCGCTCTCAAAGGACCTCAGCGCATCCTCATCCTCGAGCGTCACGTAATGGCCGCCGTGCTTATCCTTCAGGTGCAGCAACAAGGTTGTCTTGCCGCTTTGCCTGGGCCCCCTTATTATGATCGCCTCCTTTCCATGGAGCCATCGTTCCAATTTTTCTTCTATTTTTCTTGGATAATACTCCATAAATAATAGAGTTTTTGAGGGGGCATTTATAAGGTTTATGGTGACTAGCATCAGCAAGGAGGTCTTAATGCACCCTTTCCTCTTGCTCCATTCCTGTCTGACTATTTAAGAAGCTGTGGTCACTGTGTCATAGGTCAGTCCAAGCTCTACGGTAGGAACAATCTTCAAGCAGATGTCACGACTTCCTCTAAATCAGAATGTGCATATGTATCACCCTTATTAGGCCCAACCTGCTCGCCTAAGAGAGTATACAATGAGGTATGATGCTTATGCAGATGCATTCAGCGTCAAAATCAGGGAGGGAAAATAGCTGTCACGATTAGGAAATGCTAAAGACGGTTTTTGGCACAGCACTCCCGTATTCGTTGAAAAACCTTTTTAGATTTTCTATACTTTTAGCGGCTATGGTTTCCGGGCTTGGCTTGAAGTCGAAGACTTCGACGGATAGGTATCCCGAATAGTTAATCTCGAGCAGACCTTGAACTATCTCTCTATAGTTGGCGGAGCCCGACCCCGGGATGTATCCGTTGCAGTCGTTCGCGTGGAAGTGTTTCAAGTCGGATCCTCCCTCCTTTATTATGTTTCTAAAAGACCTTTTCTCGTCGCACATGCTCCTGACGTCGAGGATGAGCTTGACGTTATCATGGTTAACCTCTCTTATCAACTTGTTCGCCTCCTCAATGTTGTTGATGAAATTCGTTTGGTCCCTCGATAATGGTTCGATGCATAGCGTTACCATCCTTCCGCACGCGAAGTCCCCTATTTCCCTGAAGATGGATACAGCAGACTTCCATGCCTGCTCAAAAACTTCTCCTGAGAGAACATTCCTCTGTCTAGGAGAACCGAAGACCACTATTTTGCCGCCTATATCGTCTGTGAATTCTACTATTTTCTTCAGATAGTCCACGGTCTCTCTGTTAACTTCTCCGGAGCTGTTAAAAAGGTTCACGTTCTTGTCGCAGACCAAGACCCAATGTGTGCCAACTACCTCAATATCGTTTTCAAGTGCTTTCCTTCTTATCTCGCTTCTTTTCTCCATGGAGATTTTCTCGACATTGCCAGCTATGGTGAAAGGAGCGATCTCAACACCATCATATCCGAATCGCCTAACGCGAGGAAAGACTTCCGTAACCTCCATCCCTGAAAATACTTCGTTACATATGGAAAGTTTCATTTGCGGCGAAAAGTTAAATCAGGCTAATAAGTTTTAATAAGGCCACCATAATGGTTTAAAAGGCCTTGTTTTAACACACAATCAAAATGAGTAGGAGGATAGCTGAAGTAAAGATAGAAGCCGGTGTTCACGACAGGGTTGAAACCCCTGTTTGTTTCCAGTTGCAGAAACTGGCTTCATTATTTGAGAACCAAGAGGACGTCTACTTAGAGATAGGCAGTGTAAAAATTCCTGTGCAAGTGGTGGAGCAAGAAGGCTTGCTTCAAGGCTACTTCATCCTCCCTTACGCGAAGGCTGGAGAAACTTTAAGAGGAAACATTATTCTGAGCGAAGGAGAGGGGGAAACCGGTTTCTCATATGACTTGAAGGAGGATGCTCTGATTGTTAAGCATGGGAAAAATACTGTGGCATGCTATAATTATGGAAAATCAGTCAGTAAACCGTATCTATATCCGGTTTTCAGCACGAATGGCGTAA
>JAGTRI010000032.1 GCA_018397065.1 Candidatus Bathyarchaeota archaeon
GTCTTCGTGGATATGAAAGACAAGGAAAAGACCATTCGACTAATTGACGAAGTTATAGAAGACAATAACTCATACTCATAAGATTATGGTAGATGATGGAAGATGCGTGAATTATGGGTAAAAATAGGCCAATCTTTAACTTCAGAAGAAAAGAAGACACTTATTGAGAAGACATCTCAAATTGTGTCTGCATACCTAACTGAACAGCAAGACCTCGAGATAGTTAAGAAATTAGGAGCTAGAACTACTGTAAGCACTTCAGAAAAAGCAGACATTGTAATCGCCAAAAGCTTCAAGGAGGCAAAAAAGCTTAAGCAACAAGGGAAAAAGGTATGCATTTTGGTAACTGTAAGAGCGCGCAAAGACGAAGCTCAAATTGTTGCTGCTGATGAATCTTTAGTTGATTATATACTTGTTGAATGCCCAGATTGGAAAGTTATCCCTTTAGAAAATCTTATTGCAAAAATGTACAGGAAAACAAACCTTTTAGCCATCGTCTCAGGTGAAAAAGACGCAAAGACTGCTCTTGAAACTCTTGAATTAGGAGTTGATGGTCTCGTAGTGGACACTCATAATACTGAGGAAATTTTTCAAATTAAAAAAATCATTGACGAAACCAAAACAAGGACTGACGAAGTCATAACCGCTGAAAAAATTTTACTTGAACAAGCCAAAGTCACTGAAATTAAACCTCTAAGCACCGGAGCAAGAGTATGCATAGACACATGCGATCTTATGAAGGAAGGCGAAGGAATTCTTGTCGGATGCCAATCTAATGGTCTTTTCCTTGTCGAAGCAGAGGTTCATGAGACGCCCTTCGTTGCCCCTCGACCATTCAGAGTAAATGCTGGATCAATTTCGCTTTATGTTCTTGCACCTGAAAAAAAGACACGTTATCTCTCAGAACTTAAAGCAGGAGACGAAGTATTAATTGTTGATAGAAATGGAAGACAACGAACAACGAATATAGGTAGAATAAAAATAGAGTGGCGACCTTTGCTGATGATCGAAGCTAACTGCAAAGGTAAAACCGTGAAGACAATACTTCAGAATGCTGAAACCATAAGAGTTGTTACTGCAGATGGAAGTAAGTCTGTCAAGGACTTGAAAATTGGAGACTCAGTTCTTATAAGGTTTGAAGAGGGCGGTAGACACTTTGGGACACTTGTGAAAGAAGAGAAAGTGATTGAAAGGTGAAACCAAGAATCTGCGTTCCACTTCCAATACAAAAGATATCAGAACTTCATAAAATGATTCGAAGAGCCCAAGATGCAGGAGCGGACTTTATCGAGGTACGTTTAGACTATTTGCAGGAGGATATTTTGGATCAGATGGATGTCTTAAAGAAGGAAATTGCCGAAGCATCTGTGCCTCTAATTGCTACAAACAGGGAACACAATCAAGGAGGAAAAAAGGTTCAAGAAGAAAAGAAAAGAGTTGAAGTTCTAATTAAAACAGCAGAAATTGGGTTTGATTATGTTGATATTGAATTATCGACTTTAGACTTGAAACAAACAATAAATAGAATAGCAAATTACGGTTCAAAGCCCATTATTTCCTATCACAGTTTCAAGGACACTCCCTCAGAGGTTGAGATGGAAAAAATCTTAAAATCCCAAATTGAAGCCGGAGCATCTGTTTGCAAGTTGGTTACAACAGCTAATACACTTGATGACAGTATAAGATGTCTTTTTTTTACTTACAAAATGAGCAAGGTCACAGACATCGTTTGCTTCGCAATGGGAAAAATAGGATTTATTTCAAGGGTTCTTTCTCCGATATTTGGAGCATTATTCACATTCTCCTCATTGGAACAAGGGTTGGAAACAGCTCCAGGCCAGATTCCTATTTTGGAATTAAAGGATTTTTACAGAAAACTAGGTGTTGACTTATGATGGTTACAGGAAAGACTAAGGTTTGTGGGCTTATAGGAGACCCCGTAGAACATTCTCTGAGTCCTTGTCTCCAAAATGCCGCTTTCAAACATTATGGACTGGACTTCATCTATGTAGCTTTTAGAGTAAAACAGGAAAATCTTAGAGATGCCATTCAAGGTCTCCGAAGCTTAGGAATCCATGGCTTAAATGTAACCATGCCTCATAAAATTAATGTAATTCAGTACCTTGATGACTTAGATGCGACAGCAAAGATAATTGGCTCAGTTAACACTATACTTAATAGAAATGGAAAACTCATAGGTTACACAACAGATGGTGCGGGCGCCCTAAAGGCTTTGAGATATCACGGTGTGGATCCTTCAGGTAAAAAAATCGTAATTCTCGGCGCAGGAGGCGCTTCTAGATCAGTTTCCCTAACATTAGCTAAAGAAGCCAAGGAACTGGTAATCTTGAATAGAACGCTATCCAAGGCTGAAAGACTTGCTGAGGAACTTAAAGCGTTATACGAATATGGCACTGTTATTAAAGCCGATGAATTGAATAGCCAAAATGTGAAACGAGAGATGGCAGATGCTAATATTTTGATAAATGCGACTTCTATTGGAATGCGACCAAATGATGGGTCAACACCTATAGACTCAGCGCTTCTTAGGTCTGATTTAGTTGTTTTTGACCTCGTTTACGAGCCTCTTGAAACAAGATTGCTTATAGAAGCAAAGAAGAGAAGAGCGACAACAATAGACGGGTTAACGATGCTCGTTTTTCAAGGAGCAGTTTCTTTTGAAATTTGGACTGGCAGAACGGCGCCATTTAAAGTGATGATGAAAGCAGCCTACAAGTCAATTGGCTTTAATAAATAAAAATAAAATCGAAAAATAATAGGAGAACACAAAATGGCAAAGATTGGAAAAGCAATAGCTTACGGCGCTGTAACTATAATTAATGCAATTTCATGCGGGTATGGAGCTGCTCTAGGAGTAAACCTAAAGACTGAAGCAACTGTAAAGTTAACTAATGAGCCTGGACGAATTGAAGGCAGAATTTTATCTGACCCTGAGGAAAACACGGTTCTAATGGAAAAAATTGTATGTCGAGTTTTGAGACATTTTGGTCTTGAAGATGAATATGGCGCCTATGTGGAAACTCAGTCTAACATCCCGATTGCTCGAGGCCTAAAAAGTAGTAGCGCAGCGGCTAACGCAGTTACTCTTGCATCTTTGAATGCTATTGGGAAAAAAGTTAACGATTTAACTGCAATCAATATAGGTGTTGATGCTGCTTTAGAATCTCGTGTTACAATAACAGGTGCGTTCGATGATGCATGCGCATCTTTTTTCGGAGGAGTAGTGATTACTGATAATCTTGAAAGGAAAATATTGAAGAAATTTTATCCTCCAGAATATCTAATTCTTATTCATGTTCCCGAAACCAAATCATACACCGCCAGTTCGAATGTAAAAAAAATGAAACTTATGGCAAATGAAGTTAAAGCGCTACACAGAATGGCTCTGCAAGGAGACTGGCTTAATGCAATGACATTAAATGGACTGGTTTATTCAACAGTTCTAGGAATCGACACAAACTTGGTGATAGACGCCTTAGACGCTGGAGCCTTGGCTGCCGGATTATCAGGTAAAGGACCAGCCGTTGCTGCGGTTGTTTTACCTGAAAAAGTATACGATGTGAGAGAAACTTGGAAAAAATATGGGGGAACCATCATTGAAACTCAGATTAATACTAAAAAGGCTTATAGGGTGCGAATGGTAGAATGACTAACCTAATTGTAAGGCAGACAAAAAGTTTGACAGGCGCCGTAAGGGCTCCCGCTTCAAAATCCTTGACGCATAGAGCAATGGTTGCCGCTCTCCTTTCGGAAGGTTGCTCTCGTATTAAGAACCCCCTTTTTTGTGATGACACACTTGCAACACTTGAAGCCTGCCAAATATTAGGAGCTGAAATTTCCAAAAAGGAGCATGATATCCTTGAAATTATTGGGCTGTCCAAGCCATCAACACCCAAAGATATTATTAATTGTCGAGATTCAGCCTCAACAATGAGGTTTCTCGCTCCGGTCTGCGCGTTAGCAGATGGCATATCAGTCTTGACAGGAGGTGAGAGTCTTCGTCGTAGACCTATGGATCCTCTTTTATCGGCATTAATGCAATTGGGTGTCCTCTGCTATTCTACTAAAAGTGATGGTCGACCTCCACTGGTCATTTTTGGAGGAGGAATTGCTGGAGGAGAGGCTTTTA
>JAGTRI010000033.1:0-469 GCA_018397065.1 Candidatus Bathyarchaeota archaeon
CTTTCTAGAACGTATTTCTTGGGGCTGAAGGGATTCGTAATAGCCTCGTCTCTGTACTTTTTCTCCACGGTTAAAGGGGTCGTCTTCAGCCTCTTCGGATCCAGCTTAGGGATTCAGATTAATGCTCGTTTGAAGGGATTGGTGCGGATCGAAAGGCTTGAACAGGTTCACGGCTAATGGCCTAGAAATTCGTTTCATCAATTAACTTAATATATAACGGAGTTATACTATGAAGGCATTATTCATTCATAAACAAAAATCCGACGAAGCCAAGAGGTTAAAACATGAAGTCTCTAATCTCCTATGAAATAGAACGGTTCATAAGCCGATACTCGATTGGAAGAGATGAGCCCAAGAGCGAAAGAGGATCATCGCACTTTCTCCGCATAAAGGTTCCAGGGGGAAGACTAACCTCTAAGCAACTTTTGGGAATCGCTGAGCTGGCTCAGAAATATGGGAGGGCTAGAGG
>JAGTRI010000033.1:479-4098 GCA_018397065.1 Candidatus Bathyarchaeota archaeon
TGACAGACAGGATATTCAACTCCACTGGATCGAAGCTGAAGACGCTCTAGAAATCTTTCATAGAATGGATGAGTTAGGCTTCACCACCGACATGTGCGGTCAAGGTTTCAGCGGACCTAGATATGGAGATGTAAGGAACATTGTATGTTGCCCGGTGTCTGGAATCGAAGAAGGCGAGCTAATAGACGTCTATCCAATTGTGAAAAAGTTAACCAACTTCTTTACCGGAAACCGAGACTTCCTAGATTTGCCTAGAAAATTCAAGATCGCCATCTCTGGTTGCGGATCAGATTGTACAAGGATTAAAATCAACGACCTCGGGTTAATCGCCGTAGAAAAAGATGGGGAAGCGGGGTTTACAATGATGGTGGGGGGAAGCGTAGGAGCCTCCCTCCCCGGACCCATACTGGCGGAGCCTATGTTCAAATTCATCAAACTGGAAGATCTCTTTGACATCGTAGTGGCGACCGTGGAAACGTTTAGGGACTATGGAAGCCGGGAAAGCAAGGCTAAAGCTAGGTTTAAATGGCTCATCAAAGAATGGGGTGTTAAAAAATTTCTATCCATTTTAGAGAAAAAGGCCGGTAGAAAGCTAGAGGAATATAAAGGGCCCCTCTTTATAAAGGAGAAAGATCACAGTGGAATACAGCCGCAAAAGCAGGAAGGACATTACTACGTTCACATCCCATTGATCGGTGGATTACTCGCCGCTCACGACATGATTAACCTCGCTGAACTCGCGGAAGAGTATGGGAGCGGGGAGCTAAGGCTCACACCTCAACAGAATATCCTAGTTCCGAACATAAAGGATGTGGAAAGCGCTACGAGAATGTTGAAGCGATGCGGCTTCAAACTCGAAGGCGCCGATCTCAGATGGGGGAGCATTGGATGTGCCTCCGATTTTTGCGGTAAAACCAAGCCACCTCACGCCAAGGAGGTGGTGAAAAGCGTAGTGGAACACCTTGAAACTTGTTTCGACCATATTGTATTGAGCGTCGCGGCAATTAGGGTTCACGTCAGCGGATGCCCAAACGACTGCTGCGCCGCTAAGACAGCTGTTGTAGGGTTTCAGGGCAGGCCGACTAAGGAGGGGGTTGAATTAAAGCAACACTACAGTCTTCTTCTCGGAGGGGAGCCTTGGAAAAACAAACTATCCAGGCTAGTCGTCGAAAAAGCTTCGCTGGAAGAGCTGAAAAATGGACTTGAAGCTTTATTAAAAAAATACGTAGAGTTAAGGCATGGGCGTGAAACTTTGGCTGAGTTCTGTAACAGGCATACTATAGAGGAGTTAAAATCATATCTGGAGGGTTTTTAAGGTTTGGAGGAGAAGTTCATTCTTAAAAAGGTTGGTGAGAAACGTTACTTTCTAGATGTCCGGGGAGGAGTCTGCCCGTACCCTCAACTTTTAACCTTAAGAGCGCTCAGCGAGCTTACCCAGGGGGATACGCTGGAAGTCCTTTTGGACAATCCCCCCTCTGTAAGGGATATACCATCCGCCTTAGAGAGGAGAGGATACAGAGTTTCAGAAGTTCTCCTCCTAGAGAAAGGCGTCTGGAAGATCACGGTAACCCTGTGAGGAATCGAGTAGTTTAGTCCTACAAGGAATCCCGGCGTCGCATATTATAAAGTAGGTCTAATAGCTATACGTAGTTTGCGTGGACTTTTAATAACTCCATTTCAGGCCGTTAGGTGCGTCCTCAATGGTGAACCCACTCCTTGAAGTTGATTCCTAAAGTCGTCCGATAGCTCATACTATCCTCCACTCCTCAACTCCTCACAGATCCTTAGCGTGACGCTCATAAGTTCCTCAGCCTTTTCGCCTACTCTTCTATGCGCAGAAACCCGAATATCTCGCCGATTTTCCCCAGCAGCTTGAAAGTCGTCTCTACTCCTCCAATGGATGTACCTGACGAAAGATGTTCGTTGATCCTTTTTCGCCGCTTGCAGGATTACAGCCAAGGCCTTAAGCCTTGCGGCCTATCATTCCTTGACTTACCACTCCATCATTATAATTGTTAAAAGATTAAGGGCTATGTTACCCTTAACACCTAAGGAGTTTAAGAGTATTGTATGGCGAGAAGGTTATAGAACATTTCAGAAACCCGAGAAATATGGGAGAAATCAAAGATGCTGATTGCGTGAGCACTTTTGAGAAACCTATTTGCTGAGACATGATGACCGTGTACATAGGGTGAAAGTCAGCGGCATAGAAGAATTTTAAACCTTTGGAGCGTTGCCGTAATAGTCACGAGCAGTATGATGAAAGAGCTATCGAAAGGAAAAATCCCTCAAAGAAGCCCATAAAATCACAAGAAAGGATGTAGTAGACGCTTTAGAGGGATTTCCACCAGTCAAAATGCATTGCTCAAACCTAGTAGCAGATGCCTTAAAAGCCGCAATAAGGTTACCACAATAAAAAATGGTGAGGAGGAGTAAAATGAAAAAGAATTTATTCAGTGCGAATTCTGCAATGTAAGAATTCCATTAGAAACCTGTTAACCGCAGCCAATCACTCGACTATCGTCCAAAAGAGTACTGCTACTATTACTGGGCCGAGAAATGCTGAAAAAGAAAGCTTGCAACAAGAAGATTTGAAATCATTCATATGTAAAGTGCTAGTAAAAAAATCGGCCTTTTCCCCTCAGATAGGAAGCGCATGCAACAACAATATTATACCTTGATGTAAAAAGTAGTTATAGTTATCCTTGCAGACAGAATGTAGAGATCCTCTATTTTTAGACTTTTTTGACTGATTTCATCGGAGGCTCGCAGCATATCAAGTCGCATATAGTGCGTCCACAAGCTTCATTCACGACATACCCGAGATGAGACTTTTTGAACTTATATTTATCACCCTTTTTAGGTAGATTTTCACCTTTCAAAAGCGACCTCAACAATTGTAATTAGTTAAAGTTAAAACATAAGAGTTTCGAGAATGTTAATATAAAAATTTGAATGCTTAATGGAGGCAAAATTTAGAGCGATTACAACAAGTAAAATTTTGCAGAGAAAATATCAAGTAATGGCAGTGAAATATATTAATAAAAATGGGAGAACGAGCTTTATTTCTGTCAGATGTTAATGACTCCAATAGTCTTCTTTTATGATGTCTATTTTTCTCGACTGCTTTACGTTGCATAACAAGCATAATTCTTAGCAACCTTTCGCATACCGCCTAAAATACCGTTTCAACTATGACTTTTTCACCGGTATTTAATGACTTTCGCGGATGCTTCGCTAAACCTATTGGCTACAACTGTCCAGTCAATTGCTTTGAAAAATGCCTCTATATAGTCTCTACGATTCAGTCCATAATCAATCATGTATGCGTGTTCAAAGACGTCCATGACTAAAATTGGACTGACTCCAGAAAGGTGACCTACATCGTGTTCATTAATCCAAATATTAAAGAGTCGACCAGCCACTGAGTCATAATATAGAATTGCCCATCCAATGCCACGCATTGTTCCGACACCCTTGAAGTCCTTCTCCCAATCTTCGTATGTTCCGAAATCATCTAAAATTTTCTTAAAGAGTTTCGAATTTCTGTCAAGCTCCACGATCCCCTTCGTCATATTTCCGAAGTAGTATTCGTGAAGTCTCATGCCATTGAATTCCC
>JAGTRI010000034.1 GCA_018397065.1 Candidatus Bathyarchaeota archaeon
AAGACATTGGTTAGGCTGAAGGTGATCGAGAACACGAGCGCAATGCTAATGGCGATCCACCAGCCAATATTCAAGGGACCTAGCGAACGCCAGAACACCCCGGTGATGCCCACCGCGGCGAGCGTGGTCAGCGCGTCGACGAAAAACCATTTGGCGTAATGGCGCATCAGGCTAGAAACGGGGCCGAGAAACAGGCGTTTTTCGCCCGGCTGGAACGTTTTAGGGCTGGTGGGCAGTGCCAGCATGGTCCAGAATAGGATGTCGATGTCCCCCCAAAAAGAGCGGTGACGCACGTACAGGCGATCTAAGCGCAACTTGCTGGGCAGGATATCCTCCAGGTACGTGTGCATTACCTCTTTTTGAGAAAGCAAGTCTTCTTCCTGGCGGTACAGGACGGAGGCAGGGCTGGTGATGCCCGGCTTTACCGATAATACCTCACGACGCACTTCATCTGGCCATGTTTTCACTACCTCGGGGTCTTCTGGGCGCGGCCCGACGAAGCTCATCTCACCCTTGAGCACGTTCCACAGTTGTGGGAGTTCGTTGAGCTTTGTCTTTCTCAGCCATTTGCCGAGGGGCGTCACGCGCGCATCATCAATAGAAGTTACCCGCGGACCCTGATAGCTTTCCGGTTGTTCATACATCGTGCGGAACTTATGGATGCGAAACAGTTTGCCGTCCTTCCCCACACGCTCGCCGTGGTACAAGGCTGGGCCAGGCGTGTCCTTTTTCACGCGCCAGGCAAGGTAAGCCATCACCGGTGAAAACAGGAGCAGGCCTAACGCGGCAAAGAAAATATCGAACAATCGTTTTACTATTTCTGTTAGTCGGCGCTCAAGTCTTTTGGCCATGGTCTTTGATGTCGCGGGCGAAGTGAAAACATCTCAATAAGGCTCTTACTTTATGAATGCCTAAAATGAACGCAGCCTGGCAATGATTCTCGACTTTAGTGTGAAACATCTGTATCCCTAACTTTCTCTCCTGACAAATGTTAAAGTATTGAGTATAATCCGCGAAGGAGAGAACAAAATGACCGCAGAAGAAAAACTGGCCCATCAGCGATTAAGTGTCCTACAACTGGCGGAAATGCTTGGGAATGTCACCGAAGCCTGCCGGCAGCGAGACATCTCGCGCACGCAGTTTTACGAATACAAGCGGCGCTTTCAGACCCACGGTTTGGAAGGATTGAAGGATCTGCCGCCAATTCACAAAACCCATCCCTTCACCACGCCACCTGAAACCGTTGACAAGATTCTGAAATTGAGCCTGGAACATCCAGCGTGGGGCTGTGATCGTTTGAGCGATCATCTGCTGCTCGAAGGGGTCAAAGTATCCTCGCCCACGGTGCAGGATATCTTGATCAAGAATGGAATGGGCAGCCGCTACGAACGATTGCTGAAGCTAGAAGAAAGAGCGCTAGAGGAGAAGATCGAGCTCACACCGCAACAGGTGGCGATGATCGAAAAAGCCAACCCGGCGTTCAAAGAACGGCACGTTGAGAGCAATCGGCCGGGGGAGCTGTTGAGCCAGGATACTTTTTATGTTGGTTACCTGAAGGGAGTAGGCAAAGTGTACTTGCACACGGTGGTAGATACCTATGGCAGTTATGCTTTTGGCTTTCTGCACACTTCCAAGCAGCCAGAAGCCGCCGTGGCAGTCCTGCACAATGATGTCTTACCCTTCTACCAGGGCTACAATATCCAGGTGGAAAAGATCCTGACAGATAACGGTCGGGAATTCTGTGGAACCGACAGCCACCCGTATGAAGTATACTTGCAGCTCAATGACATCAAGCACAAACGCACCAAAGTGCGCAAGCCGCAGACGAATGGCTTTGTGGAACGTTTTCACCGGACGGTGTTGGATGAGTTCTTCCGCCTGGCCTTCCGCAGCAAGTTTTACGAATCGGTGGAAGCCTTACAGACAGATCTGGATGCCTGGCTCATCTACTACAATACCGAAAGAACGCACCAAGGTTACAGAAATCGAGGCAGGCGTCCGATGGATGTGATCCGAGATTATCTAGAGCAAGGAGCGCAACTGCCAACTGTTTCACCAGCGGCAGCTTCTGCAGCAGAAGCTGCTGGTGAAACAAATGTACGGAGAGAAGGTTAGTAATACACTTTGAATACGTAAGCTGATAATAAGGATCTTTTTTAAAAAAAAGAAATATAATATAACTTTATTTTGTAACTTTGCTAGTGAGGTTATAAACGTTCTTAACCCCCCAGCGGTTTCTTTTGAGAAAACGAAAACTTTATGCATAAGTTTATTTTAAGATAACAAAAAACTCTTTACCAATCAATTATTATGAGTTTATCTGCAATAATCGTTGATAAAGCGCCTGGAGGATTGCATAATATGAGAGTTTTGGATTTAAGTTATCGTCTAATATAGTTGCATCAGAGTCTGGGGAGCCCATATATCCTCCATTTTCTAGCCAAGAATACTGATCGCCAATCTGAAAAACGAAAAAAGCCCTACAGTTTTCCGACTCCAGACACGCGTCCAAGATGTTTTTATAAATTTGTGCTTGTTTCTTTAGTCTGTCTGGTCCCTTAAGATCTTTAATATTAACATCCATTTCTGTTACTATAACTGGGACTCCATAACTGTGTATGGCTTGAATAATTTGTTCCTTTGTTGGCGGACTTGCGCCATTTATATGCATTTCCATTCCTACAGCTAGATTTTTAATTCCCGCATCTTTAAGTAATTTAATAAGCTGGACGGTGTTTTGATAGTCGGGGGACCCGATCCTTTCATTATGATCCGCATTAATTATTATTGTTACGTTAGGAGCTGTTTTCTGAACTTCAAGGGCGACTGTAGTAATAAACCGTTCATATCCCACTCGGTCTTTTAAAACATCGGGCCTGATATTCCAAGATTGTGGAAAGTATTCTGTAGCAAGGTCCACATATTTTATTTCTCTACCAAAACGATATAAAATATCATGAATGTGTTTAATTGCCAATTCAACGAGTTGCTCTTTTGTAAAATTTCCATTGATTAGCCACTTAGGATATGTAGGAGGGTAAAACAAGCGAATCATGATTGTACCTAAACCGTTTTTTTTAGCAAAATCGAATTTTTCGTCGGCAAATGCATAATTTGAACTATTACTAAATATGACCCTTCCTTGTATAGGTTCAATATTATTCCATTCGAGATCATATGAAAGATTTGCTGCGGTAAACAACACAGGGTATTTTTCTTGTTGGTTTTTTCGAGAATCAATTGTTCCACCAAATGGAAAATCCATAGACTCTGATAGTGATCTTGTTGTATTTTCCTGCCATCTCCATTTTCCCTCTTCATTTTTCTTCGCAATCATCAAAGGAATTGGTCCTTCAAGGGTTTCTCCTTTTTGGTTGGGATCAGGATCAAGGTGGTAGGCGACAACAATAGTAGGATTACCATCTTTATCAACCAAAGGTGTGCCGTCATTTTTTGTGCTGACATAGATTTTTTGTAATACTTCTTCATTTGTTACATTAATTCCTGCCTTTTTCATGGCATAGACAAGCTTGGGGATTGGGGCGTTGCGATTTTTAAGATCAAAAAGCTCGGGATTGGTGAAGTGAGGATCAGGAACACCTTCAAGACCACCAACTGATTCTGGAGGAAGAGTGGGGAGGGGGGTCGCCGTTGGCGTGGCAGTGGGCGTAGGGGTGAGGGTGGGCGTCGCCGTGGCGCTCGGCGCAGGGGTGGCGGTTGAAAGTAGCCTCACGCTGGTCGCAGGCGCAGATGTTGGCGCAGCCACAGGTGCGCAGGCGGAAAGGATAAGTAGCGCAAGAGAAAGAAAGGCAAACGTGCGTTTCATCGTTCTTCTTCTCCTTTGACATTGGCATTGTCCAAAACATGAGGCGCTTCAGCCGCGGGTTGGGCAGTGGAGTATAGTAGAGCATAGCTCCTTCGTTCGGCAATGCCTGGAGGTGAAAAAAGAGTGGGAAGGAGGGAGGCCTTTGGAGAGATGAATAGAAGTGAGCAAATACCGCTCGGCATGGTACGCTCCTGCTCCATGGGGATTATAGCCCACG
>JAGTRI010000035.1 GCA_018397065.1 Candidatus Bathyarchaeota archaeon
ACAGTTTTAAAATGGTCATTTGGGTTTGCCGAGCAATCTTTAGGGGGAAAATTAAATAATTAAATATTTGATATTTATTGGAGATTTTTGTGTGTGGAATATGTGGTAAAATCATTTTTGATGATTCGAGTATAGTTGATGCATCTTTAATTGCCTCAATGATGGATACAATTCGTCACAGAGGCCCTGATGATGAAGGAGTTTATTTTGATTCACAAATAGGGCTTGGACATCGACGACTATCTATCATTGACCTCCAAACTGGCCATCAACCCCTATCAAATGAAGATGGAAGCGTATGGATAGTTTTCAATGGAGAAATATATAATCATCAGGAACTAATAAACACTCTTAAGACCAGAGGACATATTTTTAAAACAAAATCTGACACAGAAGTAATTGTTCATTTATATGAAGAATATTCCGAGTCTTGTATAGAACAATTAAGAGGGATGTTTGCTTTTGCAATATGGGATAGAAACAAAAAAAGACTAATATTGGCCCGAGATAGAGTAGGAATTAAACCTCTATATTATTGGAAATCATCTAACTCTCTTGTATTTGCTTCAGAAATAAAAGCAATATTGGAAGACCCTTCTGTAACTCGAGAAATAAATTTTAATATGATTGATAGATTTTTATCGTTTTTCTTTATGCCCGGGGAAGAGACAATACTTAGAGGAATCTATAAACTTTTACCTGGACATTATTTAGTTTGTCAGAATGGTAAAATTGATATTCATGAGTATTGGGATTTGAAATTTTCCGAGGACCAAATGAGTTTGAGAGAAGCAGAAATTAGGTTTTTAGAATTACTTGATGAAACATTAAGACTTCATATGATAAGTGACGTACCCGTAGGATTTCTCCTTAGTGGTGGCATAGATTCTACTGCTATGCTTGCTTTTGCTGCCGGCAAGAGTATTTTCCCTCTCAGCAGTTATACTCTTGGTTTTTCAAAAGCGGTTATTGCAGATGAGCGACCTTATGCAAAGCTTGCAGCTGAGCGATATGGATCTGAGCATCATGAAATGACCATTACATCAAAAGAATTTATAGAGTTTATGCCAAAATATGTATGGCACATGGAAGAACCAGTCTGCGAACCACAGGCAGTAGCCCTTTATTATGTTTCAAAAATGGCCAGTCATTATGTCAAGGTTCTTATATCTGGAGAAGGCGGAGATGAAGCATTCGGTGGTTATACTATTTATAGAAATATTAACTGGCTTGAACATTTGAAAAAGATTTTTGGTCCAATGAATAAGATAATTAAGAAAAGCCTCATAGAAATAAATCACTTGTTCAAATCACAAAAAGTTGGAAAATACGCGCCACTGCTTGATATTCCCTTTGATTCTTATTATTTCAGCAGGACTTCAAATCCATTTCGATTTTTTAACAGTCATATTCAGGATATCTACACTAAAGATTTCCTCCTACAAATAAATAAAAACTATTCCTTAGGAAATATAAAAAAATATTTTGAAAAAGGAAACAGAAACAGTTTCGTGAATCGTATGTTATATATAGATACTAAAACATCGCTCCCTGACGATCTCCTCCTTAAGGCTGATAAGATGACAATGGCAAATTCTCTTGAGCTTCGTGTGCCTTTTTTAGACCATAAACTTTTGGAATTTGCAGCTTCCTTGCCGTCTAATTACAAAGTTCGGGGAATTAATACTAAATACCTTCCAAAGAAAGCCCTTAAAAATCAACTTCCAAATGCTATCCTGAGGAGGCGAAAAGCTGGTTTTCCAGTTCCCTATGAATCATGGCTACAGACAGAGTTGAGTTCGTGGGTCGATGATATACTTCTTGATAGTCGAACTTTGAACAGGGGATATTTTAAAAGAAGTTGTATTGAATATATTATAAATGAGAATAAAAGGTTAAAGGGTGCTCTTTCCAAGGAGGTTCTTTCGCTTATAATACTCGAGTTGTGGCATAGAGCATTTATAGATAAGTAATTACAAAAGGATTAAAAACAGCTCCTGTATTTAATTTAAATTGTGTTTGTAACCAGATAGATTTATTTTATGATTAAGGAGGATTATAAAATGAAAACCCATTCAATTAGGGTATTATATAGCTTTCCTCATAAAATTGGAGCAGATAGAATCTGCTATACAGCTTGGCAACAAGTTAATGGTCTTGCGGCTGCAGGCGCAGACATTTTGGCTATGCCAGGGGTGCTACATAAGCCCTTACCACCTAATGTTAAGGTTTGGCCAACTCTTTCTTGGGGAAAATTAAGAATATCTTATAAAATTATGGGGACAATGAGAGCTTTGGCTCTTCATGATTATATTGTTTCAAAAAGACTTAAAAATCTTGCGGGTAAAATTGATATTATTCATACATGGCCATGTGGAGCTTTATTAACATTAAAAACTGCCAAAAGACTGGGAATTCCTACTGTTTTAGAAAGACCAAATGCGCACACGAGGTTTGCCTACGAAACGTATAAAAAAGAATGCGAGAGACTTGGAATAAAATTACCTAAAAATCATGAATATTCATATAAAAAAGATGTTCTTGAAAAAGAAGAAAAAGAATATGATCTGGCTGATAAAATTCTATGCCCATCAGATTTTGTTGTGAAAACTTTTATTGATCAAGGGTTTCCTCATGATAAATTAGTGCGTCACATATATGGATTTGACGAAAAAAGATTTTATCCTGATATGAACTCAAAAAATCAAGGAAAAGGATTAACTTTAATTTCAGTTGGTGTTCAGGCAGTTAAAAAAGGATTGCATTATGCTTTGGAGGCTTGGTTACAATCGCCTGCCCATCAAGAAGGGACCTTTTTAGTAGCAGGTGAAATTTTTCCTGAATATGCTAAGAAACTTTCATCATTGCTTTCTCATCCAAGTGTTCGTGTTTTGGGTCATAGAAATGATGTTCCCGAGTTAATGAGGAAAAGTGATATTCTAATATTACCAAGTATTGAGGAAGGTTTTGGACTTGTATGTATAGAAGCTATGGGTAGCGGTTGTGTTCCACTTGTATCGGAAGCCTGTACTGATATTTGTAAACATATGGGAAACTCGCTGATTCATAAAGTAGGTGACGTTAAAACCTTGACAAATCACATAACAATGCTGTTTGAAAACCGCTCCCTTTTAGAAAAATTGCGTATCGGAGCGTTGTGTACTGCAAAAGAGGTTACTTGGTCTAAAGCTGGGGCGAAGCTACTACAGATATATCAGCAAATCATAACAACTTATAAAAAGAAAATAGATGATTCCATGTACTCTTTCTAAAGGATCATCATATTTCTATCACTCTGCACATGATATTAAATTCAATCTTTTTGTTTTTCTAGATTCCTTCTTTTATAAAGGTTACGAAATTTAAAATATCTATAAACCTGAATCCTGCGTGAAAACTATAAGATTAAGTTTTTAATTTCTCTATTTTCTTTATGGCATATTCAAAAGCATCCTTATATAAAAAGTTAGCCGGTAGTTTTAGGATTTTCCTGTTTCCCCCGGACTTTACAAGTTCGCTCGGAATTAAAAGGAACCGAGCTCCTAAAGTTCTAAGCGTCATGTTCTGAAACTCCTTTGGTAGACATAGCCTCTTGAACCAGTTGATGAGATTGTAAGAGAATAGAAGGATGTGGAAATAAGCTTCGTTGGCTGCAAAGTGTTTT
>JAGTRI010000036.1 GCA_018397065.1 Candidatus Bathyarchaeota archaeon
GTTGAGCTACCAGCAAATATTAGCATCAAGGAAATAGCTGAGAAGATTATCCCACTGTGCAATCCTGCTACAGGTCTTCCTTTCCCTCTAGATCTAATAGATGCAGATATTTCTCTAGATAGAAGAATTGCAAAGACCTTTGCTGATGAAGTGGAGGCTAGAGTGTTGGATGAGAACCCAAAGGCTGTGAAGGACTATTTTACAGGAATCAACCCTCAGAAAGAGGAGTGAAGAATCAAAAATAAATATGTGTGATAGTTTAATTTAGTTATATGAATATCACGTTAACTCATTTAGACGAAGGAAAGGTCGCAGTAATAAAAGAGATGAATTTAGATAATCACATAAAGAAAAGATTAATGGCTCTTGGATTATTGCCAAACTCACGCCTGAAAGTTTTAAGAATAGCCCCTTTGAAAGGAGCCGTTTTGATAGACGTTGGAGGCTATCCACTTGTCATAAGCCATGATTTAGCAGAGAAGATACTTGTTGAGGAATTAGGATGAAAGAAATTAGAATAGGTTTAATTGGGACACCCAACTCAGGTAAGAGCACTATATTTAACAAGCTCACAGGAACTTATCAAATAGTCGGGAACTGGCCAGGAAAGACTGTAGAAACTGTAGAAAGAGCTGTAAAGTTCAAGGATAGGACTTTCTTACTTATCGATTTCCCTGGCACACAAACTCTTACTCCTACGAGCATGGAGGAAGAAATTGCTAGGGAGTATATGATTGAGAATAGACCAGATGTTATAATTCAAGTTGCAAGTGCAATCGACCTTGAAAGGAGCATATACCTCTCTTTAGAATTGATCGAACTTGGAGTCCCTATTGTGATAGCATTAAATCAGTTTGATGAAGCTATAAAACAGGGATTTGAAATAAACGTTGGGAAATTATCCGAGATTCTTGGAGTGCCTGTGATACCAACAGTTGCCATAAAAGGAGAAGGAGTCAATAAGTTAGTTGAAAAAGCCTTTGACCTTGCCCATTCAAAATCGAAAGGAAATATAATAATTACATATGAGGATATCATGCCGCAAATTAACAATATAATGGGCATAATAAAGGAATTCTTGCCTGATCGCTATCCTTTAGAGTGGTTCGCTTTAGAACTCTTTGAGGAAGATTCATGGGTTACCAAAAGGATCGCTGAACTCGATGCTGAAAAAAGGCTGAAAGATTTTTTAGAGAAAGAGAAGGCTTCTATCGAGAAGTCGATTGGTATGCATCCTTCCCTTCTAATAGTCAACAAGAGGCGCTCGATTGCAAAAAGAATTGCGAACGAAGTTATAAAGATCAAGCCTGCAAGCAGAAGTAAGTTCATTGAGACTTTAGATTCGCTTTCTACCTCTTCTTATGGATATCCTTTACTGGCAATAGTCATGGTAACAGTTTTTGTAGCGACCCTTGGATTAGGATTGCTAGTAAGGGATATGATTAGCTATCTTTTCTTTGAGTTATCTAGTTACTTCGCCTTTAGTTTAACCAATTCTTTACTTAGCGCTATCCTATCGGGAGTTCAACTGTCTTTGTTAGTGGGTTTGAGTTTCATTATTCCTGTAGTCTTCTTATTTCATTTCTTCTTTTCTCTTTTAGAGGATAGTGGATACCTGCCTAGAGCTGCTTTTCTAATCGATAAAGCTATGAGAAAGATTGGATTAAATGGTAAAGCATTCATACCTCTTCTTTTGGGGTATGGTTGTAGTGTGCCTGCTTGTGTGAGTTGTAGGATTTTAGAAGGTGATAAACCACGATTTGTAACTGCGGTGATGATTTCTCTTATTCCCTGTGCATCTAGGATGATTATAATCTATGGTTTAATAGCTGTTTATATTGGGATAATAACCGCATTAGCGATATACTTATTCAATCTATTTATAGTTCTTTTGATTGGCACGATTGTTGGAAGGTCAGTTGATTTACGTTGTGAATCTACTGGATTGATCATGGTCTTACCTCCCTATAGAGTCCCGTTGATAAAGAACGCCCTAAGAAAAACTTGGTCAAGAGCAAAGGATTTTGTATATCTAGCTATGCCTATCATAATTATAGGCACTATCTTCTTAAAGATACTAGAAATTGCAGGAATCATGGGACATCTTAATACACTATTCGATCCATTATTCGTAGGAATGTTCGGTCTACCAGGCTATGTACTAAGTTTTCTTTTGTTTGGGGCGATAAGGAAGGAATTCGCTTTAGTATTCTTAATGACAACCCTAAACGGTAATCCTTTAAGCTACTTATCTCCGATTCAGATTATCGTCTTCACGTTAATTACGTTATTTTACATTCCTTGTGTTGCAACGACTGTTACTTTAATAAGAGAGCTTCGATTAAGAAAGACATTGATGATTATTGGAATAAACCTTTTGATAGCTATTATTATTGGCTTCAGTGCCAGCGTGATTCTTCCGTTATTCGGTTAAATTTTATATCTGTGCAAGTACAGTCAAGATTAACAATCATTTTATTAGTAATCAAATTAAAACATCGACTTGTTTTTTAGAAAGTCTTTAGCTATCTTATATGTTCCGGGCAAAGTCATCATGTTGGAAATCTGTGATTTAGAGAAAGAAGTTGAAGATAGAATTCGTGAGATAGGCTGGAAAGAGCTAACTCCAATTCAGAAGAAATCATTTCCAGTCATACTGAGAGAAAGAAGCGCTCTAGTTGTAGCTCCAACTGGTTCTGGCAAGACAGAGGCTGTAGTCATACCCATATTCACATTGCTATCTCATAAAAAATCAACAAGAAAAGGCATCAAAGTGCTCTACATAACTCCTTTAAGGGCTTTGAACAGAGACATACTCAGAAGAATTATCAACTATGCTGAGAGAGAAGGTCTAAAGGCTGAGATAAGGCATGGTGATACACCCTTATCGATAAGGAGGAAGATGGTCGAAGAGCCTCCCGATGTTCTCATAACTACTCCTGAAACTTTGGGCGTGTTGTTGGTTGGAAAGAGGCTTAAACTTCATCTAAAGAGCGTTGAATGGATAATAGTGGATGAGCTTCACGAGCTAATAGGAAATGAAAGAGGTTCTCATCTAACCATAAGCTTGGAGAGGATTGAAGCTTTATCGAATGAGAAGGTAAAAAGAATTGGATTGTCTGCAACTTTAGGCAATCTTAGCATTGCTGCAAAATTTCTATCAGGAATTGATAGAAAGTGCGCTGTATTAGTGGATAATTCCATAAGAGATTATGATATAAAATGTAAATATGTTGATGGTTCTTTTCTACAAGTTGCTGACTTCATCTTAGACTATTTCAAAAAGATGAATGGAGAGAATAAAACAATTCTGATCTTCACAAACACAAGGGATGAGGCTGAGTTCATTGGCGCTATACTGAAAGCAAAGTCTCCAGATATTCCTGTTGAAGTTCATCATGGTTCTTTATCAAAAGAAGTTCGTGAATCTACTGAAATCAAACTTAGA
>JAGTRI010000037.1 GCA_018397065.1 Candidatus Bathyarchaeota archaeon
GTAATTAGAACTTTGTGGCCTGAAAGACCGAAAACTATGCCATCAACTGTTTCACCAATTCTTCTACCAATCAAGGACGCAGCTCGACTTTCTTCCAATTCAACCACGCTCGATTTTCCAGTTTCGGGGTCAGAAATCACGACCTTAAACTTCGCCATTTTTGTGCACTTTCTCCGCAATGATTAATAGTTTTGCAGCTAATGAATGAATCATTTATTTATAAGCATTCGCTCTTTAAGCAGATAAACTCGCATCTAAGGCGCTTAGAAAATGAAAAAATTACCAAACACACAAGAACAGCGACAAAGGTTCCAATAAAGATGAACGTAAATTGTGGCGCATTAACTGAATTTTGGAAAGTCACTTTTTCAGGAAACTCTTCCACCATTATGTCATGTGTAACGATTCTATGGACCTCAGAAATTACCATGGTTTTCTGAAGGCGTGATTCAAAAACATAATCTGAGGCTGTAATATTAACATATTGCACTGTGGGAAACGCCATAATAGCTGATGAAGTAATATGATTTAAAGGATCCGACGAGTTACCAGCGGAATATGTTAAATCTACGGGAAGCCAACCCCAAGGGGGAATATAGACAACTGCCCACCCATGCCAACCAATATTAGTTAACGTGCTGGTCCATAATCCATCCCAGAAGTTGCTGGTACTTTCAACTCCTCGTTTATAAATACAACCGATTTGGAGGTATGCTGGAATTCCTACTGCTCGGCATAACCCAATTAAAAGGTTTGCTTGATCATCACAATCTCCCTTTTTCTCAAGTAAAGTTTCAATTGGGTAACGTGGAACATCGAGACTTTCATATTTTATATTTTGAACTATCCACACAATAAAATTCGATACTACAGATAGAACATTTGTTTCATTTCCCATTATTTCAAAAGCATATTGGCAAATTAAAGAACTATTTGATTGCCAAGGGCCAAGAGGTGAACAATATTTGGCTTTCAATTCTTCAGGAATATCGTTTAGACTACCAGACAGATTTGTGGATATCTGAGGTATATTTCGTGATTTAAGGGTAACGTGATATTTTACTTGATATGAGAAATTTTCACCTTGCATTAATCTTGATTTTGGAAATTCAAGGTACGCAACTGGGTTACCGTCATAATCGGTTTCAAAACTAGATATTGGATAAGAAACATTTATCAAATAAACTGTTTGCCAGCTGTTATTCATAAATAAACCAATTTCTTTCTCGTCTCTTGTAAAATACCAGATGTCTCCATCTTTATTTCTATTCTCAAAAGTCACAGACATCGTTATACTGAAGTATCTATTGGTTGAACCGTCATCTAAAGTTCTATGAATTATTAATTGCGCAAAAAAAGACCCAATCAACAAGCTCCAAAAAAAGAAAAGTATCAAAAAAATACTGAATGATCGGGTTACAGATTTATTCTTTGCTGAATTCAATGTAACGCTCACAACCCAAATAGCATCAGACCTAAACTTAGGTATTTCTCTGTGTTTTAATTGAGAAGAAAAATATTATACTTTTAGTGATAAAACAATATTAGGTTGATAGGTAGTTGGTGAGTTTGAGGACGTGCATTTGCAACACGGTTCTTGAAATCGTAAAAGGAGATATAACAGAATTATGTGTTGATGCAATTGTGAATGCAGCAAACAATAAATTGAAATTAGGAGGCGGAGTTGCAGCAGCAATCCATAGAAGAGGCGGTCCCATAATACAAAACGAGTGTGATAAGATAATTTTGGAAAAAGGAAAATTGTCGACTGGCGAGGCAGCGATTACATCCGCTGGTAAGCTGAAAGCAAAACACGTAATTCATGCTGTGGGGCCGATTTATGGAGAAGGAAATGAAGAGATGAAGCTTAGAAACGCCATAATCAATAGTTTAGAAATTGCTGAAAAATACAACCTTAAAAGTATAGCCTTCCCAGCAATCTCAACGGGCCACTTTGGAATGCCTAAGGAAAAATGTGCAAAAATAATGTTTCCATCAATAATTTCGTACATTAAAAAAGGAACAACTCTATCAAGAGTAATTATATGTCTTTATGATCAAGAAACCTATGATATATTTGAAAAGACCTTAAAACAAATCTTAAAAGCATAGATAAAAATAGCTTCAATTAAGTTAAGTTTATAAGAAGCCAAAAAGAATTCATAAATTGCGAAACTCGAGCGTAAAGCTCGAAACCGCAAGACGCGAATGCGGCGTCAATTCAGACAACAAAGGCACCAGCCTAAGAATGAAGAATTGACCTCCAGTTGCGGAAACACAAATGCAGATCTAAGTGAAAACTTAGATCCAAGACAGGCTTGGCGAAAAAAGTTCAGCTAACATTGCGACCATCCAACTCCGGTTGATCCTGCCGGACCCTACTGCTATCGGGATGGGACTTAGGCATGCTAGTTCGCGTCTTCCAGCCATGGAAAAGACGCAGCGCACGGCTCAGTAACACGTGGCTAACTTACCCTTAGGACAGAGATAACCCCGGGAAACTGGGGATAATATCTGATAGGTGAGAAGGCCTGGAACGGTTTCTCGCCCAAAAGGTGTTAGAACCATGCTTCTAACACCGCCTAAGGATAGGGCTGCGGCCGATCAGGTAGTTGGTGAGGTAACGGCTCACCAAGCCTATAACCGGTACGGGCCGTGAAAGCGGGAGCCCGGAGATGGGCACTGAGACAAGGGCCCAGGTCCTACGGGGCGCAGCAGCTACGAAAACTCTGAAATGTGCGTAAGCGCGACAGGGCTATCCCGAGTGCTGTCCGCTGAGGATAGCTTTTCCCTAGTGTAGCGAGCTAGGGGAATAAGGGGAGGGCAAGTTTCTGGTGTCAGCCGCCGCGGTAATACCAGCTCCCCGAGTGGTAGGGGCTATTATTGGGCCTAAAGCGTCCGTAGCTGGTTTTGCAAGTCTCTTGTTAAATCCAACGATTTAATCGTTGGACTGCGGGAGATACTGCGAAACTAGGAGGCGGGAGAAGCCGACGGTACTCCTGGGGTAGGGGTAAAATCTTATAATCCTAGGAGGACCACCAGTGGCGAAAGCGGTCGGCTAGAACGCACTCGACGGTGAGGGACGAAAGCTGGGGGAGCGATCCGGATTAGATACCCGGGTAGTCCCAGCTGTAAACGATGCAGGCTAGGTGTTATCGTGACTACGTGTCACGATAGTGCCGCAGGGAAGCCGTTAAGCCTGCCGCCTGGGAAGTACGGTCGCAAGACTGAAACTTAAAGGAATTGGCGGGGGAGCACCACAAGGGGTGAAGCTTGCGGTTCAATTGGAGTCAACGCCGGGAAACTTACCGGGGAAGACAGCAGGTTGAAGGCCAGATTAAAGGTCTTGCCAGACAAGCTGAGAGGAGGCGCATGGCCGTCGCCAGTTCGTGCCGTGAGGTGTCCTGTTAAGTCAGGCAACGATCGAGACCCACACCTC
>JAGTRI010000038.1 GCA_018397065.1 Candidatus Bathyarchaeota archaeon
TCTGCTGCAGAAACTACAATTCGAGTTTTAGATTGTTTTACAAAAGAGCCGGTTGTTAATCAAGAAATTGAATTTGTTCCTGTTACTGTTATAAGTGGTAATACTGGTAATACTTTTGAATATCATTATGAAAAAAGAGAATTATTCCTTACAAATAACTCAGGCGAAGTGTATTTTAAGATTCCTGATGACAAAGCATTTAAGTTTAATATTTTAGTTTACCATAAAACACTTTCTGATGAGGGAGAATTAAAAACAACTATAGAAAGAATATCTCCGGAAGGAATAATAAAAGCAAACGAATCAAAAAAATATTATACTACATGTATTCCCCGTGAGTTTCAAATAAAGCTAAAAATAAAGACAAATTTTAATTTTCTTTTTTCTTGGATAAGAATCTTTAAAGCAGGGGCTTTAGGAACGCCAGGCGCTGTAAGTTGCAGACTATCTAGAGGAATTGATGGATTAAGAGGTTATAGTAAAGAAATTCCTTTAGGGATATTCTATGAAGACTATGAACTCCGAAACTCAGATTTTATGCCTGCAGATGTTCAGACTTTTTATGAAAAAGGAACAGAAGGAAAATGTTTTGTATACGGTTTAGATTTGATAAGAGGTGTTGGAGGAATCAAAGAAATTGATCTAAGATCTTTATCTCCAAATGAAATAAATGAAGTAGAATTAAATTTGGATAAAGATGAAGATTCAATGAAAAATTCCTTACGTGAAATTTTTAGGGCAATAACCATAAATAATCCTTCTGAAGAGACTATAGAAATATTGATTGGAAAGATATATGGGCTTTTTCCTTAACTTAAAAAATAATTAAGTTGTTAATAGTTCGCAAATAATTAAGTAAAGAAGTTAAATTAATAATATAAAATAAATTTTTTCTATTTAAATGAAAAAAAGAAATAGATAAATTTAATAAAATTAGTTTCTGAGAAATATAAAAAGCGCGAAGTAAAAGCTTAAAAACCCTTATTTCTAAGATTTGTAAGAGTTATCGGGTGCAAAACCTCTTAAGAGAGGGAGTAGCGTTTACCCCCGAACTTTTTATTAAACTTAAACTCTGTATTTGACTTCAAAGTTTTTTAAATATGCCAAGAAAGAAAAAATCTGAAACAGAAAAAGCCGAAACAAAAAAGGAAGAAAAAACTATCGAAGCTAAAGAAGAAAAAAGTGAGATGGAAGAAAAGATAGAAATAAAAAAAATAACAAAAAAAGATCTTCTTGAAAGAGCAAAAAAATTGGCAGAAGTTGTAGAAGAGAAAAAAATAGATTTAAAAGAAAAACTAGTAGAAAGTAAGAAAAAAATAACACTCGTTCCACTTGAAGATTATGTTAAATATCAAGTTTGTATGGGTACAAAAATTATTTTGCCTGGTATGAGGAAATATGTTTATAAAAGAAGAGCAGATGGGATTGCTGTAATTAACACCAACCTAATAGACGAAAAATTAAAAGAAGCTGTAGAATTTTTATCAAAATATAATCCCGAACAATTTATTGTTGTATGCAAAAGAAATGCTGGTTGGAAAGCTGTCGAACTTTTTGGGAAACTAACCGGAGTAAAAGTGTTTACAAAAAAATATCCTGCAGGAATTATAACAAATATTATATTACCTAATTTTTTTGAACCAGATATGGTGTTTATATGTGATCCATGGATGGATAGAAACGCTTTGAAAGATGCAATAATAACAAAGAAGAAAGTGTTGGCATTGGTGGATACAAATAATTATATGTTTGGAATAGAAAAGTTTGTGCCTTGCAATAACAAAATTAGCAAAAGTATTGGTTTTATTTTTTATATTATTGCAAGAGAATATTTAAAAGCTAAAGGAATTCAAAAAGAGCTTCCCCCTATAGAAGAATGGACAGGAGAGAAGAATTAAGTAGAAATTATCTCTTATTAATTAATAAATTTTATAAATGAAAACGATCATTTTCTCTTTTTTAAAATTATAATAAATTTTTATAATTCGCTTTTTTATGCTTATTTTATTTAACCGCAAGTTTTAAAAAGCGTTAATATATAAGAATTTTTATCCGAATGCTCCTTAAAGGAGTTATGAGGAAATTTCAAATGAGTGTCTTAACAACTAGATAGTTAAGGTATGATGCAGTACGTCGAGTTGTTATGACCGCCTGTTCTACATTATATTTTTATATATGAAGAAAGGAGGTTTAGGCCTTGATCCAGTAAAGTAAAAACTGGATTAAATTCCAGTTTATCCTGCTGGCGGTTGCGGCTATCTGGCTTGCACTAAGACATGCAAGTTTCTCCGAAAGGAGGGCGAACTGCTCAGTAACACGTAGCTAACCTACCCTACAGTCAGGAATATCGTCGGGAAACTGACGGTAATGCCCGATAGAATACAGTTTCTGGAAAGAGCTGTATTTAAAATTCGAGCTGTAGGATGGGGCTGCGGCTGATTAGGTTGTTGGCGGGGTAAATGCCCACCAAGCCTATGATCAGTAAGGGCTCTTAGCGGAGAGGCCCTGAGAGGGAGTCTGAGACACTACTCCCAGCCCTACGGGGTGCAGCAGTTAGGGATCTTCTGCAATGCGCGAAAGCGTGACAGAGCGAGCCAGAGTGTTTCTCGTTATAGAGAAACTTTTGTTAGCTGTAAAAAGGCTAACGAATAAGGACTGGGCAAGACCGGTGCCAGCAGCCGCGGTAATCCCGGCAGTCCAAGTCGCAACCACAACTGTTTGGTCTAAAACATCCGTAGCTTGCTTTGTAAGTCTCTTGTGAAATTCTACATCTTAAGTGTAGAGCGCGCAAGAGATACTGCAAAGCTAGAGACCGAAGGACGCGAGGAGTACGATTAAGGTAGTGGTAAAATATGTTAATCTTAGTCGGACTAACAAGAGCGAAGGCACCTCGCGACGGCGGATCTGACAGTGAGGGATGAAAGCTAGGGGCGCAAATTGGATTAGATACCCAAGTAGTCCTAGCCGTAAACACTGCACACTAAACATCAGGATCTCCTCGTGAGATTTTGGTGCTGTACCGAAGGGGAAAAGTGTGCTACCTGGGAAGTATAGCCGCAAGGCCGAAACTTAAAGGAATTGGCGGGGGAATACCACAACGGGTGACGCGTGCGGTTCAATTAGATTCTACACCGTGAACCTTACCAGGACCGACAGCAGAATGAAGGTCAGTCTGAAGGGCTTACCTGACACGCTGAGAGGAGGTGCATGGCCGACGTCAGCCTGTGTCGTGAGATGACCGGTTAAATCCGGTAACAGGCGAGACCCGTGTGCATAGTTGCTATCCTGAGAGGAGGCACTCTATGCAGACTGCCTGGGTAACCAGGAGGAAGGTGCGGGCTACGTCAGGTGAGTACGCCCCGA
>JAGTRI010000039.1 GCA_018397065.1 Candidatus Bathyarchaeota archaeon
AAGAAACATACTATGAAATTTCAGCTCAGGCGAACTCGAGAGGTCTGCTAATTCTTGAGGGGGGACATGCTCAAGGGAGTAAGCAGGACTATACAATCTTCGATCTACGTTATCCGAAACTGCCAAATATGGAGAAACTAATACTTGATCTTGGCTTTGATCGCATCCCGAAGAAATTATCCTATCTCAATACACTAATGCCATTCAACATATTAAGACCTGGTATGGGTCATAGAAGCGAGAAAGGCGAAGAAGTTCAGCATAATGAAAGAAGAATTTTAGGATCAGGCTTAGGCATTAAGATCTGATGATGGGTATAGTTCAGACTTGTTAACCTAAGGATGACTAAATAATAGCAAAGATTTGGTATCAAAAGAAAGATTGCCAGATGATCAGCTCTAAAATGAATCACTGCGATTGAGAGTCTAATACATCATTTGTATTAAAAGATCCCAACTTTTAAAACATAAGTCATTTATCAGTTTTCCCTTCCTGAGAAGGGAAATCCATTACACCTATAGAAAGGTCTTCATTCCAAGCACAAGCCTCTCAGACCTTGAGAAAACATACAATAAGGAGGAATCGTATAGGTAACCGTTACTTCGAGGGAATCGCGGAAATGATCGAACAGATATATCGAAGGCTTCATAACGAAACTATTCTATAATATTATTCGATTTTTAATACTTTATAACTCTAAACTTGAACATAACAGACTACCTATTATGGAAGCGAGAATAGATTTCTCATTAAGCATGTATGAGCGTATACATAGCCTTTTCTCTGTTAACCTCACTTTGCTTAAGTACTATTGGGAAAAGCTCACTTACGTTTCACGTCAGAAAGATTATGCCTTATAGACCTTTCGGCGTTGTTTAGAGATAAGCAAGACGGCAGCGATGATAACCGCGATAACTATGCCAATCATCCATAAAGGAAAACCAATACCTGTTTCTGGCGCTGTGACAGGTATATCTGCGTAAGAAATTAGATAAGTGCCGTACTCGTTAGTGCCGCTACCAGCTTGAACTTGTACAATTATTGGATTATCTGAGATAATGTGATAGTATCCACTAGTGAGAGTGAGGTATCTATCCTTTTTAAGAGTTCTTGTCGAACCGTTGATATTTATACTAATATCTGTAGGAGCAAAGATAATTGCCTTCTGAGGCGCATAGAACCAGAAGTCCTTTCCGTTTTTCCCAGAGACAAAGGTAATATCTCCCGTTCCCGAGAAATGAGCAGGTTGTGCGATTTTGCTTGGGCTATCCCCACCGTCTCCAGACCATACAGAGATATCACCATCACTTAGAAAAAGAAGATGTTTTGGTGCCAGATTAGGGTCATATGGCTCAGAGGGAGGGTTGCCAGCAATGGTTGGTGCGGGAGGCTTAGGACCATGTACATACCAATACTCACCTGCCTTGGTAAATGTCTTATTGTATAAAAGCTGGCGCGAGAGAAGGTCATAGACCTTCACGGTTGAGGGTTCGTAGGCGTAAACGATGAACATTCCTTGGCCACCATCATTTTGCCAGGTCTGCGGCGTTACCCAAGTTATTTTGTAAAAATTAATATAACCGAAAAACTTCTTACCTATAAAGTCGCCAGTTATGGAAGGTAAGGATGTAAACCTGGCTCCATACCAACTAACAATTATAATGTTGCCAGTAGATTCCACCTGAATAATCTGCCGTCGCCTGATTAACCCACTTACGTCATAGTAAGAGTTGGCAGTAATAGTGAAGGAGGTAAGTTCAGTTCCATTAGACGCCTTAACAGTTACAAAGGAATCCTCAACTGCATATACGGTAAAGGAAACATAAGGATATGTGACATTTCCTCCTGACCGTGCCATGAATATGAAATTCTTCCCAACAAAGCTTCCGTCAATGGCAGGATAGACCATAGCTCCACAGGGTCCACGCTCTTCAACCATGGTTCCTGCCCCGACACATGCTGCGACAGGCTTATCGGATACGATCTTATAGTAAACTTCTTTATCGGTTTCCACAGTTAACAAACCCATTCGGTTCAGATTTCCTTCTTTAACTAGCTTCGCCGGTTCACTTGTAATATCATATACGCTAACTTTTGTGGTATCATGTATGCCGATGATGTCAAGCTTAGATGCTTCGCTGAGGGTCTTAGGAATATAAACGTAGAAGACTTTATTAACGCCAAGCTCTTGAACTGATGAAACATTAAAAACTGGAATTAACCCTGCGAGACATATAATGAATATCGATAGTATTGTTTTTAAGAATTTCCAACGCATAAAAACTTCCCTACCATGGGAAGAAGAACTTCAAAACAGATAACGCTGTCCCAATAAGTAAACCGAACATCCAGCCTCCGATAAATCCAGCAGTGAATGGCACAACATAACGATCATGTACCCTAGCTCCCGCTGTTTTTATAATAATATACTTTATAATCCAGCTAACTAGAAATCCTGCTGCATGCCCTTGGAACCATTGGGCTGTTGTAGCTCCTATAGCTATGCCTACAGCGTTCAATGGAAACCATGCAAACCTGGCTCTAAGAAATATCAATGCGCCTGTCGCAAAAAATCCTATAATAGCTTGCGGCCAATAAGGTGCTTCAGGTGCTACAATAGCTCCCGAAGGCATCCAAGTTGGAATAAAGGACCAGACCCACCAGTATGCTGAATTACCGCCTGGAGTCTTAGTAACACCTGCTACATAACCGATATTCACGAGCGTAACAAGTGCGACTGGAAGAGACACTATCACGCCCAGCGTTGATGCTATGAACAAGTCCCTTACCCATGCTCCGCTTCGAAGTTGTAGCTTATAGTTATTAAATGCGTATGCCGAGGTACCACCAGGATTATTCACAAAGTCCCTACCAAATAGACTATGGCCTAAGACCATTGTTGTAAAATAATTTTGGTTTACCATCTCATCTGTCCAACCAGGGAAGCATGTCCAATAGAGATTTGCTTGGAAGAAATGTTGGAAGCTATCCATAAAAGAAACAGCTTCTCCATGGACTCTCGCCATGGATAATATAGCGAGGATTCCGAATATTATAAGGAAAAATGCTGAAATAATACCCGCTCCGCTAATGAGTGCTAAGGCCCCGATAAGGACTACTGAAATTATAAATATTATAAACATAGTTCGATATGTAAAGCCTTCTCTCTCAGCCTCACCAGGTCTTGGTTTGATAATTGCCCGAGCTATTTCGATTAAATATCTTCTGCCTAGAATTAGAGGCCATATTGAGAG
>JAGTRI010000004.1 GCA_018397065.1 Candidatus Bathyarchaeota archaeon
AAGCAGAAAGAGCAGAAAAGGAAGCTGTGACGCCTCTAACAGTTTCGTTGCCAATGAATGTTGGCGAACGTGGAATCGAAGGTTTCAAGCTAGTTTTGAAAAATGTTAAGATTCACGCAGAAAAGGTAAAAATCAAGAGGAAGGAGTGAAAAATGGCGAACAACAACCGGAACCAAGAGGATAAAGGCGCCTCCATAAAACTTGGGCCTAAGATACTTGATCTTTTAAGAAAAATAGGGGAAATAGAACTCGAAAACGTCGAGATCAACGCTGAAGAAATAGAGATCTGGATTCCGACGCTCTCACCAACAATTTTGCAGCAAGTACCCCCAAGCCCAGAAATTGTCCGAGAAAAACCAATGGGGATACTAGAGGCAGAATTTAAGCCTCCAATTCAAGCGCATTCTGGAAAAATCTTAGAGGTCAAGCTTGGCGCAACAAAGTTAGAAGGAGGCTCACGAGGCAAAACAGTAACCATAGGTGGAGAAAGATCCCCCGCCTTTTACCTGTTCGAGGAGGCCCAGCCTAACCCTCCTATAGTCTCCGTGGACGTGTTTGACACAGAAGTAAGCCTTCCCAAAAGCATACGGATGCACGTCCAAGAGGTTCTTGGAGACCCTTCGGCGTGGGCCAAATTGGCTGTTGACAAATTTAATGCAGACGCCGTCACCGTGCATCTGGTAAGTACAGATCCATTGATTAAGAATGCTTCTGCTAGAGACGCAGCTAGGACTATAGAGCAAGTACTGCAGGCCGTGGATGTTCCTATAATAGTTGGCGGATGCGGAGATCCAAAGAAGGACGCTGAAGTATTCCAGAAGGTATCTGAGGTAGCTGCTAAAGAAAGGGTTATGTTAAGCTCTTTGACGCCTGACATGGCTGAAGCTGGAATTCTAGGCGACGTGTGTAAAGCAGCCAAGGACAATGGTCATGTTGTTCTCGCCTTTACAGCGCTAGACCTGAACAGAGCAAAGGAGCTGAATCGAAGACTGTACGAATTTTTGCCTAAAGAAAGCATAGTAATGGACCTCACAACCGCGGCTCTAGGCTACGGGCTTGAATACTCCTTTAGTATTCATGAAAGGGCTAGGCTGGCGGCTTTAGCTGGAGACACGGAGCTTCAGCATCCGACATTGTCAGGAACGACGAACGCTTGGGCTGCAAGAGAAGCTTGGATGAAGATGGGCGCAGAATGGGAACCACGTGAGCTCAGAGGACCAATTTGGGAAACGGTGACAGCCTTAGTTTTGCTTCTCGCAGGCGTAGATGTATTCATGATGATGCATCCAGCTGCGATTCGCACAGTAAAAGATGTTGTCAAGAACCTCTCAAGTCTATCTTACGCTAGGCACATGGATGCCGACTGGATTTCGATAAGAACATAGGAGCGACCTCAATTGACCGAGAGAACTGTGAAAAAAAGCATTAAGGAACTAAGTCCTCTAGACGTCTACAAGTTGCTTCCCCGAATCACGCCGCCATGCGGAGAATGTGGAGAAAAGAACTGCATGGCCTTCGCTGTAAAAGCGGTCACTAGGGAAGTTGCGCTGGAAAAATGTGTTCCTCTTTTAACTGAAAAGTACAAGGCTGAGTACGTTCAACTCAGGGATCTTTTAGCTCCACCCGTCAAAGAAATAACGGTTGGCATAGGTGACCGCTCTGTCAAGATTGGTGGAAAAGCTGTTCAATATCGACATGAGCTCACCTATCATAATCCAACACCAATAGCCATCGACATCGCAGATGAAATGCCGGATAACCAGATACTGGAAAGAGTAAAAGCCGTCGAAAGTTTCCGCTACAACTATATTGGAAGAATCTTAAAGCTCGACATGATTGCCGTAAGATCGTCTTCAAACGACCCGTCTAGATTCGGGGCAGTTGTGCAAAAAGTCGCTGAAGCCACGGCTCTGCCGCTGATTCTCTGTTCATTCAATCCAGAGGTGATTGAGGCAGGTCTAAGAACAGTTTACAACAAAAGACCGTTGATTTATGCGGCGGCGGAAAACAATTGGAACAAGATGGCTGAGCTAGCAGTAAAGTATAACTGTCCTCTGGTTGTGCATGCTTCTGAAGATTTGCGCATGCTTAAATCATTGGTCAAAACGCTTGTGGAATATGGCGTGGAGGATTTGGTGCTTGACCCAGGCACTTTTGTCGGAGAGGGTTTAGCTAACACAATTAATAACTTCACCATGATAAGGCGAAGTGCGTGTGGCGGGGACAAACTATTAGGGTTCCCCATATTAGGAGCTCCAATCGCTGTTTGGAAGGAGAGAACTGAACCGAAAGAACTGTTGATGTGGAAAGAAGCGTGCCTTGCGTCTATTCTGCTAACTAGGTACACTGATATATTGATAATGCACAGCCTTGAAGGATGGGTACTTCTACCAAACATTATTTGGAGGTTCAACATATATACTGACCCAAGTAAGCCTGTTTCAGTTGAGGCTGGACTGAAAATCTTCGGAACGCCAAACGTAGATTCGCCTGTTATGATTACGACAAATTATGCTTTAACCTTCTTTACTGTTGAGTCAGACATAAGATCGGCGAACATTGACTGCTTCCTCATAGTTGTCGACACAGGCGGACTTAGCGTAGAAAGCTCCGTTGCGGGAAGATACCTCACAGCTGAAACCATAACCGAGGCGTTACGTAAATCAGGAATTGAAGAAAAGGTAAAACACAGGTACCTCATCATCCCAGGACTTGCTGCAAGATTAAGTGGCGACATCGAACAGCTTTCAGGCTGGCAGGTTTTAGTTGGCCCAAGAGACTCGTCTGGAATACCTACATTTTTAAAGGACAGATGGCCGCCGAAAAAGGAATGACAACAAGGGCTTAGAGGAGAAAAAGAAAATGAGACTGATTGTTTCGATGGGAAGGGGAGGAAGTGGAAAAACAAGCTTTGTCGCATTATTGTCTAAACGCTTCATCGAGCTTGGCAAGACGCCGATTCTGCTTGTAGACGCCGATCCTGACCAGAATCTTGCTGAGGTTGTTGGCATCGATCTTGAAAAAGAGGGCAAAAAGACAATTTCAGAGATTGTAACAGAAACTTTTCTGGAAGAAAAAGGAACATTGGTTGGTGTGCCTCCTTCGGAAAGGGTGGAAGGCAAGATTTGGGAAGAAGGATTGTACGAGGGAAAACAGTTCGATTTAATAGCGATTGGACCAAAGTGGGTTGAGGGGTGTTACTGTCTTCCTAATGCTGCCCTAAAAAACGCGTTGGAAAGGCTGGTGAAAAACTACGAAAACGTAATTGTTGACTCTCCTGCGGGCTTAGAACACCTTAACAGGAGGATAACCTCAAATGTTGACGACATCTTCGACATAATTGACCCTTCCCAAAAGTCTTTCGAGCACATAGTCAGAGCGGTAAAAATAATTGAAGAAGTCCGTGTGAGTTTCAAAAACTTTTACGTCGTCGGAGGATACAGATTTCCTGAGTCTCTGAAGCCAAGCATCGAGAAAAGAACAAACGCGGAGTTTCTGGGAAAAATAGCCTACGACAAGAACGTTGAAGAGTTCATAATGTCTAGGAAATCTCTTCTCGAGCTGCCTTCTTCTTCTCCAGCTTATTGCTCAATAAATGAGATCATGAAAAAGGCCGGATACATCTGAAACTTGAAACAGAGAGAAGAGAAGCAGAAGGCATGCAACGTAATGAAAGTCGAAGAAGAAAATCTCGACATATTTCGAATGCTCAGTGAAAGTGCAAAGAGAAGGAAAGAAGAAAAGACCAGACTCCTCGAATCGCTTGATTTAAAGAACTTCTTCGATGAGGGCAACATAATAATCAATATGAGAACATGTAAGGGAGCTGAGTGTAAACTGTGCATTAAGGCCTGCCCTACTAACGCTCTTTATTGGGGGTATGGGCAAGTAAAAGTGATAGAGGAACTATGCTTGTACTGTGCAGCCTGCGTTTTAAACTGCATTGTTAGCAACTGCATAACGATATCTCGAAAACGGACAGAAAAGAAAACCGAGAAATTTGGGACCCCAAGAGAGGCACTTATGCTTCTTAACAGTTTAAGCAACACAAAAAGAGCAAGGATCATAGAAAAACGTTTTCCAAGTCAAAAAGGCTACATAGAGATCCGAATAAGAGAAATCTTAAAGAGAACAATAGGCAATGCCAAGACAGAGTTGGCAGGTGAGATTTTTTGAAAATAGCCGTAGCAGGAAAAGGAGGCGTTGGAAAAACCCTGATATGCGGAACCCTTGCGCGGCTTTTAGCGCGCGACGGATACAGTGTTCTCGCTGTCGACGCTGATCCTGCCATGAACCTTGCGTTTTCTTTAGGGATCCCAGCGACGGAGGTTTCGAAGATTGTTCCATTAACGGAAAACGAGGAGCTCATATCTTCTAGAACTAAGGCGCCGTATGGTTCAACTTTCGGTGCCTTAGTTAATCTCACACCAACCGTCGACGACATAACGGAGAAGTATGGAATAGTCGGACCTGACAGGGTGAGACTACTAGTGATGGGAACTGTTCGGTCAGGCGGTTCAGGATGCATGTGTCCGGCTAATTCTCTTGTAAGGGCTTTGATTAGGCACATTACCTTAGTAGAGAAAGATGTTGTCGTAATGGACATGGAAGCCGGTTTAGAGCACCTTGGAAGAGCTACGGTGCGAGGGTTCAATGTTCTACTATGCGTCGTTGAGCCTGGATTGCAGTCCATCGAAACCGCAGCCAGAATAAAACGCCTAGCGAACGACATTAACGTGAAGGAAGTGGTGGGGGTTGGAAACAAAGTGACATCTAAAAGAGACGTAAAATCCATAACGGAGTCGCTGGAAAAAATCGGGATGCCTCTTCTCTGTTCTATACCCTTCGACAAAAACATTATACGTGCCGACTCTTCACGAGCAGCACCGATTGACTACGCACCATCCTCTAAAGCAATAACAGCCATAAAGGACTTGGAAAAAACCCTATTGACAAGATACACATAACAAAATGAGAGCTAATCCGAACCATGCAATTAGGAGAACCCGTAAAAAAAGATCTGCGGTTGTGCTTTATATATGGTAAAGAATATGCTGAACGCGTCATAGGAAACCTTTGCAACCCAATCAATTTCTGTCAATCCTGCGGTCTCACCTGTGGGCATTGCAGACAAAATTATGGAACCTTCGCTGAAAACATCTCCGGTGTCTACGAGTTAACCGCTTCTGCACATGATTTCCTGGAATATCCTGAGAATCTTTTCCCAACCGACGCTGCGAAATGTAATGTGATTATAGCCATAGGTCTTCATCCAGATTTGTTACATGCCGTACCCTTATTCATAGAGAAAACCGAGGCAAAGGCTTTGATTGTTCCAATAGAGGAAGAAAACTGGTGTTCCGCCGCTTCTCAGAGATACCTCAGTAGCACCCTTCTTAACATGGGCGTCGAGTACGCTTTTCCCAAACCCTTCTGTTCATTTGACTACTCCCACGGTCCCATTTTAAACGAGTTCATCAAGAAATTCAGAATTGGCAAACCGAAACTTGAGGTTGAAGTTAGGTATGACACTATTCACCGTGCGTCTGTTTCCAGAAGCGCACCGTGCGGGTCAACATGGTACGTGGCACAATGCATTAAGGGAAGAAGAACAGAAAACATAGAAGACGCCGTGGCTGTAGCCCACCATTCCTACCCGTGTACAGCAAGCATGACAATTGACCCGCAATTGAATGATACCATTCTTCACAAGGCAGGACACATAATCAGAGAAGCAGTGATTGAGGCAGTAAAGAAGGGACAACTTTAGAGACACGTGGGACTTAAACGGAAAAGACCGATTGACCAGCCAAACGGGAAAATCATAATAGCACAAAAAGACAAAAAACTACATAACGTAAAATATGATAGAAATATATCTGTTAACTAAGAAAGACTTTAGGAAGGGGTAAAAACGGGCATTGAACACCTAGAAAGGATTTTTAATCCTGAAAGAATCGCGGTCATCGGAGCCAGCAACCAAGAAGGGTCAGTAGGTTACAAGCTGCTGAACAACCTAATTGGTGTTGGATTCAAGGGATTCGTCTATCCCGTTAACCCCTTCTACCGTAGCGTTCAAGGCATAACAGCTTACCCAAGCGTCAAGAAAATCCCATGGCAGATAGACCTTGCCATTGTAGCCACGCCTGCTCACATCACAGTACAAGTTGTCGAAGAATGCTGTGAAAAAGGAATAAAGGGAATCATCGTAGTCTCCTCAGGATTCAGCGAAACCGGTTCGCGGGTAAACTTCCTAGAAGAGAAACTTTTGGAGCTGAAACGGGCTTACGACGTAAGAATTATTGGGCCGAACTGCCTCGGCGTCATGCGGCCGTCTATAAGACTGAACGCGACCTTTGCGAACAGGATGGCGGCGCCTGGAAGAATAGCTTTCATCTCTCAAAGCGGATCTGTGTGCGCCTCGGTTCTGGATTGGGCTGCCCGTGCGAATGTTGGGTTCAGCAGCGTAGTTTCGATTGGAAGCATGGTTGATGTTGACTTTGCTGACCTCATTGACTACTTCGGCGCAGACCCTGAAACAAGAAGCGTGCTTCTCTTCATCGAGTTCATAAGAGAACCTAAAAGGTTTATGAGCGCTGCGCGAAGGTTTGCGGCGACAAAGCCGATCATCGTTGTTAAGGCAGGAAAAACACCTGAAGGGATGAAGGCTGCTTCTCTGCATACAAGCGCCGTCATAGGTGAGAACATGATCTATCAAGCGTTTTTTGACAGGGCAGGCGTGGTCCGAGTTGACGAAGTGTCTGACCTGTTCAACTGCGCTGAGATACTGGCTATGCAGGCTCCTCCAAGGGGTCCTAACCTGGCTATAATTACGAATGCTGGTGGGGCTGGGGTGACGGCTACTGATGCGCTGGTGGCTAAGGGGGGTGGATTAGCAAGGCTCTCGGATGAGACGATTAGAGAGCTAGACGGCGTCCTCCCTTACTATTGGAGTCATTCTAATCCAATTGATATCTGTGAAGATGCGACTGTTGACAGGTTTAGGAAGGTTCTTGAAACGTGTCTGAAAGATCCGAACATTGATGGATACTTGGTAATCTTTTCGCCAATTGGATCTGCCGATTCAACGGAGACCGCTAAACTCGTTGTTGAGGTTTCGAAGGAGATTGATAAGCCGTTTCTAACATCGTGGCTTGGTGAAGACAACGTTAGAGAGGCAAGGGACATTCTTAGGCAGAACAGGATCCCCACGTATTCAACGCCTGAGCAGGCGGTTGCGACTTTTGTGTACATGTATCAGCATGCGAGGAACCTTGAACTGCTCTATCAGACACCTGAGGAACTGCCTATTAACATTGCGCCTAACAGGAAAAGGTTGCAGCGAATCATAAACAAGGCAATCAAGGAAAACAGGCAAACTCTGACGGGGCAGGAGGCGAGAGAATTTCTTGAGAACTATGGGATTTTAACTTTTAGGACACAAACTGTAAAAACTGCTAAGGAAGCAGCGGAAATTGCGTCTGAAATCGGTTTTCCAGTGGTGATGAAAATATGTTTCGCCGACACTGCTTATGGGGCAGTGGAAAGTAACTTGATGATGAACCTAACGTCTGAGCAGCAAGTTGAGAAATGTTTTTTGGAACTCGTCGACCTCGCCAAGAGACATCTGCCACCATCAAAAATTGAGGGAGTAATCGTTCAACCCGTCCTTTCAGGCGGATACGAGCTGATTGTCAAATCTAAGCGTGACCCCCAGTTTGGCTCACTTATATTTTTTGGAATTGGAAAAGCCGGTGTTGAACTATACAACGATGTTGCAGTTGGATTTCCGCCCCTAAACCAAACTTTGGCTCGAAGGATGATTGAACAAACAAAGGCTTACAAGTCTCTTTGGGAAAAGTTTGGGGGCAACCAGTCGATGAGCATGCGACATATAGAGGAAACATTGGTGAAGTTCAGTCACCTCGTTACGGATTTCCCGCAAATTGTAGAGGCTGATGTTAGCCCTCTGTTCTTCAACGGTAAAAAGATGGTTGCTCTGAACGCCAATATAGTGTTGGACTTAAAGAAGGTTCCGAAGAAAACGCAGCCTTACGGTCATCTCATAATAAGGCCTTACCCGACGAGGTACACGTCTAGGCTGTTACTGAGGACCGGTGAGGAGATAGTTTTACGTCCGATAAGGCCTGAAGATGAGCCGCTTCTTTTTGAGCTTTTTGAAACTTTTTCGCCGCAGACTGTGCAGTTGCGGTTCTTTCAGCTCGTCAAGGACATGTCTCATCATACTTTGGCGAGGTACTGCAATATTGACTACGACCGCGAAATGACTCTTGTCGCAGAAAAGTCCGAAGGAGGCAGACTTCTTCTAATTGGTATGGCCAAATTGGTCGTTGAACCAGATGGAGAAAGCGGTGAAATCGCAATTGTCGTGGGTGATCCTTGGCAAAATAGGGGACTGGGTTCAATGTTGGTTGACAACCTTATAAAAATCAGTAAAGACATGGGGCTTAAGAGAATCTTTGGAGAAATCTTAGCTGGCAACGAAAAGATGATTCACATCTGTTACACAAAGGGGTTCCAAATCAGAAAAATAGATGAGGAAACATGCTTAGCGACCCTTGACCTAAGTAAGGCGTAAACTAAAATTCGGCAATGTGGAGTGTATCTTACATGAGAACTGACATTTCACAAACTCTAAATATGAATAGTAACCTAAATTGTTAACACATAATTTTTTTGACACATGCTTACACGATTATGTAGATGAGTTGAAAGCCAATTGCAAATCCGATTAAGGGTGGACTCATACGAGGCAGGCGTTGGAGCAGTAGGTGGACTGTCAACTTTTCATAATAACTTGTATCCCAGACTTGTAAAAAGGGGTTTTGACATCAAAACCTTTTCTATGCGATTCAGCCCTGATCTTCCCACAAGAGAAGAGTTTAAAGGAGTAATCATTAGGCGACCGTCAACCGATGTAGACTTGGATGTTGCCTATGCTTGGACCTACGATATTTTGCACCAGTACGGCATAAGAGTCGACTACTTGACGCCTTCGGAGATATATGTTGTCCCGAGATACTTTACTAACTTTGGCGCTGTTCCATCACCTTTCAGGATGGCAGAGGCAGACGTTTTCTCTCCACACGATTGGATGTCATATCTGAGAAGCGGATTGAACGCTTGGTTGCATCCAGACTTGGTTCAGGCAATTTTTATTCATTCAACTGAACCTGGCAGAATCGGCGGAATACAGCATTATAATCTAAATGGAACGTCCGACAAATTTGACTTGTCCGATTTTAGGTTGATGGCGAAGGAAGACTATGGCGCCTCGTTCTACCAGGGGCTTCGGTTGATCCGTGACCTTGAATTCCCTTTGACTTTTAAAATCTTGCACAGGCTTTCCAACTCCGCTCTTTTTACTGTTAGCCGAATCCATAGGAAAGAGTACCTTTTTGGGTTAAAAGCCCATGGAATGCGGTTTGGAGAGGTGGAGGACAGAGTTTTTGCTATTTACCATGGCGTTGACACCAGTGAGTATAGACCGTTGCCGAACATTGAGAAAAAAGGGTTCACCATAGGTTTCATTGGAAGATGCACACCTGTGAAGGGGATAGACGTTATACCTGAACTTGCTGCGATTTTGGTTAAGAAGATTCCAGATGTGAAGTTTCATGTAGTAACTAAGACTGAACCGCAGAACTATTATTATAAGAATTTTGCAGAAAGAATCCGAGATTTAGGTGTCAACAACACAGTAATTATTGACAACACATTCTATGTGGGCGAAGAAAAAATTAAGGTCATAAATTCATGGAACCTCACACTGGTACCCTCAAGATACGAACCTCAGGGGCAAGTGGACCTTGAATCCATGTCCTGTGGCGTTGTTCCAGCAGTAGGCATGGGCGGGCTTCGAGAAAAGGTTGTTGACGGATTCAATGGCATATGGATAAACCCTGATGATCTAAAAGAAACAGCGGAAAAAATATTTCAGTTTTATAAAGGAAATTACAATGGCAGAAGCCAAGATGAGATTGCTCGAAACTGCAGGGAATCCGCAGAAAAAATTTGGGACTGGGAGAAAAGAGCTGATGTGCATAAAGAAATTTACACCTATTTAACTGATGGCCGCGTCGATGAAATCTCCAAAGACTTGAATAGTCTTTTGTTACCTAAACCTTCAAAAATCTAGCATTTTTTAGGCATTTGACCGTAAAATGGCAATAAAGCTCTTAACACAAATCATCATAATATGAAGCGTGGCCACACAGAAATGAAAGTATGCATGTTAACCTGGGAGTTTCCTCCTAGAATCGTGGGAGGCATAGCTCGACACTGTTATGGCTTAACAAGGGCGCTGGTAAAACTAGGTCATGAAATACATGTTGTTACACTAGAGTTTCCCGGCGCTTCTGATTTTGAAGATGTGGAAGGCGTAAAGGTGCACCGCGTAAAGATTGAGCTTGGGCATCCTAACTTCATAACTTGGACCTTAATTTTTAATCATTTCATGGAAAAAAAGGCCGCTGCCTTAAGCTATCTCATTGACTTTGACATAATTCACGTGCACGATTGGTTAACAACTCCTTCGGGCATAACGTCAAAAAATTTTCTGAATAAGCCTATGGTTTGCACTGTTCACAGCACCGAAGTTGGTCGAGTACAACACCTAAGTAGCCCTGATTCCTACATGATTGACGGTTTAGAATGGTGGATGTTGTACGAGTCAAAGTCTGTGATAATATGCAGCAATTTCATGATGAAAGAAGTTGTCAGCCACTTTCACCTTCCGCCAGAAAAAGTAAGCATAATCCCCAACGCAATTGACACTCATGAATATGCTTTTAATGTAGATAGGGAGGCTGTAAGAAAACGTTATGGAGTTATGCCTCACGAGAAGCTCGTTGTCTTCATTGGAAGATTGGTTCCTCAAAAAGGCGTGGAGTACCTAATCAATGCTGTACCGTTAATCGTAAGGAACCATGGGGGAACCAAGTTTCTCATAGCTGGAGACGGATGGTCCCGCAGTCATTTGGAAAGCATGGCAGCTGCAACTGGGTATGGAAACAAGATACGTTTCTTAGGCTTCATCTCAGATTCTGAACGCATAGAACTATTAAAGAGCGCTGATGTTTTAGTGATTCCCTCAATTTATGAACCATTCGGAATCGTCGCATTGGAGGGAATGGCAGCAGGCGTCCCAGTTGTCGCCTCAAATGTAGGAGGTCTCTCTGAAATCATTGAGCACGACCGAACTGGAATGCTTGCCTACTCGGAAAATTCCGAATCTATTGCTTGGTGTGTTAATAAGGTTTTATCTGACCAGGGATACGCTAATTGGATTATAGAAAACGCTAAAAAGAGGGTTAATGAAGTATATAGTTGGGAGTCTGTGGCTAGAAAGGTTTCAGAAGTATATGAAAAGACGTGTGAGCGGTGACGTGGAATGGGTTTAAGGGGATACTCGATGCCTGACGAGATTTATTTTCTTTGCCTACTTCACAACATTGGCGCTATAAGCTCAGAGAAATCGTTATCTGTAGATGAAATTTCGCAGTGGACAGTTATGGATCCGCAGAAAGTAAAAGAAAATCTTGAAAAACTTATCAGCACACAGTATATACAAAAAACCTACAGAGATGGATCGGAAAGATATCATGTGACAATTAACGGAATTAGAAAAGTTCTAAGTATGTACAGCTAGAACCTAAGCCCTAAACACAGAACCAACCATTTTCCACATAACAGTAATAGGAACGTTCGCTTTATTACTGACCTCTCATAATATTATTTTGAAATTTATTACGCCACTTCAGGGGAAAAGCATGGAAAAAATGTCTGAAACTAAAGCTGATATTCTCGAACTATTATGGGTAAATGATGCACCACTTAACTTTAAACAAATCACAGAAAAACTCGGTCTGAAACCTCGCGCAGCAAACATGCATCTTTTAGGCTTGATGAAAGCCGGGTTCATCGCTAAAAACGCCAATAACGAATATACAATAACGCCTTCTGGTAGAGTAGCGCTTGGATTCCCATCAACCGACGAGAAACTTGCAAGAAAAATATTAAGCAAAACTGCGAAAGAAAAGGCTTTTTATTTTTACAAAGGAATTGGTCAACCTACAGACATCGAGGCTGACAGCCTAAATGATTTTTGTGAAAAACTTAGGACTTTGGACACAAAAATAATAGAGTTCCACACTGAAAGAGGAGATTTTGAAGCATGGGTCTCTTCTCTAGGAGACATTGAACTAGCCAAGCGGTTAAAGGTTATAAGAGGATCAAATTTGTCTGGCGAGTTACTTCGTAAAAAGACCTATGACGCAGTGAAATCTAGATGCGATGAACTATCTAAAGCAAAATAGGTTCCTTGCTCATCATTAAAGAAACACCCTTCATTACCCCTTATTATTTATATAAAAAGTCGAAGTAATCCTTTTTCAAAAAACTATTTACTCAATTTAATATTATGTGAGGATTTAGATGATTGAAATTGATGGAAGCCAAAAAAGCGGCAGCGGAACAATACTTAGACTTTCCGTAGCTCTAGCTGCGATCACAAAAGAACCGCTGCATATTTTTAACATTCGCAAGAAAAGAAGAGATCCTGGACTTAGGCCTCAGCACCTAGAAGCTGTTCTGACAGCCACAAGGCTCTGTAATGCAACAATAAAAGGCGCCTCACTAGGTTCAGAAGAACTCTGGTTTGAACCTGATAAAATTGTGGGTGGAAAAATAAAAGCTGAGATTGGAACTGCAGGAAGCATCCCAATGTTAATTTTAACAGTTTTACCTATGTGCATCTTTGCGCAGCAGCCCGTAAACCTTACGATTACAAAAGGAGGAACCGATGTCCTTCATTCTCCAACAATAAATTACATACGTTTCGTCTTACTTCCAACGTTGGAACAGATGGGCGTAAAATCAACACTTAAGGTCAACAAATATGGCTACTATCCAAAAGGCATGGGAGAAGTCACGTTAGAAGTTCAGCCTTGCACACAAATACTTCCATACAAGCGAACGGAATTTGGAAAAATCACAGAAGTAAAAGGCATCTCAGTCTGCACTTTCTTGGCTGACAGAAACGTGGCTGCGCGCCAAGCAAAAGAGGCGGAAAGATTATTAGCACAACACGGTTATCACCCAAAAATTGAAGTAGTCAACGATTTTTCAAACCCGTTGCAGAAAGGAAGCTCTTTGGTCCTTTGGTCCTTAACGGACACTAACGTAATGTTAGGCGGCGATTCAATCGGCGAGATACAGAAACCAAGTGAAAAGGTCGCCTATGAAGCTGTAAAAAGCTTGCTGACTGAAATCCAAGCAAAAGCAACGGTTGATGTGCACTTAGCTGACATGCTTATACCATTCATAGCCTTAGCAGAGGGCGAATCAGAATATCTTACACGGATGCTAACTGACCACATTGAATCAAACCTATGGCTCGCATCTACATTTCTCGGAGCCAAATTCAAAACCGAAAAACATAATGGATTATACAGAATAACAAAAACACAATAAAAAATACGCACCTCCAAAAAAGGCCTTCTCAACCAAAACGAAGCAAAATTGGATTAACCTGCACATAAACATTTTTAGCACCACCATTGAATCCATAGTTCCACAGTGTTTCTACAGAGCCTATATAAAGAAAAAATTCTGCGCATCCATGGAACAAACACAAAACAAGGCAAAAAAGATGACCGGACTATATATACTCTTCCCCCTAAACAACAAGCACATACAAAACAAGAAAAACATGTCAATAGGCCAGAAAAAACTGCACACACTAGTTTACACGGACTGGAAAAGCATAAACAGCCCAAATGAAGCAAACAATATTACTCAAACTATAACCTTAGGGTAGCACGAAAGACAGAGTTTATAAAAAAATAAAGCCACACAAGATGAATAATTGATAATAATAGACAAGGTGATGAATATTACTAAAAGCCATCCTTACATAAAGTATCCTGGAAATGTCCATTTCGAATGTAGCCTATGCGCCTTATGTTGCGGAGACACTGAAACCAACGTTCGAAAAATTCTTTTACTTAAAAAAGAAGCTGAAGAAATTTCTAAAAAGACCCAGAGAGACATTGAAAGTTTCGCTGAAAAAACTGATGATAAAGCGCCATATGTCTACGTGATGAAAAAAACTAAGAATAGTAAATGCGTGTTTTTAAAAGAAAAATTATGCACTATTTATGACATAAGACCTTTGATTTGCAAGTTTTACCCATTCAAGATCGACAACCTTGGAAATCAACATTATAGGTTTTCTTACACAAAAGAATGCCCAGGCATGGGAAAAGGTTCTCAACTTAAGAAAACATTTTTTAAAATCCTATTCTCCGAATTTATCACTTCAATGAAAAAGAACAATTCATAGAAAAAAATAATTAACTTTTTTAAGGGGCGCCTATGTCCCGCTTTATTTTTTTAAAAGAAGAATAAAACACTTACAAATCCATGACAAAGAGGAGGCAGTCCACTAGCTCCTTGTATCTGTTTCTGATAGTTACCTCAGTTACCTTCGCAATTTCAGCTATCTCCCGTTGAGTTCTTCGTTCTCCAACTAAAACCGAAGCAATGTAACTTGCCGCCGCTGCAATACCCGTGGGTCCCCTGCCAGATGTTAGCTTAAGGTTACCAGCGGTCATAAGAATCTTGTTAGCAATCTCCTCAACCTTGCCCTGCATTGTCAACTGATTTGAAAACTTCGACACATACTGGTTTGCCCTAACTGGAGGAATAAGATAATCAAGTTCCTTAACCAAAAAGCGATAGCTCCTGCCAACCTCTCTTTTACTGACATTGGAAGCCTTAGAAATTTCCTCAAGAGTTCTCGCAAGCCCGCATTGTCTGCATGCAATGTATACAGAAGCTGCGCTAATTCCCTGAATTGACCGTCCGCGAATAAGCCTTTCCTTTACAGCCTTCCTATATATGACTGAAGCTGTCTCAAAAATGCTTTTAGGCAACGAAAGATTGTTCGCTATCTTCGTGATCTCAGAAAGAGCAAACGCAAGATTCCGCTCCATAGCATCGGAAACCCTGATCCTCCTCTGCCACTTCCTTAGCCGGTAAATTTGAGCCTTCTGACCTGCAGAAAACTTTTTTCCGTAAATATCCCGGTCGTGCCAGTCAATCATCGTAGAAAGTCCCTTATCATGAATCGTAAAAGTTACTGGAGCGCCAGTTCGAGCTCTTTTTTCTCTTTGCTCAGTGTCAAAAGCCCGCCATTCAGGCCCTTGATCCGTCAATTTCATGTCAAGGACGAATCCACAGTCCATGCACACAACTTCTGCAGACTCATAATCTCTCATAAGCCTAGTTCCGCCGCATTCAGTGCATCGCTGAATGTCTCTAAGACCAGGTGAAACAGATGCTTTTTTATTTTCACTCATCTTTTTCCACTCCTTTTTTTCTGTTTTGAAAGAGGCATAAAGTAAAGAAAACTTCCCACAATACTTTGATGGTCACCCGTTTTAACATCAACTAAGACATAAGGCGATACAGTTGGTCCAATAACGTCAAATATTTTCCCCACTTGCCTATTTTTTTTGTCCATCACTGTTACGCCGATTCTAGGAGTTTTTTCAGCTTTTATTACCGCTTTACCACTCGGACTGATATGAACGACTCGTCCGATTCTTTTCAAACCTTCAACTCCTCAAAAGACGTGAACGAAAAAACCCATATTTGTTATATAAACATTTCTCATTTCGAATTCAGACCATAAGTCTCGAAATTTCATGAGCTACTTCAATGATAATCCTGTTCTTAGCCTTCGTTTTCTTTACAAGAACTAAACCGCTCTTTTTCCATGAAAAACGAGGATACGCTGCGTCCATTACTACTTTATATGAAAATCCAAGATTTGCAACTGCTTTTTCAAGCACACCCAAGTTTGGGGATGGCTTTGAGAGCTTTTTAGGCACCTTCCTTCCCTTAGACCTTGTTTTTGTAGAATCAAAATAGACAGGCCATAAAACAACCTCATCTCGTCTCCGCATATTCCAGATTCACCATCATTAATATTCAAAAGACAACTCAAAAGGTGCGAAAAACTAACTCTATTGCGAGACTAGAATTCCGTTAAGAACCCCTGATTGCCCAGGTCTGGACGTTACCCGAACAGTTCCCATAGAAGTTTCAAGAAGCGTTCCTTTTGTGATAACACCCCTTCTGTCATAATCCACGTTAGATGGATTCTTAAGAACCCTTAATATTTCAACCCTCTTGGTTTCTCCTGTTGAAGAATCAGAGACATTCACATATTTTGTACTCACGAGACGAACTTTTAAGGTTCCTCCTCTTCCTCTTTCTTTCTTTGTCTCGTGTTCATTAATAGTAGTCATAATGGGAAAGTTTCCTTTCTCAAACCTTCGTTTACCTCTGTATGCTTTCTTTTTACCGCCTGAACGTTTCCTTTTATGTAGATTGCCATGCCAAGATGACATTCTTAATTCTCCTTAATAAAAAGGAAGGAACGCTCAGACTAATATAAATTTAGCGGATACAAAATGTCTTAACTCTCGTTAAAATTGTATTCTTCATCAGAACTAAGAGGCTTTTTCATCAATTCATTAAAGGTTCTTTTGAGTTGGCGTTTCATTATCTTGATGTCACGGCTTAAACCAAAATAATCCGAAAAAAACTCCGTTACACGAAGAATCTTATTCCTACCATCACTTTTACGTTCAATAAGCCCCATTTCAACCAGCTGCCTAATGTGACCATAGGCGTGGGCTCCTCGAGCATCAATAACCTGCTTTTGAATTATAGGCTGCCTATAGGCAATGTACGCAAGAGTCCTAAGCGGACCATCAGACAACAAAGGCCTTACCGCAAGTTTCCTTACTTTAGCTGAAAACTCAGTTTTTAATTGAAGAACGAACCGTTCATCTTCAAGTTCTAACACCTCAAGCGGAGTTTCTAATTGCCTATATTTTTCTATTAAAGCTCTAGCTAGCTGTTGAACGCGTTTCTTCGACCGGCTTCCAACAATATACCCTAACGTTTTTGTGTCAAGGGGACGACCAGCTACATAAAGAGCAGCTTCAATTAATGCCAAATCTTTTTTGAACTTTTCCTCTTGATCTTGAGCAGTTACTTCTTCAGTTTTATTCGACATCATTGAGCCCCATTAATTGTTACAAAGACCTCGTCAGAATTTTCCTCCTGCCATAGGGTTACCCTATTTTTTTGAGCCAAAAAAAGCAAAACTATAAAACTTCGAATTTGCTCAAGTTTTCTTAAGCCATGTACAAGGTTCGAGAAAGTAACGAGTTTTCCCTCATCTGCAAGCGTAATTATTTTTTTCATCAGCCTTTCCATCTGCTCTTCCATCTCTATTAGATAAGCACTGATAGTAGGAATTACACCAGCTGGAGGAATGATATCAGTACTTGTAGATGCCTTTAAGGCAAAGAGCTTCTCAGTTTTCAGAGCGTTATCTAATGCCTCAAGCAAGTTTTGAATTGTTGTTGTCGTTAACTCGTATCGTAAAGGAAGAACTAGTGGTGGAGGAATAAAATCAGACTGTAGCTTTGGAGCCAAAGGAGCCTTCTCAAGTTCAAGAAGCATCTCAGACTTCATAAGGTACACTGTGGAAGACGAACCAAGCGCCATTCCTGAAGCTCTGAAATCAATCTCGTTTCTTTTTTCCATCTCATCAAGAAACGACAAAAGAAGAAAAGACAAATTAATGTCCCATGGATTCAACTTTTCCAACAATTGCAAGTCAAAAAGAATGTTCCATGGTGGACGAAAATAAAATGGCTTGTTAACATTTATCTCTGTCATCATGTAGCCCCCTTAAATGTAGTTGTTACAACGTGCGATACCCCCTCAAGGCCATAGACTCCGTATATTCTGTCGGCTTTACTGACCATTTCAGGTTTTAACGTTATGACGACAAACTGCGATTTTTTGGCTTCTTCCGAAAGCAACTCACCTAGTCTCTCTACATTAGAAGCATCTAAGTGAGCGTCAATTTCATCAAACAAATAAAATGAGGCTGGAGTAAACTCCTGCAAAGCAAACAAGAAGGCAACAGCAGAGACTGACCGTTCTCCGCTGCTAGCACCACTTACAAGGATAGGAGGCTTTCCCACAAATTGAACTATCATATCTACACCTCCCGCAAATGGGTCCTCAGGATTCTCAAGTTTCAATGCAGCACTTCCTCCATCAGTGAGCTTTGAAAAGTATCTGTCAATTCTCTCGTTAATTTTGTTGAAAGCCTCCATGAAAGCATTGTATTTCTTTCTCTCAATCTCCTCAATAAATTCAACAATCGCCATTCTTTCTTTTTCCAACTCATTCATCCGGATTGAAAGTTCCTTGTACTTTGTGATCTGATCCTCATACTGCGCCTGTGCAAGTTGATTAACAGCGCCTATACGTTCCAACTCGAGCTTCATAATTTTTAACGAAGTCTCAATATCTTGAATGCCTCTTGAAGGAACAACAAAAGGTTCTTCGTATCCTAAATTCCTAAGTTGATCAAGTTGTCTTTCAACTAGAAGGTTTAAAGTTTGATTGTTCAGCCTTAATTCGTCAAGTAACTTGTCAGACTGTTCGTATTCGGCTTCAAGAACCCTTAGTTTATTATCTATCTCATCAATCTGCATTGTGTACCTCTGCGATTCACTTTTAATAGTTAATAACGATTTGGAAAGATTGTCTTTAACAACCTCAAGTTCTCTAATTTTATTCTGAATTGTCTCCTTTTCAATGTTAAGCTTGTCAACTTCTTGCTCCAAAATTGTTATTTGACTCGACGCCTTATCCCTTTGAATATAGGCATTCTTTAATTCAACCTTTAATGTAGATTCTAATCTTAAGTGGAGAGAAGAAAATTGATTTTCCACTTGACTTAGTCTTTGTCTAAGCGTAATAAGTTCAGTTCCCAATTCCTCACGTTTTTGTTCTCTTTCTTGAGCCGTTGAAAAGTCAACATTTTGCTTGAGACGTTCAAGTTCATCTTTTAGTTTATTCTCTTCCAAAGAATATCTTTTGATTGCGTCGTCAAAACACCCTATTTGCGCTTTCTCCTCTTCAAGACTGCTCTGTAAGGATGCTATATTTTCTTCTATACGCATAATGTTTCTTTCCGTTTCATGAATGCTTTTTCGTGTTCCCTCAATTTCAGAACCAAGTTTTCCCAAGGTTTCAGCTGAAGTAGATATTTCGTTCTGTATGTTCACGATTTCTTTTTCCAACTCAGTAATATCGAGTTCTCTTTTATTCAAATTCGCCTTCAACATGGTTACAGCCTTATCAAGATCTTTTAAGGCTGACTCACTAGGCACGAAAGATGAAAAATCAATAGGCGCCCGATAAAATCCACTTTCAACACCACCTCCTGCTTCATAAAGATCGCCTGCCTTTGTAACAGAGCGGTATCCAGCTTGGGAGATCGTTAGCGCTGTTTTCTCGTCATCTGCTAAAAAAGTATCTCCTAAAACAAATAAAACAGCAGCCTCATGCATTTGATCATACTTTACGAAAGACGTAACCTTATCTTTTTTTCCTTCAATCTTCGGAAAATCATTCATTTTTATGCCTGATAATCCTTTAAGCGGAATAATCTTTATTCTTCCAAGCTTAAGTCGACGCAGAGTTTCGACACATATAAAGGCAGTCTCTAAGCTATCAACCACGAGCGCATTAAGCCATCCAGCAGCTGCAGCTTCAACAGCACGTTCATAACCCTTTTCGATGTTTATCAGATTTTTTAAACGACCTATAACACCTTTGATAATGCCTTCGTCAGACGATTTCTCTATATACTTTAGGGCGTTCTCTTCTGTCGTGAACTTGTTAACTAGCTCCTTACGGGTCTCAAATTCAACAAGAGCTTCCCTGGCAACATCAGCAATTTTCTCTGCCTCTTTAATTTCTAACTCTAAAACCTCTTTTTTCTCTATTTTTTTCTTAAGCGTTTTCCGTAAGATAGTTAATTGTTCTGTTCGTTCTTTGCGTATGTTTTCTAAATCCCGCAAAGACTTTTCAAGCCTATTTAATGCATTGGCATAATCGACTTTTCTCTCCTGAAGGTTTCCAAGTCTTTCTGAATAAATGTTAACTTTAGATTCGGATTCTGCTCGTTGGCTGCGAAGCATTATTACTTCTCTGTGTATATGTTCAATTTGGTTTTCAATTTCACGTAACTTTTTTGTAATCTCACTTATTCCTGCTCTGACTTTCAATGTTTCCTCATTTAGTACTTCAAAAGCTGACTGCTTCTCAGTCATTTCCTTTTTTAACGAATCCCTAATTGGAGCAAGTTCACCAATTTTATTTTTAACACTTTCAATTTCCTTAGTTAGAGATTCGATCTGTTGTACAGCATTTTGTTTTGTTCTTGCAAGGTTGTCTAAACTGGCTTTATTAGACGTAATTTTTGTTGAAAGTTCAACCAGCTTTGATCTTAAGTCTCCTATTTCCATTTGGATCTGGAAAAGCTTCGTTTGGTTAGCCTCAGCCTCTTCAAAGCCAAGTTTTCTCCACTCTACCTCAATTTCATGACGTTTTGACTGTAAAGTTTCTCTCTGAGTTCGTATTGATTGTACCTTTTTTTCTAAAACACTAATATGCGCATTCAGTTCGCTAATCTTTTTTTGGTTAGTTGTTATCTCATAAGATAACTTAGCTGCTTCAAAACGCCTAATTTCACTTTGAATAAAATTGTGACGTAAAAGATCATTTCTTTCTCTCTCTAGAGCCTCGATTCTGTTCTGGACTTCGCTTACTTGCCCCATCGCTGTTTTGATTGAAATATCTGCTGCTTTTAGTTTTTCATCTGCTTCAGCCTTTTCTGCATCATATGTAGCGATACCAATCATATCCTCAATAATTTTTCTACGCTCAACAGGCGAAATCTCAGCTAACCTCGTAAGCGTACCCTGAAGAACAACATTATGTCCATATGGACTAATGCCTGCCATTGCAAGAATCTCCATAGCATAGGCTCTAGAGACCCTTCGACCGTTAATTCTGAAAATACTTTGTCCTTCCTGATCGATTTCTCTTGAGAGAGTAACCGTTGCAGTATCCGTTGGCAAACGGTTATCCGAATTATCAAACTGAATAACGACTTTGGCGCTATTTTTCTTCCTTGAATCTGAGTTAGGGCTACCGCTGAAAATAAGTTTTGAAAAGTTTTCTGCCCTAAGTCTTCTTGAACTAAGTTCACCTAAACAAAAAAGAACAGCATCAATTATGTTGGTTTTTCCACTCCCGTTTGGTCCGGTTATTGCCGTAAATCCCTTATCAAATACCAATGTCGTTTTTTTACCAAACGTTTTAAAACCGTTGACCTCAATTTTCTTTATAAAAGGCATTTTTATTCCTCAACAAATCAACTTTTGAGATTTTTCATCCTTTTTCTTATGAAATACTTCTTTTCATTTGTAATACCTTAGTCACTTTTTTAACAAAATGTTTAAGCTTTTGCTCCTCTCCAAGTACGAGGACAGTTCCATCGGCTTGAATAATAACTTTTAGCCCATTTTGCTCAGCAAGATGTTTTATCTCTTTACTTGTGATCGTTTCTAAATGTTCAATCCTTATCCATTTGTCTTCACGGGAAACTCCAACAGGAATACCACTAGAAGATTTGGGTTTCCATAATGTTTTACGTCTTTGTAATTCTGCAAGATTTTTTAACCATTTTTCCATTTCTGTTACACCAAGCCTTTTTTCTGCAAGAGGAAATAAAGTAGATTCAAGATTGGCGAGGTATTCTTCAGTCTTTTGGAGTATTTCAGAATGAGAAGGGTCAACCTTATAAATTTCCATTATAGTTTTTGCAGCTCGAAGGTCGCTCATAACGTTAACTGGAATTTCTTCACCTTTATTTCGTAGCTCTATAATCAAGTTAGATAGAAGCTCCCACACGGCTTCATAGTCCATAATTTCACCTCTCTTGCACCCGAATACAAAAATAATGTTGGAATTGTGCTCATCGCGTATTCTAGCTAAGTCCACCTCCAAGTTCTCAGAATCTTTTATTTCTTACCCTATCTAAGCGTTTGCCTTGAAGAAACAAAAAGTTGAAAATCCAAATATTTGTTTCTAATACGCATGTATATATGCAATTATGAAATTGTAAAAATGTAAATACCCTAAATTTAATCATGTAACAATGAATATGAGGTAAAAGATGTATGAATAAAGAAAAAGGAAGAGACCAAAAGAACGCCCTCCAACCAGTAGGGTATAAACAAGCAATAGTACTAAGGTCAGATTTAAACATGAGTTGCGGGAAAGCAGCAGCTCAAGCCTGCCACGGCGCTGTTTCTGCATCAGAAGAAACAAAAAAGAAACATCCACAATGGTTTCGAAATTGGATGCAAGAAGGGCAACGTAAGGTAGTTCTAAAGGCCAGCTCAAAAGAAGAACTGCACGAATTAGAAGAAAAGGCTAAGAAACTTGGTATACAAACATTCCTTGTCTCTGATATGGGATTAACTGAGCTTCCGCCCGGGACAATAACTGCGCTTGGAATTGGACCTGCTCCGACAAGCCTTATTGATAGGGTCACTGGAAGCCTTCCACTTTATTAACGGTGCCTAGAGGATACATATGACATCTGGAGTGCCTTCTCTTGATGTTGACTTCGGAATTGCAGTTTATGCTTCGCAAACCCATGGAATTGGTGGAAGGATTCGGGTCGTTCCAGAAGACTTTATCGTTGAAGAAGTGTTGATTGACGGCTCCAAAGCTTCAGTTAATATCACTGATATAAGCAGGTTAAGTTCAAATTTTGGACGTTATATTATATGTGTTCTAATAAAGAAAGGCTGGGATACCTTTGCAGCATTAAGAGCAATAACTCGACAATTAGATATTGACGAAGGAAGAATTAGCATTGCTGGAATAAAAGACGCAAGGGCTTTGACTGCACAGCACATAAGCATTGGCGGTATCTCTCCTGAAAAAGTGAACGAAATTCATCTAGAAAATGCAGTTGTCGTTCCAATACGGTTTTCACATGAAAAAATCTCTTCCAAAGTTCTTTTTGGCAACCAGTTTGACATAAAAGTAAGGGCAATCGAATGTTCTAAAGAGGAAGCAAAACAAAGAATAGACGAAACAAAAAATGAAATTGATGCTTTTGGCGGAATTCCTAATTTTTTTGGGCACCAAAGATTTGGGACTATCAGACCTTTTACTCATAAAGTTGGACACTACATCGTTAAAGGCCAGTATGAAAAGGCAGCCACAATTTTTCTTTCAGAACCTAGCATATACGAACATCGCCGTGCATCCAGAGCTCGAGAAAGGTTAAGGGAAACTGGAGATTATAAGAATTGTCTACGATTTTTTCCACGAAGGCTTGTCTACGAAAGGCGGATGCTGCTTCATCTTTCGAGATACCCGAACGACTTCATAGGAGCCTTCCGTAGAATTCCTCGTACTCTTCGGGTGCTTTTTGTGCAAGCATATCAGTCCTATCTATTTAATAAGTTCCTCAGTGAGCGAATAAAACGTGGCTTATCTCTTACTGAAGCTCATCCTGGTGACTTTGTGATCAATTTAGACAAGAATGAATTACCTACAAACAATTTCAAAAATGTAGAGCCAGATGAAATTTCTGAAATTAATGAGGCAATAAAAAGGAAAAATCTTGCTATTGCTCTGCCATTAATAGGATATAATCAAGGTGTTTCTAACGGAGCACAAGGACAAATTGAAAGAAAAATTCTGGAAGAAGAAAATATTCTTCCCGAGAATTTTTACCTAAAGGACATGCCTGAAGCAAGCGTGGCTGGTGGCATAAGAAAAGCCACAGTTCCCGTCATGAATTTTAATGTTACCTTTGAAGAGGACACACATAATATAAGCCGAGGTAATTTTGCAGTAAGATTAAGGTTTACGCTTCATAAAGGCTCTTATGCCACAGTTGTTCTAAGAGAGTTTATGAAGCCAATTGACCTTATAGATGCAGGATTTTAAGGTATTAAAATGCTTCGACGCATATATTGACTATTTTTGGTCATTGATATTATTTTTTTATAATTTTTGACCGAAAAATATATATTCAAAATGAAAATTTTAATGAAGATAATTAAACTAAAAATGCAAATTAGGAAACCTGAAAACATGAATAAGCAAGATTTTCTTACACTGCAAGAATTCTCTGATAAGGAAATATGGGATATTCTTAAAACCGCAAAAAAAATTAAACTGAAAAAAGGTGACTATAATATTCTTAAAGGAAAATCGTTTGCTCTTCTTTTCCAGAAACCTTCGACTCGTACAAGGGTCTCTTTTGATGTGGCTATAAACCAATTAGGTGGGCATTCTATTTATCTTGGATGGGCAGAATCACAATTGGGAAGAGGTGAGACCTTAGCTGATACTGCTCGTGTCCTCAGCCGATACTTGGATTGCATTATTGCTAGAGTAAATAATCATTCAGACCTTGAAGAAATAGCAAACTATGCGGAAATTCCAGTGATAAACGCTCTTTCAAATTTATACCATCCATGCCAAACGATCGCTGATCTTTATACAATCTGGGAAAAGTTTGAAACTCTAGATAATTTGAAAGTTGCTTACGTTGGTGACGGAAACAACGTTTGTAACTCCTTGCTTATCGGATGTTCAAAACTTGGCATCAACATTTCAGTGGCATGCCCTATTGGATATGAACCGCACAGCACAGCACAAGAAAAGGCTAAGATGAACGCCAAAAAAAGCGGCTCAAAAATTGAAGTATTACGAGAACCAATTGACGCTGTTAGAAACGCCGATGTGGTTTATACAGACACATTTGTCTCGATGGGAGACGAACCTGAAAAAGAAAAGCGGCTCAAAACTTTCCTACCAAAATACCAAGTTACATCAGAGCTTTTCAAATATGCCTCAGAAAACGCTTTGTTCATGCATTGTCTACCCGCACATCGCGGAGAAGAGGTTACAGATGAAGTTATGGATGGTCCACTTTCAATAATTTGGGACCAGGCTGAAAACCGCTTGCATACAGCAAAAGCAATACTTACAAAAATTGTTGCTTAGGCATTCCACATATGTTTTCATAATACTTATATAATTCAGCAAGGTTCAAACTTAAAGGATTCCATTAAGGTGAAAGAAGTGAGTAAGCAAGAGGCACCTCAACTCTTTGGCAAATGGAGCTTCAATGTTGAGGTTAAAGACCTAGGGCTTCAAAGATACATTTCAGTTGAACCAGTCAGCGTACCCCATTCAATGGGAAGACACGAACACCGGAGATTCCACAAGTCTAAAGTGAATATCGTTGAAAGGCTAATAAACAATCTGATGCGACCAGGTCAAAACGCTGGGAAAAAAATTAGGGCAATAAACTACGTCAGGAACGCTTTTGAAATCATTTATTTGCGAACAGGGCAAAATCCTATTCAAGTTCTTGTTCAAGCAGTTGAAAACTCTGCACCTTGCGAAGATATAACGAGAATCAGTTACGGTGGAGTTGCATATCAACAAGCGGTGGACATTTCGCCTCAAAGAAGAGTCGACTTAGCCTTACGTTTCATCGCGGAGGGTGTGAGAAAAGCAGCTTTTGGCAACCCAAAACCCTTAGAAGAATGTTTAGCTGACGAGATAATCGCAGCTGCTAACAGAGATTCTTCGAGTTATGCCGTGCAGAAACGAAACGAGATGGAAAGAATAGCCTTTCATGCAAGATAAAAAAATACATTCTGCAATTTCATTTTATCTGTTTTGTCTTTCTTATGGTTATCAGCTATAGGTTATTGATAAACAATAAGATAAACCATCCTAATTCTTTAAAAATAACTTAGTAATATTGTTTTAGACTAGGCTCTTAAGAAAGAAAAAATAACTCCGAGTTACTTGGTGAAACTTTAACATGGCATTGCTGGTAAAAAACGGGTACGTTTACGATCCTCTAAACGACGTAAAAGGCGAAATAATGGACATTTGCGTTGAAAATGGCAAAATTGTAGAAAAAATAAATGAAAAAAAAGCTCAAATCATAGACGCATCAAACATGGTCGTGATGCCAGGCGGCATAGACATACATACACACATCGCAGGCTCAGAAGTGAACGCTGGAAGGCTTTTGCGTCCCGAAGATCACTACAATGATGTGGAAACTAGAACGGCTATAACTAGGTCAGGAGTAGGGCATTCTGTTCCATCCACTTTTACAACAGGCTACAGATATTCACGCATGGGATATACAACCATTTGCAATCCTTCTATGCCTCCTCTTGAAGCTCGGCATACCCATGAGGAGCTTGATGACACTCCAATGGTTGACAAGGCAACCTTCCCGTTGCTTGGGGATTGGTGGTTTGTCCTCGAACTTCTCCAAAAAAACCTCCTCAGAGAGTGCGCTGCTCACGTTGCTTGGCTGATATCGGCTACAAAGGGTTATGCGATAAAGATCGTTAATCCAGGTGGCGTCGAGTCATGGGGGTTTGGGAGGAATGTTAAAGATCTCGACGACCCTGTTCCAAATTTTGGAATAACGCCAAGAGAGATTATCCGTGGGCTTTGCAAAGTCAATCATATACTAAATCTTCCCCACACAATACACGTTCATACTAATCAGCTTGGCAAACCTGGAAATTATCTAATTACACTTGAAACTATGAGATGCGTAGAGGATCTTACTTTTGAAAAAAGGCCTTCAATTCATATCACGCACTGTCAGTTTAGCTCATTTAAGGGAGATAATTGGGGAAGCATCAAGTCTGGAGCTGAAGAGATTGCAAAATACGTTAATGGACACAGCCATGTTACGATAGATATGGGTCAGGTTGTCTTTACAGAGACAACAACAATGACGGCTGACGGTCCTTGGCAGTATACTCTATATGAGCTAAGCGGAAACAAGTGGGTTAACCATGATGTCGAAACTGAAACGGCTGCCGGCATAGTTCCCTTTACTTACAAACGAAAAAGCCTTGTACATGCAACAATGTGGTCAATAGGCCTTGAACTTGCATTGCTTATAAAAGACCCATGGAAGGTCTATCTTACAACTGACCATCCAAACGCGGCTCCTTTTACAACTTACCCGAAGATAATATCTTGGCTTATGAGCAGAAAAGCAAGAAATGTCATGTTAAATAAGATTAACAAAAAAGCAAAGAAACGTTCTCTTCTTCCAAGCATAGACAGAGAATATGACCTTTTTGAAATCGCCATAATTACACGCGCAGGTCAAGCAAAAGCCCTAGGGATGAAAAACAAGGGGCACCTGGGGCCTAATGCTGACGCTGACATTGCGATTTACGATCTTAATCCAAAAAATGCAGACTTTCCAAAGAATTACCGAAGAGTTCGCCGTGCTTTTGAGAATTCTGTTTTCACAATAAAGGGCGGAGAAATTGTGTCAAAAAACGGAGCTATAGTGAAACCAGTCGTAGGAAGAACAATGTGGACAGATATTGAAGCCACCTCATTTACAATGGCAAATTCATACTCTGAGACTTTGAAAGACTTAAAGAAACGGTTCCGAGAATATTGGACAATAGAGTTGGATAACTATTTTGTTACAGAAAAATTCCTAAAATCTTCGGAGCCTATACCAATTAAACCAGAGGTGTGAAAAATAACGATCACGCTACAACCAAAATATTCCTTAAAGGTACCAGTCTACGCAGAATGTATTACGCCAGATATTTTCCTGGAGAAATCCATCAAAGAAATTTCAGAATTAAGAGTTTGGGAAGGAAATAGACAGAAGAGCCTTGGAGATGTATTTGACATTATTGAGAAGACTGGGGACACTGATGAAAACAACGTTATTCTTCTAAGCGGAGATTTTCATAAGGTGCGAATGATAGGGCACAAAATGACCCAAGGCACCATTATTATCGATGGTAACGCTGGCATGCGCTTAGGTGAAGGCATGAAAGGGGGAAAAATCCAAGTAAACGGCAACGTCGATTCCTGGGTTGGTTGCATGATGAAAGGTGGAAAAATTGAGGTTACTGGGTCAGCTGGAAGCTATGTTGGCTCATCATATCGCGGATCCACAGAAGGCATGAAGGGTGGAGAAATTCTTATACATGGGAATGCTGGAAACGAGATCGGCTGTCACATGAAAGATGGCCTAATCAAGGTTGAATGTTGCGCAGGATTTTTTCCAGGAATCCACATGAGAAATGGAACAATCATTATTTTAGGTGACTGTTTAGGGCGGGCTGGTGCAGAAATGGCTGATGGAAAAATAATTGTCTGTGGATATTTGCCTTCTATTCTTCCCACTTTTACGATAGACAGCATTAGACCTGATGTTAAAGTCAATGGAGAAAGGATAGCAGGTCCATTTTATCGTTTCACAGGTGACATCATTGAGGAAGGCAAAGGAAAGCTCTTCGTAGCGAAGAACCAAAACCCACATCTTGCATCCTACGAGAAATACCTATAACCTAAGTACAACTGGAGAAGACAAGTTGTGGCAAGTAAGTGTTAATCAAAGAGCGATGAAACTTGTAAGAAAGTTTTGTGCCAAAGCTGAGACGTACAGAGTAAAGGTAAAGAAGAGTAAGAAAGGCGCATCGATAATAGACGCTGGATTAGAAGCAAAAGGAAGTATTGAAGCAGGTAGGGTCATAACAGAAATTTGCCTTGGAGGGCTTGGTCAGGCAAACATTTCTACTACTCAGATTGGTTCAAAAAGTCTTCCTTTAATCTCGGTTTCCACTGACTTTCCAGCAATCTCAACTCTAGGATCTCAAATGGCTGGGTGGCAAATAAAGTCTAAGGGTTTTCAAGCATTAGGATCTGGTCCCGCTCGTGCTTTGGCTTTAAAACCCAAATCGATTTTTGAACAAATTGATTACAAGGACGCTTATGACGAGACTGTGATTGTTCTTGAAACTAGCAAAGAACCACCTGAAGATGTCATAGCGAACATTGCTGAATCGTGTCATGTAAATGTAAATAAACTCTTTCTTGTTGTTGTTCCAATAACATCTATTTCAGGAATCACTCAAGTTTCAGGAAGAGTGGTTGAGACAGGAATTCATAAACTTGTAAACATCGGCGTAGATCCAAAATGTATCTTACATGCGAAGGGCTCTGCGCCTATTCTGCCTGTTCATCATGATCCTGTTGAGGCCATGGGAAGATCGAACGATGCAATACTTTATGGAGGAGAAACATATATAGTCCTAAATTACGACGACGAGGCAAAACTTAGACAACTAACTGAGAAATCAGTTTCCTCAGCATCAAAGCAATATGGACAATCGTTTGCAGAGATTCTTAAGAAAGCAGATTTTGACTTCTATAAAATTGATCCGCAACTTTTTGCCCCTGCTGTGATGACAGTAGAAAACAAAAGGACGGGCAGAACGTTTTCTGCTGGAAAAATCAATTCAGATGTATTATTGAAAACAATAAGTCTTTAGTGCAGTTAACAGAGATTCTCAGATAAGTCAAGTTCGCATTTTCATCTTCATGATTTGATGAAAAAGCTTTTCATCATCATTGTAAAGCCTTGATTGTTAGCTAGCGTAAGGAGAAGAACGCCTTCTATAATCATTTCAACAAACGCCTTTATAAGAATTCCAATAACTATTGGATACAACACGAAGACCGGTGTACCAAAAATCGTTGGGAAAACTGCTAAGAAAATGAAGACCGTATAAACCGCCTCTGGAATATAAGAAATTAGAGTCGACGATATGAAATGAAGTTGGTGACGTTTCTTATCTTTAAGTCCCATGGCGGCTATCACAATACCTGCAACTATTCCCGTTAACGCTTTACCTAGAGGCAGTGAAAATCCCGTAATTAAGTTTCCCTTTGAAAATCCAAACTCATTTGCAGCAACCAAACCTCCTATGATCCCTGTTAAGCCGCCGATTGCTGGCCCTCCATAAAGCGCACTGACGAAGGTTGTTATGTGGGAAAGATCTAAAGCTATTGAGACGCTGTATGGTCCAAAAGAGACAGTAGGCAAAAATGGTGCGGCTATAATTGAGAGCCATGATATAACATTCCCCAATGTCCCCATAATGCATATAAAGATCCAATCTTTAGGTGAAATCATTCTAAAACGCATTTAACACACCTTCTATAATGGGTTTCATGAACCAGCTGTTTGATCTGACGGAACTTATGACCACTTATTTAAAGGTTGCTACTTAAAATTGAGTGACCTTTTTTGTAAAAAGAAAAGTGACCGTTGTTTAGAGGAATAGTTTAGCAAATAGCTCTAACTCGTTTTCTTCTTGAGAGTTTAACTAGCAAATCAAGAGCCTTTTCGTCTTCAATTGGCCTTGTTCGGATAACTTTATTAGAGTTCGCTTTCCAAAATAGTTCCTCAGCTTTTTCTGTTCGAAGAACAGTTAAAGTCCAACTTTCCAAACCTAGCCCACCTACAGACATGTCAGCTAGCTCAGAAGAGAAGTCTGAACACAGCGCAATGCAGTTTCTGACATGTTTCTTCGCCTCTTTTAACTGGATTTCTTTCACATCGCCTGATTTTGTTGTAACGAGAAGTTTTCCCTTTATGTTTATTTTTGCCACGTCCGCTGCGTTAATCCCAAGTTCACTGTGCAGTAATTGTCTTATCAATCCTTCATAGGTAAAGCATTCGCTGCAGAAAACACCAATTGTTAAGGCAACAGCTTCGGAGAATTTTTTTAAAGGTAAGGCTTGGATTTTTCTAATTGCTTGTATTTGATCAGGGGTGCCAACGAATGCAAGTTTTTTCTTTTTTTGAATTATACCTTCTTTTAATGCAATCATGTTTGGTGAATAAGTGTACCTTGTTCCAGCGCAATCCAGTATCTCCTTCGCCGTCGTAGCTAGCTTTGGAACTGCTTTCAATGGTTCAGTTTCGTTTACACCCGAGAGGACTGCGCCATCAATGTACCCTTCATTTAAAGCATAGATCAATAGTGCAGTAACAACTCCGCCATCTTGACAAACGTTTCTGATTTTTTGGTCTGTTGTTTGGGCTAAAACTATTTTACGGTAGATACCAAAGTCCTCGTTGCCCATTCTTTCTCTGTTATAAACATTTTTTTCCAGCTCTGGGATGAACAAATCATATCGCGGGCATACTTGAGCACAGATGCCGCAAGACTTGCATTCTCTTGCTAGAAACGGTTTCTCATCAATATATTCAAGACAGTTAAATGGGCATACAACAACGCAAGAAGCACAACCAATACATGATGAAGGTAAAACATGTTTTCCAAGAGTTTCTTCAAAGCTTACTTTTGGAATTTGAACCATTTTTTCACCGTTCTTTGTGGTCTGAAATTATTTTGTTATATGTTAAACTTATATGCCTCTCGACTCTTTAACATAGAATCGGATGAGAAATTTATCAAGTTTGTTAAGAGAAGCACATGATGTTGACCATAAAGCCTTTCTAAGGCTAATTTACCAAGTTGACCAGATACTTTCTTCAGAAAAACAGAAAATACAGATTGTTGGAAGGCTTGTTTATTTATCTCCAAAAGGAAAGACGATAGTAATTGGCGACATTCATGGCGATCTTGGCAGTCTCGAACAAATACTGAACGAGATAAGAATATGCGAAGTCCCATTTGGAACAGATGCTTACCTTGTTTTTCTTGGAGACTACGGTGACCGAGGACCTTTTTCTCCTGAGGTTTATTATGTCATTTTAAGTTTAAAAAAGATGTTTCCAAAAAACGTAGTTTTACTTCAAGGAAACCACGAAGGTCCACAGGACCTTTTAGCTTCTCCACATGACTTGCCTCATCACCTATTTAGGAAATTTGGCACAGAATGGCAAACGATTTACTCGAATCTTAGCTCGCTTTTTAGAAAGTTCTATACAGCTGTACTCGTGAAAGGCAAGTTCATAATGTTGCATGGCGGAGTTCCAAGCAAGGCGAAAACTCCTGATGACGTTGCATTTGCGTATAAAAAACACCCAGCTGAGACCCATCTCGAAGAAATATTATGGAGCGACCCAGCAGAAGACATTAAAGGCACTTGTTTTTCACCTCGGGGCGCAGGGTACCTATTTGGTGAAGATATAACAGACATGTTTCTTAGAATTGTGGATGCTAAATGTGTGATCAGAGGCCATGAACCAGCAGATGAAGGATATAAGGTCAACCATATGGGAAAGGTGACAACAATTTTTTCAAGAAAAGGTCCACCATATTATAATAATAAGGCAGCCTACGCTGTTGTTGACAGAAGCAAGGTAGATTCGGCATCTTATATTTCATCATGTATTGAGCAATTCTAAGAAGTTTATTTTAAAAGGCATTGAGAAAATAGGTAATAAAGATTCTAGAATCCATAAACTGTCTTGATCTTCTATCTTTCTGGAATGTTTCAAAAATATGGACACAGGATTCATATTCTTTAAAAAGTAATATTAATCACCTCAATTAACAAAGAACTTGATGGTTGGAACATCGTTGGGACAGATGATGGCTTTGAAAGTTGATCTGAAATCCATAGAAGGCGAAGGTGATTTTCCATGTCCGTCATGTGGAACTATTATCTCTCCTGACGATGAATCGGAAAAAACCTACAAAATAATGGATATAGAAACGTTTGATGATGGCTCCCTCAAGACTTTAACAATAATCTGTAAGAAATGCCGTAAAACCATAATTTTAGAAGGTTTTGAACTGCTAAAAAATGAGTGAGCCTGGTTATCCGCAAAAGTTTGTAGTCAACTTTGAGAGAAAGATTTTTCTTTTGATTTGCCATCCTATGTTGCGGTGGCCAAGCTGCAATTATATGGAATTTTCTCATCCGTAATAGGCAGTTTCCCCTTGGATGACTCTGAATCGAACAGAGAAAAGTGCATAGAAGATCAGTTAAAATTAGGGTTGGATTTCCCATCTTATCCTCAATTGACTGAGATGGGTCCACAGTTTTTAGGTGAAATCGTGAAATATGGTAGCGGAATTCAGTTAGAAAAAACTCGGTACAAAATGAGCAGTAAAAAAATTGAGTATGAAGGTCCTCCTATAGGCTTAGAACCCTTTTTTTGGACAAAAAAATATCTTCAAAACAAGGGTTTGGCAGAGACGGTTCATTTAAAAGTTCCTATTACAGGGCCTTTTACCCTTGCCTCTTATATTGAAATTAAAACAGGAGTTTTCCCTTTTAACTCTGCAGCTGCCGATTTGGATATTGTAAGGCAGGTTGCTGATATATTGGCAAAAAGCTGTGAAGAAGCTTCAAAGAATGCCAACATGATTTCAATCGATGAACCCATCTTAAGTGTGCTGGTAGGAACAAGAACTACCTTTGGTTACAAAGAAGAAGACATAATAAATGTACTTAATGCTTTTAAAGAGTCCTGTAAAGGCAGAATTGTGGGAACACACATTTGTGGCAGAATTTCTCCTAAACTGGTAGACATTCTTCTTGATACTGAATTTGATTATCTTAGTCACGAATTTTGCGATATACCTCAGAATATGAAAGTGTATTCTCCAGAAAAAGTGAAGAAAAAAGAAAAAACACTATCCGTTGGCTGCGTGTCAACTAAAAATCCAAGAATCGAAAGCGTAGATGAAATTTTGGGAGTAATGAAACAGTTCAGAGAATATAGTGATTCGGTGATTTTCACTCCGGACTGTGGTTTTCGTAAGCTCTTAGTAGGTAACTTAACTAAAGATGAAGCTTATGAGATTTCTTTACGTAAAATCAGAAACATGGTTGAGGCTTTAGGGAAATTTAGGGCATCTTTCTGACAGAGTTATTAGTTGTCTTCTCCAACAGACCAGATTCCCTAAGGATTCGGCGGAATTCCTCATCTCTTAGAGAGGCTTTTCTTCCACCAGAGTAGATTGCTTTAATCTTTTGTAAAACGTCAAGAACTGCTTCGTTACTAGGCGTTTTTCCAGTTATTTCTTCAATCATATACTTGACTATGGCTTTACCAGACTGTTTGCCGATAGTCAAGCGCCGTTTGTTTCCAACAAGCTCCGGAGGATACGGCTCATACGTTAAGGCGTTACTGAGAACCCCATGGGTGTGAATGCCAGATTCATGAGCAAAAGCGTAATCTCCGACAATAGCTTTGTTTGGAGGGACAACATAACCAGTGGCTTTCCCGATGAGATCAGCAGTTTCCTTAAGTTTACTAATTTTATATCCAAACTTTTTTATGCCATGATGCATCAGAAGGTTCATTATGACTTTTTCAGTTTCTGCGTTTCCAGCTCTTTCGCCGATGCCTAGAAAAGTGGTGCTGGCATAGATTTTTGGCCAGACTCCAGACGCTGCTCTGATAGCGGCTAGTGTGTTTTCAACAGCGTTACCGAAATCGTCGTGAGCATGAATCTCGACGTTTTCTATCTTGGTTTCAGCTTTTATGGCTTTTATCTTCGCTGGAATTCCGATTGGTAGAGGAGCGTCTAAGGAGGATAGTCCAATGCCTACTGTATCACATATTCTATAGCATTTCGCTCCTGCATCTGCCACCGCGTTGATAAACCTTTTTTCGAAGTTCCAGTCTGCTCTTGTGCTATCCTCACCATGGACGAAAACCCTCAGTCCGTGATCTTTCGCTGCGTACTCGACGACTTCAACAACTCGATCGATGAGTTCTTCAGGTGTCTTTTCCGGCCATTTAGCCTTAAAGTGTATAAAAGAGACAGGATGTGAAATTCCTATGTCATCGAATCCGCAGTCAAGAGCGTTATCTACGTCTTCCTTTACTGCCCTGCACCACCCGGCTATACTGGCTTTTAGACCCATTTTATGTATGAGTTTCGCTGCTTGTTTGTCGGGTTTTTGGAAATGGTGCAATTCGATTCTTTCAACTCCAATTTCGTCTAATAGCTTCGCAATTTTGGCAGCGTCAGTTGGAGTAACTGCTAAGCCTGGCATTTGAACTCCGTCTCTTAATGTTGTGTCATCAATTATTGGATCCGTGTGTAACGGTAAAAAGCTGAATCCAAACTTTTCAAAGTTCACGCTGTAAACACCGGCCGTTTCTGTAAAACTTTTTTTTAAAAAAATGGGATCACTGTGAGTTTAGAGATGCTGGATGAAAGATTGAAATTAAAGTTTCAGTGTGTACGACGTTTGGATGTTGCTCCACCATTTCGTAGATTATCTTGCCAAGCTCCTCTAAACTTTCTGCTTCAACCACCACGACTGCATCGAACCTGCCTAGGACAGAATTAGCCATTTTTACACCTTTAATCCTTCTTGATTTCACGATTTCTTCTGAAGTCCCAGGCTTTACCGTAACCATTACGAACGCTCTTAAGGCTTTGCTGCGCAAATCTTTGGAAGGCATTTTTTTCACCTAATCTTTGTTGTTTGTTTATTAACAGTTTTTCATAATGGATTCTACAGTACCAAAGAGGTTTCGGTGTGTACAATGTTAGGGTCTTTTTCGATCACTTTGTAGAGGATTTCGTTTACGCTTTCAAGGTTTGGCGCCTCAATGATTACTACTGCATCGTATCTTCCATATATCGCGTCTGCTTGAACAACCTCTTTCACTTTGCTTTTTATTCTCTTAACAACCTCCAAGGATGTTGCAGGTTTCGTTTCAATAAACACATATGCTCTCATTTTTTCACCACCTTCATTTTTAATAATCAATATATTTCATTATTTCCCAGGGCGTTACATAGAGACAGTATTGGTTCCAATCGTTTGTCTTATATTCTATGAAAGCATCAAAGATATGACTTCCAAGTGTTTGATGGATCACTTCATCACTTTTCATCTCATCCAAAGCGTCTTTCAACGTTGTTGGTAGTTCTTTTATCCCAAGTGCTTTTCGTCTTTCAGGAGATAGCTTATAGACATCCTCGTCAACAGGATCTCCAGGATCAATTTTTTTCTTAATGCCATCAAGCCCAGCTTTTAGAAGACAAGAGAAAGCCAGATATGGGTTACACGATGGATCTACACCTCGATATTCAACTCTTTTCTGAGAGGCATGTTCTGTTCCCTTGTAATAGAGAGGTATACGTGCCAGTGCGGATCTATTGCGCCGAGACCACATGATGTATATTGGAGCTTCAAACCCCGGAACAAGCCGTTTATAAGAGCTTATCGTTGGACAACACACTGCAGTTAAAGCCTTAGCGTGCTCTAATAAGCCGCCTACAAAATATCTTCCTGTTTGGCTGAGCTCTGCATATTCATCGTTCTCGTCGTACATCACATTCGTTTTGCCCTTCCATATAGAGGCGTGAACATGCATTCCACTGGCGTTATCTAGATAAACTGGTTTAGGCATAAATGTCGCTATTAACCCATATTTTTTGGCTACATTCTTGGCTACAAACTTGTAATATAGAGCTTTATCCGCTGTGTCGAGTAGTGGTCCAAAACGAAAATCAATCTCAATCTGACCGGCTGTAGCTACCTCGTGATGATGTTTTTCAATCTTAAAGCCAAAGTAATCCTCAAGTATTGATGAAACTTCATTGCGGTACTCAATAGTTGTGTCCTCTGGAGGAGGTCTATAATATGCTTCTTTTGGTCTAAGAGTATAGCTTCCAGCAGAGATTTCGGGTGACTGTGGAACAACCCTTGGGGCTCCCCAAGAGTCGCCTTCTCCTCCTTTAGGGCTGACCCATAGATCCCAAACCAATTTAGTTGGGTCAATTGAAGAAAAAATGAAATATTCTAGCTCAGGAGCGAAATAACCTTTGTATCCCATTTCTTCTGCGGATTTTATGGCTCTTTTTGCAACATAGCCCCTTGGGTCTACTTCAGATGGTTCGTTTCCTCCATAAGCTTCGTAAACATCACCTAGAACAATAGCACTTTTCTGATTTTTTTCTTGGGTCCATGGTATTATAGCGAGTGTTCCTGGATCTGGCATGAAGATCATATCTGATTCTTCGATAGATTTGAAGCCTCTGATTGAAGAGCCATCGAAGCCTATTCCTGAGATGAAGGCTGATCCTTCAATATAATCTCTTGCTGGTATAATCATGTCTTGCATTAGTCCACGAATGTCTATGAAGGTTGAATGAACCCATCTCACTTCATTTGTTCTTAAGGTTTCAATAGCTTTCTTTGTTTTTTCACCACTTTCCATACCGTTCACCAATTTCATTTAACAGGATTGATTTTCATTACATATTTATATATAAGTATTTCGTTTTATTCTAGAAAAAGTTTAAATAATTGCTTCAATATTGAACAAATATTCAGCAGTCAATTAACATTCAATTTGGGGAAGAAAGTTATGGAACAGAAATCGTTGGGGAAGTTAGATCGTATAGATCTTCAAATCCTTACATTACTTCAAGAGGATTCAAGATTAAGTTTTGGCAAAATAGCAAGTATACTTGGGGTTTCTGCTGGAACAGCTTATAACCGTATCAAAAATCTTGAAGACAAAGGAATACTGAGAGGTTATACTGTATTAGTTGATCCTTCTATGCTTGGGTATGCAACAATCGCCCTTATATTGGTCCAAGCTGAAGGAACACACATTTTAGATGTAGAGAACGAGATTGCAAAAATCGATAATGTTGTTTCTGTATACGATATTACTGGGGATTTCGATATTGCTGTGATTGCCCGTTTCAAATATAGAGAAGATTTAAACACCTTTGTGAAGAAACTGTTAACTTCGCCTTATGTAAAGAGAACCGTCACAAACATTGTTTTGAACGTCATTAAGGAAGACTTTAGACTAAAGATCTCTTAACTAAGGCTGTCACGGGTCTCAAAATAGAGGTTCGACTATGAAAAATCCGGTAAGGATAACAATAGCACTTGACAGCGAAACATATGAATTACTCCAGAAGATGAAAAAAGAGATGAGGGTCTCTAAAAGCGAATTGATGAGAAATGCTTTACGGTTTTACTGCGAAAACAAGGATATGATAGACGCTTATATGAAAAGTAAAGTAGAGTTTTACATTGATATGCTTTGCTCTGGAGAACACATGATCTTAGATGTCGATCATTGGCTTCTTTTCCTTAATTTATTAGAATCTCCATCTGAAAAGAATACTTTTTGGGATAAACATAGAGAAATAGCAAGAGCCCATGCAGATCAGCTGAAAGGCAAAGTTCGTTCAATTGAAGATCTTTTAGAAAGACTTGAGGCTTGTAACTTCTTCAGGAAAATCAAGAACTCGGAAAATGAATTCACTTTGGTTTTAGGATCGGAGACAGCAAAGGAATTTGTCAAGATATTTCTTGAAGAATTCCTCGCATCTGCTGGTTTAAATGCGAGCATTAAAGAAAATTTGGCTAAACTTAGAGTTACATTCAATTGAGTTCCTTCAAAAATCATTCATTCTATTGTTATATTTTATATTTATTCATTCATATTTTTTCACAAAAAATATGAAAAAATCTCAAAAATGTTTATATTATTGAATTTTCATACACCTGCCAAAAAAGGTGATAATAACGGAGCAAATAAATGTTGCAATCAAATCGCAAAGCAAAAAAGTCGAGTGGATTGACATTGGTGTCGAAGGTCTCTTAGACTTTATTCCAGGTCTACCTAAAGGTGATGCTATCCTTGTAAGGGGGGAACCTGGTACCGGAAAAACAATTCTATGTCTTCAATTCTTACACAAAGGAGCTGAAAATGGTGAGAAGTGTATATACATAACTACTGAGGAAACTCCTGAAACTCTTATGAGAACAGGTACTGAACTTTGGATTGATTTTCCAGATTTGGTTCAGAAAAAACAGGTGGTTATAGTGGATCTTTCTATAGCAGCAACTTACGATAGTGAGTTTTCAGTTATCAGCAAAGAAGAAGCAGTAGATATATTCATGAAAGGCTTAGCTGCGCAACCCGAAGCAACTAGAATAGTCGTAGATTCTCTTTCATCGCTAGAGCGAAGACTCGCAGATCCGGCGGACTTTAGAGAAGTCTTCATGAGACTCCTGCTGGAAGTAAAAAAGAGAAAGGCAACAACAATATTCTCGGCAGAAGGTATTCCTGTGAATCCAGACATCACAGAATACCTTGTCGATCACTTGATATACCTAGACTATCACAAACACGACGTCATCTGGACGAGAGTCTTCATACTTAGAAAATCTAGAAGTGTGCCATTAAAACCGCAGATACTCAAATTAAACATTGAAAAAGAAGGGTTATCAGTAGAGGAAATACCCATCTCACTAAAGCCAGTATGGTTTGCAAGCAAACTCTAGGGTGATTGAGAATGTCAACTTCACAAGATGAGACTTTTGCAGCAATACAGCAAGTTTTTGTAGTCGGATGGGCGCCGGTAGCAATATTAATAATGGCAACAGCAGGTTTTGCTCTTCTCTACGCCGGACTTGTACGAAAAAAGAATGTTGCTCACACCATAATCATGCTTAACATCGGCTGGACAATGGCTTTCCTACTATACTACCTGATAGGTTTTCCAATTGCATACTACACTAAAGAGCCAGTATTTGGTTTGCCTCAATTTATACCGACTATAGCCAATCCGTTGCCTGCAGCTCTATCCAGCACTGGAGCATATGGTATTAGTGCGAGCCCTTCTGGATATGGAGATTTAGGATTATGGTTCAAAATGGCGATGTTTGCAATTACCACTATCGCTATAGTGCCTGGTGCAACGGCTGAACGGGATAAACTTTGGGGATGGGTAATAGCTGCCGGAGCCATAGTGGCATTCCTATATCCAGTTGTTGAACATTGGGTATGGGGCGGAGGTTGGTTGGCACAGATAGGTTTCATTGACTATGCAGGATCTTCAGTCGTACACCTAGTTGGGGGCATGTTTGCGTTGATGGCTGCAATTGTAATTGGTCCAAGAACAGGTAAATTTGTCGGGAAGAGGAAAGAAGCCAGAGCCTTCTTTGGTCACAGCCTACCATTGTCAGTTATTGGCGCTTGGCTACTAGTATTCGGTTGGTTCGGCTTCAATGTAGGCTCGAGCATAGCTAACAGGGCTCAAACAATCAATGTTGAATTAGCATGGGTCGGTGTTACCACAGCAATGGCAATGGCAGGAGGACTATTTGGAGCAGCCGTAACCTCAAGAGGACATGCTTTAACATCAACAGCAGGCTTGCTTGCAGGTGCAGTTTCTATTTGCGCTGGAGCAGCAATCATGAATCCTATATTCGCATTCATAACAGGCTTAATTGGTGGCATCATTACAACATTTGTTCAAGGTCTTATGGAGCTGAAATTTCACATTGACGATGCTTGCGTTTGTGTTCCAGTACATGCAGCATGTGGTCTATGGGGCACGGTCGCTGCCGGACTATTTGGTGTTAATATATTTGGCGCTCATCCAATATATGGAGTTTCCACAGTCGAGGCTTGGCTTCGCATGATAGGAATACAGATCGTAGGCGCATTAGCAATAATTGCATGGACTGGATTGACGGGCTTCATACTTTTCAAGATGATAAACAAAATGGGATTACTACGTGCACAAAAAGACGCAGAACTGTTTGGCTTAGATATAGCGGATCACAAAACCTACGCTTATCCTGAAGATGAATTAGATAAAGAATTTCCATAGGTGAAAAAAATGACTCAAACAATAGGAAGAGTATTAGAAGAAAAAAATATGGTTGAGCTATTTGCGGAAATAGAGGATTTGAAAAACCGAGTAAAACATCTTGAAGCCGCTGTGAACTCACTCAAACTGAAAATGGGTAGAAAATGGGTATAGTCGCAGCAACAGTGATGAAGTTCAATTTCAAGAAGAACGGCGATGTGATTGGATCTAAAAACTCGGCTATGTCAAAGCCTATGAAGAAGATGGTACGCCAGCTTGAGACTACACGAAGTTAAGCAAGAGATAATCAAAGCGGACGGTTGGAGCTGTAAATGAAAAGGCAATCAGGGGTCTCTTACCAAAGACTACCATATTGGTCACGGATGAAAGAAATCGGGAAAACCATTAAAGGTCCTTGCGACAACTGAGGAATGGGTGTGTTTGGCGATGGAAAATCTTTGTGCTATATATTCATTAGATAGCATATTAACACAGGACAGAGGAACGGTGGATAGACACTACACAACCTTCTTTTTCTACTTTACTTGATGTTTTGAAAAAAATATAAAAGGCTCAAGCAAGTGATTGACAAAATAATAAGTATCAGAAGCTTTTTCGTAGAAATATCGAGGAGAAAAAATTGAGAATCGCAATGGCTCAAATAAATCCAACTGTCGGAGATCTTGATGGAAACGCTGAGAAAATTTCTGATTACATAAAAGAAGCTGAAAGACATAAAGCTGAGTTGGTGGTTTTTCCCGAATTAGCTGTCACTGGCTATCCTCCTCTGGATCTGTTGCGTGAAAAATCGTTTGTCAAAGACAATATTAAGGTTGTAAAAAATATAGTTAAGATGAATAAGAGCATAATCGGCGTAGTTGGTTTTGTCGATCATAGGAAAGACAAACTATTTAATGCTGCAGCTGTTTTTGAGGGAAACAGAATTGTTGGTATAGCGCACAAAGCTCTCCTGCCTACATACGATGTTTTTGACGAGGATAGATATTTTGTTCCAGCGAAAGAGGATGAAATTCAACCTTTAAGTGTGAATATAGGTGGAAGGCAAGTTAAATTAGGTGTCGAAATTTGTGAAGATTTGTGGGACAAGAAATACGAGGTTAAGGTTACTGATATCCTTGTGAAACGTGGAGCACAAGTTATAATTAATATTTCGGCTTCACCGTTTTATGCTGGGAAAAGGTTTGAACGCGAGAGACTGCTTAGGGAAAAAGCCCAAAAGCTGCATGTTCCAATTTTTTACGTCAATCTTGTTGGTGGCCAAGACGAGCTTGTTTTCGACGGCCAAAGCATGGGTGTTGACGCTGAGGGGAACTTCATCGCGTTTGGCAAACAGTTTCAGGAAGACTTTATAGTGGTTGATATTGACAGCACAACTTGGACTGCGCCCAAGGTCACTGTTCCAACGTATTGCGAAGAGGAAGAAAAATTTAATGCGTTGGTTTTAGGTATTCGAGATTACTACAGGAAAACAGGCTTCGAAAAAGCTGTTGTCGGAATGAGTGGCGGAATTGACTCTTCATTAACTACATGCATCGCTGTTGAAGCCTTAGGAAAAGAAAACGTCATCGGCGTTTCCATGCCGTCAAAATATTCAAGCGAGCACAGCAAGACCGATGCAGAGAAATTGGCGAATAACTTAGGGATATGTTTTGTAAAATTTTCGATTAATGAGATCATTGAAAGCTACAAAAGAACACTTGATGAACCTCTTAAGATGATTAGAAAACATTTTGGCGTTCACGAGTCAGAGGATGACCCGATTGCTGACGAAAATATTCAGCCTAGAACTAGAGGAAATTGTCTTATGGATATTTCTAATCGATTGAAGGCATTGAAAATTTTGGTTTTAAATACGGGGAATAAGACTGAGCTTGCGTTGGGATACTGCACTTTGTATGGGGATATGGCTGGGGGAATAGGAGCTTTGGGCGACGTTAGCAAGCTTGACGTGTACAAGCTAGCTAGGTATGTTAACACTAAAGCTGGGAGGGAAATCATTCCAGAGAATGTTTTTAGGAAGAAGCCGTCGCCTGAGTTGAAGGAAGGTCAGTTTGATCCGTTTGACTTTGATATTGTTAGTCCTTTAGTTGACGAAATAATTGAGCGCCACAGAAGTCGAAAAGAATTAGTTAGGATGGGATATCCCAAGGCTGTTGTGGACGATGTTTATAATCGAATAAGGAGGTCTGAATACAAGAGATGGCAGGCGGTTCCTTGTATAAAGATTACTAAGCAGGCTTTTGGAATCGGTTGGAGGATGCCTATAGTCAATAAATACAAAGGCTAGAATCGCAGAGATACGGGATGACATTTTGATAATAATCCGTTGTGCGATAAGTTTCTGAAAAACTGCGTTTTTTGAGCTATGACATAGTGTCAAAGGCAATATTTGAGACAACCTTTAGAAGATCTGAACGGGTGATAATGCCAACCAGTTTCCCTTTCTTTGTCACCAAAACGCCCGAGTTCTTTTCCAAGAGAGGCCTAATTACGGCAATGTCCGTGTCTTCTGGGACGCTTGGGAAGGGCGGCTTCATTATTTTTTCCAATGTCTCCTCTGCAATGTTGGGGTTTAGGTTTCTGATGATTGATTCTTCAGTAATCATTCCTACGACTTTTCCGTCGTCAATTATGGGCAGTTGCGAGATTGCATGTCTTACCATGATTTCGCTTGCCTCCCTAATCTTATCTTTGGGGGTTGCGGTGATCACGTTGCGGGTCATGATTTCTGCGCATTTTCTTCCTTTTCCTCCTTCGAGTATCTCTAGAATCTTGTTTACTGTTGAAAGTCTTGGATCCACTTTTTCACTTTCTATTTTCGCGATGTGAGCTTGTGACACTCCAACCATCTTTGCAAGCTGGCTTTGTGTTAGACCTGCCTCAAGTCTTTTTTTCTTTAGGATGGATCCTGTTAATGGCAAAGAATAACCACCAGTTATTTTTTATGTATTATATTGTTGACTGATTCTTATGTGTTTTTCTTTCAAGTTATTGACGGTCTATGACCCGTTGAATATATAATAATGCATGTTTTGTGTAAAGATTATTCCGTAAAGTATATATTCAATTAAGGCGTTAGCACAGAACAAGATGGAACGGTGTAATTTCCATGAGAAACATTGTTGTCACAGATTTAAGGCAGATTCCTTTGGAAAACCAAAGAATTGAAGTAATTGAGAGAAAGGGGCTTGGGCATCCAGATACTATTTGCGATAGTATAATGAACGATATCTCAATTAATCTTAGCAAGGAGTACTTGAAGAGGACTGGAAGCATTTTGCATCACAATATTGATAAGGCTCTTTTGGCTGCTGGGCATGTAGAAACTCGGTTTAAGGGTGGCATAGTAAAAAAGCCGATGAAGCTAATTTTTGGCGATAGGGCAACATACGAGATTGACGGAGACGAAGTTCCCGTTGAGGAGATTGCGGTTCAAACAGCGAAACAGTGGTTCAAAAAGAACATGCGATTTGTAAATCCTGATGAGCATGTTGTGTATCAGGTAGAGATTCAGCCAGGTTCATCAGCTTTGACGGATATTTTTAGAAGAGGCGGTAGAGTTCTTGAGGCAAATGACACTTCCGCAGCTGTTGGTTGGGCGCCTCTTACGAAGACGGAGATTGCTGTCTTAAAGACGGAGAATTACTTGAATTCAAAGGAGTTTAAAAAGAGTTTTCCAGAGTCCGGTGAAGACATTAAGGTTATGGGTTTGAGAAAAGATGATAATTTAGAATTGATTATTTCAATGGCCTTTGTTGACCGTTTCATTGAAAGTGAAAAACACTATTTTAAATTGAAAGAAGAGATTCTTGAAAACGCTAAGCAGCATGTTGAGAAGAATAACAGCTTCTCTAAGACGCAGGTGCAGCTGAACACTTTGGACACTCCTGGAAGAGGGATAGATGGAATTTACCTAACTGTTTTAGGTACAAGCGCAGATGGGGCTGATTCAGGTCAAGTAGGTAGAGGAAACAGGGCTAATGGGCTTATTTCGCTTAATCGACCTCAGTGTTCGGAGGCTGCGGCTGGCAAGAACCCGGTTAGTCACGTTGGTAAAATCTATAATTTATTGACTTTTCAGATTGCAAACAAGATTCATCAGCAGGTTCAGGATGTTAAAGAGGTGTATGTTTGGCTGTTGAGTAAAATTGGGCAACCTATTGATCAACCAACAGTAGCAGCAGTTCAGATTATCCCGGATGGGCATGTTTCTTTTGATAAGGTTAAGAAGGAAGCAGCTGAAGTTGTTGATTCTGAGCTTGAAAACATTGAAAAATTCTGTATGGAGTTAGCTATAGGCAAGATTCCTGTGTGTTAGCGTGCCGTTTTTTGTTTTTTACTTTAGGATTATGATTGAGCCGTATCCTACGATTAGGTCTTTTCCTCCGCCGGTGTCGTGGCTTGTCGCATATTTTAGGAGTTTAGCTTCTTTTGCGCCTAGTTCTTTAGCTCCAACTATCATCGTGGCGACTGGAAGGGAACCGCACATTGTGTAGCCTTTTTCTTGAACTGTGTTAACCAGTTTTTCCGCGTCTAATTTTAGGATGATGTCTATGATGGATTTGTCTGCGTCGTTCATCCACTTTAAAGCTTTTTCGAATGGTCTCATTCCGACAGGCGCATACCCGTAGTTTGGACCATAATGAATGAAGTCTGTGCTTCCTAGAATGACTGTGTCTTTTTGTCGGTCTTTTACTGCTTTTGCAATTGCTTTGCCAACGTTTTCGCACATTACGTAGTCGCTGTAGCCTACAGTTATGGGTACGATTTTGAAGTTTCCGTTGTAGATGTATTGGAGAAATGGAAGTTGGATCTCGATTGAGTGCTCTTGGTCGTGTGCCTCCGGGTTTATGTCTATGTACTCAGAATTTTTTGCAATGGCTTTTGCAAGTTCTGAGTCCACTTCCACGTCTCCTAGTGGCATCTTCCAGACTCCTTCAAGCATCGTGTTGAAGCCTGGGTAGCCCCTGTGATTTACTCCTATGATTACGAAGGTTTCTGGCGTTCCATCTTTTGCTATGCTGTGGTAGGCGTGTCCGGCGATAGGTCCTGAGTAGATGAGTCCAGCGTGGGGAACTACTGCTCCAACTATGCGTCTTTCTCCGTGCTCTTGGATTTTAGGGAGTTCTCCGACTCCGTGTTTTGAGGTGAAACACCATTCTATTTCTTCTTGTTCTTCTTTGCTGTTGAAGGGGTGAAACCCCCAAGCTGAAGGTCTTCTAACCCTCATTCTTAATCCCTAAGAATACATATGTTGAGGAAATATAAAAACGACGAAAAGTTGAGCTGTTTTCTGACGTTTCAAGCATGTCGAATCTGTTTTGCACACTGGTTTTTTGTTTCTTTCTTTTTTGTGTGTTGTTGAGGGAGGAGGGGTTATATATAGTCTGGTTAGCTTTCTTGTCCATTTTTTCACGTTCGTGCTTATTCCGTGCACTTTGAATTTTTTTCTTTATATAGGCTTTATGGAAACATGTGGAAGACTTTGTTTTGTAGATGGCTTTTTATGTGATTGGTTTTTGTATGTTATATACTATGGTTTATTGTATTTCAGCGGTTGGTAGGGTTTTGATTTGGAGGCAGAAGTTTGATCAAGTTTGTTATAGGTGAGGACATAAAGGCTGCGTTTCCTGATTTGATAATTTTGGTTGCACAAATCAGCGATGTTAATGTCCGATCATCTGATTTGGAGCTTGAGGAGTTCAAGAAGCTCGTAATTGGAGAAACGCAACGGTTTTATGATGCTGAAACGCTTAAGGATAGGCCTGTGCTAAGGGCTTACCGTGACTTCTTTTGGAGAATCAAGGTTGACCCTACAAAGGTTCGTCCTGCAGCTGAGGCTCTGATTCGAAGAATTGTTGTTGGGAACCCGTTGCCTCGTATAAACACGTTTGTTGACGCCTACAATCTTGCTTCAGTTAAGACGGAGGTCGCCGTTGCCGCGTTCGATGCTGACAGGCTGCGTGGAGATTTAAGGCTGCGATTCTCAGAAAAGGGTGAAAAGTTCCTCGGAATTGGAATGAGTAAGCCCTTGCAGCTTCAAGACGGCGAAATCGTGGTTCAGGACGACGAGAAACTTGTCGCCGTTTACCCTTACCGGGACGCTGAAGACTCGAAGGTCACGGAAGCCACCAAAAATGTCGTGTTGCTGTTTTGCGGTGTTCCAGGTATAAGTGAAGAAAAACTGTTGGAAGCAAAGAATGTTACAGTTGATTACGTGACAAAGTTTTGTGGTGGAACCGTAAAAGTTTAGAACGTAGAAGAACACGTGAAAAGGGGAAAAATGGTGTTGTCGTTCAAGCAGAGAATGGCGGAGTTAGCAGAAAAGAAGGATTCCAACATTGTGTTGGCGCTGGACCAGCTTCCGGAGGACGCGAGATCTCTTGTAGAAATAGGCATAAAAATTCTTGAGAAGACGCATCCCTACATCTGCGCAGTTAAGCTGAACCATCATCTTGTTCTGCCACTGGGGTTGTTTGATGGAACAAAGAAAATCGTGGACAAAGCACACAACCTCAATTTGCCTGTGATAATGGACTGCAAAATAAACGACATCGGATACACGAACCGCGTCATATCTGAAAACTATTTTAACGCAGGTTTTGACGCCGTAATTGCGAACCCGTTCGTCGGGTGGGACGACGGGCTTCAACCAGTCTTCGAGGTTGCTGAAAAAATGAGCCGAGGCGTAATCTTGCTAGTTTACATGAGCCACAAGGCCGCGTGGGAAGGCTACGGACAAATAGTTCATGACCCAAATGCTGATGAGCTAAAAGCACAATACCTAGTTTTTGCTCAGAAAGCATTGGCGTGGAACGCAGACGGCGCAATTGTAGGTGCAACATATCCAGAAAAAATCCGAGAAATCCGTACGATCCTTAAAGAAAAAGTGCCTATTTACTCGCCTGGCGTAGGCGTACAGGGCGGAGAAGTCAAAGCAGCTGTTGAGGCGGGTTCAAAATACTTGATAATTGGAAGGTCAATAACGCTAGCGGATAATCCTAGGCAAGCTGCGAAATCATTTAGAGACGCTGCAAAGGACTAATTTTTGTGCTATTCTGAAAAGAAAGTTTATCTTGCCTCTAAACGAAAGCAGCTGGTTTAATTATTTGCTGAAGCAAAAAGTTCTAAGCCTATTTGTTCCAAAGTTCTCTTCTTAGGAGGTCGCGTACTGCGGCTCTTATAGCTGCGCTTCGACTTGGATACATGTTTTGTCGAACAAGTTCGTCGAGTCCTTCAAGATATGCTTCGGGAAGCAGAACGGTTACAAGCTTCATACGACTTGCGCCTCAACATAACATACTAACATATGGTTTTATTACTATGTACAACATTTAAGTTTAAAAGAATTTGGTATAAGATGAATGAGGCACAATTCAAACATTCATCGATAATTGCAACGGAAAGAGGAGAAAAAAGCATGAAAGAATTCAACGCGAAAAAATTTGTTAAAGAACAGATAAACGAAATAAAACAGGTCATAGGCAACGAAAAAGCCGTAATTGCAGTTTCAGGCGGTGTTGATAGCTCAACATGCGCTGTTCTTGTCCACCAAGCAATTGGAGACAACCTTATCTGCGTCATACTGGATGACGCTTTTATGCGAGAGGGAGAACCTGAAAAGGTCGCAGAACTACTTTCGCAGCCCCCGCTGAATCTTCCGATGAGGATTGAACGTGTTCAAGAACGTTTCTTAACTGCACTTCGCGGACTTAGAGACGCGGAAGAGAAGCGTAAAGCCTTTAGGAAGACTTTTTACGAGACTCTTAGCGACATCGCGAAAAAGGAAGGAAGCATGTTTCTCGTTCAAGGTACGATACTTGCAGATATCATTGAAACAAAAGGCGGAATAAAGACGCAGCATAATGTCCTCGAACAAATAGGCATCAGCACAAGGGAACTCTACGGGTTCAAGGTTGTTGAACCTTTGGTGACGTTACTTAAGCACCAAGTAAGACAGGTCGCCAGATACCTCAAGATTCCGCCAGAAATTTCCGAGAGGCAACCGTTTCCTGGCCCTGGGCTTTCAGTTAGAGTTGTTGGAGAGATTACGCTTGACAAGTTGGCTGCGCTGAAAAAGGCGACGTCAGCTGTAGAAAATAACTTGTCTAAACATGATCCAAGCCAATATTTCGCTGCAATCATTAACAACGAGGAAATTTATCCACGCCCAAACCTTAGAGGGCTTGTGGACTTAACAGCAAGATACCTTGAACTTAGCCAGATGAACGTTTGGATTAAAGTTCTCGCAGACAAGGCCACAGGTATGAAACAAAAAGCTCGGCGATACGGCGAAATTGCGGCTGTCACGTGCAGAAAAGACAGCGGCGAGCTCTATCAGCCCGACTACAAGGACTTAAACGGTCTTCAAAAAAGGATATTGTCAAAGATGAGGTCTGCCACAAGAGTCTTGTACGAGATAGGCGAAGGAGATAAAAAACAGCCTTATGTCGTCGTTGTTAGAGCTGTTAAGACAGAAGATTTCCTTAAAGCCCAAGTAGCTGAAATCCCGTGGCCTACTCTTCAAGAAACAGCGTCTCAGATTCTCAAGGAGTGCCCAAATGTTTCGTCGGTTTACTACGACATTACACCCAAGCCTCCAGCGACAATAGAGATGGAGTAACAGTCTCCTTTTAAGCAACGTTTCCTAACATGTAGAAAGGTGACAGTGCGATGAGAGTTCTGGTTCAACGAATTGAATCCATAAAAGACCCATCTGGCAACCTTGGCAAACGGGTGGAACTCGTTGAGGAGGAAATTATGCCGAGCTACGCGATTAGACCCCCAACTGAAGAGGCTCGAATAATCCAAGACGTCTTTAAGGCTTTACAACAACAAATGCCTATACTTGGAGCGCAAGCAAGGTTCAGCTCACCAAAAATTATACTATTTTTAACAGAGCAAGAATATGAAGCACTAGGTGTAAGGTTCGACGTAAACCAGGTTTATGATGTGGATCTGGCGGAAGGGACAATAAAATTCCGAAAAGTCTCTTAGGCCTTGACTCAATCCAAACGATTACCGCCAAATAGAAATCAACAACAAACAGTTAACCACGTCAAATTTCGTATAGGCTGACAAATATGAAAGTTAGAGCACACGTGTTTGTTAGAGGACACGTTCAAGGCGTATTCTTTAGGTTCGAAACCCGCGCAAAAGCTATGCAACATAAAGTAACTGGATGGGTAAAAAATTTACGTGACGGAAGAGTGGAAGCAGTCTTCGAGGGAGAAAAAGAAGCGGTTGAAGCCATGATAGATTTCTGCCGCCGTGGACCTTCTGGAGCTACAGTTACAGGCGTTGACGTGCTTTGGGAAGAACCCAAAGGAGAATTTGACAGATTCAGCGTATTGTACTAATGATGAACCTTTTCGATGTTGCGATAAAAACCAAAAGAAATATTAGTCATTGTACAGTTGTTACTTGTTGCAGCCAACAATTTTTAGAATAATAAAGGAAAAAGGTGATTTAATGAGCGAAGGATGGATTGAAACTTGCGCCAGAATTCTTGAACAAATCGAGAAAATGGCTGAAAAACCAGACAAAGACAGACTGGACATAATTCAGTCAATGCGGTTCTCTCTCTATGCCCTTCATCGAAGTATACTAGGCTGGCTTAACTGGGTGAATAACCCAGACATTATGGTGTCTTTTACAAAGGAGGAACTCGAGGCGATGAACAAAAAAATTACGAGTTTTATACAGGACTTCATAAAATATGACATGGAAGTAACTGAAAAAGGCGCAAGCAAAAACGTTGTTGCCCAAAAAGCTAGAAGAGAAGCCGAAGAAAGAGCCAGAAGAAGCCCAGAAGACATATTCTATATTTAACCAGAATCTGGCTATGCCCTCTTCATAATTCTAAAGTGGCTGTCCTTCCCAGCGCTTACGTACTCTCCATTCATCTGGTCGCGGACAATATTTGCTATTCGCCTAAAGTTATCCGCGCCGAGGAAGGCTCGGGGTTTAATGATTACTTGGTCGTCCTTCTCCTCAAAATACAACATGCTTAACAAATCCTGAGGAAAAACCTTCTGCACGTCTTCAGCTGACTGAATACTGCTTGGAGGAGAAGGAGCAGCTAAAGGTTCACTAGTCATGATAGTTTGCTGAGAAGTCTTCGGTTGAGGAAGAATCCTAGAAGGCTCGGATACCAATGGCTGCGGAACAGCGCCTAGACCAGCTTTGAGGCTTTGCGAAATCTCAGAAAGGTCTTCTGACAGAAATTTCAGAATCCTCGTTAATTCGTCGATGCGCCTAATTAGGTCTTCAATCCTTGTTTTCTCTTCGCCCATAGACATGAACCATCCAAACGAAACTTTAAACTCTCTCAATCAATTATTTAGACGCCTTTTCTTTTAAAAGTAGCTATGCCCAGTTTTTGATGGCCTTTCAGCATTAACCAATTGTCAAGTCTGCTTCTAAACCGATGAAATAATTTAAAAATTATTATACTGAATAGAAAATGTAGATTCACTGGATTCCATATTTCTCTTCAAGTTTCTGAAGCCTTGTCACTATCCAATTATCTTTCCTGTCAAATCAAGTAGAAACACATAGTCATTTATATTTTCAAAAATGTTGCTAGTCTTCTCAAAATACAGTTTTAATTTTGGCCAGAGAGTTTTCCATTAGATGTCTTAAAAAATGAAAGTGCCCCAATATTTGCTTGAACATTTTTCATTTTTTTACGGCCTCCTATCTTGGCATCCTACTGTTAAAATGTTTTTTCAGGATTGTTATGTGTAAGTCTAAATTCAGAAATTAAGATTGGAAAATTAACTGGCCCTTTTTCCTTGAATTCCAATCCTAATTTTTGGCAAAAGATTCTTGCGATTGTTCTTTCAATAATTGTAGACTTCCCTAGAGGGGTTACTTCGACAGAAAACCTAGTTGGTGTGGTGTCATCCAATAGGATAGCTCTTAGATCTGTAGAGAAAACTGTAAGGTTATATGGAATTTCGTGTATTGAACACGATTTTTTCTTATGATATTCATAAATCAGTTGGGTGCTTTTATCTCCTAAGGCTGACTTCAGCACTTCATCAATAGTTTAGACTAACAATTCGTCAAATCTATTATAACCATGCTTCGAGACTTGTACATAGGTTTTTACTAATTCCGATTTCGTTGCCAAACCTTAACCCTGATGGTTTCATATTCTATAGCCTATGAGACAGTTTACACCATTGAAAACTACTTAACTTCTACGAATCATCTGTATGTTAAAAAAATATAGAGCAAGAATTGGAGCTGGTGAGACTAAAGAAACAATCCTTTTAAGAAATTAGAGAATCAATGTTCTTTCAAAATCCCTTTGAGTTGTTTCACCGCAATAAGGACAAAACGTATATTGCGTGGGAATTTTTCTGCCACAATTTTTGCAGTTGACCTTCTGAATTGGTTTTCCACAAAAAGGGCAGAAATCGAACTCAACCGAAACTTCTTTCCCGCATTCTCCGCAAAAAAAACTTAATCTTTTGGATTGCTCCCTTGAAATGTAACGCCCTGTTTCTTGTGAACTCATAAGAATCATAAGCCAAAAGGCGACTGGTATAAACATGCCAAGAGGTAGGCTTTGATATGTCTGGTATAGCATATACGGAATGTAAACTTCTTCATATCCGGAGCCGGCGAAGAGTACCATTCCAATTAGGCTGAAGATGCCTCCCCACTCTACAAAGTAGTCTCGTTTCCGTTTGAACGTTCCCCATAGACATAAGATTACTCCTAATAGAACAAACATTGTTCCCAAGTACTTCGGAACAGAGTTATAGGCTTCCCAGCTCGTGTAAATCCCTAATGAGCCAAAATCGGTTACATATTCAACCATAAAGGGAAACTCAAAAATATAGAACCACGAAGTCGACGTTCCAGTTATATTTGTGCCCCAAATAATTTTCCAAGGAAAAAACAACGACATAAAAAGCGTAAGACAAGCCGCCGTTCGAAGATTCATTTTTCTCCGCCTTACTGCATAATTCTCTCAAACAAGTGCTCAATCGGAACAATCTCTTGTGTTCTTTCTCTCATAGACCGCAAGACAACCATGTTCTGTTTGATTTCTTTTGATCCCACTATAACGGCGTGCGTTATTCCACGTCGATCTGCATCCGAAAGTGCCTTAGAAACCGAGCGTCTCATAACTTCAAGCTCAACTATGAAGCCTTTTTCTCTTAGCATATTAGAAATCTTGAACGCTTGCCCAAAAAGAGAACTTTCAACCGCAACTACCAGGATACGTCTTTCTTCGGACCTTTGAGATATCTGTCTCTGTTTCTGTAGCGCAAGTGAAAGACGGTCTACACCTAAAGCGGCGCCTACTGCAGGCACCTGCCCACCGCCAAACAGTTCAATCAGCCTATCGTAACGCCCTCCTCCCCCAACAGCAATGTCCATATCTACAACAAAAACTTCAAAAACCAAGCCAGTATAATATTCCAAGCCTCGGGCGAAACCAGCTTCAACTAATAAATCAGCATCTACGCAGCCTGCTTTCAACATAGTAATAATTTCACTTAAGTTTCCAGCGGCTTCAAGAGCTTCAGAATAACTCTTTACAGCTTCATAGATTTCAGAAATAACAACGTCAGATTGTCTTCCCTTGATGTTTAGAAGAGTCTCCAGTGTGTCCAAGCTACTTTTTGAACTACCAGCATTCTTCGCTGTTTCGAGAGCTATGTCAACTTGTTTTTTATCCAAAAGCTGCATGATGCTGTTTTGTTGTTCTTCAGCAATTCCATCGTGACTCAGTATACTTCGCAAGATCCCTACGTGGCCAACTTTGAAAAAATAGCTCTTTAAGCCAATCTCTTTTAGCAAGCTGTTGGTTAAGGCCAGAATCTCAACATCAGCTTCAGATTTATTTGAGCCAAAAAGCTCGTAGTTTGCCTGCCAAAATTCACGGTACCTTCCAAACTGGGGCTCATCGTAACGGTATAAGCTGCCGATAGAAAATAGCCTTAATGGTCGAGGAGCACTCTGCATTTTTGTAGCCACAAGCCTAGCGACAGAAGCTGTGAATTCAGGTCTAAGCGCAACCTTTCTTCCACCAAGGTCTTCGAAGACAAACATCCGTCTTCTGTTTTCCTCACCCAGTTTCGCAGCCAGAAGCTCATAGTGTTCAACGAGGGGCGTAACAACCTCCTTGTACCCGTAAAGCCTCGAAACCTTTCTTGCCTTTTGTTCAATGAACCTTAGATTTTCTGCTTCTTCGTTTATGAGATCCCTCATCCCTCGAACTGTTCGGCGAAATTCAGAAGCCAACCACAACACCTGTTCCTAGGAAAATATGTCATTTACCCTCTTATTTTGTAACAATATTTTAAAAGTTCTTTCATTAAATAAACTAAGATGTTTTGAACCGTTTAAAATGTTTTTATGAAAAACTTCATTTTAGACATCTTTTTTAAATGACAATCGTGAAAGCGAATAATAGACAATTTCGCCTCTTCTGTTAAGAACTGAAAGAATAAGTGTTTTTTTCAAACTCTGTGCACGCGACAATACCCCAGCAAGGTCATTAATAGCAATAGGTTGTCCCTCTTTAATTCCAAGCACAAGGTAATCAGATGTGGACTTGTTGTATTCTCCTTTTTTGTAAACTCTGAAATCGATTCCTAAGCTAAACCCTTCTCTAACAACGTAGCCTCTGCTTCTGAGGTCACGGTAAATAAGGTAACGAACCCAAGCATCTTTGTCAATAATTCTTGCCTTCGTTAACAATTGCTGAAAACTAATAGACGTATTTGTTTCTTCGTCTATAACCTCAATTATTCCCTTGTCCAATAAGTACAACGCTTCATAATAACTTAAGATGAGATCGCTGTTTTCAGGTGTTCCGTATCCGCGTGACGAAAGACCTTCAATGTCTTCAGATGAAGGAATAAGGACTCCCTTATCCTTAAGTATCCCCTTAAGAACAACCAGTTTTTCCTCTTTTTCTTTACGCTTTTTACTATTTCCGCTTTCAACAGTCATATGCGTTTCCAACCAATAATATCATTTGGTCTATAGCCATCAGCCTTTTAGCCTTTCCTTCAATTCTTTGCTAGTTATGATTCCATCTTCGCGTATCACAGCTGTCACGTACCGCATTGGCGTAATATCAAACGCTGGATTCATCACTTGTACACCTTCAGGAGCAATGGTTTCGGTTCCAATCCGTGTCACTTCTTCAGGGTTTCGCTCTTCGATTACCACATCTTTAGCTGACTTAGAAAAATCAAACGTTGAAGATGGAGCAGCAACATAAAACGGAATGTTATTTTCATGTGCCAGAACAGCCACTGCGTAGGTGCCAATCTTATTTATCACTGCATCACGTACAATCCTGTCTGCTCCAACAATTACTTTATTAATCAATCCCTTTGACATGACGTATCCAGCCATGTTGTCAGTAATTAAGGTCACAGGAATATTGTCTCGCATAAGCTCAAAAACTGTGAGCCTTGCACCTTGAAGAAGCGGCCTCGTCTCATCTGCAAAAACTTTAATGCGTTTTCCTTCCTCCCAGGCGGCTCTAACAACTGCCAAGGCCGTTCCATATTCAACTGTGGCTAGGCTGCCAGCATTGCAGTGAGTTAAAATAACATCGCCATCATTAATTAGCGTTGCGCCATGTTTTCCGATTCTGCGGTTCACCTCTACGTCTTCATCAGCCATCCTAAGAGCCTCCGTAATAATGGCTTTTTTAAGATTATCAATTCCCCCTCTAGTTTCTCTAGCTTTCTTCAAAATTCTGTCAACAGCCCAAAACAAGTTAACCGCAGTAGGACGAGTGTTTCTGATCGTTTCCGCTGCAAATTCCAGTTCACACATGAAATCCTTTCTGTTTAGAGCTTTAGAGTGGTACGCAGTGAGAGCCAAGCCATACGCTGTAGCTACGCCAATTAGAGGTGCACCCCTTATCTTCATTTCTTTGAGAGCTTGAGCAACTTGTTCACACGTTTTAAGCTCAATCCAAACTTCTTTTTTCGGTAGAACTGTCTGGTCAATCGTGTAGACAACGCCATCTCTCCATTCAATCGTCCTCACCATTGCACGCTCCTAAACATTGTTCGATGATTATTTCAAAAGATACTGAAGAGTCGATTAATATAGGTTTTAACCAAGAAATAGTCTTTGTCAGCTTTTTGGTAATCAACTCTTTTGAACTATGAAGTGTAATGCAGAATCCAGTACAGCTCAATCTCTATTGCTATGTACGCTATAAGTACAAGAGCAACGCCGATTCCTATGAAAAACGAAACTTGACGAGGGTTATGAACGCGCCTGGTGCCTCGGTAAATAAGCAGAAACCCAGTTGCACCTAAAGCATACAGAATCATTATCGCTATGCTGCCTATCAGCAGCTGGTCGTGAATTTGGTAAGGAATAAAAGCTAGAAATCTTCCTGAGCCTAAGGGAATCGCAGCCACCGGGTTCATTAGAACGTCATATACGCCGCCTCCTAACAGGAAAATTGCTGCTGCCATAGCTAGTATGGCGATAAATATTGGAGATGGGCGATAGGTTGCCAGCTTTGTTATTGTTTTTTGAAGGAAATAGTTCCAAGACGAGAATTTACGATTCGAGTTCTTCGACATGGCTGCTTTCCACTCTTTAAACAAAATCCATTATTTTGATGCGATATATAAAATGTGGAAACAATTTAAACCTTGTGCACTTCCGTCTCTTGGTCTAAAATTTTATTTTCGAAGCCTGAAGCTAGAAGATGCTGAGCGACCTCTTTAACCCAGATGCCGCTGAACTCGTTATTTTTTATTTGCGTCAGGTATTCTGTCCAAGTGATGTTCATGGATTTCTTCCAAGCTTCGAAATTTTTGACTAGGTTTTTGTACGCAGACTCATGAAACTCACAGAACCTGCTTTCAGACTTCCTATTACAAATTTCGCAGCGCACCTACTTTCTTGCCTCCCTTGAAGGGCATTCAGGTCGAACACAGAAAACCAAAGGTCGTTTGCCCTTTGCTCGAAACTGAACCATGGGCCATCCACAGAAATCGCAATTTTTTCCAGCCGACTTAATAGTGCCAGTCTGAGGAAGAGGGAATGAAGTCTTGCATTTTCCAATAAAGAAATTTGAGCAGCCCAAAAAGCGTTTACCTGTTTTTTTAGAGTAAAGAACAATGAGCTTCCCAGTTCCGCACTGCAAGCAACCGCCTATAACCCTTCGCTGCATTTGGGCGTTTTTGGCAGCCTCTGAAAGCTCTTGACCTAATATTTCTTGCTCTTTCTTCATCTCGGTTAAAACTGGTTCTAACCTTGACTTGGCCTTTTCAAGGATCTCTTCAGTGGTTCTTATGCCCTTCTGGATTTCCTCCATGTTGTCTTCAAGTTCTTTCGTAAAGCTAATTGAGATTACTTCTGGGCAGTGTCTTTCCAGAATATCGATTACGTCAAGCCCTAGTTCTGAAACAGTTGCTCTTTCACCGGTTACGTATCCTCGGCTGTAAAGAGTGTCAATTATGCCTGCTCTTGTTGCCTTTGTTCCGATTCCCTCGTCTTCCATCTTCTTAAGTAGACTGCTTGGGTTGTATCTAGGCGGAGGCTTAGTAAACCTGTCTTCAACAGAAATCTCTCTAAACGTGATTTCCTGCCCTTTCTCCAAATGTGGAAGCAAAACCTCCTCTAACTGAATGAAGGGCCTGTAGAAAACCATCCATCCTTCCTCCAAGACTTGCTTGCCATACAAAAAGAACTTGTGACCGTCAATCGATATTGTTGCCTTTGCGCTTTGCTTCAAAGCAGGCTTGCCAAACACAGCCATGAACCTTCTCACAATCAAGTCCCAAAGTTTCCTTTCAGGTTCACCAAGCGCTTTGCCTGGTAGGTTGCCTGTTGGATATATCGAAGGGTGCGCTGGATCGTCCTTTTTTCCTTCATTTGGAACAAGTTTTTGTTCGCCTAAGAGCTGTTCGGCTAAGCCTTTGTATTTCAAGTCTTGGCTAAGCGATTCGAGGATTGCTCGGCTGTTAATTGAAGGCGGAATTTTTTGGCTAGAAGTCCGTGGATAAGATATCAAGGCTTCGAGGTACAACCTTTCAGCGATGTCAGAGGTTCGTTTAGGCGTGTATTTAAAAAAGCTGTAAGCTTCAGCTTGTAAGGCGCCAAGGTCGAAGGGCACTGGAGGATTCTGACGGAACTTCTTGACCTCCACATCTGTAATTGTTCCCTTTTTTCCCTTACAGGCGTTTAAGACGGCTTCAGCCTCGTTTCGGCTTTCTATTTTGTCTTTCTCGTACTCCACGTCGAATGTTTGCCCGTTAATCTCAACTGTGGCTTTTATTGCCCAAAAAGGAATAGGGACAAAGGTGTTAATCGTTTTCTCTCTATCCACAAGGAACTTCAGCGTTGGACCTTGCACTCTGCCTGTGCTTAAAGTAAGGTATTTGCCGCTCCACTTTTTTGCAGCGACCGTCATAGCTCTGGAAAGGTTGATGCCGTACATGGCATCAAGGAAGTGGCGGCACACCCCAGCTTCAACAATTGGGAACTCGATGTGTTCAATGATCTCAGCATACGATTTTTTCAGTTCATCTGTCGTAAGCGTTGAGAACTTCATTCTTTTTGCTTCTTTGTCCTTTTCTCCACAAGCATATTTGAGGATGGTGTAGCCTAACGTTGCTCCTTCAATGTCGTAATCAGTTGCGAGAATGAACTCGTCAGCGTCTTTAGATAGAGTTGAAATAACCTCAATCCACGTTCTTGTGTCTTTAGCGTCTCTTTCAGCTACGTATCTTGGAACCCATTCAAACTCGAAAACTGGATAAACATTGCGGTCAGTCACCTTCGGAGCAACTGTGTAGAGATGCCCCAACGCTGCTACAACAGTTAACCTTTTACCCGCACGGTAAGCCTCGTAATGTGGAACCCCGTTTGTTTCGTTTTTTCTAGGCTTCCCATTTTCATCTAGAGCCTTCGCAACTCGCTCAGCGGTGCTAGGCTTCTCGCACAATATTAAGACGTTCTCTTCAGCCAATTAGGGTTCCTCTTAGAGTGTCTTTCTTTTAGTCCTTTTTACAGGTTTAGAGTATTGTGCACTATTTTTGAATATCGCCACCTAAGTAACGGCTGATAAGAATCTGTCGGCGTGGTCCTTATTAGGCAGAACTATATAATTTCTCCCTAATCTACCTTGAAAGAGGTTAGAGAAGTGCCTCAGAAGGTTAATTGTCACGAATGTGGATACGTCCTTTATCAGGGACAAGAGCTAAAATCTCCTGAGGACATCCTGCAGGCTTATGAGGGAAAATGTCCAAAATGTGGCGCCAAGCTGTCTATGGAGCCTTTGAACATAGAAATTGAAGCTGCATCAAACAAGCCTTCCTCAAAAATATTAGGGTTCACAGCAAAATCCACGTAAAATCTTTTCCCAGCTCCACTTCTTTTTTGATGGCAACTAAGGTTTATTAGGGCTTCAAGAAAACCTATTGTTTAGCAAAAAGACTCCAGAGCAGAGTGGAAAATGTCAGAGTCAGTTACGATTTCAGTAAAGATACCGAAGGAGGTTTATGACGAGCTAGTCTTGCGTTGGCCAGAGGGAGAAAGAAGCAACCTAATCCGCGAAGCCATAATCGAGAAACTACAGAAAACTCCACGCCCAGACAAAATTCTCGAGTTGGAAACCAAGATACAAAAAATTGAAAACGACATCGCAATAATAAAGAAGAGTCTCGCAGACCTCGAAGTTCTCACCTACGAAAGGGGAAAAGTAAACCCTCACGTTTTCTGCGTTGACAAAATCGACCACTCAATCGTGGACCATCTAATCCATTACAACGGGGCTACAACACCAGAACTCGCCGAAGCCTTGAAACTCAACAGGTGGTTGATCCTCAACAGACTGAAACGAATAATGGGCCGATCAAAGAAAGAACTTGGAAAACCAATAATCGAATACTTCGGCGGAGAAAAAGCAGGCAAAAGAAAAGCATGGTGGCTCAACGAAGAACTAACAGAAACAACACCATAACCTCCGAAAAAGCACAAACATCAAAAAAGGGCCCGTGGCCCAGCCAGGATAAAGGCGCCGAGCCAAAAAAGCACGCAAGCCTCCGGAGCCGGAGATCCCTGGGTTCAAATCCCAGCGGGCCCGCCATTTTTTTCGGTTACAATTTTTTTGTGACTTGAAAAGTTTCAATTTGTGAATTATGAAGGTTCATCTGTATTTTATGGCGAAGCTAGTTTTTTTAGGTCTTCAACTCCTTCCGCGTAGCCGGAGGCAATCAAGATGTCTCCTTGTTCTATTATAGTGTCAGGTTTTGGCCTAATGCACTTTTCTCCTCTGCGGATAGCTAGGACCCACATGCCTGTTTCTTCTGGAATTTGGGCTTCTCTGAGGGTCTTGTTTGCGAGTTTGGATTTCTTTGTAACGCGTACTTGTGTAATTGTTTCGTCCGCTTCTTTAATTATAAGTTTTAGAACTGGATGCGGTTCGAGTCCTCTTAGTATGACTTCAGATATTTGTGCAGCGGAGTCCGCGATTTTTTCAGCTGCAACTCCCAGTCTAATTAGGCCTAATAAGCCTTTTGCCTCCTCGTTTGTAAATTTGCTTGTTAAAACGCGCAGTTCGAAGTCTGTATGCAGCCTGTCAACGTACTCTTCCAGCCTCTGAACCTCTTCAGCTAGCTCCGTACTGTTCAATAGAATTGACGAGTAAGCCAAGTCCATCATTAATTCCGAAGTGTTTTTAAGTTCAGCTAATTGTTCAACGATTTTTTTGAATTCCTCTGGATATTGTTGAGGCACTTTACTTCACCCCACCATTTTGGCCTTTCTCTGTGATCTCTTTAAACCGTTTTGTGCCCAGGGACGATCCCCTGACTATGAGTATGTCGTTTTCTTTGATAACTTCATAATCTTCTGGATTGATTATCCAGTCTTTGTTTCTTCCAATAGCGAGGATGTCGACACCCATCTTCGCTGCTAGATCCAGCTCACGAATCCTTTTTCCAATAATCAATGAATCTTTTGTCACTTTAGCCCGTATCAATCGTTCTTCAACATTTTCGAAAATTTCGGTCACTATCGGATGCACGCCAATGTTTTGTACAACTATTGCTGCAATGTCTGCTGCTGCATCAGAAATCTTGTCCGCAGCTGACCCGATTCTTGATACTGCTAGTAAATCTTCAGCATCATCTGGGTTTCTGGCTGCGACCATGATGTGTATTTCAAGGAGCAGCGCTAAACGGTCAATTCTTTTTTCAAGTTCAATTACGTCTTCAGCGAGTTCTTTGTCGTTGAATAATGCGGCGGAATATGCCAGGTCAATCATTAACTCAGAAAGATTCTTCATTTCTAAAACTATTTCCCTAATGGATACTGGTTGGTATTCTATTTTTTCCAGATTATGCATATCCGGCTTGTGCTCCATTTATCATAATTATCCATGTTATATTTTAATTAAGCTATCATTTCATCCTGCTAATAATAGTACGATGAAAAGTGCAACTGAAGTGATTGTGTCTGCAAGAGAACTTTCAATTGGAACCACGAAATTGTCGGGATCTAAGCCCCTTTTGTAAGTTATAACTGATATCGTTAAGGAGACGATAGATATCGCAATGACGGCTATAATATTTGAGGCTAACAATATGTACGAAAAACGTAAAAACATGTCTAAAGTTAACATATTATTTATGATAAGCGAAAGAGCGGAAAAAAACATGAACATAATAGCTGAGGATATCCATGCTCCAAGTATCTGCGGCGCATGATGTTTCATAAATTTAAAGGATGACCCAATAAGACCTAAGGCAATTTTTGTTGTTGCTGTGGAGCCAATGACTGAGCCAACATCTCCTATTGTGTCAATCAGAGCGGGATAGACTGTATAGATTTCTTTGCGTCCTTCAACGATCTCGTTTATTCTGTTTAAAATTGTACCAGTAATGTTAACAATGAAAGCCACAAGAAAAATGGTGAGAAGAGACTCCTTTATGGTTTTACTAAATTCTCTATCATGTACATTTCGAGCCAAAATCCATAACACCAAAATGATTTGGAAAATCCCAATAGCAAGCACAACTTCCTTTCCAGTTTGATCATATAGAAAAAAGAGGTTAAGAACTAAGACATAGCATGTTGTTATTCCTAAATCTGCTACTGTTGACATTATTGGGTAAACCAGAATGTCAGGGTCTAAACCTTTCTTGAAGGTGACAAATGCCACAATTGTAGAAACAAGTGTAAATGCCAACCCCATACTCATAGTTGCCAAAACAACAGTAACAATATCATAAAAATCTGAAAAATTAATTCCCCAAAATTGGTTACCGAAGATGATGGAAACCATGCTTATTGTCAAGCTTGTTATAAGAGTCAACGCAATTATAGCTTGATATAGTTTATAGAAGCTTTTAGTGTTTCCAAATAATTTGGGATAAATGGTGCCAATATGCAGTGCTGTGCTTAATCGCCCGCTTAGAAGACCCCCTATCATACCTTTTGCGCTTAGGACAGCTGGATAAATGGCAATTATCCACGGAGAAAACTGCATAATGCTGAGTTGAGAAGCAACTATGGCGCCGGCAAAAATCCCACCGACATCAAAAAAGTAGGCGAATAAGGATTCCCTCAAAGTTTTAGTAAATGATTTAAATTGGTCATTAACTGGCGCCAACGGAAAAGCCTCCTAACGGGGTAATCTTAAGAATCTCAATGATGAAAAATTAAAGGTGCATGTGGAATGTTGAGATTCAAGAATAAATAAACAAGAATAAACATTGAAGCATTGTTTAGTTTTAGATCTTCGGGTTGGATCTTGGCAAAAATACGGATACATATTTTTCATAAGTTTCATTTCCATCATCTTTACAGTCCAACCCATCACGTGACATTCTGAACCTCTCAAATTAAAGCGCCGTTTAAGCACACTACTTATTTCGCTTCAAATTTGTTTTAAACCTTAAGAAAATGTTAAGACTTCACTTAAAAGAGTTTCCAAAAACGAAATTACACACAGACAATGATATATCCGTGTTATCCAAAAATTTTATACATAATTGAATTAGCTGAAACTTAAAATAATCTTTAATCATTTTAACAAATATCCTGTCTATTTTTCTTTTAGGTTGATTTCAAAACCAGAAAGCATTATCGTCAAGAGCGTCCGTAAAAAATTGGCTGTACCTGGTTTGCGCTAGATGTTTAAGCCTTTGCAACGTTGTTACGTGTAAATTTCTTTTCCTGTTGTTTTGTAAAAAAGAGAATTTAACATATATTACTCTTTTAATAAAAAAATTGGAATAATGGATAAGACTCAGAAGCAACTATAGCTTTTTCTCAATCATATTCTAAAGGATTGTTGAATTTCTGAATTATCTTCGTGTATTTTGCATTGGAAATCTTTTCATTATCTCTCTTAGCCTTCGTTTTGTCTCTGCTTGCATACTACTTTGAATAGGTTTTGTCGTCATTAAAGATTTGATGCTGTTCTTGGATGCACTATCTCTGTTAGAAGTGGGTTGTGATATATCTGTAATTTTCTCGTGCATTTTCTGTAATTGAGCCCGCCTAAGTTGCGCGTTTTCCATCAGAAGAGATGTTTTTCTTTTCGGTTCTTGTACAAAATTCTGTACGTTTGTTAAGGCTGTTTTCGCACGTTTTATGTTTCTTAAGGCTTCTTTTATATCGTTTTTCTTGTAACTCAACATTTTTCACCCTTTGCATACTTATTTTCTTAACTTTTCCTAATCACTGTTCCATGCCTTTCAGTTCTTGTGCAGAAATCGTAGTGGTTTGTCCCTCAGGCGACTTTAAAGTAAGTGATCCGTCAGGGTTCATTGTGGCACTGCTACCGTTTGGATAATTAACCGTCGTAGTACCGTCAGGATTAGCGACACCTGAATAACCCTCAGGCGTACTAAAAGAGCCTGAACCGTCAGGATTTGCATTAATCTTTGTTCCATCCTGATCAGTATAGTCTATGGAACCATCCTGCTTTATGACGGCTGAATTCCCCTCCTTGTCTTTTACGGTTATGTCTCCGCTGGAACTGACATCAACTGTCCGTCCGTCATTCAGCTCAAAATGGCCTTCCGTTATATTGCCTTTGCTGTCGGCGCTAATTTTTGAGCCGTCCGCGGTTTGTACAGACATTGATCCGTCATTATGTATGGTAACTGTCCCTTCATTTGGTTTAGTAGCCATACGTGTTCCATCTGGCAAAAAAGTGCATTGAGTGCCGTCTTTATCTGTTATTGATCCAGAAATGTTGCCCTTCTTGTCCACAGTCATTGATCCTCCATATGTTGATGTCACTGTCCAAGTTCCATCCGGATTCTTAGTTGCAGTCACACCTTCCATATCTCCTCCGAAGGTTTTACTAACTGTTTCACCGTCAGGAGTAAATGTTTCCGATGATCCATCAGGATTTGAAATCGTGATTTTGCCGTCTGGGTGAGTGGTAAGACTTCTTCCATCTGGAGCCTTTATTACGCTGGTGCCGTCTGGATATGATGTTTCAACTTTCCCATCAGGTGTATTTGTAACAACTGTTCCATCGGGATAAGTTGTCTCTAAGGTTCCATCCGGAGTATAAACCTTCTCTGTTCCATCAGGGTAAGATGTGTAGGTTGATCCGTCAGGACTCTCTGCATAGATTGTGCCATCCGTATATTTGGTCCCTACTGTGCCATCTGGTAAATTTTTAGTAATTGTGCCGTCTGAATTATATTGGAATGTTGTTCCAGGAGGATCATTTGGGTCAGTTGAAGGTACAGGCCCTTCATAGACTGGAGGCACTTCGTAAACTGGTGCCTCTTCAGGAACCTCTGTAACCTCTTCTGGAAATTCGTCCACGATTTCTCCCGCGCCAATGCCACTTACTATGCCTGAAAATCCATTTGCAAATGAATGGTGAAGTTCTTCAAAATCTTGACTAATGTCAATCAGCATTCTTACTGTTGGCAGATTGATGTAAATTGACATTAACCCTTCTAGTAATTGTGTTCCTGCTGCCACAGGAAAAATCAAGGCAAGAGTAAACTTTCCATAGGACGGTGTAGCAGGTGTGCCCTTACTCAATCGATTGTGCAAAAGGTTATGCAGTATAACCAAGACTACGCCAATCCAAGCTAAATAGAATCCGACTTGAAAGAAGGGCATGTAGAAAAGCAGGTTTGCATTTCCGGTTGAGATCAAGTAACTTATTGTTGGAGACAATGTAAAAAGCAACAGTCCAGCAACAGAAATGAGCGCATACTTCATCTTCTGCATTCTAAGGCTGCCCACAAACATGAGGATTATACTGACTAAAACAATCAGCGGGGCGCCTGGATAGTAGTCAGGCATTCCCCAGTATTTTCCAGAAGTAGCCATCAAATTCTGAGGTTTTAAGACTACTATGCTAAAATATTTCGGCAATGTGTCCGGATACTCGCCCGTGGAAAGGGTGAGTCCATTACCAAAAGGTAGAAGAAGCCCAAGTATTAGGAGTGTCCTACCAACTATTGGAAGCAGAAAAGCAACAAGAGACTGCCAAGGTTGAACTGGAATCTTCAAGCGGCCAAAAACCTTCAAAACCAGCATGCCCGCGGCCATAGCAACGACGACGCCAACTGCGCCGTCAACGAGAAAGCCTACCAGAAAACCAACAATCACTGCAACCACAGTCGGAATTCTGTTATGAAACTTTGAAGAAGACGCAGTTCCTCTAGAAAATCTTTCTTTGATATCAGAACCAAAATTTGTTTTTTGCATAATATAACATTGGGTAAATAATATTTATAGCTTATTGACCAGATATTTTATAAATTCATGCGGTATCGACCAACATTTTCCTTGACATCCTGATTTTTGTCTAACAATTGATACTAGCGAGATGTTTCTTTGAGATGAGAGAAAATCAAAATTTTGAACACACTGAAAAACCATTATGAATAGCGCTATCTAAGGTTAGCTTGAAGAAAAGTTGAAGCTGCCGCACGATTTTTATGAAACGACTAAATTATGTCGATGGTGCTTATTGTTAAAAATTTTGTTTACATTTCCAGAAAGTTTTTAAATATCTCTTGTTTAGCATTAACGATAAATATCTTAGTTGTTGTCAATACAAAAACATATTTGTTGGCTGCGGAAGGTGTAAAGCAACGTTTAACATAGTTACCTTAACAGATTCAGTTCGGATACCTCCAGACAAATTTGGAGGGCCATTAGAAAACGTAGCGAAAGAACAGCTTAAAATCAAGTATGAAGGAATCATAGACGAAGAACTGGGCTATGTAATTGCTGTGACCAGCATTGAAGTGTCCCCGATTGGAAAAATAATCCCAGGCGACGGAGCCACGTATCACAAGGTGACTTTTTCGCTTCTAACGTTCTATCCGAAGATACAAGAGATTGTAGAAGGAGAAGTAGTTGAAGTCGCGGATTTCGGCGCATTTGTTAGGGTTGGACCTGTAGATGCATTGATACATGTTTCGCAGATAATGGACGACTTTATTTCTTACGATGACAGACAGGGAGTCCTCATGGGTAAGGAGACAAAACGGAAAATTTCGGTTGGAGACTTTGTACGTGTACGCACAACTGCTGTTTCCTTAGGACATGGAGGCAGCTTCGGTAAAATTGGTGTAACTGCTAGACAACCGTTCTTAGGAAAACTTGAATGGATCGAAGAAGATATAAAAGCAACGAACCCCGCAGTGGGACAAAAAACCGAATCAAAAGATAAAACCTAATTGGGGCAACATGTATGGTTGATAGAGCTTGTAGAAACTGCCACCAGATTTCCGATAGTAACGTGTGCCCTGAATGTAAGTCTATGGATTTAAGTGATGATTTTAGCGGCATCGTCGTCATTGTAGATCCAGAACACTCTACGATTGCAAAAATAATGGGTATCAAAAAGAAAGGACGGTATGCGGTTCGAATAAGGTGATACACATCCGCTTTCTAACTCCAGATCTTCGCGAAGAACTGAAGACTCCATTGGGTTTGTTGGTTCAAGGTTCCTATAAACAGACTATGATAAGATTGAAAGAAATAATAGCTAAGGATAGGCCAAAGAAAATCGTATCCGTAGGCGACAAGGTCACCGAAAACATAATTAAAAGCGGAATACCTCTAAACGTGGCAATAATAGATAATAAGGTCATGCGAAAACCTGTTAAGCCGCTAGATTTAAAGGCTGATCGATCTTTTAATGTCAGGAATCCAGCTGGATCCTTAAACGAAGAGGCCTTTCAAGTTATATCTGAGGCTGTCATTTTTGATGGTTTAACTTCGATTAGAGTTGATGGTGAAGAAGACCTATTGACACTTGCAGCTATCATTGCAGCACCATTCAATTCAATTGTGGTTTATGGTCAGCCAAAAAAGGGAATAGTTATTGTTTCTGTCACCGAGGATGTTAAGAAAAAAATTAATGGCATCATCGAACGTATGGAAAAACAGAATTAGAAAAGCTAAAGTATATGAGCTAAAATTTTGAAGATACCTTAGGGTGAAAGCAGTGAAGATAGAAATAGTCGAAAAGAAACGGAACGAGCTTCTTAAAAGAGACGAAGTAGAGTTCCATGTTGACCACGAAAAAAGTGGAACCCCAAAACGCTTGGAAGTAAAGCAAAAACTTGCTTCCGTCCTTGGTGTTGATGAAACAAGAGTTTTTATTAAAAAACTAGTTACAAAAACGGGAAGCATGACATCCATAGGTCAAGCCAACGTCTATGATTCTGCTGACCAAGCAAAGCTCATTGAACAGAAACACATAATACTTAGGAATTCTCCAAAAAATGAAAAGAAGGAGTAAAACAGTATGTCAGAAAAACCTGCACAAAAAAAGAAAGAGAGTAAATCCGTGTCAAGCTATTATAAAATTGAAAAGAACGGAATAGTGAGAACGCGGCCAATCTGTGATCGGTGTGGCCCAGGGTATTTTATGGCTGACCATGGCAACAGATATTCATGCGGACACTGTGGCTTTACAAGGTATAAAACTGAAGATACCCAAACAAAATAACGGTGCGGTTTTTTAATTTCAGCTTTGATCTTTTGGTTTAGTTTCTTCTTTTCGGAAAGCGACATAAAATTGTAGGATTGAGACTGCGAGTAAGAGTAGTGACAATACGATTATGATGTTTCGGACCTCTGAATACTGTGTTAGGCCTTCGAACATGGGTAGAAACATTGTCCAAGCGTAAACCACAAGAAGAAGTGAACATACGGCTGCTATTAAGTTAAAAAAGTTTATCTTAATTTTTATCATTCCGACCTTTCCTGGCCTTATAAGGACCAATAATCGTTATGGTAGGTGCTGTCTTATTAAAGATTCTTTAAGATCGCCCTAATCTTAACTCATAAAGTTTATGATTGTGGCGGTAGATATGCTTGGTTGGTGGAAGAAATGAAAATTGGCCTCGTCTCTGATACGCATGATCGGTTGCCTTTCATAGATAGAGCGGTTAGGAAACTAAATGATGAAGGGGTGGATTTAGTTCTTCACGCTGGAGATTACAGCGCACCATTTGCTGCTTTAAGGTTCAGTTCCCTAAAGTCTCAAATGATCGGCGTTTTCGGAAATAATGATGCTGAAAAAGAACTTTTACAAAAAAATTTTGAGAAAATCGGTAAAAACGTCCGTGGAAAATTTGCAGAGGTTAAAGTTGAAAACCTGAAAATTGCGTTGCTTCATGGCGAAGAAATCGACTTACTTGAATCCATCATTAACACATCAGCCTTTGACATCGTTGTTCATGGGCACACACATCAAGCTTCAATTCACAAACAAAACGGAACCTTAATAGTTAATCCAGGCGAAGCTTGCGGTTACCTCACTGAAAACGCAACTATTGGAATACTGTACACTGACACCATGAAGGTAGAATTGGTTACAATATAATCCCATTGTGGCAGTAGTTTCCAAAAAATAATCTGATAAACGGGTAAGCTTTAAATGACGAGTAATAATGACACCTTTTCTGTTATGTCAAAGACGCTATCTAAATTAGGACGAAAAATTCTAAGTTTGGCCTTAATTTTCAACTCTTTGTTAAGCCTAACTTTTGTCATCAGCAATCTTGCTTCATCATACCCAGTTACAGCTGGAGAAAAACAGTATTGGTCATACTTAATTGGCAATTCTGTTTTTCTGTTCGTGTTCATAACATCCATTCTGAACATTCTTACAGCAAAGCTTCTTGGTAAAGTTGAATTAGGGAGAATTTGGTTCCACCATTACGTTTATGGATTCCTTGCAAGCTCGGTTTCTTTTACTCTAATGGCTATCTTTGCTCCAACATACATCCTAGTTTTTCTTATACCTTCTCTTGGTTTTCAAGCGGCTGGTCTGCAAATGTTTCTGATTTATTCTGGCTTGTTTTTTGTTTATGGCGGTCTAACTCTTGTAATAGACGACGTTCGCGATGTCTCAGTAAGACTGGGTAGGGTGCTTGACAAACTCAAGATTCAAGCATACAAATCCAGCAGGGCTCTTCAAAAAATACATTTAATTAGTAGTCTAGCAACAGTCTGCATATCATTGTCTCTCTATACTTCGCTTATGGAAAAAATAATGCAAAGCGAGCTGTGGACCGTACAAAATGTTATTATATCTTTTTTTGCAACAAGCCTATTAATCACGGCTTTATGGGGATTAAGAGCTATTAAAGCTAAATATTGGTTCACAAAATTATATCAGGATCTCGCCCGAATAGAACCAATGTTGCGGAATACATAAAATTTTGTAACTAATACAGTTGAGCTCTTTTTATTTCATTTGCAGCCTTGTGAGCTTCGCGAATAGGCTCCGGAATTCTATGACCAGCAAGGCAATGTTTCACTATTTTTATTGCTGTCTCCAATGATATTTTATGTCCAATGCTAATAAAAATGGGCTTTACACTTGGTTTCGTGTATAAAGCTGCGCCAATTGTTTCGTCACCATGGACTATGGGGTTCCAGTCTTCTACCTTGGTTTCTCTAATTTCGCCGCATAAAAGATTTTTAGCGACACCTATTGTAGCTGCATCAAGAACAAGGCCCAAGTGACTGGCAAGTCCAAGCCCTCTTGGATGAGCTATCCCGTGGCCATCAACAAGATAAACGTCTGGTTTTACCGAAAGCAAATGTACAGCTGAAACAACAGGCGAAACTTCTCTGAATGATAGAAAAGTTGGAATATAGGGTGTTTCTATTGGTTGGCAAGAAGTTTTTACTTCTATAACTTTCAGTGTTTCATAATCTAGGATTGCTGCAGAGCCAATTGCAAGTTTATCAATGTAAGCAGCATCTATGCCACCAACAAGCCTTATTTGCCTTGGCAGCAGGTCTTCGCATATAACCTTCTTTGAAAGAGACTTCTGAAGATTTTTTGCCTCTTCGATAGTTAACCCAAAAGGGAAAGTCAATCTTGTTGGCACCCCAAAACGTAACTTCTGATTGTCCTTATTTTAGTCCATTATCTCCGCTCTAACTCCAACAAAAACAGGGCCTGTTGTCTCAATTTTCTTTTTTTGGTTCATTATGTACCTTCTGGCTTTGTCGCTTACTTTCACGTTGATGTCGCTTGGCCGTTTAGCCATGCGCACCCACATATTGAAGCTTTTTTGACCTTTAGTAACAGCTTCCTCGATTTCTGATGCTGCTTTAGCTGCTATGCCATCGATGTATCTGATTCCGGTTGAAATGCCTTTTTCACGAGCAGTTTTTACTAATTCAATGTTGTACTTACCTTTCATCGGTATTCCCAAAACATTGCCATCGTAGACAACAATCTGGTTTAAAGCAGCTGCACCTAGAAGCTTCGCATTTTCTTCGTTTTCATATAGGTAAACCTTTACATGTTTGTCAAAGATTTTTCCCTCATATACTAAGAACTCGCATGGGCTATGTGCCTCCGCATTGGCCAAGGCTACATTAAGCAAATTTTCGATTATTTTTTTACCTTCCTCAGTTTTTGGTTTTGACTCGAGGCTGATTAGTTGCGCAATTTCTTGGTCTGACAGTCTAAGCTCAGCGAAAAATTGAGGGTAAACTAGTCTTCTAATGTCAGTCTCGTTATAGAGTAACATTGCTACTCTTTCAACCCCTATCCCAACATTCAAAACGGGGCAGTCAAGATCGTACTTGGCCAGTGCAATTGGACTGTAAATGCCGTAGTCTACCACCTCAATCCAGTTTTTTGAAGAAGGATTAAAGACAAATCCTTCGTATTCCATGCCTGGTGCATAGTACTTTGAGGTTACCTTTTTTTGGACAAACTTGAACTGATTGAAACCAAGAGGTTCTAGCAAGGATCTTGAAATTTCTTCGCCTTCACCCACGTCTATTGTTTCTTTCATAACCACGCAGCTGGCAGAGTGGTGAACACGAAGATGCGTTGGATCTTCTCTCTGTTCTCTTCGAAACCTGATATCAACCGAAAACAGCTTTAAAGGCAAATCAGATACTGGACGTAAGGCTTGAAGAGTCAAAAACCATGCTGTAGTAATGTGGGAACGAAGAGTAAGTTTAGAAGCCACAGGAAGCAAAGATGTAAACTCGGGAAAAACCTCAGAAATTACGCGCATTGCCAACGTGTCGGAAACACCAATCGAGTCCGCTATTTTTTCAACAAGGTCATCCGAATCAATCTTACCTTTTTTATAATCCCGAAAAACCTTTTGTAGACTCAAAACTTTAGCTTCAGTAATCTCAACTCCCAGCTTTTTCATTTTTTCAATTTTGTCCCTACCTAAACCGATGTCTGGCCGCGGAAGAGTAGCAAGATAGTAACAGCGGTCAAGAATAATTGGAGCTTCTGGACCGTACTGCTTAAAGATTTCAGTCTCATCTAAAATTACGGGATTAAAGACCTCGTTGAATCCTAAATTTATAAATGCAGTTCTTAACTTTTGGATGAGGTCGTAAAGCGGGTGAGAGACACCTTTAGTCACAGTTGTTTCATTTTTACGTTCAATAGGTTTTGGAAACATGTTTGCGCTTTCGCGCCATACTTTTTCGAAGCCTTCTTTCTCAACTCTTTTTAAGATTTTTTTTGGATCAAGTAAGCCCATTTTCTCGCTTCGCCTCTAGTTTTCTTCTTAGGTCTTTTATTGAATTTTCAAGCTGATTTCTTCTGACTTCGATTGTAACGTCTCCTCTGGTAGCTTCGAGTACATGTCTGGCGACATCGCATTTTCTTCGAAGCTCATGAACCAAAATGTTGGCTTCATCAAGGTTCAATAGTTCCGCATATATTGTTTCCATCAGTTCAAGGTTTTTTACAGCTTTCTTTATCCTATTTTGTCTAAGATAATCCAATGTTTGACGCCTAAGTTCGCCAATCACGTCTGCGAGTCCAAGAACATAAGGCGCAATTGGAACATTGATTTCATCATAGCTAACAAACCGCCCTTCCTTAATGAGACTGAAAAATATTTGAGCCTCGGCATATTCTTCAAAGGCTGAATCAACAGACCCCATATACGCAAGACCGGAAAAATTGGCAGTCATATTGTGAAGATTATTAAGAATCTCCTTCGCCTCTGCAAGTTTAGCCTCGGCTTCTTCAAATTCTTCTTTATGCATGTGAAAAATCGCCGTTTTTGATAGACGGGTACATTTACGCATAGCTGTCTGAACCTCTTGGCGGACAGCATCCTTCTTGGCAAGTTCATCTTGAATCCGACTTAATATTTCGTTTAACGACATTTGCCCCACTTTCCAAATTGACTTATGAACTCATTTGATTGTGTTGACGTTCCTTATTGCTCTCAGCATTTATGTTAAGAGCTAAGGAGTCTTCAACAAATAGACACTTTATTTTGGCATTTATCCTTTTAGTTTAGACGGCATCTCAGATTTTTCCAGTCCAACAGTAGAGGCAAAGGTCTTCTTCCTTTAAGCCCTTGTTGTTTGGGGCCTCTATCACTGCCTTAACAAGGTCTTCAACGGTTTGAAATTTTAATGATGTAAACCCGATTTTTTTCCTAATTTCTTCAACCATCATTTGGTACTCTTGGCTACTGGTATCCAAGTATTTTTGTATGTCTCCTTCAGTCTTGTTCATTGCGTTCCAAGTGGCAAGATCCTTAATTTTAGTTGACAAGTCGTAAATGCAGGGATACATCTGCGGTGGCGAAGCTATTCTGCCATGAACTTCTTTTGGATTATAAGGCAAAATCTTCTCATTTAAAAGGTCTCTGAGTTGTGTACCTCTCCTGATTGAGTCATCAACTAAAACTATTCGTTTGCCATTAATTATCTGGGGGTTCGGAACCTGCTTATATCGGGCAATTTGCTCTCTCCTTTCCTGAGTTGGCGGAATATAGCTTCTCCCCCATCCAGGCGTGTACTTGACTAAAGGTCGCCTTAATGGAACCAAAGAAGCTAATGCCTTTTTAATTATACAGTCAAGTTGGTTAACGTCAATTTTGTTCTCTTTGAATTGGTTCATTGCTTTAGAAATTTTTTCTTGAGCCAGTTCGATTTTCCTCTTAGCGTAGCCCACTGAATGTGCAAACCCTGAGTCGGCTATGCCAAGCACAAGATCGGTCTCAATATCGTCTTTTTCAGCTAATAAGCCTCCGCACCTTTCTCTTACGATTTCAGCATTTATGCCATAGTAGTCGGAGGATGGAAAGCCAAAATAAACATGAAGAAAAGTGCAGAATTTTTTCTTTGCCGGCATGTTGGCTCTTGTTTTTACTCCTGCCTCGTTCATTGAAATTATTTCTTGATATTCGAGGAACTTGACAACTTCATATCTTAAATTTGGAAAAGCCGTTGTTTCAGAGGCTATTGCCCAATCGTTTCCTCTATTTCCAAGTACAAGAGGGAAGGTGCCACCTGAAGCATAGATGCTTCTTTCGTTTTGTGAGAGAAGAAGAAGAGATATTGTTCCGTCGATTTTGCTATACATTGTTTCAATTCCGTCAATGATGCTTTTGCCTCTTCCAATAAGTTCACCGACAATTTCAGTTTGATTTGGAACAGTCTTTCCAGCTTTAACTCTAGATTTTTTGAAAGTTACACCTTCGCTAATCAACTCGTTGTAAAGAGTCTCAGCGTTTCTGATGACGCCTGCGGTACAAAGGGCGAAGGTTCCATTTTTCGATTCAAACTTAATTGGCTGTTCATCTGGGCTGTCGCTGATGACTCCAATCCCAAGCTGCCCTTGAATTCTATTGTATACTTCTCGCATTTCAGACTTGAATTGGCTGTTGCTGATGTCGCGGCAGACAAGCCTTACATCACCATCAAGATAGGCTAAACCGCCAATTTCTGTTCCAAGGTGAGAGTGATAGTCAACTCCTACATAAAGGTCTCTAGCAAGATGATTCTTTGATACAACGCCGAATAGCCCACCTAACATCGTATTTTCAGCCTCTGGTTAGAACCGTTATGGAACAGGTATAAACGACTTTTGCACAAGACCATGTTAATGTCTAAAAAACTAAAATCTTGCCAGCAATTGCATCAGCCATCTCCTGCGTAGTGGAGGTTCCGCCCATGTCATAAGTACGAACTTTTCCTTCTTCTAAAACTGCTGTCACGGCCTTTTCAATAAGGCCTGCTTCTTTAGGTAGATTTAGGTACTCAAGCATCATTTTCGCAGCAAGTATGGTTGCCACTGGGTTGACAACGTTTTTTCCTTCGTATTTAGGTGCAGAGCCGTGAACCGGCTCAAACATTCCGTAGCTGTCGCCAATGTTTGCTCCAGCAGCGAATCCGAGTCCTCCCACGAGCTGCGCTGCCTCATCAGAAAGAATGTCGCCAAAAAGGTTAGTTGTAACTATGACGTCAAACTTTTCGGGCTCCTTAATCAGCCGCATGGCCATTGCATCAACATGGACTTCATCAACAATCACCGAAGGGTATTTCTCAGCAACTTTCATAACAGAGTCCACGAAGATGCCGTCCGTTACACGCAAAATATTCCTTTTATGAACACATGTCACGTGCTTTTTACGTTTCAAAGCAAGTTCGAAAGCGAGATTCGCAATCTTCTCAGAAGCCTGCTGTGTCACAACACGTAAAGCAACACCTTTACCCGGAGACAACAGAAATTCACGTCCAAAATAAAGGCCTTCTGTGTTTTCTCTCAGCACAACAAGGTCAATGTTCGGCTTTATGGCAGAAATTACTGGTAAACTTTTGCACGGTCTAACATTTGCGTAAAGGTTAAAGGCCTTTCTTATTGTTACTGCAGCACTTGGAGGCGCCCCTGCTTCCTCCGGTGTGGTCATGGGACCCTTTAAGCATGCGTTGGTTTGTCTGAGCATATCAAGCGTTTTCTGCGGAACGTTTGTGCCGTATTTGTTTATGCAGTTATATCCTGCTTCACCTTGAATAAACTCGAATCTTGCGTCTTTCGACACCTTTTGTACAGCGTTCAGAACCTTAAGAGCTGCCTCAGTTACCTCTGGTCCGATGCCGTCTCCTGGCAAAACTGCGATTTTGAAGTTTTTACCCATTTCTGGTCACTTTTTGTTTAGTTCTTTACGATTGTTGTCTATGCTTTCATCTTAAGGACATCATAAAAAATATGTTTTATTCTCGCTTAAGTCTTGAGTCAAGAATGTAATTGACTATGTCAATGCAAGACATTGCAAGGTAAGGTTTTTTTCCAATAGAAATCTTTGTGCCAAAGCGTAAAGCAAATTTTTCGTCTTTTATTGGCAAGCCGACTTGGTCGCCTAGTACAAAAACGGGATTTTCACCTAAGTTTACGTTATTAATGTCTTCTCCATTTTCCTCCAATATGAAGAGGTTCCGTTTTGTCCGTATGACTTCTTGAAAGCTTTCTTTGTGTAGCTCGATGCCTTGGTGTGCGCCGCCTGATAGCACCTTTCGCAGAATGTCTTCCCAAGTTTTCTCGTCAGTTCTCACGTCCCTAAGTTTTCTGCCATCAAAAACTAGGTGTACTGGTGGATGTGGAGGACCATTTAGTATGGCGTGAAAAACAACGTCTCGTCTAATTGCGCCTGAGGTGAAAAAAGCTGTTAGAAGGCACTGATAGACGACATCTAATCTACCTGCTTCTCTAAGGTTTCTAAAGTTACCGTCGGTTCTGCCTTTTCGAGAAAAAAGAATAAACTCAATCATACGAGGATGATTCCTATAGTTACATAAAAAGAATTGGGACTTTAGGAACGCAGATACTATTCTTCGACTAGAACGCTGAACCTCCATTCTGGCGCATTAAACATGCATTCTTGACCAGTTTCCGTAGTCTGAACAGAAATTCTCCGTCCTGAAATTATGTCAAGAGCACGTTTAGAGGCGAAGAAGTCACGTTTGAATCTGAGGTGAACAGAGTCTTGTTTTGGCGGGAAAAAGACGAAGACCACTTTCTTTCCAGCTGATTCTCCCCACTTGACGTAAACGAACGAGTCTTTGTCAGGCTTCGGCGAAGAAACTTCGACCCAAGGCTCCCATCCTGCTTTCCGAGCTGTAAGTTCTATAAACCTTTCAAAATCTGCTGTCCAACTGTTTAAATATGGGTCACCAAGATAGGACCCGCATAGAACCACTCTGCCTTTGCCGACTGAAACCTCAGATATTAATGCGCCGTCCTTATTTTCAGCTAGTATAATGCCATTGTTTTTCTGCCATGGGGTTAGCCACTGTGCTACTTTGAGGTTTAGTTTCTCGTCATTAATCACGGCAGATATGTAGTCAGATTCAAGGTGGCGTCTTCCGACTTCATTTACTCCAGTTAAGTGTGTAGTGAAACGATCTTCGGGGTACCTGTATAATCCTTCTGGGTTAAAGGCTCCACATTCTGATTCGCAGACAAGAGTTCCACCTTTTTTCACAAACTCTGCAAGGGTTTCTTCTACAGACTCGCTTGTAACTATTGTTCGGGGCATAAACAAGACTTTAAGCTCATGTAAGACATCGAGGTGTTCCTCTTCAACAACAGTGTACGGCATCGACTGACGTGCCAAACTTCGACAATATCCGAGTAAGCCACGCATTATCCGTTCAGCGCTACCTTCCTGTGCCCAAGCTAAATAGTAAGATTGGGGGCTAAACATAACTCCGATTTCAGACCTCGCAGGTCTATACTTAGCTATCATGTCACCGTAGTCCTCGATTAGCTTGCCCGTTACTTTCATGTGCTCCAAACGTTCTTCCGCGAGATCATCATAACCCGAAATTCCGAAACCTCCTGATTCGCGGCCAAAAACCTCATCTCGCCAACACCAAAACAGGATTGTGTCTGCTCCGCAGGCTATGCCGTTCCAAATCCATCTTTGCTGGGAAAGGGCATCCACATCAGCATAGATATTGAACCCAACTGCAGCACGTCCCCCTTGGACCTCACTTAGCCACACCAGCTTGTCACGTCCCGCTGACTTCACAAATTCCACTCTCATCGCAAAATCAGCATCGTCCATGTTAGACCATTTAGGAAAACTTGAGCAGCCAACTCCATCCAAGTCATCTGCGAAGAACCAGTCATTTCCTCTGTTAAGAGGGTGGTCATAACCATGCATTGAGCCTGGCCACAAAGCGCACGGAGAGGCAGCGTGAACCGTAACAGGATGTTTCATGTCTAAAGCCTTTATTACTTCGTAACGTGCCTTTGCGTGTCTGTTTGCCCTCCACGTGAGAAACCTTTCGAAGGCCATCATTTCTGTGTATGGTCTATCAGGAAGTTTTCCAGGCATCACCTCCTCGAACGAGCTGTAACGTCTCTTCCAAGCCTTATTCAGCCCTTCAAGCCCGCCATACTTGTCGCTTAACCATTTGCGAAAAGCCTGTAGCGTGTAATCGCAGTAACATACGAACCCGTCGGCATGAACGTTCCATCTTAGCTCGTTCCAAGCGTCCCACCCTCTAAGGTTGGGAACAGAACGGTATCTTGAAACAACTTCGGTGAAGAAATGCTGCATGTGCTCCCAAACGCCTGGATTGTCGGTGCATCCACCTGGCGTTATACCAAAGTGACATTCATTACGATTCGAGGATACGACCTTTTGTCCTATGTGGTTAATCATCTCGCTTCCTGGAACTTCACGGTGAATCCAGTACGGTTGAATCTCTGCTATTGTGCTGAGGATAACGCCTAGCCCATTCTGTTCAGCTAGCTTCACTAAACGATCGTAATCGTCGAAAACGAAATGGTTCGGTTTAGGTTCAACCCAGCCCCACAAAACCCAAAGCTGTACTGTGTTGAACCCTGACTGCTTAATCTTGATAAAGTCTTTTTCCCAGTATTTGTCCTCTGGAAAAGGAGGACGATAGTATTGAACTCCAAGATTCATACAGTCTTCCTTCAATCCTTTTTGTTCTTCATTATTTGAAGGTTTTTTGTGATTAGTTTGTTTAGGGTCGCCACTGATGTATGTGTTCTGTAACCATCAGCAGGTGTATTGAGGCAGTAATCGACCAGTTTCTCAACAGTAGACGTTGCGACGTGCATTCTTGTATCAGACGAGGCATAGTAAATGTAGACTTCGCCGTTGTCCTTTTTTATCCAGCCGTTACTGAACAAGACGTTTGATACGTCTCCCACTCTTTCCTCGCCTTTGGGAGCCATAAAATAGCCTCCTGGAGAAGCAATAACTTTCCAAGGCTCTTTCAAGTCTGTCATAAACATGTAAAGCACATAGCGTAAGCCTGCAGCACAGCTTCGAACTCCGTGAGCTAGTTGTAACCATCCTTTGTCTGTCTTTATCGGCGGTGGACCTAAGCCGTTTTTTACTTCCTTAATCGTGTGGTAGACTCGGGGCTCAATGATTGTTTCGTCTCGGATTTCTGCATTTTCTATGTCGTCAATTAGAGCCCAGCCTATTCCGCCTCCTGAGCCGGCTTCAATAAATGTTTCCTGTGGACGGGTATACAATGCATACTTACCGTTAACAAATTCTGGGTGCAACACAACGTTGCGTTGCTGAGTTTTTGATTTCAAGTCTGGCAAACGTTCCCATGCGATGAGGTCTTTTGTGCGAACAATTCCCGCTTTGGCTATGGCAGACGACAAGTCACCCGGTGGAGCGTTCGGATCTTTACGTTCCGAACAGAAAATTCCGTATATCCAACCATCTTCATGCTGAGTAAGGCGCATGTCATAAACGTTGGTTTCGTCTTTGTCGGTGTCTGGAAGTGTGATCGGGTAGTCCCAAAAACGCCATTGGTCGATGCCGTTTGGACTTTCAGCAACCGCAAAAAATGATTTACGGTCCCAGCCTTCAACGCGTACAACCAATAAGTATCGATTATTAAACAAGATGGCTCCAGCGTTAAAGGTGGAATTTATTCCGAAACGTTGCAGTAGGTTCGGATTGGTTTTATAGTTAAGATCGTAACGCCAAAAGATTGGGGCGTGATCAGCTGTGAGAATGGGATGTTTGTACCGATAATATATGCCGTTGTAGTCATCGATCTTTTCATTTCGAAGCATTATGAGTTTTTCGTAACTTTTGAATAGCTCATTAAGCCGTTTGTCAAAATCTTTTTTGTCCATAGGCTTCCCGTTTATTTTTTGATTATATAAAATATAAAACTATTTTAATGCGTGTAGAAAACAGTTGAAAAAACAAGAATATTGGATGACATACTGAAATCTGATTTATGCTTCTTTTTTAAGTGCCTTAATGAAACTTATATTTCTCTTGTTACGGAAGATTTTTAGGATGACATTGCATCTACTTTAAAAGATGATTGTGATGGTTAAGCGCGTTGAGAAACCTTGGGGTTGGGAAGAGTTTCTTGTTGAGAACGAGTTTTACAGAATAAAGAGGCTTCACGTTAACGCGGGTTGCAGAAATAGCCTTCAACGTCACAAAGAGAAGGTTGAAACTTTGATTTATCCAGATGGTAAGATTGTTCACGTTCCTCCATTAAAAGTGCACAGGATAGAAGCACCTCCTGACAAGGACCTAGAGGTTTTAGAGGTTAGCCACGGAAAAGATGAGGATGTTGAAAGGCTTGAAGACGATTATGGCAGAACTACGAAAACTTGATTATTTGTCTTCAGCTTATGCTTTGTTAATTATTGAGACTGCTTGATTACTACTGTTTCCGAAAGGGCGTTGAACAGCCTCTGGTTTTTATTTGTGTTCATTAGCCACCCAATTATGCAGTCTAAAGGTAGAAGGAAGGCTTTGCCGAAGCTTTCAATGGCAGCGTACCCTATGTCTATTGGTTGGCCGTTTAGCCTTGTAACTTTAAGTTTCATCACCATCTTGCCAATTGACTGACCGTATGTTCCTTCCATGAACATCCAATATAGGAAATATATGACATTGTTGAATCCAAACTCCACGAATGGAATCCAGCTAAACGGGAAAGGTAGTATTGGCAGCCAAAGATTTGGCAACTTAAAAAGTGCGTAGACGATCTTAATCGGTGCAAGAAAGATTCCTAGGATTATCATGTCTATGATCCATGCTACGAATCTTTCACCCCAGCTGGCGACAGTTAATGTCGGCTTAGATGTACCTCTAATTGCTACTCCACAGTTTGGGCAGTAGGTTGCGTCTTCGGATACTTGCGCTCCGCAGTTTTTGCAGTAAGGCACTTTCTTTTTCACCATTTACCTTGGGTTGTATGAGATATTCGTGTGTCTCGGCTATTTATCTGTTGTCTTATTGTAAAGATTAAAATAAGTGGTCGATAAGAACACTAGGATGCTGCCTATAGAACAATAGAAGGTGCTGTATAATGGACATTGAGAGACGCGTTGAACTGGTCTTGCGGAACACTGAAGAAGTTGTTACACGCGAAGAGCTAAGGAGCTTGCTGGAAACCGAAAGTAGCCCTAAGGCTTACTGGGGGTTTGAGTGTTCAGGTTTCATGCATGTTGGCATGGCGTTGATTCCTGGCGTTAAGATTCGTGACATGGTTGAGGCGGGTTTTGACTTCACGATTTTCTTGGCAGATTGGCATAGCTGGATAAACAATAAGCTAGGCGG
>JAGTRI010000040.1 GCA_018397065.1 Candidatus Bathyarchaeota archaeon
TGGCAATTAATACCTTCAATGAATGGGCCATATTCAACGCGCGCCATTTGTCAAATCCATTTATCTAATGCCATTAATTACATATCTATGGTTATTAAAATGCTTAGGGCTTTGATCTTGATGATCTCCGCTCTAAACTTTAATGCAGCTTCTGTCGGTATCTTACTTTCCACGTTATCCTCCATGATTGTAAGAACATTCCACAACATTACGAAGAGGATAAAGATTTTCCTTTATATTTGACATTGTAGAAGAAAGACTGTGATCACGGGCTTAATCCGTCACTTTCTTTCAGCTGTCTGTTTTAGGTTTTGATACAGCTCTTTGGCGAGAATAGTGCATCCTTCTATAAATTCTTCCAAGTTAAGGCTACAGTGGGGTTCACGTTATATTTCAACGCCATATAATTTTGGAATAATCACTTCCAAATTATTTCCAACGCGGCGCTCAAGTTGAAGGACTATAACCTTAAAGTCTGTGTACTTGTTTAAAAATTCCATTAAATCCTTGGTTTCTTGCTTCAAATTGTCTATAGCTACGATAGTAGTGTTCTGATCTTCTGCACTAAGTCTCATTTTCTAGGGGAATTTCTCTACAACATCCATCTTGAAGCTCGGTCAAGAACCCTTCAGGATTTGAGTCATACTCTTTCCATAGTGCTGAGGCATAATCGAAGACCTTTGCATCATTTTCCTCCTCTCTGGGTTTTTAAATAGCTTTTCAATTAGATATCTTCCACCACCATCTTCCAATGCAAGCAAACTTATAGAACCAACTTTAAACGGAAACTCTGCTCTCCACGCTTTGAGTTCTCCATCACCCTCGCCTAAATCTCTACCCAATTTTTTGTAAGTTGTTTTACTTCGTTTCTGATTACTGTAGCACAGTTGAATATACTGAATTGCTTTCAAAGGAAGTTAATTAATTTCTACTGAATAAGTTGAAGAATGATACATAACCTTCTAAACCAAGTAGATAGGTAGAGACGCCATGTTCCAATCTCCAATAATTCCGTTAAAGTCTAGTAAGTCTATATAAGAATCCGTATATCCTATTTACACTTGATTGTTTTGTTGGCGAATAATATGCGCGTTAGAGTATTGGCATCGGGAGTGTTTGACCTTGTTCACTATGGGCATATCCACTACCTTAAGGAGGCTAAAAAGACTGGTGGCGAAAACGCATATTTAGTTGTGGTTGTCGCCTGTGACAGGACCGTAATCCGGCTAAAAGGAGAGCCACCAGTGCTACCTGAAGAGCAAAGAAGGGCGATAGTTGAGTCGCTGAAGCCTGTGGATGAAGCGATACTCGGCTCTGAGGACTTTGACATATCGAAAACACTGGAACAGGTAAAGCCAGACATTGTAGCTGTTGGCTATGACCAGGATGAGGAGGAGGAAGCGGTCAGACGGGTAATTGCTGAGAAAGGTATGAACATTAAGGTTGTTCGCATTGACAAGTTTATGGCCTCTGGCTTGGAAAGTTCTTCGAGAATTAAGAGAAAGATAACAAGCAAAGACTAATGATTACTTATTTTTGGGTAACTACTCTTAAATAAGACCTTTGCTTCCACTCCTGAAATCGCCTACAGATTTGGGGGTTGAAACTTGGTTCAGGCGAGAAGTATCTTGGCTAGGAATACAACAAAGCTAGTTGGCGCCGCGGTTTTGGCACCTCTATCTGTTCTACTTCAAGGCCTGCCGCCTATGTTTCTCACACCATGGTTCATGCGTATCGATTTTGCAGCCGTTCCTTGGGTTGTATGCTGGATAGTGTTCGGATGGAGGTCAGCACTCCTATGCTTGTTAATAAGTGCGCCTTTAGTTGGGTTCTTAGGCCCATTTGCAGGAGGCATAGTCGGTGCTGTAATGAAGTCAGTGGCAAGCGTGTGGATGTTTATTGTCCCAGCTTTGTTCGCGGATAAGCTTCGCGGGTTTCAAAACCTATTTCGTAGAAGAGTCTGGCTTCTCGTGGCTTGTGCTTCAGCGATTATGGCAAGGGTTCTGTGTACTTTGTTCTTTAACCTATACTTCGCGCTGCCTGTCTTCTTCAAGATGGACTACGCGACAATAATTGCATTCTTCTCGAATCCACTGTTCCAGAGTTTTGTAAGCATCAACCTTGGTATGGTAGGTCTTGAGAGGATTGAGAAAAGTCCCATTAGTTCTTCATCCACCTGACCATGCAGATACTTCAACTTTCATGTTCACGAAGTCCTATTTCGACCTGAGAGGGAATAGGAGTTGGTCTAGCGTAACCCTCCTTTGTCAAATATACGTCTACGGGTGGCCACAGTGAAGGGTGATGGATGCTGTCATGCACTAGAAATAACGTAGAAAAAATCAACTTTCTAAGATATTTGGACTACCCACTCCTACGGATCCCTTTCAAGATAAGCTCATCCAAGTATGCCCAAAAATTGTACTTCTTCCCCGCCAATTAACAGAGAGGCGGAAACAGCATCCTGTAAAAAGAAGTCAACAGAATAAACCCTGAGGAAACGAAAATAAAGAAATCAATACACTCCACAAGTTATGTGAGGAACAAGAATATGATGCCGAAAAACAAACTGAGAACCCTCCTTAGAGAGAACAAACCAACCGTAGGAACGCGTTACACATCCACTTGGCCAGACCTCGTCGAGATAATAGGCCACAGCCAGCAATTCGACTACGCTGAGTTTACAGGTCAATATGGTCCTTACACACTTTATGACCTTGAGAATTTGGCAAGAGCCTGCGAGCTCACTGGTATGGATGCCATGATCAAAATAGACCAAGAGCCGAGACAGTTCATAGCCGCAAGAGCAATTCAAGCAGGATTTACAGCAATGCTGTTCGCAGACTGCCGGACAGTTGAAGATGTCAAACAATGCGTTAGGTCAGTCAAACTAATACCCCAAGGAGGAATAAACGGCATTCAATATGGTAGGGTAATGGGCTATGGAACAGTAAGAGGGCAGCCTGTGACACTAGCAGACTACGTGAAATACATAGACGATATTGTAATCGCAATCATGGTTGAGACGAAGACGCTTGCAGACGACATTGAGGAAGCCCTCTCTGTCCCAGGGATCGATATGATCCAGTTTGGCCCCGCAGACT
>JAGTRI010000041.1 GCA_018397065.1 Candidatus Bathyarchaeota archaeon
TCAATTCTTCTCTTTTTTCTCCGGAACTAGTCAAATACGCCCAAGACGCAACGCCTCCACGTGTACACATAAATTTAACCATTAAGCACAGGATATAGATAAATAGAAATATTTATAAGTTTTAGTCCATGTTTATTTCAATTTGGTGAATATAAACTAGGAGATATGTCGACATGGCAAAGAGGAAGTCAAAGGGGAAAGGAAAAAAGAAGAAATAAGATGCTGCAGGCTCTCCAAAGGAGAACGCCCCAAAATTTTTAGCTTATGCTCTGGAAGTAAGGTTCACAGTTTCTCCTATAGAGTTGTGGACTTGGTATGTTAAATGGTGTTCAATAATTACTTGAAGAAGAACTCGTATACCAATAAAAAGATGAAAAAATCTAGTTATAGCCTCTGTTTTACGACTTTTGTAGGAAAAATGTTTCAGAAAGACCTTACCATGCTCCAAGAACTGCAAGTGTAGCCATAAGACTTGGTTCTTAGCAATTTATCCTTTCTCCTTCACGATCTCAAAGTAAATGTCCTTAAGTGTAGGTCTCAGCTCTGTGAGGAATATGATTTTCCCTCCGGCTTTAATGACCGCCTTGATCAAGTCTGGGTTTTGCTCCTCTGGGTTCTCAACTCTCACAATCATCTTATCATCAATCCTTTGCACATCTCGCACAAATTTTAAAGATCTAATCACCTTCATGAGGCCTTCATCGCAACACTTCAGGTGATCACAACCCTTCGACCGAAGAGCTTTCCCCTTAGGCTTTCAGGGTTATTAAGGGCTAGAAGCCGCGTCCTGATGATAGCTATTCTATCACTAGCATCCTTCCAACCCTTCCCTACCCAGAAATACTCCCAAGTCGAAGTGTTCACCTACCCGCCCCGTTACACAGCAATAGCCGAGCTCACCGCTTACGGGATCCTGAACCTCGAATATGTCAGAATCCCACGTCATTTCATCAATTAGTTCATGAGAGTAGCTTCCATCAGCAGTTCTATAAGCAGCCAGTCTACCAATGGTTTCCCACTGATCACCTGAGAGGTGGCGGATTTGCACCGTGATGACTTCGGCTTTTGGATCGGACTTTCCAGGCCAAACAGTCAAAGTCAAGAAATCTCCGTTTGGCAGTCTAGTTCTCATGCTTGCTTTAGGTTGGGATCGAACAGACACAGAGCTCACACTCGCCTTCTCTTCTTTCTTTTAATGCTGGGTTTAGATACGTCTTCCATTATGTCTTCACTCGTTGCCACAGCGAATATGTCAGTTATACATGGAGCTATAAGGGAGAAGATCCGTTGTCGTTCTTCTTTGGATAAATCGGAGAACTGATGTTCTACTTCACCCCACCGTCTTGAACAGGATGACCATATACCTCATCGCCTCTTTCAACTCTTCGGATTCTTCGTCATCCTTCATACGCCTCAACCGAAATACATCGTTTAGGTTCTTATTCTTCTTCTGAATGAAAACGTGAAGAATGGTATACTTGAACACTCGTATTTGCTCTTACGAAGACAGGAATCCCTGAACTAGCATTGCATAGTATATGTTTCTAAGGTCAACTTCATAAGATGTGGCGTCCGATGACATCGGCGGTGCTGTAGCCTTTTTCATGCAGATATCTGAAGAATTTCTTCAAGGCGGCAAGATGTTCTTCTCTAGTCGTTATCCCGTAGTAAGGGAGTGCTCTTTTAGACCATTTCATAAACTTTCTTATGTGGCTTAACTTGATTTCGTTGATGTTCGTTATGGGCTCTTCACTTAGGAATTCCGTGAAGAGAGATAGGGCTTCATAACGCTTCCTTAATGTTTTCTCGCTAATACCCTTCTTCTCGCTATGATCAATGAATTCATTCACCATGTTTTCGAACTCTTCGATGAATCCTATCTTCCTTTTGGCTTTTGCCATTTCTCCTATCTCGACGCGGGTTGCTTTTCCGCCTGAGATGTAGTATTCGCCAGCGTAGGGGTAAAGTATCGTCAGCAAGCCCTCACCCAGCTTCGCCTGTGAAGGCAATGTTTTATCCCTGACAAAGAGCTTTTCGCCGCTCGTGAGGTCCAGAACCTTTAACCCATCCGTGTCCACACCTTCTATCTCCACTAAGAATAACCCAACGCCTTCCTTGATCTCGGCAGCCTCTTCTCTTACATCGTCAAGCCTGTTCTTCTCAGCGTAAATTTGACCAATCGTTTTACCGTCTCTATGTTCATGCACAAACAGGAACCAGTCGAGAAATTCAGTTTTATGGTCTTCTACGAAGACTTCAACATCAATAGGGGTTCTCCTCTTAATGAGACCAAGCATATACATCCATAAAAGGAATTCGTGCTTAACGGCAGGATCCGCTATACCTTTCAAAACGCCAGACTCCTTAGCGAAGCTAAGGACATCATTCTGTAGCGTCCTAAAATCAACAACCATACCCATCAACAAAATATTCCTAATAGGGCTAAAAAAAGTTTAGTCTTTAGTGAAGACTTACTATCATTTTATCTAGAATTGAGAAATCCAGCAGTATAGTCAGCAAGATGGTAGAACATGATTTGGCAAGCCAACTAATTTTCCTATAACTCCGATTAATCGAAATGGTGATTGTTTTGTTATGGTGGAAGAAATATAAGTTTTTCTGGTGGCAGTATCTTGTTTATTTGGCTGGCTATGAGCATGTGTAGTCCTCCTTTAAGCATGTTTAGCGGTGACAGGCTTTTTTCAAGTTCATTGTTTGAGGAGAGTCTTTTCGTCTGCTTTTTTGCATTAACATCCATTTTCTTAACAGCTTTTTTCATCACATTTTCGTATGCCTTCGCAGCTTCTAAGCCTTCCTCCTCAGCCCTTGTTATGGCTTTTACCGCTAAGCGCCCGCTGAGAGCGGCGTTATCCATCCCCATACCTCGATATAAATCAACTAAGCCCGCGGCATCCCCAACTAACAACATTCTTCCCTTTCCCAAGAATACAGTGCTCTTCATTGTTGAAGAGAAGCCTTCTCTCTTAACGATTTCACCTCGAAGTTCA
>JAGTRI010000042.1 GCA_018397065.1 Candidatus Bathyarchaeota archaeon
ATTTTTCCCCTATCTTTCCCAAGTAGACATTCAATAGTCTTATGTCCTCCCATCTTATTTCACTCTCGCTTATAGCCTTTTTTATCTCGCCAACTCTAAGGGTATCAAGGAGTATTCCAACCATTATCCCGATAAAAAAAACAAAAACTGTTAAAACTATTGATTTGAGGTAAATGTTCACTTCGTAAACCATTTTTTCTCTCCTTTAAAGTACTTGTAAATCCCGTAGAGGGTAACAAAGGGGTAGAGAATTGGATAAACAAAAATATAGAGGGGAATATCGTACCACTTGGTTCTCCAACCATGCTGACTTAAAGAGATTTTTATTAGGTACAAAGTCAAGAAAAAGACCAAAAAGCCGATTATTATTTTAACATCGACAAAATAGTAAAATTCAAACCATGCAAATGGGTTTATCCCCATAGAATAGGCCCTGACAGCATAAACCAAAAAGTTTAAAGTTCCTGAGAGAAGAAGGTAGAGGAAGATTCCCATTCCTATCAGCAAGAAGAAGTAGCCAAAGAAGAAGGTTGGTACCAAGAAGCTACCAACACCGTAGGATTTGCTACCTATGCAGCTTCTGTACTTGTTCAATGTCTGAAGCCCTCCTACTACCCATCTTGTTCTTTGCTTCCACCAATTCTTAAAGGAAGAGGGAAAAATACTGTAAGCGAAGGAATCAAAAGCCATCTTGATTTTGTACCCATTCTTGAGAATTCTCCAAGCTATTTCCACATCCTCTATTCTGTAAACGCTCAATGGTCCTGGGGTGGCATAAACAATGTTGGCAAACTCTTGCAACTTTCTCATGACGGAAACCACCATGAGCTCAACGTTTTGCATCCTCTCTAAAAAACTTTTTTTCTTGCTGACAAGGATGTGGGTGGTAACTGCTGCCACCTTTTTTTCAGAGAAGTACTTCATACAGTTTTTCAGAGCATCCTTCTCTAAAAAAGTGTCCGCATCCACTACAGCAACAAACTCTCCCCTTGCCTTCTTAATCCCAAAGTTCAGGGCAGAGGACTTCCCCCCGTTTGGTTTGGTAAAAACTTTTACTCTCTTCGACCTGAACTTTTTCGCTATTTCATAAGTTTTATCCTTGCTTCCGTCGTCCACAACTATGACCTCAAGCTTGTTTTTTGGGTAGTCCATCCTTTTTATATTTTTTAGTATCTTACCTATCGTCTTCTCCTCGTTGTACGCAGGAATTATCAGGCTAACCTTTGGTAAAGCTTTAGCTCTTCTTTTAAGGAAAAATTTTCCCTTATTCTCAAACCAGAGGGTAAGGTGAAGGATTACAAAAAAAGTGGAAAAAAATAATATTGAGAAGTAAACTAGGTCGAAGATGCTTACTTGACTCATACCATCACTTAATTATTTGATTTAGCTTAACCTTATCCCTAATACTATAATAAGGAATTTAACTGTAATAAGGTCGAAGTCTTTTGAGTCCTTACCAGAAATAAACACTGTGTTTTCGCTAACTCTTATTGCCGTTTCGTTTGAAATTGAGGGTGGAATAAGAGCAACAAAAGGGTTTTGTCTAGTTGAATTACTGTTTGCAAAAGAATCGAGCTCCTCAGCAGAAATACCAACATCTCTTTTTGCTATAAGATAAGCCAGTCTAAGCTTATAAGTTATCTCAAAAGCTTCTATGCCCGTAAGTCCCATGTCGTTTGTTCTTTTAAAGCCTATCGTCACGTTTTTCACTTCCTCGTTCCAGAACAAATCATGAACTTGGTCTTCACCCGGAACTTGAATCTTGCTCGCCTCTCTTAAGTCTGCCCTAAACTCAAGCTCGTAGCCATCGTAGACCCAAGTTTTAATTTCCTCTCCAGCAGGCTTATAAGAAGCGATAAAGTAAATTGCTGCAATTAAGACTAAAACAAGAATTGAAAAAAGGGCCAGTTTTTTCCTCGATATTCTTAGTTTTATTCCTTCCCCACTCATTCAAACCTAAAGAATTAGATTGTTTTACAAAAATAAAAAAAGAAAAGAAAGTCTAGGCTTAGTACGGTGTAACAGGGCCTGGTGCTGTTACCGTTCCTCCAACTTCTACTGAGCTTGTTGTTACTGTTGACAAGTAGTCTTCAAACTTCTGGGCTGCCGCACATGCTGCTCTTGTATCGTCAGCCCTTGTTCCTGCAACAACTACTGCTATCTTTCCTGGAACGAATGCGTCCTCGATAGCGCTTATTACTCCAAAGTTTCTTCCTGGCCAACCCTCACATGTTAGTGTTACTCCATCCTTGTCCTTTAGTTTGCCCGCGGCTGCAAGCTCAGCAACCAAGTCGTTGACACAAGGCCCTCCAACTAGGACCAAGTGGCTGGTTGTCTTGAGCGTTGCCACGTCTGCGTCAGTGTCTAGCTTTGATACTGCTGTTCTTATAGGAACAATCTTGTTGTAAGTCCCACCAGCACCTGCAACTGCCTCTATCTTTCCTACCGCTATTTTCACCTTTACTGTGTCAGCAGGTAGGCTGAAGACCAGTTGGTCTGATAGGACGTTTGTCTTGACTGTTTTGATTTTGGTTCCGTGAGTGTCGTAGACTATGTCTGTTTCTTGAGAGGATATGTCTGCGTAAGGAACAAGAGTTGTATCGTTCGTATCAACTGAAGCTCTAGTTGAACCTAGTTTTACTGACGGAGTTGTGACTGTTCCTTCTAACTTGAAGTTACCAGTCACGTTTTTGTCGTAGCCAAGAAGGCTTATCGTTGGGTCATAGTCTCCTACTGCTGTGTAGGCTGCAGTCTTGTTAGCCAGCTTTAGAGTGTAAGTGCTTGCATCAAAAGTAATTGTCAAGGTCATGGGTTCGGAAGCTGTTCCACTAGCTACTAGCTTGGAGCTGTCGTATATGACTTTGTTGCCCTTTGCTGGGTTCTTGTAAGCTAAGGTTGCATTCAAGCTGCTGTCCTGCTTCTTG
>JAGTRI010000043.1 GCA_018397065.1 Candidatus Bathyarchaeota archaeon
ACATGTAGATGTGGAGAAGAGCAGGCAAATGGGGAAGGACAAGAGCAGGCAAATGGGGAAGGACAAAAAGGAGACTTAATACCAGTTGAGGGAGTTATGCCACCTTATGTTCCTCTATTTCATATCCTTGGGATCCCCGAGACAAGTTACTTGAGAACTGCAATTGGTGAAAAATATGAGTATGGCGCTTGGTATATTGATAAGGACGCGCAAACACTTAGTTACAAAGGTGAAAACCTTGCAATAGAAGTAGCAAAATTCACGCTATCCTCACAAGGTATGATTCGAATCGTACCTGAACAAACGATACGTGGCTTCATCCCTACAGTTCTATACGTTAATAACCTGAGGTTCTACGGAAATCTCGAGTATTATCCTAAACAGCAAACGTTCTTCATCGATCAAGACTATAACTCAACCTATAAAGTCTTCTTCACAGTTTACTATTTCAATGGATACTTGCTGAAGAATGCCGAGCTCGTTATTGATAATGATTATCTTCAGCTGCCAGACAATATAACAAATAGGACGAAGGAGTTAGCATATTCCATCACCCAGGGTATTGAGACGCCTTACCAAAAGATATGTGCTCTAGAGAGCTATCTGAGACAAAACTATGAGTATGACATAGATTATAATAGGGCTCCCGATGGTTGGGAACCGATCGACTGGTTTCTTTTTGAAGAGAAGAAGGGTGTATGCACACAGTTTAACACAGCTTTAGCGATCCTAGCTAGATCAGTTGGAATACCCTGTAGAGTAGTCGTTGGATACCTGATAGATGCACATGCTGAGAAACAGACAGTCTATGCTGACCAAGCCCACCTTTATGTTGAAGTTGGGTTCAGAGAGCTTGGTTGGGTTCAATTCGACGCTACACCTTCAGGTGCATGCAGGTGCAGACTCAGTGATCTTCTCCAAGATAAGATTAAAACCTTCACTAAAATAACCGAAGCAAGTATGGTTGGCGTAAAAGGCCACGAGTTTTATGTACAGGGAACCGTCGTGGATGAAAGAGGCGAAAGGGTTTCAGGCTTAGCTGTATTGATCTATCTAAAAAGGTTTCCAAGCGAGGAAGGCACGTTATGTGGTAGTGGTATTATCAAAGGAGGTGAGTTTAAAATTACTGGTAAGACGCCGATAGAAGTTGATATTGGAAACTATTGGATAATAGCTCATACAATTGGTAACGAGGAATATATGGACTCTTGGAGTGAAGATATACCTTCGCTTGGTGCGTGGGCAACCGTAATTCCAAACATAGATGGTATTTTGTCTTCTGAAGAGTGGAGTGATGCATCGTCCAAAGAATTTATCTTAAATATTCAGGGAGAAGTTAAAAGAGCCCAAATATTTGTGAAGAACGATAGAACCAACCTGTATATAATGTTAGTTATCTTTGATATTAACTATAGTCCAAATGACTGTGTGTGGTTTATCTTTGATAATGACAATGACGGTATTTCAGAGGATAAAGACGACTTATTATTCATTACAGCTTCTGGAACATATGCAGATTGTTATCTAAGTGTTTATGATGCAAGTTATCTCCGCGTGTTTGATAATTCGGATGATGGAACCAATGATCTTATGGCGAGTGTTAGACATACGAAGCGTTATGATGTTGGTGATTATGTCTTTGAATTGTCCAGGCCACTTAATAGTTTTGATATAAAACATGATTTTGTACTTCCTCTAGATAATAAGATTCAATTTAGGCTCGAGTTCAATTACACATTCAATGGAGGCTATTACTCTATAAGTTGGCCCTGTCCTTCTGTATTCGCGGAAATAAAAGCAATAGCCCCCAGGCTATCGACTTTTACCGAGATGACGAGTGCAAGCCAAACATGCGCTAGAGGCGACGTTTTCTACGCTGAGGGAAAAGTAATTGACCAAAACGGGTTGCGTGTAGATGGCTTAACGGTCAAAGTGTATTTGAAGCGCAGTAAGGAAAGCAATGATAGTATACTCTGCGGTATAGGGACGGTAGAAAGTGGATTCTTCAGAATCATTTGTAAAGCGCCTTCAGACTTAATCGTTGGAGATTATTTCCTTGTTGCCCAAACTATAGAAAACGATAGATATGAAGGTTCATGGAGTGACCCACCCATTAAGATTATGGCAAGAACTGAACTCGTCTTGTCAGCGCCAAGAGAAGTAGCCGTAGGCAGAACATTTACTATTCATGGTGGGCTCGTAGAGAATGAAACTGGTCAAAGCATACCTTCGGAAACAGTCACTCTATGTCTCGGCTCGGAGAAATTAATAGATCTACTGACAGATGAAAACGGTCAATTTGAATTCAGTTATACGATATATGAGCCAGGTAACTATACATTCAATGTAGTGTTTTTAGGTTCCGATTACTATTTTGGGTCAGAATCTGCAGTTATTATCAAAGTGCTGCTTCCTTCGTTTATTATAAATACGAATAATGTGTTGGTGAGGCTGAAGAATTATGATATTGCTGGAAGAGTTTTTATTGGCGATTCACCGCTCGCATATACTCAGATAAGCATATTTTTTGACGGTAAGCCTATTGCCACGGTAAATTGTGATAATGAAGGTTCATTTAAAGTTAAGTATACGA
>JAGTRI010000044.1 GCA_018397065.1 Candidatus Bathyarchaeota archaeon
TAGACCTCGATAAAAACCTTCTTAAAATATAAATATGAGTGCTTTCTTCATTAGTACTTGGAAAAATGGCTGAAAACATATTCGGTCTAGTTCTGTTGTCGTTTGCTTGGGTCATAGGGTATTGGTTCATTCGTAGAGCTTTATCTGGAAAGGTACCACCAGTGAGAAAGATCGCTGCTTTAGGCGGAATCGATGAAGCTATAGGTAGGGCGACGGAAATGGGAAGGCCTGTTCATTGGACGCATGGACATGGGGGTGCAGGACTCTATTCTGATAGAAGCGGAGACCATATGGCTGGATTGAGCATCTTAAGCTATACAGCTCGAAGATGTTTTGAACTGGGAGCAGAATTAAGAGCTTCGGTAGGGTTTTCAGAGATGGTTCCAGTAGCTGAAGATGTTATATATCAACAAGCTCTTGCAACAGGACATCCGGAGTACTTCAAAAGAGATATTGTTCTTTACAATACAGATAACTGGATTGGTTATGATTTATACACCATGACCTCAATAGTAGATATGAAAGCTGGAGCGAATATCTTGACAGGAAACGTAGATACCACGACTGGTGCAATAATAGCATGTGGAGGGATATTGGCTGGAGCTATGAACATAGTGGGTTCAAGACGTGCTGACGCTATAGCTCAGATGGTTCCCTTTTCAGATTATTTCCTCATGGGGGATGAGCTACCCGCCGCTGGTGCCCTAATATCCGGTGATGTAGACACCCTTGCTTGCGTTGTCAGCGGCGACTTTTCAAAAATTCTCTATATCGCGATCATCTTGATTGCTACAATAATGTCGACTCTTGGATTAAGTACTGCCTGGCTCAGACTATAGGTGATGATGAATGTCGTTAATGCGTAGGATTGAGATTCCATTAACAATTTCGGGTATTATAGTAGGGATAATTCTCATAGACACATTCAGCGGTGATAAAACGGTTAGAGCTATTTCAACTACACTTCAATCATGGGCTATAATTTTAGCGGGTGCGGCGATGGGTATCGGCGCCATAAATTTAATCAGGCGTCAGATACGGAATATTCAATCTAAGAGAATGATCGTGAGAAGTGTTGGAATAATCGTTTTACTTCTAGTAATGCTTGCCAGCGGGGTGGTTGATCTGAACTTACAAAATCCCGTGTACACATTTATAGTAAACAATTTTTACTCGAAGATATATGGAGCGGGCTGGGCTTTCCAATATTTCTTTTTATACTATGGATTATATAGAGCATATAGAGTACGCAACGTTGATTCCCTTTTCCTGTTTATAGGCAGTGTGCTCATAATCTTAAAGAGTGCCGCTATCTTTCAAGTGATTATGGGAGACCCTATAGTTATGTTGGGCGATTGGATCTTGAGTGTGCCAAACCTGGCTGGTAACCGAGCAATAATCATCGCTTCATCCCTAGGAATCGTTCTCCTCGGTTTAAGGGTCCTTCTTGGAAAAGAGAGGGGTTTCTTAAGGAGGGAGGTTGGTTAAGCTATGGCAGCAAAAAGTAGTCTTTTCGATAAAATGCTTTCGATTCCCTCACAAATAATATTCTTAATTCTATTTCTATTGATCTTAGTTCCCTACATTCGCCCAATTATGCTGCCAGTTCCTATAACCAGTTATGTGATTAGATATAAAGAAGCTATGGATGCAGTACCGAAAGGGGGTCATGTTGTAATATCATTAGATTCTTCGATAGGAGGGGTATTGGAAACCGGTGGAGCGATGGTAGCTACTGTAAAATATTATGTGAACAATAGACCAGATGTAAAGTTGATAATCTGGGGCATGCATTACGACTCTCCCATAGTCTGGTCTCTATTTATTGAACCAATATTAAAGAATAGGAAATATGGTGAAGACTATGTCTGGTTTGGTTACATTCCTGGGGCCGATGCAGCTATTGGGAACTATCGGATGATATACGTGGTATCCTAAAATATGATTTCTACGGCAATCCAACCGATAAACTTCCTGTAATGGAGGGAGTTAATAATGCTAGGGATATTGACTTATTACATTCATATGATACCTACGGACATGCTTGGAGCTATATAGGCCACTGGCAAGCAAGATATAAAACTAAGATTAACTTGACGGTTATGTCTGCTAGTATCCCTATGGCTTCTGTTTATTTCACAGCGGGGCAGATTGTTGGATTTTGTGGCGGTTCACGAGGATGCGCGGAGTTGGAAAGGCTCACAGGGTATCTCGGCATTGCTACTCCCACAATGGATGCTCTAAATTTGAGCCTTATTTTTGCTCTGGTACTCTTGATAATCTGCAACGTTGGATATCATGGGAGTAGGATGGTGAAATAGATGGCATTGGAAATCGGTCCACTTCTGGGTGCGATTAGTATACTGATGTTCCTCAGCTGGTTGTTTTTCAGGAGGAACCCGGCCTTCGATATCGCAGAAGCATTATTCGTCGGTAGCGCAGCAGCCTTTAATTTTATAATTGGAATTAAAGCTGTTAGAGACAATGCCGTGTATCCATTGCTAGCAGGAGATTTGCGGGTTTTAATACCCATTATTCTTAGCATTATGTTGTAT
>JAGTRI010000045.1:0-933 GCA_018397065.1 Candidatus Bathyarchaeota archaeon
ATGAAGAATTAACTCCCCCTGAGAGGATGATGCATGGAGGCCCATGGATGGATCGTTCAGAACTAGCCAAATACTGGCAGCATATGGAGCGATTAGGTATTATTCCTCTTGTTGCCGAGTTAAATGGGAAGATAGTTGGGCACCTCGACGTGCTTTTCAGCGACGAGTTGCCATTAGGAAGCTTTCTCCATCTCGATGTGTTGAAAGTTCATAAGGCGTATAGGAGAAGAGGTGTTGCAAGGGCTTTAATCCAAGAGGCAGAGAGAATAGCTAGGGATAGGAAGGCGAATTTCATGCTGGTCAGCCCCCAGGAATATGAAGGGCCTTCAGGTTTAACCTATAGGAACTGCGGTTTCGAAAAGGCCTTTGATACATATGATGTGGAGATGGTGGTCAGCAACACGGTTATCCCACGGGAAATCAGATTGATCCCTATTACTCTTGCCAAAGAACCCCCTGTTAAGACTCATTCCATGGTCTGCGGATGGTATAACATTAGCATAAAGATGTGGGATAACATTGCAAACCCCAACTTAGAATTAACGCGTTTTCTTCACGAGCACCATCTGGCTACTTCCCTTCTAGTAGTAGGAGGAAACACGTATTTTCTATGCATATGGTCGCGTCTCTTCGATCCCTCGACAGGCAGTATTGCTCTCTGGGCGACAGAGCGCTTGGACAAAAAAGAGTTACAACAGGTTTTTCAAGCATGTGAAGCCTTGGCATCATGCATGGGTATGGAAAAAATAACGATCAGAACTGTTGATCAATATGTTTCCACGCTAGAGACCATGGGTTTAAAAATAAAATCAAAAGGAGAACCCTATCTAATTAAAAAGCAGGTTTTTTAAAACTGTTGCATCTACTTGCTTGAATCCTCGCTTCGCACTTTAAAGAGCTTTTCGCTCTTTTTTCGTTCTATCGTATCTACAA
>JAGTRI010000045.1:943-2526 GCA_018397065.1 Candidatus Bathyarchaeota archaeon
CAGCTCCATTAATTCCCTAAGCTTCTTTGCAACCGTTTTCCTAGAGGCCCTTCCTCTAATTTCTCTCAGAAGATTAGTCAGTTGCGATATGTTCAACGGTCCTTCAGTCATCAATATTTCAGTTATGTCTCTAGCCAACGGGCCTGCTCTTAGGCTTTCTGAGAGGAGGCTTATTTTCTTAGAAGTCTTATAGGCATCTGAACTTAAGGTCAGGATGCTTCTGACAACAGCCAACTCTCTCAATATATCCCTGTTCAACTCCCTTTCTTTCCTAAGCTCCTCTTCAAGAAGATTAATCTTCCTGACAAGCTCATCTATCCTGCTTTCCAACGGGCTTCTCCCCTTTCCCCTCTTGGTGTTCACCCTCACTTATAAGGGACATATGTTTCCAAGGGGAAAACTCCATTTTTGGAAACATGTATTCTGCCATCTTAATTGAAACATGTTCAGGCAAGCCTTCTCTCTTCAGCATCTTTAACATCTTCTTCCTGTTCCGGCTTATCTTGTAATTGACGTAGCAAAGATTTAATAAAAACCATAAAAAAGTAGGGATAAATATAAGAAAAGTTGCAACAGCCTCCGCCACGATCAGGGCTATTTGCCACAATCTCCCCATTCGAATCTTCAGACCTTGCCTAATCGGAAACTTCTATTCTCTTTTGAAAACCCATCATGTTTTTAATTAATTCAGCCGGGCTGACAAACTGGTTTTTAACCAGTTCCAACGCAACATCCTCTTTCATCCCTGCTGCTATCAGTTCCTTATAGAAAGCAGCTATTGCTTTAGCCCTTTCTCTTGCCTGCTCCTCTGTTAATGATGTACCCATTATTTCTTTGAGAGGGCCGACAATATCCTTTAATAGGCCAGGCACTTCTTCCCTCACGGTCTTCAAAACTTCTCGAAGTTCTTCAACATCCTTACCCTCTACTTTTTCCCCCTTAGTTGCTGAAACCTTTATTTTAGGCAACTCTTCTTCCTTCTTCTCCTCTTCCATTCCACATCACCATTAACCAAATTAACCACATAGTTTATAAGACTTGTGCAATTTTTTACTCAAGTTTTTACCCAGCCTTGTTAATCATCAAGATTGCTCGGAAAACACTTCTAATATTCACTTTTTAGTAAACCATATCTCAACTCGTCAAGCCACTTCTTTTTCTCAGGTTTCTTCTCACTCTCCTTATCCACTCTCTCGCATGCTTCAACCTGTAGGGATATGGAATCGTTGTATATCTTACAACAGACTTGTCGTTTATGTACTTATAGATTGATTCCGCGTTTGAAGGCTTAGGAATCATAAGTATTATTCTTTTACCTTCCAGCTGTAATTCTGTTCTGGTTATTCGACTCCTCTTCCCCAGCCGTCTTTTCCTCATCATAGCTAATTATTATGCTTAATTTTTAAAGCTATATGGAGATGCTTCTCCCTGTTGATTCTGAGCAGAAATACTCTAGAGTTTTTTCAAGCTCTCTACAAATGAATAAGCTCAGCTTATTGAAACCGTTACAAAAATTAGGCTGGTAACTATATCGTATGCTTCTTTTTAGCATACTCCACCATGTGAATGAAGTTATCAGCATT
>JAGTRI010000046.1 GCA_018397065.1 Candidatus Bathyarchaeota archaeon
TAGAGGTCAAGCTTGGCGCAACAAAGTCAGAAGGAGGCTCACGTGGCAAAACACTAACCATAGGCGGAGAAAGGTCCCCCGCTTTTTACCTGTTTGAGGAGACTCAACCGAATCCTCCAATAATCTCCGTGGACGTGTTTGACACAGAAGTAAGCCTTCCCAAAAGCATACGGACGCACGTCCAAGAGGTTCTCGGAGACCCTGCGGCGTGGGCAAAATTGGCTGTTGACAAGTTTAATGCAGACGCCGTCACCGTGCATCTGGTAAGTACAGATCCATTGATTAAGAATGCTTCTGCTAAAGATGCAGCTAGGACTATAGAGCAAGTACTGCAAGCCGTGGATGTTCCTATAATAGTTGGTGGATGCGGAGATCCAAAGAAGGACGCCGAGGTATTCCAGAAGGTATCTGAGGTAGCTGCGAAAGAAAGGGTCATGTTAAGCTCTTTGACGCCTGACATGGCTGAGGCTGGAATTCTAGGCGACGTGTGTAAAGCTGCTAAGGACAATGGTCATGTTGTTCTCGCCTTTACAGCGCTAGACTTGAACCGAGCGAAGGAGCTAAATCGAAGACTGTACGAATTTTTGCCGAAGGAAAGCATAGTGATGGACCTCACGACCGCGGCTTTAGGCTACGGACTTGAATACTCCTTTAGTATTCATGAGAGGGCTAGGCTGGCGGCTTTAGCTGGAGACAACGAGCTTCAGCATCCAACATTGTCGGGAACAACGAACGCTTGGGCTGCAAGAGAAGCTTGGATGAAGATGGGCGCAGAATGGGAACCGCGTGAGCTCAGAGGACCAATTTGGGAAACAGTGACAGCGTTAGTTTTGCTTCTCGCAGGCGTAGACATATTTATGATGATGCATCCAGCTGCGATTCGCACGGTAAAAGACGTTATCAAGAACATCTCAAGTCTGTCGCATACGAGGCGTGAGGATACTGATTGGATTTCAATAAGAATGTAGGAGCGATCTCGGTTGACCGAAAGAACGGTGAAAAAAAGCATTAAGGAACTAAGTCCTTTAGACGTCTACAAGTTGCTTCCCCGAATCACACCGCCATGCGCAGAGTGTGGAGAAAAGAACTGCATGGCCTTCGCTGTGAAAGCGGTTACCAGGGAAGTTGCGCTGGAAAAATGTGCTCCCCTTTTAACTGAAAAATACAAGGCTGAGTATGCTCAACTCAGGGATCTTTTAGCTCCACCCGTTAAAGAGATAACTGTTGGCATAGGTGACCGCTCTGTCAAGCTCGGTGGAAAAGCTGTCCAATACCGCCATGAGTTCACCTATCATAACCCAGCACCAATAGCCATCGACATCGCAGATGAAATGTCGGATACTCAGATACTGGAACGAGTAAAAGCCATCGAGAGTTTCCGCTATAACTACATCGGAAGAATATTGAAGCTCGACATGATTGCTGTAAGATCATCTTCAAACGACCCGTTTAGATTTGGAGCAGTCGTGCAAAAAGTCGCTGAGTCCACAACTCTGCCGCTGATTCTCTGTTCCTTCAACCCAGAGGTGATTGAGGCAGGTCTAAAGACAGTTTACACCAATAGACCGTTGATTTACGCAGCCACGGAGAACAATTGGAGCAAGATGGCTGAGCTAGCGTTAAAGTATGACTGCCCTCTTGTGGTGCATGTTTCTGAAGATCTGCGCATGCTTAAATCGTTAGTTAAAACGCTCGTTGAATATGGCGTTGAGGATTTGGTGCTTGACCCAGGAACTTTTGTCGGAAAGGGTTTAGCTAGCACGATTAATAACTTCACTATGATAAGGCGAAGCGCGTGTGGCGGGGACAAACTGTTAGGGTTCCCCATACTAGGAGCTTCAATCGCAGCTTGGAAGGAGAGGACTGAGCCCAAAGAACTTTTGATGTGGGAAGAAGCGTGCCTTGCATCTATTCTATTATCGAGGTACGCCGATGTACTGGTAATGCACAGCCTTGAAGGGTGGGTAATTCTGCCCAACATTATTTGGAGGTTCAACCTATATACTGACCCAAGTAAGCCTGTTTCGGTTGAGGCCGGACTGAAAATCTTTGGAGCGCCAAACGAAGATTCGCCTGTTATGATTACGACGAATTATGCTTTAACCTTCTTTACAGTTGAGTCAGACATAAGATCGGCAAACATTGACTGTTTCCTCATAGTTGTCGACACAGGCGGACTTAGCGTAGAAAGCTCCGTTGCGGGAAGGTACTTGACAGCTGAAATCATAACCGAGGCGCTACGTAAGTCAGGAATTGAAGAAAAGGTAAAACACAGGTACCTCATCATTCCAGGACTAGCTGCGAGATTAAGTGGCGACATCGA
>JAGTRI010000005.1 GCA_018397065.1 Candidatus Bathyarchaeota archaeon
GTTTCGTCTTGAAGGACAGAAAACAGCTGCGTTTGAGATTCGAGACCAACTTGGCAAGGTTCCAGACAAGTTGGTTGTGCCTGTTGGAAATGCTGGTAATATAAGTGCAATCTGGAAAGGCTTCAAAGAGCTCCATGAATTGGGCTTAATTGAAAGGCTTCCGCAGGTGGTTGGAATACAGGCTGAAGGAGCTGCGCCCATAGTAAATTCTATTAAACGTAGCTTGAGTGAGGTTAAATTTGTTGAGAAGCCTGAAACTGTTGCAACCGCTATTCGAATTGGGTCGCCTGTTAACTGGAAAAAAGCCGTAAACGCCATTAAGGAATCCAAAGGGCTTGTGGAAACTGTTTCTGACGGTGAAATTCTTGAAGCACAGAGGATGCTTGCTCAGCTGGAAGGGTTATTTGTTGAACCTGCAAGCGCCGCTTCAGTTGCGGGACTCATTAAACTTATCAAGATGGGGTTGGTAGACAAAGACGAAGAGGTTGTCTGCATACTTACAGGCCACGGGCTTAAGGACCCAGAAATCGTGCTAAAAAGATTTCCGGCTCCAATCGAGGTTGAAGCTACTTTTGAGGCTGTTGAAAGGCTGATGGCGCCGCCGGAACCTGAAACTCAGAAACTCAGTGCGGTGGCTGTTTGCTAGTTATCTCACGCCGTTGTTTTTGCCTTTTTAAGAACTGTAAGCACATCGTTGAAAACCGCTGAGACTGTTTCTTTTCCAGCTCCGTAGCCTATAATCGTAATTTCATTTGCCAGGTCTGTTTCGACATGAACTGCGTTAAGCGTGCCGTGAACGCAAAGCGGGTGATTAATTGGCACAAGTTTAGGCGCCACCTCAAGTTTTTTGTCAATTGTTCCGACAAGTTTTATGGCGAACTTCGACTTTTTTGCCAAGCTTACGGCGTTTTGTGTTATACCTCGGATTCCCAGTCGTTCAACGTCTTCGAATTTCGCGTTGCGGTCCATTAGGGCGTTGGCAAGAATGACAAGTTTGCAGGCTGCGTCGATGCCGTCTACGTCGTAGGAGGGGTCTTTTTCGCTAATTTTTCTCTCTTGGGCCTCCTTTAGCGCAAGTTCGAAGCTTGTTTCCTCAAAATACATCTTCGAAAGAATATAGTTCGTTGTCCCATTAAGAATACCTGAAATCCGTTTAACCTTGTCGCCTTGAAGACACTCGCGGACAAGAGAAAAAATTGGCACCGCTCCAGCAACGGTCGCTTCAAAGAGAAACTCACAGTTGTTCTTTTTGGCAAGGGCAGAAAGTTCCTGGAAAGCCACTACGAGTGGCCCCTTGTTCGACGTAACCACGTGAATACCTATGTTTAAGGCTTTTTTTATATATGATAAGCCAGGTTCCCCGTCTTGTATGCGGGTGGGAGTTGCTTCAACCATAAGGTCTGCGTTGCTTTTTTGGATAAGTTCAAGCGAAGAGCCGTTATCTTTGTAGTTTTTTCCATATTCCGAGAGGTTTTTTATTTTCAATAGCTTTTCTAAGTCTAAGCCTTCTTCGTTGTAGATGTATCCTTTGCTGTTCGAGACTCCGACTAGTTTAAAGTTTCGGTCATATTTCGTGATTATGTCTCGTTTTTCGTTAATAACTCTCACGAGATCTCTTCCGATAAAGCCGAAGCCAACAATTATGGTTTTCATTTCTGTGCTCTCCTATATTGATGATATTAGTATCACGTCTTCTTCTTTGGACACCCGTTTTAGCTGGTCGAGAACCCATTCAACACTGTCGGTGGGCACCTCTAGATCGAGTTTTATGCACGCTTCCTTTGAGCTTGGAGCAGACACTTCAAGCCCGGAGATTCTCGTGTTTTCAAACTTGGCTTCAATAAGCCTTTTCAGGTCCATTTTGCCTATGAGGATTAATGTGACTCTCGTCGTTTCAATAACTTCTTCAGACTTTATTATGACCACATCGATTGCTTTGAGGTCCTCAATTGTTTTTCTCAGGTTTGCTTTTGACGGGAAATCGACTACAAGGCTGACTGGGACAAATCCTTCGACATGTTTCTCGCGTTCGTGAATTATCGAAATTATGTTTCCCCCATTTTTAGCAATCGGTTCCAAAGCCTTCACAAGTTGTCCCGGTCTGTCAGCCAAAGCCAATGTGACATCGTACTTCAAAATAGATTCACCTATTCACTTGTATCTTCCTGTCCATGGTTTAAAAGCTTGAGTCCGAAGTCTTGAATGTTCCACCTTTGTCTGCAGATTGAACGATTGACCAGTACCTACGGAGGTAGCCCTTATGAATCTTCGGAGGCTTAGGCTTCCATTTTGCTAAACGGTTTTTCAGTTCTTCATCTTCTATCATCAAATCTAATGTCCTTTTTGGAACATCAATTTGTATGATGTCTCCGTCTTTTAGGGCTGCTATTGGGCCGCCTGCCGCTGCTTCAGGTGAAATATGGCCTATGCACAGTCCCCTTGAGGCGCCTGAGAACCTTCCATCCGTTATTAGTGCGACTGACTCGATTAAACCCATGCCTGCTATCGCGGATGTTGGGGAAAGCATTTCCCTCATTCCAGGCCCGCCTTTCGGTCCCTCGTATCGTATGACAACTACGTCTCCTTTTTTGACCTGTTTTCCAAGAATTGCCTTCATAGCTTCTTCCTCAGAGTCGAAAACTTTCGCCGGACCTTTGTGAACAAACATCTTCGGTGGAACAGCTGTTACTTTGATCACAGCTCCGTTTGGAGCTAGGTTTCCGTACATTATGCCTATGCCGCCTTGTTTGTGAATGGGATTGTCAAGCGGACGGATTACTTCCGTGCCGTAGACAACCGAGTTTTTAATGTTCTCTTTCACAGTTTTGCCAGTGACCGTTATGGCTTCTAAGTGCAGTTTTCCGCTGAGCACGTTCATTAGGGCTGGGATTCCACCAGCTGCATCTAGTTCCTGAAGATCATGCGGTCCACCTGGACGCATGTCGCACAGGTGAGGCGTCTTTCGCGCTATTTCATCGAAGATTTCGAGAGGCAAATCTACGCCTGCTTCGGCTGCTATGGCTTTCAGATGCAGCACCGCGTTTGTTGAGCCGCCTAACGCCATGTCGACTGTTACTGCGTTCTCGAAGGCTTCGCGTGTCAAAATCCTGGAAGGCGTCAGATTCTCCTTAACCAGTCCTACTATTCTTTCTCCGCTTTTTTTGGCTATCCTAACTTTTTCCGATGAAACTGCGAGGGCTGTTGCGCATTTTGGAAGAGACATCCCGATAGATTCTGCCACGCATGCCATTGTATTAGCTGTGTACATGCCATTGCATGAGCCGCATCCTGGGAAGGCTCGGTCCTCGATTTCCTCAAGATCATTTTCTGTAATTTTGCCTGCTGAAGCTTCGCCTACGGCTTCGAAGACAGCTGTCACATCAACTTTCTTGTTTTTATACTCGCCTGAAAGCATAGGTCCACCTGTCACGACGATTGAAGGAATGTCAAGTCGGGCTGCCGCCATCATCATCCCAGGCGTAATCTTGTCGCAATTAGTCAAAAGCACCAGACCGTCGAACCTGTGCGCCTGAACCATAACCTCGACGGAGTCAGCTATCAGCTCTCTTGACGGCAATGAGTAGTTCATTCCCTCATGGCCCATTGCTAAGCCGTCGCACACAGCAATCGTGTTAAACTCGAAGGGCACACCGCCAGCAGTGTAAACTCCATCTTTAACAGCCTCAACGAGCTTGTCCAGATGCATGTGACCTGGAACAACTTCGCTGAAGCTGTTTGCAACCGCTATCAAAGGCTTACCGAAATCCTCATCCGTTAACCCTAAGCATCTCAATATTGCACGGTGAGGAGCCCTCTCCAAACCACACTTGACAACATCACTTCTCAAACCAAAAACCCAAAACCCAATAAAACAAACAACACTTAAACCTTTTCCTTTAATTGACTAATAAGGCTCAAAATTTTGATCTGAATCTGGGTATCGAAAGGCTTTTATAGTTGGTTTGTGTCGGATTTTGTTCTGGTGCATTTGAAATGGGGTATTGCTTTATCCAGCGGATTTCCGCGTAAAATCCGAATTTTTGACACAACCCTGAGAGACGGCGAACAGACCCCGGGAGCTTCTTTGACAACTGAAAAGAAAATAGCGCTAGCTAAGCAGCTAGACAACTTAGGCGTCGACATAATCGAAGCAGGATTTGCAGCTGCATCTGAAGGCGAACTTGAAGCAATAAAGCTCATAGTTAAGGAGGGACTTAAGGCTGAAATTTGCAGCTTCGCCCGAGGAGTCAAAAAAGATATTGACGCAGTCAAGGAAAGTGGGGCGAACTCGGTTTTCCTCGTAATCCCATCTTCAGACATCCACATCCAGCATAAGCTCAAGAAGACAAGAGAAGACATGCTGAAGCTAACAAAAGACATGGTTAGGTACGCGAAATCCCGTGGACTACTTGTTGAACTTGGACTTGAAGATGCCACCAGAGCAGAGAGGTCTTTCCTAAAAGATATGATAAACGCAGGCATAACAGCAGGCACAGATAGAGTAACACCATGCGACACAGTAGGCGTCTTAACGCCTGAAAAGACAACCGAGCTTTACACTGACCTGAAACAGACTTTTCCAGAGACATCCTTAGGTGTTCACTGCCACGACGACTTCGGCATGGCGGTCGCAAACTCGATAGCAGCCTTAAAAGCTGGAGCGGAAGAGGTTCACGTAACAATTAACGGTCTCGGAGAAAGAGCTGGAAACGCAGCCTTGGAAGAGGTTGTAGTTTCATTGAAGCTGCTTTACAACATTGAGACAGGAGTCAAAACCGAAAAGCTATACGACACATCTCTACTAGCTTCGCGGCTAACAGGAATCAGTGTTCAACCGAATAAGGCGATCGTGGGCGAAAACGCCTTCGTACACGAGGCAGGAATTCATACGCACGCTGTGCTCGCTGAACCCCTAACATACGAGCCGATACCGCCCGAAATCGTAGGAAGAACAAGAAGACTGGGGGTTGGAAAACTCGCAGGATCACGTGGAATCTCCGCGGTCTTGAAAGAAATGGGACTTTCGCCAACAGAAGATCAGCTAAACGAAATTTTCAAGCGCGTAAAGTCTTTAGGTGACAAAGGAAAAAGGGTCACCGACGCCGACCTTCAAGCAGTAGCAGAGTCCGTTATGGGATTGCCAAGCATAAGGGCCATTAAACTTGAAGAGCTAACGGTTGTAACAGGAGACCGTGTAACCCCTACAGCCTCAGTTAGGCTGAACCTTTATGGCAAGCTCTTAACCGAGGCAGCTACAGGCATAGGACCAGTCGACGCCGCAATGAATGCAATAAGAAAGGCTGTCTCCGCTGTTGAGCCTATTAGGCTTGAGGAATATCACGTTAACGCCATTACAGGAGGCACAGACGCTTTGGTGGAGGTAATTGTCAGACTTAAGAAAGGCGACCGGACGGCAACGGCGATGGGAGCCCACGGTGACATCGTCATGGCAAGCGTTGAAGCTATGCTTGGTGGAATGAACGTCCTGTTAACCAACCATAATAAAACAGGAAACAATTCCACGACAACTTAAATTCCAGCTAAAGAAAGATTCAGAACAAACACGAGGGCAGCTAGTTCAAAAAGCTTATAAGTATCTTGTTGATAGTTTTGTCGGTTTCGTTCCTCTGGAGGACAAGGAAAGTGAGGGATACCCGGGTATGGAGGGACTGCTTCCTCCATTTCTAAACTAGGTTACCCAGCCTTATCTCTGGAACAAAAACTTAAAATGTTCCTAAACATTTTTAGCAACATCATGCCAGTCCTAACCGAGGAGATGCCGACCGAAAAATTTTCTGGACAATGGTTAACGAGAAGGTTCAAAAATGGTAAAAATGACAGGCGCTAAAGCTCTGATAGAGTCTTTGAAAAGACAGAAAGTTGAAGTCATCTTCGGTATACCAGGAGGTGCAGTGCTGCCGATTTACGACGTGCTTTACGACTCAGACATAAAACACATACTTATGAGACACGAGCAATGCGCAGCCCACGCGTCTGACGGGTACGCACGTGCAAGCGGAAGAGTCGGAGTATGCATGGCAACATCTGGACCTGGAGCGACGAATCTCGTTACAGGGATAGCCAACGCATATATGGACTCGTCGCCAATCGTTGCATTGACTGGTAACGTTCCAAGAGCTTTTATTGGGAAAGACGCTTTTCAAGAAACGGACATCGTAGGCGTCACTACGCCTATCACTAAATGCAACTTTCAAATTAAAAACGCAAAAGAAATTAGCAAAATAGTGAACACCGCATTTTATGTTGCATCAACAGGTAGACCTGGTCCCGTGCTTATTGACTTGCCTAAGGACACCCAAACAGAAGTTGACGACATAGAGTTCGACAACGGAATCATCTTGAGAGGATACAAGCCGAACATCGAGCCTCATCCGTTGCAAATCGAGAAGGCTGTAAAGCTTCTAGTCCAAGCGGAAAAACCCGTTATCATCGCAGGCGGAGGCGTAATTACGTCGGGAGCACCACAGGAACTTCTCGCCTTAGCTGAGCTGCTTGTTGCACCTATAGCAACAACACTTATGGGAAAAGGAAGCGTCCCAGAGAACCATCCATTGTCACTTGGAATGCTAGGTATGCATGGAACCATAACCGCAAACAAGATCGTTCCAGAAGCCGATGTCTTACTTGCTGTTGGAACACGGTTTTCGGATAGAAGTACAGGAAAGGTTGAGACCTTCTGCAGAGACGCCAAGATAATTCACATAGACATAGACGCAGCTGAGGTTGGAAAAAACATTAGACCTCATGTGCCCATTGTTGCAGACGCGAAACTTGCATTAAAAGCCATCTATGACAGGCTGATCAAAAGTTTCAACAAGAACGAAAGGTCGCTTTGGATGAACAGAATTCAAGAACAAAAGAAACAGCAGGCAGAGATGGAGAACAAAGACGGAATGACTCCGCCACATCTGCTTGTCGAATTACGAAAGATACTTCCACAAGACGCGATAATAACAACCGAGGTTGGGCAGAACCAGATGTGGTCAGCTTTGTACCTGAAAACCTACAAACCGAGAACATTCATCAGCTCAGGAGGCCTCGGAACAATGGGCTTCGGGTTCCCAGCGTCTTTAGGAGCCAAGGTTGCATGCCCCGATGTTCCGGTGCTGGACATTGCTGGAGATGGAAGTTTCATCATGACGGAACAGGATCTTGCCACATCGGTTTCATGGAATATTCCAGTCACTGTGATAGTGTTGAACAACTCGGTTCTAGGTATGGTTGCGCAGTGGCAAAGAATGTTTTACAACAGGCGATACTCAGCAATTGATCTGGGAAAGATACCTGATTTCGTTAAGCTGGCAGAGGCTTATGGAGCCCAAGGAGTCAGAGTTGGCTCTCCAGAAGAATTCATAAAGGCAGTGAAGATGGCGATGAAGAGCGAAGTTACAACAGTCATAGATGTGCCTATTTCTTCTGAACAAAACGTGTTTCCCATGGTGCCGCCGGGAGCTGAGATCGACAAGATTATGATTGGGTGAACGGCGATGACAAGAGAAGGAAGGACGTATATTGTTTCCGCAATTGTCGAACACAAGCCAGGTGTTCTCTACAGCGTCTCCAACATGTTCAGGCGAAGAGGATTCAACATCGAAACCATCACAGTTGGAGCGTCTGAACAGAAAGACCTTGCTAGATTAACCGTGACGATAAAAGGCGATGAAAGAATGGTTGAACAAGTCGTAAAACAGCTTCAGAAACTTATAGATGTCGTAAAAGTAAGCATACTTGACCCTGAATATACCGTAACTAGAGAGCTAGCTCTTGTAAAAATAAGTACTCTCGACACCAAAGTCAGATCAGACGTCATCAACTATACAGAAATCTTTAAAGGACACGTAGTTGACGTTGCACATGACTCGCTGGTTGTCGAAATCACAGGCGATTCAGACAAAATAAATGCATTCATTGAGTTAATGAAACCGTTTGGCTTAAAAGAAATTGCGAGAACAGGAATAACGGCTCTTTCAAGAGGAATGAAATCTGCAAGAATGGAATAAAAAGGTGATGTTGAAGAATGGTTAAAGTATATTTTGAAAAAGATGCGAGTTTGACCCCGCTGAAAAATAAAACAATCACTGTAATTGGCTACGGCAGCCAAGGGCACGCGCAAGCGCAGAATTTGAGAGATTCCGGTTTGAATGTCATAATAGGCTTGAGGAAAGGAGGAGAATCATGGAAAAAAGCCCAAAAAGATGGGTTCAAGGTCTACGAAATTTCGGAAGCTGCAGAAAAAGCTGATGTAATCTTCGTTCTGGTACCTGACATGGCTCAACCGGAAATTTATGCAAGAGATATTGCCCCACACCTCCATGAAGGAAAAACCTTGGACTTCGCTCACGGGTTCAACATTCACTTCAAACAAATTGTTCCTCCGAAAAACGTGGACGTAATCATGGTTGCCCCAAAAAGCCCAGGCATAAGACTTAGAGAAACCTATCAAGCCGGCTTCGGCGTGCCAGCTCTGGTTGCTGTCTACCAGAACCCATCTGGCATGGCTATGGAAACTGCTCTAGCCGTAGCAAAGGCTCTTGGTTGCACAAGAGCGGGAGTTATTGAGACAACCTTCAAAGACGAGACTGAAAGCGACCTAATCGGTGAACAAACAGTTCTAGTCGGCGGCTTAATTGAGCTAATTAAGAACGGCTTTGATGTTCTCGTCGAGAACGGCTACCCCCCTGAGTTAGCCTACTTCGAAGCTTGCAACGAGGCAAAGTTGATAATGGACCTTATTTACCAAAAGGGAATCATTGGCATGCTTCGAGCAGTTTCTGACACAGCCAAATACGGTGGATTGACAGTTGGTCCCAAAGTTATTGATGAGCATGTGAAAGAAAACATGCGGAAAACGGTGAAAAACGTTCAAAACGGAAGCTTCGCTAAAGAATGGGTTGAAGAACACAAATCTGGAGAAAAAAGACTCAAGGCTCTTATGGAAGAAATCGAAAAGCACCCTCTTGAGCAAGTAGGTAAATTCATCAGGAAGACCTCAGGGATTGAAAAATAGCTAACATCTGTGATGGAAAAGCGAAAACAATGAACATCGCAGAAAAAATTCTTGCTTTTGCTTCGGGAAAAGACGAAGTTAAGCCAGGTGAGATCATAGACGCAAAAGTCGACATGGCGATGGTTAACGAAATTACTGGCCCCCTCGCCATACAAGCCTTTAAGGAAATAGGAACCCCCAAAGTTTGGGACAGAAACCGTGTAGTTATGGTGTTGGACCATCAGGTTCCAGCTGACTCTGTGAAGTCTGCTGAGCTGCACAAAATTATGAGAGCCTTTGCTAAAGAGCAGGAGATTCCGTTTTTTTATGATGTTGGCTACGGTGGTGTCTGCCATCAAGTCATGGTTGAAAAAGGTCATGTTTGCCCAGGAGAACTTGTGGTAGGAGCGGATTCTCACACATGCACATATGGAGCGGTTGGCGCGTTCGCTACAGGTATAGGCTCAACCGAGATGGCTGGCGTATTCGCAACAGGAACAATATGGCTTAAAGTTCCTTCAACAATCAAAGTTAACATAACTGGAAAGTTCCAGAGGTTCGTAACACCAAAAGACGTTATACTTTACGTTATTGGTAAAGTTGGAGCTGATGGCGCAAACTATAGGGCTGTTGAGTTCACTGGTCCGTCTATTGGCAACGTTAGTGTAAGCGGACGGATGACTCTTTGCAACATGACAGTTGAAATGGGAGCAAAAACAGGGTTAATCAGTCCAGATAAAGTCACATTAGAATACATTAAAGACGTTACCGACAAACAGTTCAAAATTCTAGCAAGCGATGAAAACGCGTCTTACGAAAGAGAGGTTGAGGTGAACCTAGAAAAATTAGGTCCCCAGGTTGCCTGCCCACACTCAGTTGACAACGTTAAGCCGGTCAAAGATGTTGAGGGCACACAAATTGACCAAGCGTTCATAGGCTCCTGCACAAACGGGCGGTTGGAAGACTTAGAATTGGCAGCAAAGTTTCTTTATGGAAAAAAGATTGCTAAGAACGTGAGGCTAATTATTTCTCCAGCATCGCAGGACGTTTATATGCAGGCTTTAAAACGCGGTTTATTCGAAGTGTTTCTCAAAGCCGGAGCTTTGGTCTGCAATCCTACGTGTGGTGCATGCTTTGGTGGACACATGGGGTTACTTGCTCCAGGAGAGGTTTGTGTAAGCGCTTCCAACAGAAACTTCATAGGCAGAATGGGCAGTCCTGAGGCTAAGGTATATTTGGCTTCACCAGCAACTGTTGCAGCCTCAGCTGTTGCGGGAAAAATTGTTGACCCTTCAACTTTAGGGGAGGCTTAGACGTGAAGGTTTCTGGCAAAGCCGTTGTCTATGGAGACGACGTGAACACAGATGTCATTATTCCAAGTAAGTTCTTAACCTTGCTTGACCCAACGGAATTATCTAAACATGCCATGGAAGGTATAGATCCGAAATTTGTTGAGAAGGCAAAGAACGGTGTTGTCTTAGTCGCTGCGAAAAATTTTGGTTGCGGATCAAGCCGCGAACAAGCTCCACTAGCCCTAAAATATGCAGGCGTTAAATGCGTGGTTGCAGATTCTTTTGCCCGCATCTTTTACCGAAACGCAATCAACATAGGATTGCCAGTGCTTGAATGCCCAGATGCCTCAAGTCAGATTGAGGAAGGAGACCTGCTTTCAATTAACCTTGATGAAGGGCTAATTGTGAACGAGACGAATAAACGGGTTATTAAAGCAACTAAACTTCCAGGCTTCATATTGGAAATCCTGCAGGATGGAGGGTTAATTGCTCACATTAAGAAGAAAGGAGGAAAAATACGTGACTTATAAAATCGCCTTGATTCCCGGAGATGGAATTGGCCCAGAGCTAACGGAGACAACCATGCGTGTGATGAATGCAGTTCAGGAAAAGTTTGGTCTTAAACTTAAGTTCATTGAACTGGAGGCTGGAGATACGTGCTTAGAAAAAGCTGGGGTTGCGCTTCCAGAAGAAACTGTTAAGGTCATACAGAATTCAGATGCATGTCTAAAGGGACCGGTTGGTGAGACTGCTGCGGACGTCGTTGTCAAGTTGAGAATGATGTTTGACCTTTACGCTAATATTCGACCAGTAAAGGCGTATCCGACGGTTCAATGTTTGAGAAACGACATAGACCTCGTTATTGTTAGGGAAAACACTGAAGGCTTGTATAAGGGTTTTGAATTCGTAATTGATGATACTGCTGTGGCATTAAGAGTTATCACACGCAAAGGAAGCGAACGAATAGCGAGGAAAGCCTTCGATTTAGCAATGCTTAGGAACAATAAAAGAAAGGTCACAGCTGTGCACAAGTCTAACGTGCTGAAAAAGACATGTGGGCTTTTCGCCGAAGTCTGCAGAAAAGTTGCGGGAGAATACCCGAACATTAGTTTTAACGAACAGTACGTTGACGCAGCCTCGATGAGGTTGATTAAGGAGCCCCAAGAATACGACGTGATCGTAACAACTAACCTTTTTGGCGATATCCTTTCTGATGAGGCAGCGCAGCTTGTTGGAGGACTAGGCATGGCGCCAGGCGCTAACATCGGCGACAACTTTGCCCTTTTTGAGCCAGTTCATGGCGCTGCGCCGACAAGGGTTGGTAAGCATAATGCGAACCCTTGCTCTATGATTTTAGCCTCAAAGATGATGCTTGAGTGGCTTGGTGAAAAACGCCATGACGATGTATGCATGAAGGCAGCGAAGGCTGTTGAAGAAGGCGTGGTTAGAGCTCTGACTAAAGGCTTGACTGTTCCAGACTTTGGCGGCAACCTAACGACAATACAGATGGGTGAGGCCATTGCTTCGGAAATATTGAAACTGAATCTCTAAATTCCAGCTGTAATGAGGTGAAATAGGAATGGAGTACATAAGAATTTTTGATACAACATTGAGGGATGGAGAGCAAACTCCAGGTGTATCTCTTACATCTGAACAGAAATTGGAGATTGCTGTGCAGCTTGACAAGCTAGGCGTGGATGTAATTGAAGCTGGGTTTCCATCTTCATCTGAAGGCGAACAAAAAGCCGTAAAAGCCATAGTGGCGGCTGGTTTAAAGGCTGAGGTATGCTGCTTAACCCGCACTAAAAAGGATGATTTAGACATCGCTATATCATGTAGCCCAAACTCTATTCACACTTTCATCTCAACATCGGAGGTTCAAATGAAGTATGCTTTGAACATGACCCGCGAACAGGTTCTAAAGGCTGCTGTTGACTCTGTACAATACATAAAGGATCACGGGCTTATCTGCGAGTTTTCACCAATGGATGCAACCCGAACAGATTTAGCCTTTTTAAGGAAAATCTGTAAAGCAGCTGAAGAAGCAGGAGCTGACAGAATTAACATTCCAGACACCGTGGGCATTATGGAGCCTTATTCGATGGAAAAACTTATTCGAGAACTAAAAGATGTTGTAAAGACGCCGTTAAGTGTTCACTGTCACAACGATTTTGGTTTGGCTGTTGCTAATTCACTGGCTGGTGTTGTTGGAGGCGCCTCCCAGGTCCACGTAGCTGTAAATGGGCTAGGTGAGAGAGCTGGCAATGCGTCGCTTGAGGAAGTTGTGATGGGGCTTCACCTTATCTACAAGAAAAAAACCGGGGTTAACACGCAGCTTATTTACAACACGTCAAGACTTGTTTCGCGGTTAACAGGAGTTGTAATTCAGCCGAACAAGGCAATAGTTGGCGAGAACGCGTTCTCACATGAGTCTGGAGTTCACACAAGAGGTGTAACTGTGGAGCCGTTGACGTTTGAGCCGTTCAGTCCAGAAGTTGTTGGCAGAAGAAGACGGCTGATTGCTGGCAAGCTAGCTGGTAAACATGGCATAAAAGCTGAGTTAGACGAGTTAGGGCTCCATCCAAATGAAGAACAGCTCATGAAGATTGTCAGTCGAGTGAAGGAACTTGGTGATAAAGGCAAATCCGTAACTGACGACGATTTGTTCGCCATTGCAAGAACCATAATTGGTGAAGCTGAAGAAGAAAAAATCATCAATCTGACAGACTTAGCTGTAACAACAGGAATCCACGTTATTCCAACCGCCTCCGTTAAGTTGACGCTTGATGGAAAAGAATACATTGCTGCTGAAACCGGCGTCGGCCCAGTGGACGCTGCCATTAGGGCAATACAGAAAATTACGGACAACCTTGCCAGTGTTAGGCTGAAGGAGTACCGTCTTGAAGCTTTGACAGGCGGTTCTAACGCCGTCGCCGAGGTCATTATTAAGGTTGAGGACAAGTACGGAAACGTTGTTTCAGCAAGAGGCGCCCGTGAAGACATCGTAATGGCAAGCGTTGAAGCTATGGTAAACGGCATCAACAAGCTGTTAACAAGGCAGAGACGTATGAAGTAAGATGCCTGATTGAGGTCTAATTTATGGGTAAGACGATTTCTGAGAAGATTTTTAGTCGTGCTTCTGGAAAAGATGCTTACAAGGGAGACATCGTTATAGCAAATGTCGACGGCGCCATGATGCATGATGGAATGGCGAAGCTTGTATTGGACGCCTTTCACGAGATGGGTGGGAAACAACTTTGGGATCCCTCTAAAGTGGCGGCTGTCATCGATCATGTCGCACCAAGCGCCAACGAAGCAATTTCTGTTGTTCAAAAAAACCTTAGGGAATTCGCCCTTAAACACGGAGTAAACTTTTTTGAGGTTGGCTCTGGAGTTTGTCACCAGCTTATGATTGAGTCAGGATTAGTGTTTCCAGGCGGCTTAGTGGTTGGCTCTGACTCCCACACTTGCACTTACGGCGCGGTCGGTGCATTCGCCACGGGCATAGGCTCAACCGAGATGGCTGCTGTTTTTTTGTCTGGGAAACTGTGGTTTAAGGTTCCTGAGACGCTAAAAATCAGTGTTGAGGGTAAGCTGCCTCCTATGGTTTTTCCAAAGGACGTGATTTTGAAGATAGTTGGCACCGTGAAGGCTGATGGAGCTAACTACAAGGCTATAGAGTACTGTGGATCAACCGTGCGGGAAATGGATGTCGAGGGAAGGCTGACCCTTTCAAACATGGCCATCGAGATGGGAGCAAAAACAGGCTTGATTGAACCGGACAGAAAAACTTTGGCGTATTTGAGGTCGCTTGGGCATACCGCACAGATGGGGTACAAAAGTGATGAGGATGCTGAATACTTTCAGAAGCTCTTCTTAGATGTTTCAGATCTTGAGCCTCAAGTTGCGTGCCCCGACTTGGTTGACAACGTAAAACCAGTTTCAGAGGTTGAGGGCAAAGAGGTCAACCAGGTTTTTCTAGGTTCGTGCACAAACGGGCGGCTTTCCGACCTTCGAGTGGCAGCGAAAATTTTGAGGGGAAATAAGGTCAAGAGGGGAGTCCGCGTGATTGTTACACCTGCGTCGCGTATGGTTTACATGCAAGCCTTGAAAGAGGGGTTGATCGAGATTTTTCTGGATGCAGGTTGTGCGGTCTGTAATCCTGGCTGTGGACCTTGCGCTGGTGGGCATCAAGGCATCTTAGCATCCGGCGAAGTGTGTGTTTCAACGTCTAACCGTAATTTTAAGGCGAGGATGGGAAGCGCAGAGTCACAAATCTTCTTGGTTTCACCTGCAACTGCGGCTGCATCGGCGGTTGAGGGTAAATTAACTGATCCTCGTAGACTGTTGAAGGAGGCTTAGGCTAAATGGTTAAACGTGGCAAGGCTTGGAAGTTCGGAGACGACGTTAACACGGATATTATTATTTCAGGAAAATACAAGTTCAGCATAACGGATCTTGATCAGCTTTCTAAGCACGCTATGGAGGCTGCTAGACTCGAGTTCGCTGCGAAGGTTCAGAAAGGCGATTTTGTTGTCGGTGGCAGAAACTTTGGTTGTGGTTCAAGCAGGGAACAGGCGCCTTTGGTTCTTAAGCATCTTGGTGTTGCTGCTGTTATAGCGAAGACGTTTGCTCGAATCTTTTATAGAAACGCCATAAACATTGGGCTGCCAGCTGTCGAGTGTGACTGGGTTGACAAAATCTGTGACGGAGATGTGCTTGAGGTTGATTTGTCAAAAGGCGTTGTCAGAAACATTTCATGCGGCGAATCCTATGTTGTTAAGCCGTTGCCACCTCAGCTTCAGTTGATTCTTGACGAGGGTGGGCTTGTCAGTTACGTGAAGAAGCATGGAAAACTGCCATGGTAAATATTCTTGAAGCTTGAAGCAACGTCTCTGGGTATCCAAAAGCCTTTTTCGGCTTATATGATTCTTAATGTTTGGAGGACCAAAAAATGTCAGTGAAGAAAGTTTTTAGTTACATTGACTCGCATGTTAACGAGTTTGTTGAGGACTTAAGGACGCTTTGTGTTCAGCCAAGCATATCGGCTCAAGACAAGGGCATTAGCGAATGCGTCGAGACTCTTAAAGACATGATGGCTGACGCTGGAATCTGCGTCAAAGTTGTCTCCGTCAAAGACGGCAATCCCGTTGTTTTCGGCGAGCTCAAAAGCAGAGAAGCCAATCAGACTTTAGGTTTCTACAACCATTATGATGTGCAGCCTCCTGAGCCTTTGGATCTTTGGGATTTTCCTCCTTTTGAGGCTAGAATTAAGGACGGTAAAATTTTTGCTCGAGGTGTTGATGACAATAAGGGAAGCCTCGTAGCACGCATAGAAGCTGTAAAGGCTTTGAAGGCGGTTTACCACGACTTTCCTGTGAACCTAAAGTTTTTCGTCGAAGGCGAGGAGGAGATTGGAAGCCCGCATCTCGGATCATTCGTAAATGAAAACATGGATCTTCTGAGGGCTGACGGGTACGTGTGGGAGGGTGACGGAGTGGATGGACAGAACAGGCCGAGCGTTAGTCTAGGAGTCAAAGGTATACTTTACGTGGAATTCAGAGCTAAGGGACCAAAAAGGGATGTGCACTCCTCCCTGGCTCCGATTGTGCCTAACCCGGCGTGGAGGCTTGTTTGGCTGCTTTCGTCATTGAAGGGGCCTGATGAAAAAATTAGGATTCCAGGATGGTACGACGAGGTTGTTCCGCCAACCGAAAAAGACATTCAACTCCTTAAGCAGGCGCCTTTCGACGAAAAAGCGGATAAAGAAGAGCTTGGACTTACGGAGTACCTTGGCGGAGTAACGGGTGTTGAAAGCCAGAGGGTTCTACGGTTTTCTCCGACGTGCAACATCGCTGGGTTTGAGGCGGGCTACACGGGTCAGGGTTCAAAGACTGTTCTTCCTTCTGAGGCGATGGTTAAGGTTGACTTTAGGCTTGTTGAGGCTCAGAAACCTGATGTTCAGTTTAGGAGGCTTAAAGAGTACTTACATAATTTAGGGTTCGGTGACGTAACTGTCGTTTATCACGGTGGTTATGAGCCTGCTAAGACCTCGCCTAATGATCCCTTTGTTGTCCGCGTGATTGAAACCGCTGAGAGGGTTTATGGCTGTAAACCCGTTGTTTGGCCAACTGTTGCTGGGACAAGTCCTTTTTACGTGATCAAGAATTGGATGGGTATCCCTGTTGCATCCGCAGGCGGCGTTGGATATCCAGGTTCCAAGGTTCATGCGCCTAACGAAAATGTGAGAATCAAGGATTATGTGAATTCAATTAAATTTACCGCTTCGTTGATTCTTTCCTACAGAATTTGACCGTTTACATTTTTCTTTAGAGTGTTTCGAAGGTTTTTATAGTAAAAGGTTGTAAATATTTATGTGCGTCTTTCTTTTGAGGTGGTTTTTTGATAAGGGAATTGGTTCCTGAGGATCTTAGGAAGGAATGTGATCCTCAGCTGATGGCGTGCGACACAACGGAGGATCTGTCGCCGCTTGAAGAGATCATTGGTCAGGATAGGGCTGTTCGAGCATTGAGGTTTGGAATAGATATTGCTGAACGTGGATTCAACATCTTCGTGGCTGGAGTTCCTGGGACGGGAAAAACAACGGCTGTCAAAGATTTCTTGGAGGAGGTTGCAAAGACAAAGCCTGTTCCGACCGACTGGTGCTACGTGCATAATTTCCAGAATCCCTATGAGCCTAATGCTATTAGTCTTCCTCCAGGGATGGCTAAGATTTTTCAGAAGGATATGGCAAACTTCATTCAGGAGGTGCGTAAGAACCTTCCTAAGGTTTTTGAAAGTGATGAGTACGCTAGGAAAAGAGAAATTACGATTGGGGCTATTGAAAAAGAAAGGGAGCAGCTTTTCGCTGAGCTAAACATGAAGGCTCAGGCTGAGGGCTTCATCCTTCAAAGCAGCCCAATTGGATTATTAACTATTCCAGTTGTGAAAGGTCGACCTTTGAATGAAAAGGACTTTCTTTCATTGAGTCCCGAGGTAAGAGCTGAAATTCAGAAAAAAAGGGATGTTTTGGAAGCTGAATTAAGAAGCGCCATGAGGCAGCTCAGGGGATTAGCGAGAAAGACTGATGAGGCAATCAGGAAGATGGATCAAGAGGTTGCTTTGTACACAATTGAGTTTGCTATGAGTGAACTGAAAGAGAAATATAAGAATCATAAGGAAATCGTTGATTATTTGATCGCTGTTCAGAACGATATTTTAGAGAATCTCGAACAGTTTGTTTCGGAGCCTAAGACGCAGGCTCAGCAGCCTTTTCCTTGGGTTGAGGAGCTGCCTTTCAGGAAGTACGAGGTTAAAGTGGTGGTTGACAATTCTAGCCTTAGGGGTGCACCTGTTGTTTTGGAGCAGAACCCGACTTATCAGAATCTTTTTGGCAGAATTGAGAAAGAGGCGAGGCTTGGAGTTTTATCCACAGATTTCACTATGATTCACGGTGGTTCGCTGCATGCGGCTAACGGCGGCTATTTGGTTCTTCCAGCTGGGGAAACTTTGGGCAACATGTTTACTTGGGATAGCTTGAAGAGGGCTTTGATGAACAGGGAAATTATGATTGAGGAGGCAGGTGAAAGACTAGGGTTCATAACAACAAAGGGGTTAAAGCCTGAGCCTATTCCTTTAAATGTTAAGGTTATTCTGATTGGTAGCCCTCTTGTTTATGAACTGCTTGTTAGGTATGACCCCCAGTTCAAAGAGCTTTTCAAGGTGAAGGCGGATTTTGATACCGTGATGGATCGTACAGAAGAGAACATGCGTAAATACGCGGCTTTCATCTGCACTTTTTGTAAAAAGGAAAAACTTAAGCATCTTGACGCTTCCGCTGTGTCCAAAATAATTGCGTATGGATCTAGGCTTGCTGAGGATCAGGCAAAGCTTTCCACAAGGTTCGCTGAAGTTGCTGACATTATCCGTGAAGCCAATTTCTACGCGGTTCAGGAAGGATCAAATTACATTACCGCCAGTCATGTAAAAAAGGCAATTGAGGAAAAAATTTACCGTTCTAACCTGATTCAAGAAAAAATCAAGGAGATGATTAAGCGCGGAGTTTTGCTTATTGACACTGAGGGCTCTGTTGTCGGGCAAGTTAACGGGTTGTCGGTCACTGGGTTTGGAGACTTTAGTTTTGGTATGCCTTCTCGTCTGACTGCGAGCATTGGTATTGGACGCGAAGGAGTCGTGGACATTGAGAGGGAGGCGAAGCTTGGAGGCCCAATTCACACTAAGGGAGTTCTGATTCTTAGCGGCTACCTTTCGAACAAGTACGCTCAGGACAAGCCTCTAACTCTTTCTGCACGTCTCGTTTTTGAGCAGAGCTACAGCGGAGTTGAGGGAGACAGCGCCTCAAGCGCGGAGCTTTACGCTCTTCTTTCAGCTTTGTCTGGAATACCGATTAAGCAGAGCATTGCGGTTACGGGTTCGGTGAACCAGAAGGGTGAGGTTCAAGCGATTGGCGGAGTCAACGAGAAGATCGAGGGCTTCTATGAGGTTTGCAAGGCGAAGGGGCTCACGGGCAAACAGGGGGTAATGATTCCTGAAAGCAACGTTCAGAACCTCATGTTGAAGGAAGAAATCGTTGAGGCCGTTAAAGCTGGGAAGTTCCATATTTACTCGGTTAAAACGATAGATGAAGGCATCGAAGTTCTTACAGGCGTAAAGGCAGGCAATAGAAAGTCTGATGGAACGTTCGAGGAAAACACGGTTAACAGTAAGGTTGACAAACGCCTACGGGAAATGGCTGAAAAGCTCAAAGAGTTTCCAGAGGCCGAGGCATCTAAGAGAAAAGAGGAATGACGTTTTTCCGAAAAAACATCTCGTCTTTAGGTTGCAAAGCTCAGGAGATGTAGGATGTGTAGTCTTCTTTGATTGTACCGCATTTTTGGCATTGCCTGTATCTTTTGCCTGTTTTAGGTGAGAATCCTAGTTCAAGCCAGTTGTGGCGGCACTTGTTTGCGTTTATTTTTGCGGGATTGGCTCGTTTCTTCATAGAAGACCAGAATGTAATGAGCCTTCATTATTGACTTGTGAATCAAGTGTCCAAACTCAGTTTCCTAAGAACAGACACGTATCTTAATTGTCGGTTGATGTTTTTAGTCTAAAGTTGCGTCAAATGGTCTATGGTTGTGGAAGATCGTGCGTATCTTGGTTTTTGTTTCTGTGAAGATGTTGAGGGGAAGTGGGTATATATATTAGGGTCACCTTTCTTGACCATCTACCCTATTCTTGTGCCTGTTTGCGGTTGTTCCATGCATGTTGAGTTTTTTCTTTATGTAGACTTGGAATTGTGGATTCCCGCATGCTTGGAGACTCTTTGATATATTGCCGAGGGATCTTTTGTGGGTTTGGCTTGATAGAAAACTTTTATTCTTTTGGTGTTTTGTTACTATTACTAAGGAGTCGGGGCATGAGCCAAAAAATAGCCGTTGCCACAGTTTCAGGTAAGGCTTACTACTTGCTGGTTAATGAACTTAAGCAGAGGAAGCTTTCTTTCTTAAGTTGTTTGCCGCAGAAGCCGATTTCGCCTTCAGTCCAAGTGGTCATAACGACGGCTAATGAGAGGCATCTTGTGGACCACCCAAATGTTTTGGTCTTTGACCCGGAAAGTGACCCTTCTGACGTAGTTACTAGGGCATTGCAGGTAATTCAAAACAAGACGGCTTACAAGGAAGTTACGGTTGGAATAGACCCTGGAAAAAACTTCGGCGTCGCAGTTCTCGGCGACGGCAAAGTCATAAAAAAGATGCAAATTTTGAGCCTGGAAAAAACTGTTGACACCGTTTTGATGGAGTTAAAAAAGACTCCAAGCCAGACGAAGCACGTTAAGATTGGGAACGGAATCCCTGAACTAGCTGAGGAAATCGCAGCTAGGCTGGATTTATCTTTGCCTAGGGACGTGTCAATTGAAATTGTAAGCGAAGCAGGCACAAGCACCCTAAGAGGCGACGGCTTCAGAAAAAAAGTGACTGACGCCGACTCAGCCACAGAAATCGGCAGAAAGAACGGAACAATGAAGCCAAGAAGGAACTAGCGATGATGCTTAAAGTTGAACGTGGAAAAACCTTACTCGTCGACGGCCCAGCTCGAATACAGCTAAACGTAGGAAAACTATCCGTCCTTGGCACGCTAGTTGAGCCTAAAGAACAGATCGTGGTTCGCAGAGGAAAACGGATGCCTCTGGAAAGCATAGTTGACTGCGAGGTAGAACTGGCTTTAGGAGACTCAGCGTCCTACACAATCATTGAAGGAGACGCAATACCAACCTCATGGAAGCAAGCTGCAGAAAAAATTCTTTCACGAGGTGCCCCTACAACCGTTCTTGTTGTCGGCGGAGTTGATTGTGGAAAGACGGCGTTCTGCACCTATTTAGCTAATTCGTCTTTTGCAAAAAAATTAAAGATCGCCATCGTAGACGGAGACATAGGTCAGTCAGACATAGGCCCCCCAGGAACAGTCAGCCTATGCAAGTTAAACAGCACTGTTGTCGACCTCTTCAAACTGCAGGCTGACGAATTAAGGTTCATAGGTGTCACAAGCCCAGGTCGCAAACCAAGGGCAGTCGTAGATGCGCTTCAGGCATTAAAGCAAAAAGCGCTTGAGCAATCATCTGACCTTGTTATTGTTAACACTGACGGTTGGGTAGAGGGGGAGGCAGCTGTTGACTACAAGGTTAACCTTGTGGAAAAACTTGCGCCAAACGTAATTGTCGCGGTTAAGTGTAATGGCGAGCTGACTCCAATTATTGAGGTTGTGTCTACTAATCATGAAGTTGTAGTCGTTAGCTCACCTCAGCTTATAAAGAAGCGTGACCAAGAAACCAGAAAGCTTCTGCGAGAGTCAGCGTACAAGAAGTACCTTAAAGAAACAAAGGTTCGCTCTTTCCCGTTAAGCTGGATTGCCGTCGACGGGGACTTGATGTTCAAAAAAGGCGTAGATTCTTTGCTGAAAAAGCGGATAGAGGGACTTACTGGAAAAGAGGTTCTATTCTGCCAAGAATTTCCAAACTACGTGGCTGTTATGGTTGGCAAAACGTTTTCGTTCGAAGAGGAACATGTAAAAAAGCTCGAGTCTGAACTTGGAAAACGCGTTTTCTGCCTTCGACGAGGAGACGAAGAAGGACTTTTAATATCTCTTGAGGACGCAGCTGGAAAGGTTCTGGGGTTAGGAACAATCAGCTACATCGACTTCGATAAAGGAAACATCGTAATAAACACGGCTGTAAATGGGGAAGTGACAAAAATTGTGGTTAGCCAAATAAAACTTAACGGCGAAGGACACGAAATTGGTATGCTATTTGAAAACCTAAGTCTCAGCTGAAGGACAAAGATTCCTAACTGGACAGACGGCGTGAATGGGCTTTAAAGCCTTGCAGTATTTTCGTCCCAAAGAAATGAAGAGCAAATGAACAGTCAAGTATTCCTCAGACGGATACAGTTTTTGAAGCGTCTCCCGCACAACATCGTAACTGGCGCGCCTTGGAGCAAGATTCAGCCTTTTCGAAACCCTGTCCACATGCGTATCAACAGGTAATGTGGGCTTTTGAGCTGAAAAAAGAAGCACAACATCAGCGGTTTTCGGACCGACTCCAGGCAAGCTCATAAGCCTTGCTCTTGCCTCTTCCAAGTTCAAGTCATGGATGAAACTAAGTGAACAATTGAACTTTTCCAGAACCTGTGCTGCAACCCTTTTGAGAATCTTAGCTTTATTTCGGTAAAGGCCAGCGACTCTTAATGCTTCTTCAATTTCCGAGATTTCCGCGTTAGCCAATTCTTGGGGCGTGATTGAAAATTTTCCGGAAAGGTTCTGGTACGCTCTTCGGGTGTTTACCTCAGCTGTAGATTGGCTGATGATTGTTCTAACCAAAACCTTGAAAGGTTCATTCCCGATGTCTACGAGACGGGGAACGCCGAAATGCTCCTTAAGTGTTTCGAGAACTTGTTCAGCTCTTCTAGTTTCTTCATTCAATAAAGCAGCAGCCTCAGATACCAATTTTCTTCGTTTCACTTATTTTTAGTCCTTATATGTAAAGGACACTGTTAGGGCTAAACCGCAGCCTCATACGCCATGGCAATGTGTTTCTATCAACCTCAAATCCATAGCTTTAGACCATATCAAAGTCACCTAGGTCATAAGCAAGAATTGTAAAACGCTCAAATACCTAAAACAGATATTTTGATACCGCATTCGCAAGGTGATAAGAGGTTGCTGAAAAGTCAGCCAACAGCTAAGATTCACAGTTTTCAGCTGCCTAAGAAGATCCTTTTTGGCGTAAAATCTTCTGAGAACGTTGGGACTGAGGCCAAAGCTCTAGGCGGAAAAAAAGCGTTTCTCGTAACTGACAAAAACCTTGAAAAGACTGGCATACCGGCAAAAATTGAGGAGTCTTTAGTCAGCCAAGGGTTCGAAGTTAACCTTTTCGATGCAGTTGAGCCTGAACCAGTTCTGGAAATTGCTGAAAACGTTGCGTCTACGGCTAGAAGAAAAAAATACGACATCATAGTCGGCGTAGGTGGCGGAAGCGTCCTAGACATGGCGAAAGTTGCAGCGATGTCCCTGACCAACCCTGGGCCAATGCGGAACTACGTCGGCGTTGACCTTGTTAAAAATCCAAGTGTGCCAAGCATTCTTTTGCCAACCACTGCGGGTACTGGTTCGGAAGTCACTAACGTGGCGGTTCTAACGATCACCGAGGACGAGTTAAAAACCTCAATTATAAGCCCCCATATGTTTTGTAATGTAGCCATCGTTGACCCAAGCCTAACGTACAATTTACCCCCGCGACTTACGGCGTCAACAGGGCTGGATGCTTTAAGCCACGCTTTAGAAGCGCTTATATCAGTTAACGCTAATCCAATCACGGACTCACTTGCTATCAAAGCTGTTAAGCTCATTTTTGCCAATCTGCCTAAAGCCTACGAAAGCGGAGACCCGGAAAGCAGAGAAGGCATGTGCCTCGGCTCGTTGATTGCTGGAATGTCGTTTGGGAACGCAGGCGTATGCTTGGGCCACGCGGCGGCTTACACATTCGCTGTGTCATACAAAGTCTCGCACGGAACATCATGCGGCTTGGTTCTGCCCTACGTGTTCAGATTCTGCGCTTCATCTATTCCTTTGAAGCTTCCAAAAATCGCAGAATCACTCGAGATTGAAACTGAAAATTTAGGGCTTGAGGAAACGGGTTTAGCCATTTCAGATGCTATTCTTGGGCTGATGGATAAGTTGCAGATGCCGAAACGGCTGCGCGACTTGAACATTCCACGAAGAGACGTGCCAAAATTAGCTGAAAAGCTTCTCACATTTAGCCGTCTGATTAAGAGAACCCCGAACCCCTTGTCTTATAATGATGCGGTTAGGCTTTTCGAGACGATGTGGTAGCGTGCAAATGGAAAAATATTGCCAAGTTGTAGACTATAGTGACGTTCTTGCTGTTGAACAGTCGGTCTTGATTCGAAACTATTTGTAAGTTTTATATGCTTCATTTAAATGGTACGTTCATTGGAGCAGTGCCGTATTTGAAGGCGAACAGACTTAGAGAGTTAATGAGAAAAGGCGAACCGACAATTGGAACCCGAATAATGATTTCGTGGCCTGGGCTGGTTGAGATTGTTGGGAACACAGGCGTCTACGACTATGTTGAGTTTCTAAGCGAGTACGGACCTTACGACCTTTACGACTTCGACAATATTGCAAGAGCAGCTGAACTAGTAGGCATCTCGTCCATGATAAAAATCGACCAAGAACCTCGAACGTACCTGGCTGGAAGAGCCTTGGCAGCTGGCATTCAAAATGTGCTTTTCGCCGACATCCGAACAGTTCAAGACGCTGAAGAGGCAGTACGCGCAGTGAGAATGGAACCAAAAGGCCTCAGCGGGTTCAGAATGGATCGAAGAGTAGGGTACGTTGGCGCCACAGGCACAGCGGCAGACGTCGTGAAAATGTGCGACGAAGCAGTTGTCGCATTGATGATAGAAAAGAAGCAGGCGGTTGAAAACCTAGAGGAAATCCTCTCCGTTGAAGGCATAGACATGGTACAATTTGGGCCATCTGACTATTCTGTCAGCATTGGCTTGCCAGGTGACGTGACGAACCAAAAAGTGAGAGAAGCAGAGCTAAAGACCATAAAGACTGCGTTAAAGATGAACGTGGCTCCTAGAGCTGAAATCTTTAGGCCTGAAGACGCAAAAAGGTATATGGAACTGGGTGTGCGAAACTTCAGCTTAGGCACAGACGTAAGCATCTTAGGCTTCTACTGGAAGAACAGCGGGGCTGAACTGAAAAAGCTTCTTTCAAAACCGTAAGCGTGTTCGGCGAACCGTCGGGGAACCGATAAATACCTAGAGCGACACACTAGTATCGTCGGTTAAGGGCGAAGAAACCATGTCGCAGGCTCGAGTCATACGGGAAGAAACCAAAGTAGGTGACAACGTCTATTCCGTAGTACTCATCGAAGCCAAAAACGGCTACGTCGTGCTGTTAAGCGAAGGACAGGACAGCATCGGAACCCTAGCAGTCTCAGTTCCACAAACCCCAGGAATGATTGGGCCACCATTGTCGTCCACTCTTCTAGGCGAACGAAACGTGACGCTTGCGAGGATGCTGGCGGAACGCCTCGCTAACAGCTTAAAGAAGATTGTTTTGGTCTCAGTTTTCGTTAAAACCGCAACTGAGGCAGAGGCAGGCCGCATGTTTCTAGGACTTCTTGAAAAAACCTTGAAGAAGTTGGTGAGGGAAGGTGAGTCTTAGAAGTTTTCTCGAAATCTTGGAAGAGAAAAAACAGTTGGTCCACGTGAAAGAAGAGGTTTCAACAAAGCACGAAATCTCCTCAATAATGGACGCTTTTCAAGACGGCCCAGCGCTTCTTTTCGAAAACGTCAAAAGCCACTCGAAAGTTGTTGGAAACGTGTGCGGAACACGAGAAAGAATCCTCCAAGCATTAAGCGTATCAGCTGAACAACTTTACCCGAATCTTAGAGACGCGGTGTTGTCGCCTGAGACTCCCAAGGTTGTTGACGAAGGCCCAGTAAAAGAAGTCGTCGAACCGCCTAGGTTGTCAAAGATTCCCGTGCTAACACATTTCGAAAAAGACGCTGGACCCTACATAACCTCAGGCGTCGTGTCAGCCCAAAGCCCCGATGGAAAAGTTGAAAACGTCTCAATCCACAGGCTTCAGGTCTTGAACGACAAGCAGCTTGCCATCCGTTTGGTTCCTAGACACCTTTACAGGCTTTGGACCATGGCTAAAGAAAAGGGTAAAGACTTAGATGTGGCAATTTCAATTGGCGTTCACCCAGCTGTGCTATTAGCCGCGGCTTGTTCACCGCCTTTTGGAGTAAGCGAATTCGGAATTGCGAACAGGCTGCTATGCGGCTGTCTAAGATTGGTTAGGTGCGAAAAAGTTGACGCTTACGCAGTCGCTGAGGCTGAACTGGTTCTCGAAGGCAAAATCTCAGTAGCCAAAGAGGTTGATGAGGGACCATTTGTCGACATAACGGGCACATACGACGTTCAGAGAAGCCAGCCTGTCGTAGATGTAGTTAGCGTCATGCATCGAAAAGACTACGTTTACCAGGCACTATTGCCCGGAGGCTCAGAGCACAGGATACTTATGGGACTGCCACGTGAAGCAGCCATTTACGACGCGGTCTCAAACGTCGTCCCAAATGTTAAGGCAGTGAACCTTACGCCAAGCGGTTGCGGATGGCTGCACGCTGTAATCTCGATTGAAAAACAGACTGATGGAGACGCAAAAAACGCTTTGTTAGCCGCGTTTGCTGGGCATCCAAGCCTTAAGCACGCTGTGGTAGTAGACTCCGACATCGACGTCTACAACCCTGAACAGGTGGAATGGGCAGTTGCCCTCCGATTCCAAGCAGACGAGGACTTGGTTGTGATACCAAAAACGCGAGGATCAACCCTAGACCCGTCAGCTGACCAAGAAAGCGGGTTAACCTCAAAAATGGGCATCGACGCAACGCGACCCCTACGGGTGCCTAAAGAAAAATTTGAAAAGGCAAAGATACCGAAAACAGGTGCCAGCGAAAAAATTATTACAAAAATTCGGCGAGAACTGTTCGAGTAATGCCTTTCTATTTGTGGCAAGCTGTTTCGACGCATTGTTTTAACGTTGCTAATCTGACCTTGACCTTGTTCATGGTTGGCGCGTAGAACGCGGTTTTCGCAGAGTTCGTCATCAAGGTGTCGACGCCGAGTTCCTTCAGCCACGTTACAACGGCGCATATGTCAGAAACAACCTTTCCGCCAGCTGCCTCAATAGTTTGAATGTGTCGTGCAGCCTTTGCCTTAACGTGGCGGGACGAGCAAACCCAGAACATAACATTTTCTTTAACCTTTCTTCCTTGAACGAGCCTCGCGACGTTTCTAACTTCGTTTAATGAGCAGTGTGGGCATCCGACAAAAACCATGTCTGGTTCCTCGCTGCATGTGGAAAGGTCTTCAAAAGCCTTTTTCAAGATTTGTCCATCAACCGCCAGTCTTTCAAGGTTCTCTGCTTTTTTTGGGCAACGGCTACAGGGATAGAAGACTGACGTCATTCCAGACGAGGCTAAGGCTGCGCTTAGCTGCTTTAAATCTGCCTCTTTTGGGTAACGTAGGCCTTCGATCACTGGTACTTTGTCCATTAAGTTTTTGCCTAAGAAGATTCCCAGCGCCCCATACCACACTTCGTTTTTCAGGTCTGTCTCAACCTTAACTAGGACGTTGGGCTCGCGGTTTTCAGGTTTATGCAGCCCGTGGTTTGGGGTTTTCCCGATCAGAGCGGATGCGAGGGCGCTTGGTCCTCCTTCACGGTTTGTCCATGAGCCTAAGACTGAGTTTGCGTAGACTACGGCTGATGATTCTGCCCACGCTAAGTGGCTGCCTTGTTTTGGCTTACTTGCATAGTAAGGAGTGCATGTTAAAACGGGTTTTAGGCCCATGTTCTTGTAGAGTTCAACAATTTTTTCTTGTTTTTCCTTGACTGTTTCAGGCACAGCAGACCGCATTATTCCCTCGTAGTCGAGTCCTGAAGGGTTAACCGTTGAAGCAACCTTCGCTTTTGCTCCTGTCTCAGCTAAAGATTCGAGGAACTCGATGGGAGCGTCGCCAAGAGTTTTGTATGAGACTCCTGAAACGTGAGCTGACTCGATTGGAATCAGTTTTTCCGCATCGAAAAGGTCTCCAAGCTTAACCAGTATCTTCATCGCGGTCTGGTATGCCCAGCCTTGTTCTCCCTCGTAGATTTTTTCTTCTTCAGCAGTCAAGTGCAAGCTTTTTTCCTCTCCAAGATTTTTACTGTGCCTTTTCCGCCGTCAACCTCAACGGTGTCGCCTGTTCTTATCTGGGAAATATCGATTTTGTCAACCATGGGAACGTCTGCGATGACTGCTCCAACGACTACAACTGGGTCAGCTGTTTCGTTCACAATCGCCTTTGGACCCACGTTCTTTTTTGCAAGCGAGTAAAGAACGTAGCTGCCAACAGTTGACCCGTGCCCGTGAGGAAAACAAAAAACAACATCTTTGATGCTTTTCCCCAAAAGATCGTGGTTTTTCTCGGTCACCAAGCCGGTCTCGGGATCCACGCCGCCTAGAAAACTTAGCGGTTTCTTGGATACCAAAGCTGTACCAGATTTAATGCCTGAGACCAGCGGGCGTCCCTTAAGTTCAAGATCCATTTTTTCTACCCTTTTTTCGAGGCTTATAAAATGAGAGCCAATGTTTCTTTTTTTGGGCAAAACGTTTTACTTATACTTAGCGTAAGTTTCTTCTTGCCTTTTTGAAGCCACATCAAGCAGAGCCTTGTAGTACTCTCCTGTTTCAATTTTTGTGCAGATGTTTCCTAAGGCTTCATGGACGTTTCGGAAGTACTCCTTGTCTGAGGCTTCAAGCCTTCCTTTTCGAATCATTGCTACGCGGTCTTGAATTCCCAGTCCTGCTTCTCTAAGCGAAACATAAAGAACGCGGTGTTCAACTCTAATAAGCTCTGGACATGTTTCGTTAGCCAGTTCAACGAGGTCTTCGCCTACTGCCTGAATGTGCGGCATGTCCCAAGACAACATGTAAACTTCGTTTCTTTTGAGGATTTCTCTTAATCGAGTCTGAATAATGTTAAGTATCGGCAGAAACCTCTCCATATCAGTCTCTTAATTATTAATGGATTTATGCCTTTAAAGATTGCTTAAAAAATGTTACCGATTAACTGTTCAGCCGTTTCCCTATGGGCGTTTTCTTCTTTTTTGGCACATGCTTTTAAGGTTTTATTGCGAATTTTGTTGTCGAGGAAACATGCAGCAATATGCTGTTGAAACTTTTGACCTTACTAAAAGGTTCGGCAACTACACAGCTGTGAATGGCATAAACCTAAGAGTAGAAGCTGGAACAATTCACAGCCTACTTGGGCCGAATGGAGCGGGAAAAACAACCGTGCTAAACATGCTTTCTGGCGTTTTGAAACCCACAAGTGGCTCAGCTAAGATTCTTGGCTTTGACGTTGAAAAGGAGCCTGAAAAGTCAAAAAGTTTGGTTGGATATTTGCCTGAAGAGCCTCAAATCTATGAAACATTGACAGTCAGAGAGTTTCTGAGGCTTGTCGGAAGAGCTTACTCGTTACCGAATGATGTTTTGGAAAACCGCATCGACGAATATTTGGAGCTTTTTGACTTAAAACGTGTTGAGCAGAATTTTTGCGGAGCCCTTTCGCACGGCATGAAACAGCGGGTAGTCGTTTGTTCAATTCTGGTTCATGATCCCAAAGTTATTTTGCTCGACGAGCCGTTCTACGGGCTGGATCCCGCCTCAAGCAGGCTTTTTAAGGAGATTCTAAGGGACAAAGCTACGAATGGATGCTCAATACTTGTTTCTACTCATATCCTCGAAATTGCTGAACGATTATGTGATAGGGTCACGATACTGAGCGAAGGGAGAATCGTTGCTGAAGGAACAATGGACGAGCTGAAAGCTAAGGCAGGCATGATTGAAAACACAACTTTGGAAGACGCTTTTCTTGCACTGACAAGGAGGAATGAACGTTCGCTGGAAAAACAGCTCTGATGATCAAATACGAGTTGATTATGCTTCGGACATCGCTTGCTCTAAACGTTAGAAAACCAAGCTATGTTGCCAGTCACACAGCGCTTTTTTTAACAGCACTAATAGTAGGCGTCTCAATTGCCCTTTCACCTCAATATTTAATTATGGACAATTACCCCTCTGGTCTTTCAGGGTCAAAAGCAGACATTCAAAATATTCTTGGCATTCTTTTTGCTTTTTTGCTGCTTTATACTTTGCTTCGAGGAGTCTTCAGCCAAGGAGTGAGAAACTACATAACGACAGCGGACAACGACTTTCTCGCCTTAACGCCTATTAATGCACAGTCGCTTGTCTTTGCAAAGTGCATAAGAAACATGGTGTCTAGGCTCCCAATAGCTTTAATTGCGTTTTTCGTCATGTTTCCTTCTTCACTAGTATTGAAGACACCTTTAGTTTTATTTTTCACTGCTTTACTGTCGCTGACTTTGTACATAGAATTTCTTCAAGCCTTAAGCGTCGCAATTCAGTCGACCTCAGACGCGGTTCGGCGCAAAGTCTCTCAACGCGCAAGATCCTTTCTTAAAATGGCGGCCCTTATTGTGTTAGCAACCTTCGTTACTGTTGCATTGTTAAGTGCCTATTTCCCAGCTCTGATAAATGACGCCTTTATGAATGAAACAACAAGGCAAGTTTGGAGCTGCCTACCAAGCACGATAGCCGCATCATCCATTGTCGACCTTATACTATCATGTAACTTCGGCACGACAATTTATAACCTTGGCCTTCAGACGATCTTTATCGGCGTGTCTTTAGCTGCAACTTACGCTTCCTCAAAAGTTTTGCATCCAGAACATTTATCTCCAAGTCATTTGTCTGTTGTCATCCGCCACCCATTTGGGTTTAGCATTGGACGTTTCATCGAACACAGGTTCTGCTGGAAGAGACCCTCCCACATTGTGTTTTTGAAGGATTTACACCTAACACTCAGAGGAGCATTGATTGACTTTTCAGTTTTGAACTATGTCTTCATGTACGTTGTTTCGATAGCTGTGTGGTTCATGTTGAACTCGGTTCTTCCGTTGAAGGACATTCCAAACTTTGAAGAAGCACTTAACTCGATGAGAATATTCGTGAAGGAGTTCGTCATAATTCTTGCTTTGATGCCATTTATCCCAGCACTCACTTCGTTCAGCCGCGAACACGAAAAACTCTGGATTCTGAAATCCTTTCCCTTCAAAAGCAGGGAAACATCTAACGGAAAGTTTCTTTTTGCCCTAATCATCTCAGCCGTTTCGTTGACCCCTATGGCCCTGACAGCCAGCTTGGTTTTTAACATAACATTTTCAGAGTGGATGTTCGTTGTGCTTCTTCCGTTTATCATGTTAATCGCTAATTCTTTCGGGGTTCTAGTCGGAGCCTACCTGCCACCGTACGACTTAAACAACCAGATGTCGATTAAGTCAACAGGCACCTTTTTCATTTCGTTAGTCTTCATTCTGTCACCGTTCGCCTTGGTCGCCTCCGCAGATTCACCGATGCTTAAGACAGTGTATCTCGCAGTGCTTGCTGTATACTCGTTTTTTGTCACAAACATCTTTTTAGAAAAAGCCAGTAAGGGGTTCGAAAAAATGGAGTTGAGAAGGGTTTTACCCTGTAACCAAAATCCTGAGCAGCCAACGTTGACAGACAATTGATTCCTATTTATATTGCTACTTTTTTGCCAAAAAAGGGCAACCTCTTTCTGCGCAGCGACTTCATCATTCTTTTAGCCATGTTGTATTGCTGAAGAAGGTTTTTCACGTCTTTCTCTGTTGTGCCCGAGCCTCTGGCGACACGTCTAACCCTTGAGGAGCTTAGTATTTTCGGGTCTTCCCTTTCTTCAGGCGTCATAGACTGGATGATGACACGCCACTTCTTCAACTGGTCTTCAGCCACGCTCATCTTGTCAGCCGGAATCTCGTAGCCGAAACCTGGCACCATCTTCAAAATTTTGTCCAGTGGACCCATACTTCGCATAGCCTCAAACTGCTCGTACATGTCAGCCAACGTGAACTTGCCGCTGAGAATAGCCTTAGCCTTCTTATCAGGAACCTTAACCTCGGCTTCCCTGACCCTTTCAATGAGGCTTTGCAGGTCGCCCATACCTAAGAGCCTACCTACGAACCTCGGCGGGTCAAAAGGTTCAATTGCGTCGACTTTTTCACCTGTCCCAATGAACTTTATAGGCGCACCTGTGGCAGCAACAGCAGATAGTGCCCCACCTCCACGGGCTGAGCCGTCAAGCTTTGCGACGATGATTGAGCCTATAGGCGTGGCTTTATGGAATGCTTCGGCTTGAACAGCAGCTTGCTGACCGATTGTTCCATCTATGACCATAATGACCTCGTCTGGTTGAACCGTCCTTTCAAGCATCTTCATTTCCTTTATCAAGCTTTCTTCGTCCTTGTGTCTACCAGCAGTGTCAACTAGCACAATGTCAAAGTTTTGGAATCTCTTAAGCCCCTCAGCCGCAACCTTCGAGGCGTCCTTCTCCTTCATGTCCCCGTAAACTGGAACATTAATCTGCTCAGCGAGCTGCTGGAGCTGAGCGAACGCGCCAGCTCTGAAAGTGTCTGCGCAGACAACTGCTGTTTTGAAGCCTCGCTTCTGAAAGTACCTTGCCAACTTCGCGGTTGTCGTCGTTTTTCCTGAACCTTGAATCCCGACAAGCATGAAAACGTTTCTTTTCCCAGACTTCACCGTTAACGGAACAGGTTTTTCGCCTAGAAATCGCGTTATCTCCTCGTAAACCACCTTGACAATGTGCTCTCTCCTCGGAATTCCAGGCGGAACCTTCTCCTTCAAGGCACGCTCTTCTATTCGTTTTGAAAGGTCCAAGACTAACTTGACATTCACGTCGGCTTGAAGCATCGACCTTTGAAGGTCGCGGACGAGCTCTCTGACAACGGCTTCGTCGACAACGGAGACTCTGAGAAGCTTCTTCAACGACTCGTAAAGCGATGAACCCAAACCCTCCAAAACCAAACTTCTCAGCCAACCAACAAACAATTAACGTTAAACATTAAAGATGTTTATTAAAACACTGGTAAAGAACTTGCCCAAAAACCTATCTTTAAAAGCATTCTCAAAATGTTTAACCATAGTCGCTCGATTTTCTTTTCGTAAAGGTGCCCATTCATCTTAAAAAGAACGTAGGTTAAAGTTTATCAATACTTCAATCGTTCTATCGCTTAAGGTGAGGATTCACGTTGAAGATGATTGATTTGCGAAGCGACACAGTTACGTTGCCAACTGAGGAGATGCTTGAGGCTATCAGGCATGCTAAACTCGGAGACGACGTTTACGGCGAGGACCCAACCGTCAACAGGCTTGAGGAGATGGCGGCGAAGAAGATGGGAAAAGAGGCTGCCATGCTTGTGCCAAGCGGGACGATGGCTAACCTTGTGTCGGTGATGTGCAACGCGAATCGTGGAGAAAGCGCCGTGTTAGAGGCGGATTCCCACATCTACTGGTACGAGCTAGGCGGAATCTCAGCAATCGCAGGCGTACTGCCCCTGCCAGTTAAGGGAACCTTAGGCGTAATGGATCCGGCTGATGTCGAAGCTACCATTCGACCGAAGGGTCTGCACATGGCAAAGACTACGCTTGTATGCATCGAAAACACGCATAATAGGGCTGGAGGCACGATTGTTACGCCTTCGCAAATTGAGGCAATAAGCAAAGTGGCCAAGGAACATGGACTCAGGCTTTACATGGACGGTGCCCGAATCTTCAATGCAGCCGTCGCATTGAAGGTAGATGTGCAGCAGTTCACGCGGCACGTTGACAATCTCATGTTCTGCCTTTCAAAAGGGCTTAGCTGCCCAATAGGCTCCATCGTGGTTGGCTCCGAGGAACACATTCAGAAGGCTCGGAGAATTCGTAAAATCCTAGGTGGCGGAATGAGGCAGGCAGGAGTTATTGCTGCTCCAGGCATAATTGCTCTTGAAAAAATGATTGATCGCCTCGAGGATGATCATCACAACGCCCGTCTGCTCGCTGAAGGGCTTAACAGGATGGAGGGAATCAAGATTGACATGAGAACGGTTCAGACTAACATGGTTATCTTCAGCGTTGAAGACTTAGGTGTTAAAGCAGACGTTTTCGTGAAGAAGCTAAGGGAACACGGCGTCCTCGCTGGTAACATAAGCAAAACGAGAGTTAGGATGGTCACGCATAGGGGCATCGAAAAGGAAGACATCTCGAAGGCGTTGACGGCAACTGAGGAAACAATAAGGGAACTACGTGGGAAAAAGGGTTAACGTGCAGATAACCTTTTGTCACTTCACACGCATAACTTTGGTTTTACCTAGGATGTTCCAGTATTCAACTTCGGCGCCTTCGCTTAGCCTTGGCTTAAGCTCATCCTCTGGAAGAGGCGCCTCAAAAACTTCGTATGATTCAAGATCCATCAGCTGCAGAGAATTTGGAAGAATCGCAATTATTTGACCCGTCTTTTTTTCAATCATAGGCATGTCGACCTTGGCGTCCACGGGTTTAACGAAGCTGCGTTTTAGGTTGTCGAAGACTCCGATGGCGACTACACGAGCTTTTGCTGCGCCGTGTTTTCCGGGTTTAGACTTCGTTATCTCCACTATTCTGCACGGAGCGTCATCTACGATTACATAGCTTCCAACCTTCAGGTCTCCAACATCCACAGGTTTGCTCATAGTCTTCATCCTCTATTTTTATGAAACCATAACCTTTAACATACGAAAGCTTAATTACTATAATAAGTTTCCGCCCATCATTCATGGCACGTGAGAGCTTGACCGAAACCGTTGGCGTAGTAGCCCGCATTGACCGAAAAGAAGCCTTAACCTTAGCGGCAAAACTAGCTGAAAAGTTCAAAACTGAAGGGTTTCACGTATTCATAGAGACGACGCTAGCAAAACGCCTTAGACTAACAGAAGACTCAGCGCCAATCGAAAACATGAAGACAAACCTTATTGTCACAATCGGGGGAGACGGCACAATACTGAGAACATGCCTAAGACTTCCAAAACCCGAGCCTCCGATACTGGCAATCGACATGGGAGTAAGAGGGTTCCTCACGGAAATCCCGCCTGAAAAAGCATTTGAAGCTGTAGACAAATATTTGAAGGGAGCCTATGCGGTGGAACAGTACAGCAAACTTGCTTCATTTGTAGGCGACACAAGGCTTCCCGACGCGTTAAACGAGGTTTTCGTCACGTCCCGTCACCTGTCAAAGCTGCTTCACGTAAGAATAATGAAGGACGACAAGCCCGTTGCAGATTGCCGAGCTGACGGCGTAATCATGTCGACCCAAGTTGGATCAACAGGGTACACGTTTTCAGCAGGCGGTCCAATTCTAGACCCGGAGCTGGATGCTTTTGTTTTGACTCCGGTTTGCCCAATCACGGTTATGCGCCCAATCGTGTTTTCCGCAACCTCCGAGGTGGCAGTGGAGCTGCTCAATCCCAAGGTGGCGAAGGTTGTAATTGATGGCGACTTCCAAAAACTTATGGGCGAGAAGACACCGTCGATTCGTGTAAGAAAGTCGGAGCACAAATCGTCTTTTATTCGTTTTGAAGGCCACTTCTATCAGCGGCTGAAGGCTAGACTGCTTTTTTCGAAAGAGGAAGGCTACGAAAATGGGTAGCCGTAAAATCTTCGCCCTTGACACTTCAGCCTTCATCGCAGGGTTCAACCCATCTGAAATAGACTACGATGTGTATTCGGTTCCCAATGTTGAAAAAGAACTTATCAAAGCAGGTTTACCAAAAGTTAGGTTTCAAACAGCAGTAGAGTCTGGTAAACTTAAGATTCAAACTCCACATGCCCGATATGTAGAAGCTGTTAAAGAGTCTGCTACGGAAACTGGAGATATATTTTGCCTTTCAGAGGCTGACATACTTGTTCTTGCCTTGGCAGCTCAGCTTAAAGACGAAGGAAACACGCCTATAGTTGTTACAGACGACTATTCAATGCAGAATGTAGCATCAAAAAACAACATTAGCTTCACCTCACTAGCAACTTTTGGCATCAGATACCGCCTACAATGGCAAGTATACTGCCCAGCATGCCACAAAAAATACCCATCGAACTACAAACACAAAGACTGTGAAATCTGCGGAACCAAACTAAAAAGAAAACCCAAAACCAAAAACCCAACAAACCAACAAACATAAAAAAATACACCCCAAAAAACACCCAACAAAAACCCAATCGTTACAAAGGAATACCGGGAAACCCAAGCTGCCGGGGAGATGAGAAGGGGGTATATTTAGACAGGTTGGGTTTCCCGGTAAGTTATCCTCTGCATTTTCCATGTAATAAATTTTTCGCCGTTATATTTTTTGATTTTGTCTTTTTTTGTTTTGTGAACCTTTTTCGATAAATTTAACAATGTGTGGTGTCTTACAAGTTTTGTTGTGAAGGTAGCGGTTGAATGAGGATTCTTCGTAGTGATGTTAAGCATGGCACTGTTGTTGTGTTACCTGAGGTGCTTGATGATTTTTGGGTACTTTATAATGTGATTAAGAAGGGGGACAGAGTGTACACTAACACGTCTAGAGAGGTTAGGCTTGGTGACCGATACGATAGGCCAGAGAAAGGAAAGCGCATATCAGTTTTTCTCGGTATTTCAGCTGAAAGTGTAACGTGGGACCGCTATTTGAATCGGCTTCGGGTTCACGGAATTATCTGCGAAGCCCCGGAAGACGTTGGAGCTGGTTCTCATCACACTTTAAACGTGACCTTGAACAAGCCCCTAACGATTGTGAAGGACAACTGGATGAAGTATGAGCTTGACCAGCTTAAGAAAGCTACTGAAACCGGAGCGCCGCCAGTTTCAGTCATAGTTGTCGATGACGAAGGATACTGCCTTGCTGTTCTCAGAGGATTCGGGTTCGACGTGAAAGCTGAGGAAACTGTTAGTTTACCTGGGAAACAAAGCGCTGACGAAAGGACGAAAACTCTTCAAGAAATGTTTAAATCCGCAGCCAGAGCCATTGAGAGTCTTGACTCTGAATTTAGGCAATCCATTGTTGTGCTTGGGGTGGGCTTCATAAAAAACGAGTTTGTCAGGTTTCTGGAAAATTCTAAGCCTGAACTTCGAAAAGCAGTTGTTGACGTGAAAAGTGTCAACAACAGTGGCAAAGCAGGCATCGACGAAGCATTACGGTCAGGAATCCTCAACAAGGCGTTGAAGAACGTTAGAATCGCCGAAGAAGCCGAGGCTGTGGAAAAAATTTTGGAAAGACTTGGAAAGGAACAGGCAACCGCCACCTACGGGTTAACCGAAGTTGTAAAAGCAAACAACATAGGTGCAGTTGACCAGCTGCTGCTTACAGACAGGAAGCTAAGAGAAGCCTCAGATGAGGAAAGGCGTGTACTCGAAAGCCTCATGCGAGAAGTTGAGGACAAACGTGGAAAAGTCGTCATAATCAGCACGGAACACGAGGCAGGAACAAAACTGTCCTCGCTTGGAGGAATAGCGGCGCTCCTAAGATTTCCAATAAGTTAACTGCGGGTTCACTTAGTTTCTTTTATTGCCTTGTTTATTTTATTTTCAGCAAAACCAACCAATCTTTGAAGAGCATCTTGGGTCTTCGCTTCGACGGTAAGCCTGACAAGAGGCTGCGTGTTAGATGGTCTTATAAGGAACCAGCCTTCATCCTCGATTACTTTTACGCCGTCCAAGGTCACTGTCTCGAAGCCGGCTTCTATGAACTCTTTAGCCAGCCTTTTTACAACCAAGAATTTTTTCTCTTCAGAGCAAACATAGTTTTTTATGGGTATCCTAGGGTACTCAGGTGTCGAATCAGCGATGTCTGAGAGTTTTATGCCTTTTTTTGAGAGAACCTCGGCAACTTTAAGGCTTGTAAATATCGCGTCGTCGAAGCCGTAAACATCCATGAAATAGAAGTGGCCGCTTGTTTCTCCACCGAAGACCGCCTTTTCTTTCAGTATCTTGTCAACGATGTACGTGTGTCCGACCTGGCTGAGAATGGGCTTTCCGCCGTTAGCTCTGATTGTTTCTTCAACTGCCAGAGAACAACTAACCTCGTAAACCACCGCTGCACCTGGATTCTTCTTCAAATAGTGGTCAGCCAACATGATAAAGATAACAGTGCTTGAAACCATCCTGCCTTTGTCATCTACGAACACTGCTCGATCTCCATCTGCATCGTAGCCAACGCCGAAGTCCGCCTTTTGCCTGAGAACAAGACTTTTCACATCAACCAAAGTCTCTTCACTCGGCTCAGGGGAATGAGAAGGAAAGGACCCATCAGGTTCAGCGTTAATGGCTGTAACGTTTAGCCCTGTTTTGTCGAAAATTTCTGGTATAAGAACGCAGCATGAACCGTTTCCCGGATCTGCGATAATCTTCAGTTTCCGTTGAATTTCTATCTTGCCAGAAACATAATCAATATAGTCCGAGATGGCGGTTAGGTTACGTTTCATGCTTCCTCGACTAGCGGACCTGAACTTGCCTTCTAAGACGAGGTTTTTTAACTTTTCCATGCCCATACCCATCGAGATGAAACTGTTTCCAGCCCATATCTTGAATCCATTCCAGTCAGATGGATTATGCGAGGCTGTAACCATGACTCCGCCGTCTTTGCCATAGTGCACTGAACAAAAATAGAGAAGCGGGGTAGTAACAACACCGATGTCTTCTACGTTAAGCCCGCCTGCAAGCATACCATCAGAAACCGCACTGCACAGGGATTCTCCACTTTTCCTTACGTCTCTGCCTACAAGCATCGTTTTTCCTTCGCCGCCAACGTATACGGCCAATGCATTCCCGATTCTTTTGGCAATTTCATCTGTGATTTCTTTGCCGTATACTCCTCGAATGTCATAAGCTCTGAAGATGCCTTCTGAAATCATGCGTAAACTTCCAGGCTATAATACTATGAGGATAATTTATTAAAATTTCTGCACATAACTGATTCTGCAAAAAATTGGTGTCAAAAAATGGTTATAACCGAGGTTATCACAGCGCACGGTCACAGGAATATTCAGGCGAACCATAAAACCACTTTTGAGATAACAAAAGACGCTCACTTAACAAGTAGGGGAGACTGCATAATCGCGGTGAAAGCAGATAGAAGTCTTGTTGACTTGAGCGACGGATTCAAAGAATCAGCGAGAGACAGTAATGCAAGAATAACGATTACAATCGAAGCTGGCAACGAAAAAGAAATTGTGAACGCCTTTGGCGACCCAAACCTTTCACTAAGCCACAAAACAGACATCGTTGTTCGCAAAAGCAATTACATTTGCAGCCGAACATTGGCCGTTAAGGCAGACAAAGCCGCATGTGACCTTTCAAGAAGTTTGGTGGAAAAACTCAGAAACCCAAACCAAACGGTCAAAATAACTGTGTCTGTCATCAAGTTAAATGACGAAATATGCCGTCCTATTTGACAATTGCGTCTAAAACAACTTGCCATTCAAAAGGAGCGACCTCTCGGACTATTCTTGCAGCTGAAAATTCGTGGACCTTCCGGCCAGCCTCGTTAAGAGCTTCTGCAAGATGTTTTTTCGCTGAATCCAAGGTGTCAGGCCCCTTCGTGAACTCGTAATAGTGCAAGACTCCGCCTTCAGGTTTCAGAGCTTCACTGGCAATGTCAACGTACTCTATCGCGGTTTCTGGAAGGTTCATTATCACGCGATCAGCTGTTCCACGCAGTCTTTCCTTAACAACTTTTCTAATGTCCCCGAGAATGGGTACAACCTTTCCTAAGACACCGTTGACAATCACGTTTTTTTCCAAGAATCTTACGGCATCAGGGTTCACATCAACAGCGTAAATCTTGATGTCTTTATGCATCTTGGCCATTAGAATTGAGAACGGTCCGACGCCTGCGAACATGTCGACAACGGTTTCTTTTTCTTTCGCTTGCGATGCAACCCTTAAGTGCTCATAGGAGAGCCTAGGTGAAAAGTAAACCTTTTCTATGTCTAAGAAAAATTTGCAGCCGTGCTCCTTGTGAACTGTTCCTGTTTTGTGTTGTCCAGCTATGACCTCGTATTGCCTCAGTCTCCGAACTCCTTTAACAGCGCCTGACTTTGCCAGAACTGTTCGCACGTTTTTGTGAGTCTTAAGGATTATTTCGCCGACGAGGTTTCTGTAATTATTTAGCTCAGAGGGAACTTCGACTACGGCTATTTCACCTATTAAGTCTAAGGAACGTGGAAAAAGCGGAACGAGATGAGACGGAAGAGACTTAACAGCTAAGTCAAGAGCAGTTTTAGGTTGATGAGTGCGAACCGTGAATTTCTGAACGACGGTTTTTGAATCGACTAAAGATTTGCGAAATTCCTCGGCTTGCCTTGGAATGGGTTTCTGAACCAATGGAATAAAAAGAAAATCGCCTTCTTTAATGATTCCCAGATGTTTGTCAAGCAGACCCAATCTCGAAGCTAAGCGTATAGCTTTTTCGCCCTGTTTTTTCGAAACTTTTAGGGCATAAGCTTCCGTGGCTGTTTTCCGGTTCATGAACTGTTTTCATTTCTCCGACGTTTTTCTTAACAAGCATTTTTACTTTCTAATCGATTCTTTGGACTTTTATTCGGTTCAGAATTTCCTGTCCTTGTTCGTCGAGAATCTTTTTCACGTTGCGTTCTGTTACAGCTGTGGTTGTTCCCACCATTGTTACGCAAGCTGCGCCTGCGGCTTCGCCCTCCAAAAGAACGATTGGCAAATCCTCGACCGGGATGTCAGAGATTTCAAACCTTTTTTTGCCTATTGTTTTAAGTAGTCCACTAATTATGCCTGCGCACATAGCGTCGCCTGCACCCGTAGGATCGACTACTTGAACCTTGAAAGACGGCATCTCAAAAAGCAAGTTCTGCGACATAGCAACCAGCCCTTTTTCTCCCATACTTATAACTACGAAATTTGCACCTTTCTCAATCAAAACCTGGGCTGCCTTTCTAGGGTCATCCTTACCCGTCATACCTTTAGCTTCATCCTGGTTACAATGAAATATGTCCGTAAACTTGAGCGAAGGAAAAATTAGGTCCCACCCTCGTTTGTAAGGCTTAACTATGTCTAAGAAAGTTAAACAGTTCATGTCCTTCGCCTTTTGGAGAACCATCGGTAGATCCTCGTCGAACCTTCCGGTGAATCCGATTCCGCCGGTATACAGCACAGCTGGTTCTTCGTCCTCTAAAACTGAGAGTACATATTCTGGGCTTAAATGCCAGTTTGCTCCAATGTCTACGTGAAACCTTCTGTCTTCTCCTGAAACCACGAGAACCATATCTTTTGATGTACCAGCGTTCTTTACTCTTTGAAGATGCGTGACCAAACTGTGACTTTTTAGCAAGTTTTCCAGAAAGTCGCCGAAAACGTCTTCTCCCACTGCGCCCACGCAGCTGACCTCTCCTTGTTGCAATCCCAGTTTCCTAAGGTCTATTGAAACGTTTCCTGCGTGTCCACCCATGTGTACCTCAATTCCGCGCGAAGCAAAAGTCAGTTCACCTGGGCTTGAAATTTTAGGCAAATCAGCAGCGATTATGTCAACCACAAGAATTCCTGCGCATGTAACCTGCAACCTAACATTACTCCAAACAGTTCTCAATAGTTAGTAGACACAAAATCATTTATTGTTTTCTGGAACCTTCTTTTTCAGTATTCCGACCAGCCTTCAAGCGCCCTTTTTGCGTAGCCTCGTATGTATTCACGTGCGCGAGCTACCTCCTCTTTCTTTGTAAGTTCTCTGAGTTTTTCTTTGCCCGCTGGGCTTTGAGCCGTTTTGAGGCACTTTGTAAGCAGTTCCTCATTTACTTCGCCGTCCTTTGTTGTGACTGCGATGTTTTCCTCAAGTTCAGACATTGTGTTGGTTCCAGGGACAATTGTGCTGACTTCAGGAGACTTAAGTATCCACTTAAGGGCGGTTTGGGCTGGCGTAAAAACGCCTTTTTCGTAGTTGTCTGGAACAAAATTTGTAAACGGAATTCCGTAGTACGGCCAACAAAAAGGTTTCATGACGACTACGCCGACTTCTAAGGCTTTACACAATGGAAACAATGTTTGCTTAGCGTCGTTGCGGTGAAAGTTGTAGGGAACCATAGCCGAGTCGAAGCAGTCAAACTTCCTTATTAACTCGGCGACGAAGCCTGTTTGGTGGTCAGCAACGCCTATAGCTTTGATTTTCCCTTGTTCTTTAATTTCTCTAAGCACGTTGATGACAAATTCGAATCTTTCACGCGAATAGCCCGCTGACGGTATGTGAACATTGTAGACATCTATGTACCCTGTGTTCAGAATCTTAAGTCTCTGCTCAACTCCACTAATAAGGGTGTCTCTCCACCTAGCTTTTGGAGTCGACTGCAACCTCGCCAAAGGAGTCATCATCTCCGCAGCCACGTAGACCTTGTTTCTCAGACCAAGAGTCTTAAGAGCCAAGCCTAGAGACTGGCATTCTTCAATGACGCCTGTGTCAAAATAGTTTACCCCAGCCTCGATGGCGCGTTTAATGAGGTTGTTTCTCGGAGCTTGCGTGCTAATCATCTCCTCCTCTTCTATAAGCTGTTCAGGCTCCCTTTTTCCAGGAAAGTGGTATGGGTTAAGAAAACGTGCGTATTCGTGTCCTCCAAGCCCAATTTCTGAAACCTTGAATCCTGTTCTGCCTAAAATGTGATACCTCATCATGTTCACCGCAATTTCGCACTGAAATTGTAAAATTAGTAGACACTTATAATAAACTCTTTCACTCTATATTCAAACCATTTCCATTCAAGGAACCTAAGAAATGCCTGAGCTTCCTGAATTACTGTGATAGCCTCACAGGTGCACAGGAAACTTTATGGGGAAACGGTTGCTGAAGCTGAATCGAGGCAGCCGAAAAACCTTAACATGCCTGTGGCACAGTTTGTTGAAACCATTAAAGGTAAAACTGTTCGTGAAGTGACAAGCAAGGGTAAATGGATGTTTCTTAAGCTTGAGCCCTCGCTCTTTTTGCTTATTAACCTCGGGATGTACGGTGAACTTCTCTACTATGTCAACAGGCAAAAACTGCCTGAACGCTACCAGTTTAAACTGAAATTTTCTGATGGAAGCGGGTTCACGATATTCTTTTCGTGGTTTGGATACGTTCACCTTGTCGCTGAAAAGGATTTGAAAAAGCATAGGTTGACGGCTAATCTTGGAGCTAATCCTTTAAGCAGCGATTTTTGTTTTGAACGGTTAGAGGACTTGCTCTCGTCGAAGAAGAAGACGAGGATAAGAAAATTCTTGCTGGATCAAAAGAGCATATCAGGTATCGGAAACGTGTACGTGCAAGACATACTCTTTCAAAGCAGATTGCATTCAAACCGCGAAATCTCAACTTTGCCACAAAAGGAGAAACAAGACATAAATAACGCAATAAGAGATGTGTTGAACCTCAGCATCCAGCATGGCGGTTTAGCTTACGAGAAAGACTTCTACGGGCAGAAAGGCAAGTTTGACAGAACAAAATTTCTAGTCGGCTACAAAGAAGGTAGATCTTGCCCTGTTTGTGGAACGATAATTAAAAAAATTAAGGCTGGCAGCACCTCGTCATATATTTGCCCGAGCTGCCAACGATGAACTGGCCTGAGTGCTTGGCTATTTCGACCTAGGAAGGCTGAACACAATTTATATCGCGAGTGGCAATCGTTCTTACTTACTGTACCCTTTCCCATATTGGCGGAATTCTTTTCTGAGCTTCAGAACCGAGGATTATGGGTTTTACGCCGCTTAGTTCGCAGAGGTACTCAAGCCTGCGAAGGTGGTTTCCTGCAACTGCAAGTATGTGGTTGCTTGGGAACAGCTTAATGAATTCGTCGAACCCGCAATGCAGCCGCGCGTGAACGTGAGGCCAGGTTGGGTTAGTTTCCTCGTTTAGGACTTTCCTCTCTTCAGGAGGCAGGTCTAAAGCCTCGCCTAAAACGATAACCATGTAAAGCTTGTCGTCCCATAAGCCGAGACGGGCAAACGTTAACTCGCCTGGCGCAGCGTCAAACTCCACTGAGGCTCCACCTGCCTTAAAGTAGTACTCTAAAGCTGGGTGAAACGTGACCTTTCTAAAGTTCTCTTCAGGTTTCATGCTTCTCGCTGCGTACCAGCTCGCGTGATTTCCAGAATTGCAGAAGTCCCAAATGTCCTTGTCAGAGTGGTAAAGCCGAACGTCCATGAAGAGTACAGGCAGCCCTCCAGTTACGTATTTAAGCAGCTGCATTGTTACCGCAGCAAGGGAGTCAGCCTCAGTTGCGCAGACCGTTGTTTCTTTTGGCCCATTCCAGTCGTAAGGGTCGTTCATAAGCATCTCGGGAACGTCTCCAAGGCAAACGTGCTCTGTTAGTTCACGCTGCCCCTTCAGTCCACAAAAATCGAATCCTTTCTCTTTATTAACCATCTTCATAGCTAAGTACAGCTTAATCTGGGTCTTCAGGGTTTCTTTGGTAAGCATTTTTCCGTCGTACTTCAGCCGCGGTCCAAGGAGGTGTTCGAACCACCTGAGCCCTTTCTCAACCTCGTTTGGGTCAACCTCTTCCATCTTCTTCACGAGGAGAAGCTGGTCAATCTGGCGAACCGTTACGCCAAAGGCCTTAATAGTCGGGACAAGGTGGAAATAGCCGGTTTCCATGCCCATCGAGTGACCTCCGTACATGCCGTAAACCTCGTTCTGTATGGTTGTGTAAGCCTGAGAAGCATAGACCCAGTCGATGACCTTCGCCTGAGTTTCAGGGTCATCCATACCACCAACTATGCGTTGGGTCCTTATTCCAGCCTGCCTTAAAGCGCCGTCTGTAGCGAGAAGACCAACGTTTCCAGGAAACTTTCCGCTGTTATTCGAAAGGCACAGTATAGGCTTGTCTCGGCCTAGGCTGTTTATGAAGGGCCACACTAGGAAAGGAAAGTTCCACACATAAAAGCAGAGAATAACCTGTTTACAGTTTGCCTTTGAAAGTTCAGCTCCGACTTTTTGCGCAGACCTGACTGAGGTTATAGTTTCAGAGCCTGTGACCACTTCAGGAGATGAACCGTCGACGCTTTTTACGCCTTTTCGGATTATTTCAGCCCATTTTTCAACAACTTCCATGCATTCACGGTTGTTCGCTTTCCAAACGTGCTCCCTTTCGTCGTTCAACATGGCAATGCCAATAGCCGTGTTCTTCATATTCATCACTATACCTAATAGTTAAGGCAAACACAATTAAAGCGTTACGTGAACAAAACAAAGATCTACGAGAAAGAAACTTGATTTTTTTCTTCTTGTCAAAAATGTTGTTTTTAGCGGGCCCGGAGGGAATTGAACCCTCGACCTACGGGTTTCTCTGCAGGTTGCGGCTAGATGCTTAAGAGCTTCAGCCCAGCATTTCCTGTCTTCGCTGGTCCGCCGCTCTACCTTGCTAAGCTACGGGCCCATTTTGGTTCGACGATTAGGTAACTTGCAATAATTGCTAAATAACTTTTTCCTTACGTGCGCATGCAAAAATATTCGTGTTGAATGAATTTGTCGATTTTGTCTGGGGAAGAGGCATATTTCCATATAAATAGGGTCTAACAAAAGGAGTTGTTGGTGGTGTTTAGGTTTGGGTGAGCTCGTGTTTGTCGGAATGGGGCTTTATGACGAGAAAGGCGTCTCTTTTTGTGGACTGGAGGAGGCTAAAACCTCAGATTTTGTTTTCGCCGAGTTTTATACAAGCCTCATGACTGGACTGTCCTTGGAGAGGCTTGAGAGGATGCTTGGGAAAGAGGTCCTTGTTGTTTCACGTAAAACCTTGGAAGACGACAACGGTGAACCCATTCTGCAGAAAGCCGAGAAACTTAAGGTCGTCTTTCTAGTTCCAGGAGACCCGTTAATCGCGACCACTCATGTTGACCTTAGAATTAGAGCTGAGAAGCGTGGAATAAAAACCAGAATTGTGCACGGCGCGTCAATCGTTTCAGCAGCCATGGGGCTTTCGGGGCTTCAAAACTACAGGTTTGGGCGAAGCGTCACGGTTCCGTTTTCCGAACCTGGCGGCGTCTATGAGACGCCTTACAATGTTGTCGCGGAGAACAAGTCGCGAGACCTGCACACCTTGTGTTTTTTGGACATAAGGGTTGAGGAGGAAAGGTTCATGACCGCTCAGGAGGCTCTTAGGATTCTTTTGCTGCTTGAGGAAAAAAACAAGATGCATGCTGTAACCCTAGACAGCTTAGCTGTGGGCATAGCTAGAGCTGGAGCTGAGAACGCGGTAGTGAAAGCTGACAGTGTAAAGTCGCTTCTAAACTACAATTTCGGCAGCCCGCCGCACACGCTTGTTTTCCCAGCGGAAAGGCTTCACTTCGTGGAAGCAGATGCTCTTGTAAAACTGGCAGGTGCTCCTGAAAGGGTAAAGAAGATGGCTAGGTGAAGAATGTTGGCACTTGAGGAACTAGCTGCGAAATACATTCAAAAGACTGAGCGGGTTTTAAGTCTGCTTAAGTCAGTTAATGTTTCTGTTTTTCCTGATGAAAAGAAAGTTTACGCAGTTGTTGACGAGGCGAAAAGATATCTTGAGGACGCGAAGTATTATTACGAGGAGAAGCGGTTCGAAACAAGCCTGGTTTCAGTGGCCTACTGCGAGGGGCTGCTGGACTCCTTAAGGATGCTTGGATACGTCGAGTTCACGTGGTAGGAGAAACAGAGAAATGGCGGAGGAAAAAAAGGGAAAGGTTGTCTTAGCCTCAGGAGCGTTTGATCTGCTGCATTACGGCCACGTTTATTACTTGACCGAAGCAAAAAAGGCTGGAGGAGAAAATGCCAAGCTAGTCGTCATCGTTGCGAAAGACAAGACGGTTGAAAAGTTAAAGGGTAACAAGCCCATCATTCCAGAGGACCAGCGGAGGGCCGTGGTAGAGTCTTTGAAAGTCGTCGACGAGGCGATCCTAGGCTATGAGGACATGGACATGCTTCGGGTTATAGAAAAGGTTAAGCCCGACATCATCGCCCTAGGCTACGACGAGGAAAGAATCGAAAGAGATCTCAAAAAACTTTTAGAAGAAAAGAAGATCAACATCAAAGTTGTGAGGATCAACCAGTTCACAGAAAAAGACCTCGTTAGCTCATCGAAAATAAAGCGGAAAATAATCGAAAACTACCACGCGAACGTGACCTAGTTCTGTTTATACTAAGATTCCATTATGGAAATAAGAAAAAAGAAGAATATTGATTGACGGAATTACGTGTTTACTTGTGGATTACTATGCTGCCGCCTGAAATAACAGTTGACAAGTCTGCAGTGTCTGGATCGCCAAGTTGGTTGTCGTAGACTGTCACGCCTGTTTCTATGTCCCAAATTCTTATTCTAAACATGTCTCCATCCTTGGATCCGCCGTCGATGATTGATAGAATGAAGCCGTAGTCTCCCGCGCCATTAACTGTGCCTGATCCCTTGCATATTGCTTTGTTTCCTGAAACCACCAGCCAATCGTAGCATGCGCCCTTAAATTTAAAGCCTGCAACAGGAAGGAGGAACTCGATGTTTCCTGTTGGAACACTTGCGCCTTTATGATAATTTGAAACAAAGGCGAAGGTTGCTTTACCTTTAAGCGCAGGGTCAGCTGCGTATGCGCCTGCTGGTGACTGTATCCAGCCGCCTCCTGTGATGAAACCTGCACTTGGATTGTAAACTATAACGTACTCAAACTTTGCTGTGCCAAAATCGCCATAATCATCCATAACAGTAAGCGTCACAGTGTAAACGCCGGCTGCGGTGTAAGCATGTTGACCTTTGACTAGGCCACTTCCCTCCGTCTCTAATATGGTACCAGCGGAACTTGTTCCGTCGCCCCAATCCCAAATAGCCGTGTGGCTGTCAAGGAACCCTTGGTCAGTGAAATTTGCGTTGGCAGTTATTTGTGTGTTTATCAACAAGGGGTCTGCTGAGGCAACTACTTGGCTAAGGACTGGTGCCACGTTCCTCACGGTGACAATGAAAGAATCCGAGGATGATCCTCCGTCGTCATCTGTGACTGTTAGTGTAACCGTGTAGGTGCCTTCATTGTCGTACTTGTGGGTAGGTGTTAATGATCCGGTGCAGGTTGATCCGTCGCCGAAGCTCCATGTGACGGTATGAGTGTCTGCTGTTCCTGGATCCGAGAAGTTGCCCGCAAAGTTTACAAGTTCTCCTTCATTGACAAGATGGTTCTCACCTGCCTCCACGTTTGGAGCTACGTTGAGTACTGAGACGGTTACTGTCGCGGTGTCTGTTGAGCTGTAAAGGTCTATGACTTTAACTGAGGCAGTGACAACTCCGTCGTCTATTGCAGGTATAGAAACAATAGATCCGTGAGCGTCATCATATTCTCCGTCGGAATCCAGATCCCAGTCGTAGGCAGTGATTGTTCCGTCAGGGTCATATGATCCTGTTGCGTCTAGCTGTATTTGTTCTCCTTCGTTGACGCTCTCTGGACAAGATATGGAGGCTACGGGAGGTTTGTTGATGCTGAAGGTTATTGTTGACGGGGCTTCCTGGTTTCCTGCTATATCTGTGGAGTAGAAAGAAACTGTGTGGTCTCCTGCTGTTGATACTGTTAATGTAGTTCCCTCTGTGGAGGTTGCTCCGTTAAGTGAATAATAGGTGCGGTTAACTCCTGAAGTTTCGTCGACGGCCTGTAAGTTGACCACAACGTCTGAGATGTATATTCCGCTGGGCGCCTGCTCGCCTACTAAGATAGCGGTCGTTTGAGGTGGCGTTTTATCAATCTTGATTGTTGTCTGCTTTGTTGACTCTATGTTTCCAGCCTTGTCTATTGAGTAGTACATGATTGTGTTGACTCCATCTTGGCTTACTGTCAATGCACCCATGCTGATTTCTTGACGTACGCTTCTCTGTATTGTAACGTTGTCGAATTGAACAATAGCACTTTGACCATAATCTGCCCAAGCGATTAGACCAAATTTGCCATTTGTTGCTTCAGGATCAAAAAACAGCATTCCTTCCAGCCAGTAAGTATCTAGCGACTTTACAGTTATTTGGAATATGCCGCCAACTTTTTTCACCGAAAGTGCATACCATTTATTAGGCCGCATTGAACCGGAAAAATACCGCCGTAGTACAATCACACCGTTCTTGACAACTAACAGATATGATTCCCCGTAGTTTATACGAACTGCATAGTAGCTATTTGTTGATTGGTCGTACCCGAAAATTAGTCCCCCTCCCTGCATATTCCAACCTTGAAACTTCACATAGGCGGTTAAATTCCAATCGTCAAGCAAATCCGAGCCTGAAATTAGAGACTTAGCTACGACACCTGCGCCTGAACTTACATTGTAAATGCCATTGTTGATTGTCCATGCTCCGCTCTCAACGATCCACTCCTGCTTTGCAGATGAGAAATCATCGTAGAACAGGGTCTGCGGTTGATAGCCAAGGTCTTTGTAGTAAGTCTGCCATTCGCCTCCATTAACTGCAACCTTGGTTTCCACAGTGGCTCCATCTGTAAGGTCGTTTGTCAAGTCACTACCGTGCAGTGAAATTTGGACGTCTGAGGTGTACCAGCCATTCTGACCTAAAACGCCATCGTCTATGTTGACTTCTGTTTCTGGGCTTTGGTTGTCTCTGTTATAAAGAGAGACATAGTAACTGGCTGCATAGTATTTACTGATCCACATTCCGCCTTTTGGATTAGGCTTGACTTGCGAAGGTACAAATGGGTACAAGTTGATTTCATGGATTACTGTTTTGGTGCTGGGGTCGAAGAGAAGTATCCTTCTATTGCCTGAATGGGTGTCGGTTATCCATATTATGCCTTGTTGGTCTACGTCTAACATATGGTCGCTTTGGTCTTGTATTGGAAAAATGTTGATTTGTTCTATTCTGTTGGTTTTGGGGTCATATTTTACGAATGGGTAAATGCCCCATGAATGACCATTTGCCAGAATCATCCAAACCATTCCAGAGTTGTCGACGCACAGGCTTCGTGGAAAAAGTGAGGCTTCAATAAGAGGTATTTTATATCTTGTATATTTCTTGGTGGCAATGTCGAACTTGTAGATGTACTGAAATCCTGCTCTTATCCAAATATTACCTTGACCGTCCACATATTTTGCTTCGATATTGCAGACATCTGGTGTTGGATACACCATCAAAGCGTTAGTTACAGGATTGTATTCGTAAAGACATCTATAATCACCGTAGCCAGGAGTTGGATTATTATTTTCAAGGTAAACTAATCCGTTTTTGCCAACTACAATATTACTTAGCCAAATAGGTCCTCCGACATAATAAGGCTTCCTCGTAATAGCTCCGGTAGCTGTGTCAAATGAATAGATCTCCAAGTGTGTAGAATTACAACGAGCCGTCCATATCTTCAGATTCGAATCGATATCCCATTTGTCGAAATAAATGTTCGGTGGAAGAGGATAAGTCAACTGGTTTCCTGTTTCAGCTTCAACCATTAAAAATCTAAGTTGATTGGTAGTTGAGCAGAGTATCCACACATTGCCGTTTACATCGACCTTCCAATTGCTAGACGGAACGAGATAATCTTCATAATGGAACATGTAAGGCTGTATTTCAGCTTTAACTGTCACAAGCATGATGGAGACTTCAAGAGCAAACAATAACATGACAAAAGACAGGTTTCTTATGAACTTCTTCAACATTCATTCCTCTTTTTTCTTCCATTTCTTCAAAGGTATGTGTTTAGCTGACTTGTTCAGTCAATTCTCTTTTCCCAGTTATAAATTTTATTTTAAAAAATTCAATATTGTCAAGTTTTTGTTCTGAGTAGTGTGTTGTACCATGCTATAAAGGTTTCCATGAATGTTTTTGCGGTTTGGATGGTTGAGTTGTTTGGGAAGTTGTTGCTGAAGCGTTTTGTTCTGGCTTTGAGTGTGCCGAACCAACGTTCGATTCGATTGCGCATTCCGAAGGTTACGTGCTTCCACCTTAAGCCTAGGCTTGTTAGGGCTTCAGGGTACCATGGTTCCTTATCCACCAAGATGAGGGGCTTACGGTTCCAACAGAACACTCCGGACCATTCAACCCTACCTACCAAAACAGAAAACGGGTTCAACACAAATCACCGACAGACTAATACGAAGAACCCACAGAAAAACTTGACAATATCAAAAATTCATACGCGCACTAAAGTATATTTATTAAGAGACTGTTACTGCGATGAGCATTGACATTTTTGTTGCGTCTACAAGTTTAAATGATATAAAACTTAGAAAAACCCAAAAAAGAGACAAAAACATTTAAACTTGCTTGTTGCATTGGACCTTTCAACAAAAAGAGACAGATTGAATTTACTATGACTCAGAGAACAGCTTGATCAGATTAAAGTAGAAATGCGGTATTCGAAACTAAAGGTGAATTACTGAACAGAAAAAATTTGGTCCCAATCATTATTCGACTTTTTGTTAAAATCTATTTCATATTCTTTTGAAGAAATTACATTCTTGATTCGTTGCATGCCATTTTTCTTATAATGTCAGTTTATATCTGGCGTTTCACCTAAAAATCGAGGTGAACCCCATGGAGCGTACTGAGGCACTTGATATTGCTGAAGCTACACTTCATAATTCTGGTTTCATGGTATCTCGGAGATGCAATTCTAAAATAAGTTGCTTCGATTTTGCTGCTCGTAAAGAAGAAAACATTGTTTTCGTCAAGGTTCTTATCGACATTAAAGACATTTCGCCAAGCGATGCAATTGGGCTTCGAGAAGCAGCAAAATGCTTTGACTGTACATCGCTTATTATTTCAGATATGAATGGTAACGAAAAACTAAGCGACGACACACTTTATTCCAGATACGATGTCTATGTTGTGACATTCAAGACACTTGACGATATTGTAAGGGGCACTTACCCAATGATAGAGGCGACTCCCGGCGGGTACTTCGTGAGATTAGATGGAGACGAGATTAGGGCGCGAAGGCACGATCTTGGGTTGTCAATTGGAAAACTTGCTGGAATGGTAGGAATCTCGAGGAGAGCATTATATGGTTACGAAAGAGAACTTACTAGAGCTTCTGTCTCCATAGCTTACAAGCTAACAGAAATACTGGGTGTTCCGCTTGTTAAGACAATAAACATTCTTAGAAACAGCCAAAATAACCACGAAACAGACGAAAATTCTCAACAACCAAGCTACATCAAAAATAAGATCCATAAATTAATCATTGATAAGTTTACTCAACTTGGATTTAGGGTTACTCAATTGAGGCGAGTACCCTTCGATTTTGTTGCTAGCTGCCCAAAGACGAACCTGAGAATAATTGGAAGTTTTTTAAAGAAAAAAAGGAAAGACATCGACAGCCAAGTAGAGGAAATGACGAGTCTAGGCGAAGTAATAAAGGCAAAACCAGTCTTTTTTGGCATTAGCCAAAGTAATACGCAGATAAACATCCCTTTTTTGGGATTAGAAGACCTTACAAAGTTGTCAAAAATAGAAGAACTTACGTCTCTACTTTAAACCAAGCTTCCCTGAAAAGGGTTGTTAGCATCTATAATTTTCTTTGCTGTAATCCAAGACCTTCGAACATGCTCAGGATAAAATCCATAGGTCTTAACCCAATTTTTTAAAAAAGATATTGTTTTTGGGTCAGAACAGTAGCCGGAGCCTATGTTCCCAAAAATTTTGTTGAGTTCAGCGATTGCTTTGTCGCGTTCAACCTTCGCGATAATTGAGGCAGCGGAAACTACGGGATAGGTTCGGTCAGCTTTATGTTCTGAGATTATCTTAACCTTGAATGGAACCTTTTCTGCAATGTGCTCTGCGTATCTCTCTGGAAGGACATCTGAAGCATCGACGTAGGCAACATCTGGTTTAAGATTGGTTATCACTTCCGCCATAGCATGTGCTTCCAGACGGTTCAAACGATGAAGTTTGCTACCGTTTTCAACAACCACGTCGATTTCAGAAGGTGACAGTTTTACAATGTAATGGTCTTTGACAAGTTTAACGATTTCCGTTGCTAGTTTAATCCTTTTTATAGGAGAGAGAAGTTTGGAGTCCTTAACGCCAAGGTTTACGAGTTCATGGATTTCATTTTGGTTAACCAGTACTCCAGCTATGACTAGCGGACCTATGATTGACCCTCTTCCCGCGTCGTCGACTCCGCATACAAACATGTTTTAGACCTAAACTCATTTAAATAAATTAAAAGTATAACATTTTTCCTAAATTCTCCGATAATCCTTTCAGAATTTCTTTAGCAATCAAATTAGGAAGTTCGCATCGGTTGATCGCTGTAACCTCAAAAATTTTGGCGTTTTCTTTGTTCCTTATTGAATGAATCAGTGGATGCGCTGCTCGATAGTGGATTGTACCTAAGACCAGTCTATTAGAATCCAACGCTCTTAGCACAGCGTTACAAAAACGAACAGAAAGCAACTCCATAGGGCCAACCTCGTCAATAACAACAACATCGGTGGTGGCAACAGCATCCAAAATCGCGTTTACACCAATTGATTCAAGATCATTTAAACAGACATAATACTTACCTATTTGGGGACCATGACCTAACTTTTTTCTGGCCAGCCAACCTTTCGACTCGCTACCTAAGTCGTAAATTATGAAGCCATCTCTTTCTCCGTTTGTTCTTGATTCTTTTGTGATCATGCCTCCAACTTTAACGCCTTTAAATTTGAGTTCATCAATTACCTTAGTCAATACAGTCGTTTTTCCCACACCGGGACGGCCAGTTATAAAGTAGGCTTTACCCAGTTTAACCCCTGCTTTATTGTCGTATGACGCAAAATAAAGGTATTCAGTGTACTTTAATCCTTTCGTTTCAGAACTGCTGAAGGATATCTTTTTCTTCCATGATATTGTTGCAGTAGTGGCACCTTAACTTTAACGGGTCAGCTTCCTCTAGATAGAAAATTGATTTGATCGGTTCGCTGCTGTTGTTCGAAATACAAGAAGGCTTAATGCACTTAACTATTCCTCTAACCACAGACGGCAGCTTGACAGTAAGTTTTTCGGCAACGCGATAATTTCTTATGATGTTGATTGTGGCGTGAGGAGCAATAAGGGCAATCTTGTCAACCTCCTCAGAGTTGAGCTCACGACCTTCTATCTTAACAATGTCTTTAACTCCAAGTTTACTGCTTTGAACGTTCATCGCAATCGTCACGGTTCCGCCAGAACGTCCATTTATTCCAAGAATTTTGATGACATCTAAAGCATGCCCTTTCGTAATATGGTCAATCACTGTGCCGTTTCTAATTTTTGAAACTCTTAAAGATCCAGGCGACATAACAATCGAACCGTCAGAAACTATCTATTCCGTCAACAGCATAAAAAATTAACCTTTTGAAGTCACAAGTTTTTAATTAAAATTGTAAGTTGATCCATTTCATTTCAATCTTATGGTTTAAAGATTTAAATCTTCTAACTCAGTATTTGCCTACTAGGTGTGTCAATGCTATGAATACAAAATTCAATTTTTTAAACCGAGATATTGTTTCAATCAGGGGATTTTCACGTGAAGAGATTGACTACATTCTTGAGGTCGCAAAGTCCATTGAGCCTCTTGCCGAAAAAGGGTCAGACATGCTTAGAGGCAAGGTTCTCGCAGAATTGTTTTTTGAACCAAGTACAAGAACCATGCTAAGTTTTCAAACAGCAATGTATAAGCTTGGGGGAAACGTTATTGGGTTTGCTGAGCCTGGAGTTTCATCCGTTTGGAAAGGCGAAACCTTAGCTGATACTGTTCGGGTGGTTGAAAAATATTCAGACATCATAGTTCTCCGTCATCCTCTTGAGGGATCGGCAAGATTTGCAGCTGAGTACGCGCAGGTTCCTGTTATTAATGCGGGTTCTGGAGCTGAGGAACATCCAACTCAGGCGTTGCTTGACCTTTACACGATTTTGAAGGCTAAAGGTAAGATTGATGGTTTAAACATCGCCTTGATGGGTGATTTGAGGTATGGCAGAACAGTTCATTCGCTTGCTTACGCTCTTTCTCTCTATAATGTTAAGCTTAACATGGTTTCGCCTGACCTTCTTAGAATGCGAAACGAAGTCTTACAGGACATCAGAAGTCGGATAGATGTGACTGAATATAGAGATATTGAGGAAATTCTTCCAGAGCTCGATGTTCTTTACGTAACACGTATACAAAAAGAAAGATTTCCGGATCTCGGAGAATACGAAAAAGTTCGCGGCACATTTGCGGTCAATTTGAAGCTACTGAAAAGCGCAAAAGACGATTTAATTGTTCTTCATCCTCTGCCGCGACTTGACGAAATAGCAGTTGAAGTTGACGCTACACCATTTGCAAAATACTTTGAACAAGCCCGCAACGGCGTCGTCACTCGAATGGCTCTTCTAGCCTTAATTCTAGGCGCAATAAAAAACGAGTAATTTCATTTTTTAGGCTTTAACGCCTTTGTCGTCCCAATATTGCCTAGTTTTAAGGAATTGAATCTTCGCTTTAAGAAGGTCCATGTAAAAGTCATCTTCATTCACATGCATTTTACCGAGGATTCTCGATGCAGTTTCAGGCCCGACACCCTTAACTTGGAGGGCTATTACTGCTGTTTTTCCATAGCTAAGTATTAGATCTGCTTCGCGTCGGGTGGTACTTAGCTCTTTAAGCTCCTCTTCGGTAAAATGCTCTTTTCTAACTCGTCTGTTGAGGAGCCATTTTATTTTTTCGACTTCGTCTTGTTTTCTGAGGCAAGCTAAAAGCAAATTTCCGCATTTTCCACAGATAGGTTTTTCGGGAATGTCACGAACTCTTGTTTCTAAACTCCAGTCTCCGCATGAGAGACAGAAAAGCACCACTTTTCGTGCCTCTATTGATTTTTTCATTCGTTCAATGTCATTAACTATGATTTGTGTCGAAGCCATGAGTTCAGGGACATCGGCGTATTTTGCCAATATGTGATAACCAATCGGTGATGGAGATTCGTGAGAAAGAACTGTCTTCACCTCTATTTCTCCTGACTTGATTGAATTCATTATCTTTTTCACTGACGAAAGGTCTATCCGTTCAGCCAGGACCTCTCTGATGGTTTCTTCATAAATAGGAGTGTCTTTGAACCTTTGCGGCAACTTAAAAAGAGTTTGGGGACCAGCTAGTTTTCCCCTTGGAAGAGCTCCAAATCTTTGGGCTATAAACTTCATTCTTTCCGTGAACGGGAAATGAGCTTTAAGGTATTCGTCAAATGCTTTTTCAACTTTTCCACCATCTAAACTAAATAAAATTGTTGGAAGTTTTTCTAGGTCTCGGTTCTCAACTTTTCGAGGCGTCTCGATTAGAATACGGTACGCGTCATGCCACCATCCTGTGATCAAATCATGCTCGGAAAGAATAGCGTCAAAAATACATCCTAACGTCACATTTGCGGTTTCGCCAAAACAAGAGTGTACAATAACAAAGTTCTTGTAGCCCTCAATAAGGATAAGATTATTCGTCGGAACAGGAAAACCGCGTTTAAGTTGCTCATTTATCTCATTCACTATGTCTCTTACAACCTCAGGCGCGACAGAAAGTTTCGCTGCCACATTTCTTAATGCCTCCTCAAAATCTTTGGTTTCATTTAATTCGCTCGCAACTTCCTGTCTCAACCTTCCTGACTCTTCGGCAATCTCGATGGGTAATGGAAGTAGCTCCCCGTCCCATCCTGGATCAGACGCAAATGGATCTTCTGCAGGAACCACGTAGACCTTGCCTGTCTCATCTTCGATTTGTACAATGCGCCAGACTCGTCCAGAGCACAGAAAGTTCAGCCCAATTCTAGCTCTTAGAGCCATGAATTCCTCGCCAACAACACCTATTTTGTGGTCGGAAACAACGTCGATTACGGGATAGCGTCTTTCGTCTGGGATCATAGAAAGATTCTCGTAATAATATCGCCTTGTCCTTTCTGTTTTGCCCAAAATGTCTCCTTCCATCCACAATTCCCTAAGCGTATAGAGATACTTAACTACTTCGAGAAAACTGGTTTTCGAAAGGTTACGGTAAGGATAAGCCCTTTTAACAATTCTATATGCTTCGTCAACTGTGACTTTACCTTTGTCAAGCAAAATACCTATAATCTGATGCGCCAAAACGTCCAAAGCACCGTCATGAAAACGTATCGGCTCAGAAAGGTTTCTGTATGCCCGTCGAACTGAAGCTATGGCTTCTAAGGTGTCGTCTGGAAAAGCCGTTATTATGATACCCTGCGAGGTTCTATCCAGTCTATGTCCGCTTCTTCCTACCCTTTGAATTAGGCTTGAAACACGTCTTGGCGAAAGGTATTGTATTGCCAACTCAATGTTACCTACGTCGATGCCAAGTTCCAAAGTGCTGGTGCAGATGAGAGCCTTCAGAATTCCATCTTTAAACTTGTCCTCTATTGCCATCCTTTCTTCTCTAGACAAAGATCCATGATGAACAGCGATGTCTCTGGATAACTGTCTAAGCTTATGTCCAAGCAATTCCGCATTAGTACGGCTGTTGACAAAGACTAATGTTGAAACATGATTATCTATGAGGTCTAAAATTCGCCTGATTCGAGCTGCAGCTTCAGGAGCGAGGTTCAGGTCTCCGGCTAAATCGTAGTCCTTTTGGTTAGGCATGGGATACTCGATGTTGTAGACGTAGCTTTTTGGTGGATTAACTTCGATTACTGTCATTTGGCGCTGAGTTCCAGCTACAAAGGAAGCTACTTCCTTCGGGTTTCCAACCGTTGCGGACAATCCTATTCTCTGAAAATCGCTGTTTGTTATTTCTCTTAGCCTTTCCAGCGCTACGGTTAGCTGAACCCCCCGTTTATCTTCAGCTAGTTCATGAATTTCGTCTACAATAACAAACCGAACATTGCTGAGATGTTTTCTCATAAGTCCGCCTGGAAGTATAGCTTGAAGGGTTTCTGGAGTTGTCAAAAGCATGTTTGGGGGTTTTAAGGCCTGTTTTCGGCGAACCTTTGTCGCTGTATCTCCGTGTCTTACCTCAACAGTTAAGCCGAGAAGATTCGCCCATTCCGTAATTCTTTTCAACATGTCCCTGTTTAGAGCCCTAAGAGGCGTAATGTACAGAATCATTATTCCTTCTTTATTCCCTATTTCGAGAAATCTTGAGAAAACAGGTAGTAAAGCTGCTTCTGTCTTGCCGCTTCCCGTTGGCGCAACAATAAGAACGTTTTTTCCCTCTAGAATCTGAGGAATGGCTTTGGCTTGCGGCTCCGTAGGTTCATGAAGCCCTATCTCTAAAAGTGTCGAATAAACTTTATCGTTTAATAGAGAAAATACACTATTTTTCACAAACTTTCTACCTAAATACGCTTATGCATGCTTATTAGGTTACAGACCTTCTTTAGCCTTTAGTTTGTTAATGCATTTTCATATAATTTAGAAATTCGGCGAACGCTATTCTAAATCCATCCGCAAACTTTTTTTCTCCTTTTCTAAGGCTTTTTTCTATTTTATCTATGCTAAAGAAACCTCCTTTAGCTATCTCTTTTCGGTTGACCGTTATTCGTCCATCAAAGTGGCATACATAAAGCATCGAGATTTCACGTTCATCTTCCGTGAAACTGTTAACTTTACCTAGCCTCAACAAAGGAGCATCGATTCCAAGTTCTTCATCGAGTTCTCTTTTGGCAGCTCCATCATAATCTTCGCCGTACTCTACGTGTCCAGTTGCTGATGCGGTAAAAAACCCTGGATAAAGGTCTTTAGACATTGATCTTTTCTGAAGAAAGACCTCGTTTCTGCTGTTTACAACGAAAATGTAAACTGATCGATGTATCAAATTACGGTTCAAGTGGCACTCCTTTCTCGTGGCCTTTCCAATAACACGGTCATTTTCGTCAACAACGGCAAAAAACTCGCTCATGTCCTTAAACATCCTTAGCACATTATAGCAGTTCTTTATTATGACCATTAGATATGAACCGTTTTGTTGGAGACTGCCCTTGCTGCCTCCATAAGAGCTTCGCTTATAGCTGGATGAGGATGAATTAATTCACCTATTTCATCGAAAGTACATTCTAGTTTCATCGCTAAGGCAGCCTCGCCAATCAATTCAGTTACATGCGGACCAATTAAATGTACACCAAGGATCTCTCCTGTTTCTTGGTCGCAGACAACCTTTGCAAACCCATCTGTTTCTCCCAAAGTAATCGCTCTGCCGCTTGCTTGTAACGGAAATTTTCCGGCAGCCACATTATACCCTTGCTGCCTAGCTTCATCTTCAGATAATCCTACGCATGCAACTTCAGGTTCACAGTACATACAAACGGGAACTGTTTTGTAGTCCATAATTGATTCGTGTCCAGCGATGTTTTCTGCTGCTATTATGCCTTCAGCAAAAGCAGCATGGGCGAACATTTTTTTCCCTGTTACGTCGCCAACAGCATATATATTTGGAATATTCGTTTTTTGCCTATTGTCCACAACGACGAATCCGTTTTCGAGCTTTACGCCCACTTTTTCTAAACCTAAACCACTGGACAAAGGAAGTCTAGCGTCAGAAATAAGCACTTTTTCAGTGTTAACGTGAACTTCAGTCTCTTTTATTGACACATATGTGCCAACCATCCCATCTGGTTCAATTCTGACAGACTTGATATTGGCATTAGTGTGGATTTCGATTCCCTTTTTCTTTAGAATCCTTTCATAGTTTCTACTAACCTCAGCATCAAATGTTGGCAGAATATTTGAGGCGGACTCAAAGATTTTTACGTCGGCGCCCAATGCCTTGAAAATTGTTGCAAACTCTACTCCATAGATGTTGCTACCTATTACTGCTAAGCTGCTTGGACGCTCCCTGAGGCTTAGAGCTCCTTTTGTGGTTAAGATTTTTTCTTCATCGATTACTGCGTAGGAAACTTTTGGCTCCTCTGACCCTGTTGCTATAATTATATTCTCAGCGTCAACGAATTCTTCTTCGCCGGTTTGTTTTTTAACACGAATTTGGTTTCTAGAAACAAGAGATGCCCTTCCTTTAATCAAAGTAATTTTATTCTTCTTTATCAAATATTCCACGCCTTGAGTTAAGCGGTTAACAACGGCGTCCTTGCGAGCCATCATCTTTTCGAAATCCACTTTAATCTCGCTTATATTCACGCCATGTTCTTGAGCTTTGGATATTTTACCTAAAAGGGATGTTGTCGCAAGAAGAGTTTTAGTTGGAATACAGCCCCTATTCGTACACGTTCCGCCTAAAGCTTCTTTCTCAATCAGTACAACCTTTTTTCCAAGCTGCGCTGAACGGATCGCTGAAACGTAGCCTCCGATGCCAGCGCCTATTACTGCAACATCATAACGCGTTGACCCAATCATGGTTTCATCACGTGAAACAAACAAATACATAAACCTTATTCGTTGATTTTACATAGTTTTTGATGTTTATCTAGATTCTGCAAATCTTATACTGGTTGGTATAATAAACCAAAAATCCTGCAAGCAAAATATTTATGAGGGGATCAAAAGTACCTTCAAGGCTTTTCGTTCTTCCATAAGTTTGAATCCGTCCTGCCATTTTTCAAGCGGCAGCTTAGCAGATATCAGTGGCGAGACCCGTATTAGGCCTGAACTAAGAAGGTTCAAGGTTCGTTTCCAGCTTGTCCACACAGTCCCCCATGAACCTTTCACGTCAAGTTCTCCTTCAACAATAGAGTCCAGATTGATGTCAGTTGGCTTTCCCGTAAGGCCTAGCAAGCCTACTTTTCCACACCTTCTAACCATTTCAAAAGCCTGTTTTCGAGCAGCAGAGGAACCGCTTGCCTCAAACACAACGTCGGCCCCTAATCCTTCAGTAAGGTTTTTTACAACCTCAACAGGATTTTCCTTCTCAACATCGATTATCACGTCAGCTCCGAACTCTTTTGCGACACTGAACCTTTCCTTGTCTGCGCTTACTCCTGTAAGAATTATCTGTTTGGCTCCAGCGATTCGGGCTGCCTGCACTGTTAATAGACCCATTGGGCCTGGTCCTAGCACGGCCACTACGTCTCCTGGTTCAACGCTGACTCGTTCAAACGCAGCGCGGACAACACATGCAACTAGCTCAGCGACAGAAGCCTCTTGCAATGAAAGTTTTTCTGGTATTTTGTGCAAAATCATTTTTGGAACCGCGACATATTTCGCAAAGGTCCCATTAGCTTTGTGAGCGCCGAGAATTCGTTTTTCTTCTCCAAGACATCGATTCGCACGGTTTGTTCTACACATCAAACATTGTCCACACGGGATAGTCGCTGGGGATGTTACGCAGTCTCCTTTTTCGAAACCATCCACGTCTGAACCTTTTTCGACTATAACGCCGGAGTACTCGTGTCCTAAGACGACTGGCGGAGTATAAAAAGCCAAATCATGGTAAATGTGAATGTCCGTTCCACAGATTCCCGTGAATTTAACTTCAACCAGCACCTCGTCCGGTTTGATCTTTGGAACTTCAATGTCTCTTAGTTCAACATTTCCTGGTCCACGATCTGTTTTCATGATTGCCTTCATATCGTTTTTCCTTCAGAAAACAAATAACGAAATTTAAGAATTTAAGACTAAGGAATAAGAAAAATTCATATGGTTCTCTGTGGTTGAGCTTGTATTGATACTTGGCGGAAAATGCTACGAACCAAAATTGTACTATGGCGACATGGAAACAAATCTTAGGTTTGAGAAACAATATGGAAAATTGGAGATTTATAGACGACCAAGAGACATTTGAAGGTGCCAGAAACTTAGCTATCGATGAAGCTATATTCATCAATAAAATCGTGAACAACACTCCTACCACGGTGCGCTTCTGGAGAAACCAAAAAACCGTTAATGTAGGTTACTCGCAGACCGTAAAGGCTGAAGTTAATCTTGACGTTTGTAAAAAAGAAAAAATTGAGGTTGTTCGAAGATTCAGTGGAGGAGGAACAGTTTACCAAGACCTTGGAACCCTTAACTATACTGTGGTAATTGACTTTAATCATCCCTTAGTTAGTGGGCTTGATGTTGAGCAGACACTAAAAAAATTGTGTAAAGGAATTATTACTTCGTTAAAAATTTTAGGCTTAGACCCGATTTTTAAGCCTCCAAGCGATGTTTTAGTCAAAAACAAGAAGGTTTCTGGAAATGCTCAAGCAAGAAGGAAAAACGTGGTTCTGCAGCATGGAACCCTTTTGGTTAATACAAACTTGGGCTTACTAAACGAGGTGCTTAATGTTCCAAATTTTTGCAGAGCAATAAAAGGTGTAGCAAGCAGAAGAAGTCCTGTAACTAATTTGTTGGGTGAACTAAACATGCAGACATCTATGGAAACGGTACGGGAAGCTCTTAGACAAGGGTTCGAACGTTCATTTTCCATACGTCTCATAGAAGGTGACCTTAACGAAGAGGAAAGAAGACTGGCAAAAAAGCTTTATGAAGAAAAATATTCAAAAAAAGAGTGGACTTTTTGGCGATAACTGCTCAGATGTCATCTAACAAAAGATTGATGGGTTCTTAATTAATAAAGGTCATATCACATTGAAAGTATGAAGGTGATTGCGTGGTCGGTAAAATGAAGGCTGCAAGGTTTCATGCTCCTGGAAAAATTAGGATTGAAGACATAGACATTCCTCAGATTAGTTCTGAAGAAATTTTGGTCAAAGTGAAAGTTGCTTTGACTTGCGGAACAGACGTAAAAATGTATAAACGCGGTCATCCTAAAGTTGTTCCACCAATCACTTTGGGTCACGAATTTTCGGGAACTGTGGAAGAAACAGGGCAAAAAGTGGCAAACAAATTTAGAGTCGGAGACCGCGTTGCTGTCGCAAATTCAGCGCCTTGCAATGATTGTTTTTTCTGTAAAACTGGCAAACCTAACCTTTGCGAGCACCTTTTGGAAACTCTTATTGGATTCAGTGTTGATGGCGCTTACGCTGAGTACATTCGTGTTCCTGCACCAATTGTTAGACAAAATACTTACGTTTTGCCTGAAAACATTTCTTTTGAAGAAGCCGCATTGCTTGAGCCTCTAGCCTGTGCAATCAACGGAATCGACGCTGCAAATATTGGCTTAGGAGACACCGTCCTAATTGTTGGAAGTGGACCTATAGGTTTAATTCATCTTCAACTAGCCAAGCTCAAGGGGGCAGCGAAAGTTATCGTTACTGACCTTCAGCCGGAACGCCTCAAAATTGCCTGTAAACTGGGCGCTGATGTAGTTATTGACGCTTCGAAAGAGGATCAGTTGAGCCGTGTTAAAGAAATCACAGGTGGACTTGGTGCAGACAAGGTTATTGAAGCTGTTGGTCTACCACAGACTTGGGAGCTTGCCTTTCAAATGACTCGCAAAGCTGGGACTACGCTGTTTTTTGGAGGATGCCCTTCTGGCGCGAAAATATCGTTAGATACTGAGAGGATACATTACGAGGATTTAACGGTTAAGGGCATCTTTCACCACACGCCTGTTTCTGTACTTAAAGCCTTTAAGCTTATTTCAAGCGGAAGGTTTAATGGTGAACCCCTTATTTCCGAGGAGATGTCACTTTCAGAGCTCGAAAACGCATTGATAAAAATGAGTAAAGGCGAATGCGTTAAAATAGCCATAAAACCTTAAAATAAGTTTCATCAATGGAAAAGCAATTAAGCAAGCTTGTAAGTAAATTGGGAAAAAGTGGATGGTTGAATAAAATGCCGAGCGAAAAAGAAATATTAGGTAAGTTAAGAGACGCAATTGTTAACCTCGACATTGAAGGCGTGAAAAAAGCTTCAGAAGAAGCAATATCTTCAGGAATACCAGCTTACAAAGCAGTTATCGAGGGAATGGCCAAGGGAATGGAAATTGTGGGCCAAAAATATGAGAACGGCGAATACTTCCTTGCAGAGCTAATTATGGCCGGAGAAACAATGAAAGAAGGAATGACGGTTCTTGAGCCGCATCTCAAAACAGGCGACATCAAATCAGCAGGCAAAGTTGTCATTGGAACAGTGAAAGGCGACCTTCACGACATAGGCAAAAACGTTGTCGTTACACTTTTAAAAGCCGCAAACTTCGACATTGTTGACCTCGGTGTTGATGTATCAGCAGAACAATTTGTCGAAGCGGTGAAGAAAAACTCTCCGGACATCGTTGCGATGTCGGCGTTGCTTACAACAACAATGATAGAGATGGAAGGCATAATCAAAGCACTTCAAAAGGCAGGACTGAGGAAAAAAGTTAAAATCATCATAGGCGGTGCACCAATAACTCCTGAATACGCAAAGAAAATAGGGGCAGACGCAGCAGCAAAAGACGCAGTTGAAGGCGTCCGAATCTGCACAGAATGGATGAAAAACAAATAAACACAAAACCTTTCTAATCGAAGGTTCTTAATGCGTACAGAACAACTACTGCTTTATCAGTAAATTTACTACCTGCTGAATAATTAGTCGTTACTTCTGAATCCTACATTAAGGCTAGGTCTGTTGCTAGTGATTATGTAATTAGAAAATATTCTGTCTAGTAGCCTTTCTACTTTTTTATTTGGATCAAATGAGACCCCATTATATCTGTAGCACACTTTCCTGCATTTTTAAACTAAAATAAAGCTAAAACGTGGGTGTTGCGCTCGATGACACCTTTCCCTTCACCTTTTCTGTTACTGTTTTCTTTTTTAGAGTCTTTAAATAGGATTTTTGTTTTGTTGTTTTGGTTTTTCAACAAAAAAATAACTTTAGCCGACTATTTTCTTTATGTATTGGAACTTAAGCCTGACCATGTGTACATGGTTAGGGTCTTCTAATTCTTAGACGCATAGCCTACCCCTTTGCATGGGTTTCGTCAATACACCTTTAATTTTGTGCAAAAGTTGCGTAAGCTATTAGTTGTTTTCGTAGGCTTACGTTTTACCGTAATGCACTCTTATATATCTAAACTTTATATGTTTTTTGAACGGAAGATTAGCCTGTTTATTGAGGTGTTCGATCTTGAATTCTATAATGTGCCCAATGGGTTTACTCTGTGAATATTGTGTTGATCCAATTGGGATAGACGTTGCCAGACCTAGATTTTCATGGAAATTAATACACGACGAACGCGGTCGCATGCAAACGTCCTACCAAATACTAGTCGCCTCATCAGAGGAAAAACTGCATAGAAATATTGGAGACGTTTGGGACAGCGGTAAAGTAAACTCGTCTCAATCAGTGAATGTGGAGTATGGTGGAAAACCCCTAGAAAGCCGCAAAACCTACTATTGGAAAGTGCGGTGGTGGGATGACAAGAACCATGTAAGTCCCTACAGCAAAATCGCAAAATTTGAAACAAGCCTCCTTAGCATTGAAGAATGGAAAGCTAAGTGGATAACTGGGGGAAACCTTCTCAGAAAAGAGTTTATATTGAAAGGCAAGGTTGAGTGGGCTAGAGCATATGTCACAGGTCTAGGCTACTATGAGCTAAGAATAAATGGGCGAAGAGTCGGAGACCGCCAGCTTGATCCGGGGTGGACAGACTATGAGAAGATAGTGCTGTACTCTGTGTATGATGTTAAGGAAGTCCTGAATGAGGGAAAGAACGCTGTTGGCATAATGCTTGGAAACGGTCGATACAATGTCAAACAGCACAGAAGAAACTTTCACAAGCACTATGGCGAGCCAATAACAATTCTTCAAATTGAGGTTCAGCTAGATGATGAAAGCCGCGAGATCATTTTAACAGATGATGGCTGGAAAACCTTTAAGGGGCCGATAGTCGACGACGACATCTACGACGGTGAAGTTTACGACGCTAGACTAGAAAAGGATGGATGGGACAAACCAGGATATGATGACTCTACATGGGAGAATGCCAAGATTGCGAAGCCGCCTGGAGGGAGATTGCGGTCGCAAGGAACATTTCCGCCAATAAGAGCTGTAAGAACACTTCAACCGACGAGTCTAAATAATCCTAGGCCAGATGTTTACGTTTTTGATTTTGGTCAAAACTTTACTGGTTGGGTTCGACTAACTGTCACTGGCCCTAGAGGGACTAAAGTTAACCTTAGGTACTCAGAACTGCTTAACCCTGATGGAACAATAAACGTCGCGCCTAACAGGATGGCTAATGCCACAGACACGTACATACTTAAGGGCCAAGAAATCGAGGTTTATGAGCCAAGGTTTACTTATCACGGTTTCAGGTACGTTGAGGTTACGGGCTTTCCGGGAGTTCCCAACATAAATAGCCTTCAAGGGGTTGTTGTGCACTCCGATGTTGAATCAGTTGGTAGCTTCTCATGTTCAAATCAGTTGATTAACAAAATTCATAAAAACACGCTGTGGGGGCAGGTAAGCAACTTAATGAGTATACCGACTGACTGTCCGCAGAGGGATGAACGGATGGGATGGATGGGTGATGCACAGCTGTCAGCAGAAGAAGCAATACTCAATTTTGGGATGGCAACCTTTTACCACAAGTGGGTTCAGGATATAAAAGCATCTCAAAAAGAGGACGGTAGCCTGTCAGACGTTGTTCCGCCCTATTGGAGCCTTTATCCAGCCGATCCTGCGTGGGGAACTGCGTGTATAATAATTCCGTGGAACATGTATCTTTATTATGGCGACAAGAGGGTTCTTGAAGAAAACTATGATGTCATGAAGGGATGGGTGGAATTCTTAAGTTCTAAAAGCGAGGATCATATACTGAAGTTCAGTAAGTACGGAGATTGGTGTCCACCTGCTCAAGTCAAGTCTTTAACGACTCCAGGCGAGGTTGTCTCGACGTTATGTTATTACGAAGATATTCAGTTGTTGTCTAGAATCGCGCATGTAATTGGTCGGTTTGAGGACTCTGAAAAATACGCAAAACTTGCTGAGAAGGTTAAGGAGGCATTTAATAAAAAATATTTTAAGGATGACTGCTATGCGCCTCTAAAGGAAATTTTGGAACAGGTCCTTGCAACAGACTTCAGCCAAACAGCTAACTGCGTGCCACTGTATTTGGATATGGTTCCATTTGATAAGAAGGAGCAGGTTGTAAAGAGGTTGCTGCATGACCTAACAATTACTCACGACTACCATCTTGACACTGGAATAGTTGGAACAAGGTATCTTCTTGATGCATTGACGAAATGCGGATACGCAGAAGTAGCTTACAAGATTGTGTCTCAGACAACATATCCAAGCTGGGGATACATGCTTAGAGAAGGCGCAACAACCCTTTGGGAAAGATGGGAGTATCTAACTGGTTCAGGAATGAATTCTCACAACCACATAATGTTCGGCAGCGTGGACGCCTGGTTCTATAAGGCTTTGGCAGGCTTAAACGTTGATCCTTTAAATCCAGGTTTCGAAAAAGTGATTGTCAAGCCACATGTTATTGGCGACCTCAAATTTGTCAGTGCCTCGCTTAGGACAATACGAGGCTTAGTAGTTTCTAAGTTGCATAAAAGTGAGGAATCTTTAACTTTAGAGGTGACTATTCCGACGAACAGTACAGGCGAGGTCCATGTTCCAACAATAGCATTAAAGAATCCGGTGATCACCGAAGGCGAGGGCCCTGTTTGGAAAGACGAAAATTTCGTCCAAACTGTTCAAGGGATAAAGTCTGCTAAAAGAGTCGGTGATTATGTCGTCTTTCAAGTAGAATCTGGAACATACACATTCAAGGTTATGAGGTCATCCTCCTAGAACAATTTCTGGCAACACCCATTATTTTTTCGGATCATGGCATTTTAAAAAATTGGGTTTCAAATATTTCTTATTGTTGTACACCTTAAAGAAGACAAATTTCCATTTTGGCAAGTAACAATGAAGCTGTTGCATAAGGTTCATATTCATAATTCTTTTACTTCATATCTGGCAATTACTGCTGTATTTTCTTCCTAGACAGGTGTTTCTATTGCAGTTTTTAATTATACAACAAGTCCTTTGTTCATTGTTCTGTTCGGCGTTCCAAGAAGCAGTTGAAGGAATCCAAATCTGCGCAGAATGGATGAAAATGGAATAGGCTGAATTTTTGATTCTAACCAAAAATAATTCGTAAATGCACCAAAAAATCCATCGTTTCGTAGGATGATTTCTAAAATTTTTATTTTTTTAATATTCAGCGGACTCAAGCCTTGTACGGTACAGTATTTTTCCGTCTCCAATGAGGCTGTAACGGTATCCGCCGAGAACTAGAGCGCCAGAGTTTCGGATGCGTTCTGTTAAGTACGAATCTAACTCGCAGGGCATCCATTCGCCTTCTCCGTTTTTAGCCTGTTTCCAGTGGGTTTTCAAATGAGCTTCATAATCAGATTGGCTGAAAAACTGGCAAGTACAATATCGGCATTTTATGACCCTCAAGTAATTCACCTTTACTAAATTTTGTAGGTTAATTGTCTTTGAGACAAATAATGATCTCAGTTTTTAACTCTTTTTATTATGCTCGCATGTTGCACTAAAACCATCAAATAGTAAAATAATAAATTTTAGACATTTATTGAATTTGTAATACTCTTTATAATTGAGCGCCCAAAAGCAGCTTTTCCAGATTTTTAAATATACTTGGAAACAAGTACCACATGACTTAAAGGGCCCGCTGGGATTTGAACCCAGAACCATCGGCTTAGGAGACCTCCAGCTCCTGTTGATCCATTGGTCTCGAGTACGCAATCAGTTCAGTGAATATGCTGAAGATCGATATGAGACTCTAATGCATGTTGTATGATAAGCTACTTGGACCGATTTGTTGGATCTCAGCATGTCAAGTCTCCTTTGGATGTCATGAGGCTTTTTCATGGTTTAACAGTGGGCCAACAGCATCATCTTAACCGAGCTCTCAGGGCGCTTTTAAATTATCATGAGGCCCTCGGCATGGAGAAATCTTGGTTGGATACTTTGAGAAGGGCTATTCCTAAAGATAAGATTGGCATAGACCTGCATGTTCCTGAGTCTGAAGACGTGGTTCAAAGTTTGCGGGTGATATCTGGAGCTCCGTTGAAGTATCGAGCGCTATGGAATCTGTGTTTGGATGGTGGCATCTGGCTTGTGGATGCCATAGGAATCCTCGAGGGATTTTCTGAGCATAGACTCATGCCGGTCAATGATTTCTGTAGGTATGAGGTGGGTGCTTTCAGAAAGAGCAAACAGGCTTATTATGCGTACTTTATGCCTTCAACTCTGGCGATGATTCAAGAAGCAGCTGGCGTAAAGATCGAAGAAAGAAGGGCGAGCAGCTAGTACTCGAAACGGAGGCTTGTGTCGCCCAAATATCTTCGAAAATTCGCATTCGGCATGATGACGTCTGAGATGCTTAACATTCCTAAAAGCGTGGCGGACTTCATGAGTGTAGAGTACCGAAAACCGTAGGAGCGCGGCACTACATGAGGTTGAGAAGACAGGCATACAGTTTCTATCCGAGATACGCGGAGTATCTGGCGACATTGAGGTCTAAATCTGGTCTCAATTGACGCTATTCGTTGAATTTTAACCAATACTAACCTACCCCGATCAGCCCCTACCCCTAAAACAACGTTTTTTAGGCTCCGTTACAAAAAATAAGCCTAAAAACAAGTCTAAGCATCCCAAAAAAAGTTGAAAAACAATGATTTCGCAATGAAATTGTTATAGTTTGAATTTTTCGTCTAAAATTGTTACAGTTTGAATTTTTAATGGAAATTCAAGCAGTTAGAATTATTGGATGCGTGAAAAAGTTTTTTGTTTTAACCGAGCCTATTCCCTAGTTTTTTGCGTCCCCCTGCAGGTTGACTTGTAGGGGCAGGTCTTTATTTTTGAACCGCCCTATCTTATTAGGCATCGCAATGAAGAAATGCCTCGTCAGAGTAGTATTAAGCTCACAACACAAAGAAATATTGGACAAAATATGCTAGAAGACTGAGCAAAGCGAGAGCGAGTTATACCGAATTTGAAGTTGCTGTTTTGACCCTGAAAAGGAGGACGGCTGTTGACGAAGGGTGTGCCTTGGGCTCGTGACGAAGAGAGAAAGCTTCTTGAATTGCGTCAATGGGATGGATACTTTTGCCAATAAGTTTTTTTCTTGATACAAATGCGTTGATTTCGCTTTCATATAAATCAGTTAAAACAATTTTCAAAACAACAACCAACATTAAAAACTTGATGAAGTTCAATAATAAACTTTATTGTTATTGAATGATTTGTTTGTGATAGCGTATAAACAGACATCCTTTAGTTTGCAGTTTTCGCATTTAGGTGTTGCACCACATATGTTGTATCTTCCTTCTGCAGAATATGACCATATGAAAAGGTCTAC
>JAGTRI010000006.1 GCA_018397065.1 Candidatus Bathyarchaeota archaeon
TTTATAATTCCATCATCGCCATACCATTTAAGCTGGTCTTTTTTCTGCAAAATGATCGCAACAGCCTCTGTTATACTCGTTTGGGTTTGCCTTTCTAAAAGCTCAATCAAAAGAAACTCAGGCTTTTCCACATAATATCCCTCCTCAGTTCTTGTCCTTATTAACTCAATTGGCCTGTTTGAATGAACAAGCTTTACGTAACTTCTTATTTTTCTCGTCTCTATCACATCTCCGATAAAAACTCTGGTTTTTTCATCAGTCAAGAAAGCTATCCATTTTCCTTCGTCCTTAGATTCTATTTTAATTTCAACAACCTTTGGCGGAAGCATGTAGTGATGATAATAATAAGCGGCATGACTCCCAGTTATAGCATACAAAAGCCTATCTCCTATAAAAACAAGCTTTTCAATCAAACTCTGTTTGCCAATTTTCTCCTTCTCAACTAAAGAATAAATCCCTATGGCAAAACTGATGTCTTCCGGCGAAATTAACCTATAAACTCTCGCTCTATAATCAACATCGCTTCTCTCCTTATTCACAAAACCCCTCTGCTCCAACTCCCAAAGCACCTTAATCGCCATAACTCTACTAACCCTCAACTCTTTCATCACATGTTTTAAAGTAAACGCTTGCCTTCCACATTTTGTCCATAACCTGTTATAATATCTCTTCAACCACTCCGGCATTTCCTTACGCATAATAATCACCAGCAAGCAATACACTTTAATTACTCATTTAGGTAAACAAATTTAAATAGTTTACCAAAATCATTCCACAAACTCCAATAGCACTACAAAAACCCAAATCGGAACCCTCAACAGAAAAAAAGGAATTTACGGGTGACTTAAGATTTTCCGTATGAAAACCGGTATGCGCAATTTCGGCACAGATACCTTTGAACTTCACCATGTCGAGTATATCTTATACCATCCTTATACACCCGGTCACAACCACACTCAGGACACTTAACCGTCTTTTCACCACTCACCTTTCTCACCTCCAAACAGCCTAAACGGGTCAAATTCGAGGAGAACACCCAAAAAAATGGGGATTTGCGGGGGAAATCCATAATTTCAGCGCAAATAGGCTACCCCGGCTTTGGTTTGTTGAATATTCTTTGTTTATGCGGTTTCATTTAAATTTATTCTTACATTAGAATATTGATGACTGTTTAAAGCATTGTTGATGAATGTTTTAAATAAATTGAGCTCTGTTTTCTTATTCAGGAGGCGATTTGCTCATGGACGTTTTTGTTCAAGTTCTTACAACATGCGAGACGAAGGGTCAAGCTGAAAAAATTGCGGAAGCTTTGGTTGACAGAAAAATGGCTGGATGCGTTCAAATTGTTGGTCCAATCACTAGCATTTACCGTTGGAAAGGCCAAATCGAAAAGGCTCAAGAATGGTTGTGCCTAATCAAGACAAGGGCGAAACTTTACGTCGAAGTTGAGAAAATCATAATACAAAATCACACTTACGAGACGCCTGAAATAATCTCGACGCCAATCACCGCAGGCAGCATTGAATACCTTCAATGGCTCAAAAATGAAGTTAGAACAACCGAATAATCCATGCCAGCACAAAAATTTCTTATTGGTTTTTTCTTAATATCTTAATTCCTCTTTCAGTACCGACAATCGCCATGTCCGCCATGCCGAGAAACAAGCCTGTTTCAACCACGCCTGGAAGGGATTTCAATTTTCGATTTAGCTGCCACGGATTCTTTATAACTCCGAAGTCCGCGTTAAGAACGTAGTTGCCGTTATCAGTAATAAATGGACTATCTCCCGAGCTGCTTTTTTTAAGGACTGGCTGCCCGCCAATTTTCTTTATTTCGGACATGACAAAAGGCAAAGAGAAAGGTAGAACCTCAATTGGCAAAGGTTGATTTTTCCCTAAGGTGTTTGTAAGTTTAGATTCGTCACCGACCACTACGAATGTTTTTGAGACTGAAGCTACGATTTTTTCTCTTGTCAAAGCACCTCCCATGCCCTTAATAAGATTCAACTCTTTGTCAATTTGGTCAGCACCATCAATATCCAAATCCAAATGTAAATGCTCCTCAAGAGATGTTAATGGAATCCCATATTGTCTAGCCAGTTGAGAGGTTTGACTGGAAGCAGAAATAACTAAAACATTGATGTGCTCCTCCCTTATTCTTCGCGCGATTTCTCTTAAAGCGTAAGCAACCGTTGAGCCCGCGCCAATGCCAAGAACAAAACCGTCTTTAACCAGTTTAACAGCCTCAACAGCCGCTCTCTCTTTGGCTGACTCTCTCCAAACCATTTATTCCTCAACTTCCATCTGGCTAAGTTTTTTCAAAACTTGTTCCACGTCAGCCAAGATCTGTTCAACCTTTTTCTCAGCTTCACCTGCCTCCTGCTCAGGTGAAGGCTTTGACTTACTTGCCTTCTTTTTTATCTCAGCAGGCTTTTCAGTGGGCTGTTTAAGTTCAGCGGCCTTCTCTTCTGATTCTAATTGAACCTTCAACTGATCTATATAGCCAAGTTCCTTTTTTACCTCAGAAGCGATGGCTTCTTTTGTTGACTGATCTATCAAGCCGATTTTTTGCCTCAAATCCTCGATTTTTTTGTTTATTTCTTCAAATTGCTCAGTGAACATTTTTATGAGTTCATCACGAACCTTTTCAAGCTGATCTAAAGCGACTATCGTTTGACCTTTTTCGATTCCCTGCTTGATCCTAGAAAGGTCCATGCTATACTTCTGCACAAGCTGGTCTCTTTCAGCTTCTGTAATTTTCCCCTCGACACTAGCCTCATAGAGCCTTCTAACTGCATCACTGAGAATCTCTCTTTCAACATCAAGCAGCCTAAGCTTCTCCTTAGCTTCTGAAATAACCTCCGTTGAAATTGACTTCTGAACAGTCTGAGGTAAAGAGATCTCTGTTTGCACTTTACCTGCCTTTGTAGACTCATCTTGCGGCGGCCTTTCCTTTTCCCGCTGCATAACAAGAATTATGATTAATCCTACAGCTACAGTTGCTGAAACAAGCAACAGCCAAAACCAAAGATCTCCGTTCACAAGGTTCCCTCAACAATGGATTGGTAAACACACTTCAGACATATAATTTTTCCGTAACCACCAACCTTAACTAAGGCCTCTTACAAAAAATGTGCATAATTAAGAAAAAGCCTAATACAAGAACTTATGCCCATGTTTACCAATAAGAGGTACAAAGGCGACTCCTCCAAGGTCTTCCTCTCTAAAATCACCGTCAAGTTTTGTTAAGCGAAGAAGAGTCTGATAAAAACCAACTGCTCCAACTGGAATGACTATTATACCGCCTTTTTTAAGCTGATCCTTTAAAGGAGGAGGAATATAAGGCGCCGCAGCAGTTACGTATATCCTGTCAAATGGAGCTTTTTCAGGATAACCTTCGGAACCATCCTTACAGATTATAGTTACACGTTCATTATAACCCGCTTTACAAATATTATTTTTTGCGAGTTCAGCAAGTTTTGAAATAATTTCAAATGAATAAACATGCCCCCACCTCTCTTTAGACACGTTACTTGGCGCAACGATTTCAGCAACGGTCGCAGCGTGCCATCCACATCCAGATCCAATCTCAAGGACTACATGCCCAACTTCCAGTTTCAGGGCTTCATTCATTATCGAAACCATGTCTCGCCTGACTGACCGTACAAAATCAGCCAAGTGGCGCAGAAACCGTTTGCCCTGAACCTATCGGTAATGGAGTATCAACCGCTGCTGCAGCCTTGTCATTTTCTGAAAGGAAAAGATACCTTGGCACCATCCGCATTGCCCTTATGACAGCAGGCGTTTTCAGTATACCACATCCTATGAGTTCATGTATTAGTTTTTCCCACGAATTGTTCAATGACCATCCCCTAAGCTTAATATTCAGATAAACAATATTAAGACAACGAGAGTATAAATATAATTTTGAAATTTTACAAGCCGAGACGTTAACAGTAAATCATTTATAATAATTCAAAAATTAACTTTAGTTCTCTATTTTACTGTTACAGATTTTGCTAGATTTCGAGGTTTGTCAGGATTCAATCCTTTTTCCACCGCCATATAATAGGCCAAAAGCTGTAAGGGCGTGATGAATGCGATTGGTGTGAGCATTTCGGGAAGGCTACCAGCAACTTCGAAGTATTTGTCTGATAAGCTTTTAATTTCCTCGTCCCCTTCTTCAATAACAGAAATTATTGTAGCACCTCTTGCCTTCATTTCCATTATATTTCCAATAATAGTTTTCCGAGTTTCATCCTTTGGGCATATGAACACAACTGGAAACCCAGGCTCAATAAGGCTTATAGGACCATGTTTACTTTCGCCTGCTGGATATGCAATCGACGGAACATAAGCAATCTCCATCAGCTTTAGCCTAGCTTCCTGCGCTGTTGCAGAGCTTATTCCTCGACCTAAGAAAAAGAATACTTGTTTATCTCTGAATTCTTTAGCAACCTCCCTTGCAACCGGGTCATTCTTCTTAATAGTTTTTTCCACAATGTCAGGCATTTGACGAATCTTTTCTTCTAACTCCTCAATTTGGCGGTGTCCAATCTTACCTCGAATCTTTGCCACTCTTAAGGCAAGCTGAGCGAGAACAGACAGCTGGGACGTAAAAGTCTTTGTTGCTGCGACGCCAATTTCTGGTCCTGACTGCTGAACAATGTATACTCTTGAAACCCTTGTCAATGATGAGCCAACCACGTTAGTCAACCCAAGTATTGTTGCAGCACGGTTTCGAGCATAATCAACAGCGGCCAAAGTATCAGTGGTTTCTCCCGACTGGCTAACAGCTAGGATGGTACTATTAATGTTCACAGCCATGCCTTCCTGCTCAATGAACTCAGACGAAATTACAGGATGCGTCGCCAAAAACGCAAGATCTGAAAACATATACGAGGCAGCAAGACAAGCATGGTACGAAGTGCCCGCAGCGACAAGAAAAACCTCTCCAGCTCGATCCAGAAAAGTCGCCATCAAATCAAGATACAAATCCTGAAGCCTAAGAGTGTCTCTTAGACACCTTGGTTGCTCATAAATTTCCTTGATCATGAAATGAGGGTAGCCTTGTTTTTCAGCCATCTCTGCAGTCCACTTAATTACCTCGGGTTCTCTTTTAACGGGCTTCCAATCTTCTATTGTCCAGATTTCGTACTTGTCAGACTTTATTATGGCAATTTCGCCATTCTCAAGAATTACAGCTTTATTTGTCAAGGGGAGAAAAGCAGGAATGTCTGAAGCACAATATGTTCCTTCTTCACTAACGCCAATGATAAGTGGACTTTCGTTTCTTGCACATATTATTGTGTTAGGCTCAAAAACTGATAACACCGCAATGGCATAGGAACCTCTAATGGTTTTTAATGTCTCATGCACAGCTTCTATGAGATTCATTCCTTTTTTCATGTTTTCCTCTATAAGATGAGGGATAACTTCTGTGTCAGTTTTAGATCTAAATTCATGTCCTAATGCCTCAAGTTCCTTTCTAATTTCGAGAAAGTTTTCAACTATGCCATTGTGAACAACTGCGATTCTATTTGCACAATCAGTATGTGGATGGGCATTTACTTTGTATGGAGCTCCGTGAGTTGCCCACCTGGTGTGTCCAATGCCGATGCTTCCCTCCATATCATCAAGGTTGAGTTCTCTATGAACCTCGTCAATTTTTCCCTGATCCTTCTTAATGTACATGACGCCATTAAATAGTGTTGCCTCTCCTACTGAATCATAACCTCTATATTCAAGTTTCTTAAGAGCAGCATGAATTAAGGGAGCAGCTTTGCCTTCTTTCAATACGCAACCAAAAATTCCACACATACACAGAACCTCTTAGCTTTGGATCATTATCCACCTCTTTATTAACCAAATTACCATTCGTTAACTTGAAATGTTAAATTAATAATAGTCGGATTCTTGGTATTTATGCATTAATGAATAAATTATCCTAATATAACTGTCATCTTTTTCCATTTTAAGCATAAACCGAAAACTTGGACATAAGAAATTTAAACAAACCATTATAATAATCACTATCACTGGAAGCGGCCGTAGTCTAGCCTGGTTAGGACGCCGGCCTCCCATTCAATTTGAGAGAAGAAAGCCGACAGCCCGAGTTCAAATCCCGGCGGCCGCACCAATTTATTGTTTTTCAAATTTTTTATTATGCCCGTTTTTCATTGGTGTAGCATTTTTAAAATTTATTATTTAACCTTATGTACAAAAATGTACTAACAAGGTTTAAATATGACATGCGTGTGCTATAGAAAATTAATAAATCAAAATATAGGTGAAAAAATGCAACAAAGAAAAATACTTTTAGATGAGGAAGAACTGCCAAAGCAATGGTACAGCATAATTCCAGATTTACCTAAGCCTTTACCGCCAACGATTGAACCAGACAAAAGACAACCTGGACCGGGAATAGTTCCGTTGATTTTTCCTAAGTCAATCATTAGTCAAGAAATTAGCAAGGAAAGATTCGTCGATATTCCTGACGAAGTAAGAGAAGTATATAAGCTTTGGAGGCCAACTCCACTTTATAGGGCTGTCGCGCTTGAAAAGGCTTTGAAGACTCCTGCTAGAATTTATTATAAATATGAAGGTGTTAGTCCTCCTGGAAGCCACAAGCCGAACACCGCCGTAGCTCAAGCCTACTATAATATGAAGGAAGGCACAGAACGTATGGCTACTGAAACAGGTGCTGGACAGTGGGGGTCAGCATTGGCATTTGGTTGCATGTTATTTGGGTTGAAGTGCACAGTTTACATGGTAAAGGCTAGCTACAATCAAAAACCATATCGAAGAATAATGATGGAATCCTATGGTGCCGATGTTTACGCAAGCCCAAGCGAACAAACAGAAAGTGGAAGAAAAATTCTGAAAGATGACCCGAACAATCCTGGCAGCCTAGGAATAGCAATAAGCGAAGCTGTTGAAGACGCTCTTAAAAATGATAAGGTCAAATATGGTATAGGAAGCGTTTTTAACCATGTATTACTGCATCAGACTGTGATTGGGTTAGAAGCAAAAAAGCAGATGGAAGCGGTAGACGATTATCCAGACGTAATATACGGCTGCATAGGTGGTGGAAGCAGCTTCTCAGGACTTTTCTGGCCCTTCTATTATGATAAAGTTTCTGGAAAAGCTCCAAAAGACGTGCAATTCATAGCCACAGAGGCGACAGCTTGTCCCAAAGTTACGAAGGGAGAATATACCTTTGATCATGGAGATACAGCAAGACTTACTCCTCTAGTTCCAATGCACACAATAGGGCATGATTTTATTCCCGCTCCAATTCACGCAGGAGGGCTTCGCTATCACGGAATTGCTCCGACTATAAGCCGATTAGTCTCAGAAAAGAAGATGCAAACAAAGGCTTATAACCAAGTTGAGGTATTTGATGCAGCTAAGATTTTTATGAACACCGAAGGCATAATTCCAGCTCCAGAACCTGCCCATGCAATTAAAGGGGTTGTCGACGAGGCACTACGATGTAAAAAGAATGGAGAAAAGAAGACGATAATGTTCTTGCTATGTGGGCATGGATACTTCGACATGCAGGCTTACGCAGACTACTTTAGTGGAAAACTGTTGCCCTATGAATATCCAGAAGAGAAAGTCGCAGAAGCAATGCAAAGACTAAAGAAACTTTATCCATGGCTTGATGAACTCAAGAAGATGATATAGTATTTTTCAATAAAATAACTATTTTCAATTAACCTCTCTTCTTTTTTTAAATCTTTTATAAATAAGTAATATTATTTTTTGATAACCATCATATTCTATTTGGTGGACGATTTGAAACTTGGCTTTAGCACAGTGATTTATGAAAATTCTGGTTTGTCACATCAGCAAATTGTGGAAAAAGCAGCTTTTCTTGGCTATCAAGGTATTGAACTTAACTTTAAAGAGTGGCCTACTGATTTTAAAGTAGATTCAATTAAGAATTCTTTACAGGAATATGGTATAGAGGTTGCTGCGATAGGTACAAGACACATGTACGTTACACATAATCTTTACCTTACCTCTCCTAAGCTGAAGGTTAGAAGGAAATCCTTCGAATATTTAACAGAATGCATGAAAATCGCCGATGAACTTAACTGCAATGTTGTTCAGGCAGGTTGGGCATTTCAAGGATCAATTTTGGAGGCCTCATACAATGATGCGTGGAAAATAGCGGTAAATAGCCTAAAAGACGTAAGTAATCTTTGTAGACGATATAATAAAATCTTCGTTGTCGAATTTGCATGTAAACAGAATGCTCAATTGTTAAATACGGTGGACGAGACACTGCGTATGCTTGACGAAGTTGGAGAAGATAATGTTTTTGTTATGATCGACATTTATCATGTACAACAAGAAAATTACCCTCTTGGAAAATGTGTTCATAAGGCAAATAAAAAATTGGCGTATGTACACTTGGCAGATAATGAGAGGCTACCTCCAGGAAAAGGAATTATTAACTTTAAAGAGTTCATTAGCGCATTAAAAGAAATTCATTATAATGGATACTTGATTATGGAATACGAAGCCAAATCAGACATTGACAAGTCATTGAAAGATGTTTTAAATTTCATAAAGCAGCTTTTATAATTAGACCCTAGTTGCTAATTGTTCTATAACCTCTTCGAAAAAATCAGTAGTAAACCTAAGAGATTTAGGTAAACAAAAAAATTATTTATTGATATTAAGGGAATCCTGGTTCTGATTAGTGGACATTGATTTTTTATAATGAATCTTGGTATTTTTCGAAGAGAAGCTCAAGCGATCTTCTTAAGGCTTCAGCTCTGCTTGAAAAGATTCTTTTTACATCAATTAATTGGTCGAGCTTTTTTAGGTAGTCCTTTGAGAGAGCTAGCTTAACAACAATCTCTTCATAATCTTTTGTTTCTGTAGGTTGTTCTGTCAAGACCAATTCCTCAGCAAAAACTTAGCATTTTTAGTATATAAAAGTTATTGTTTAATTTACTTTTAACTTTACTTTATAGTTTACAAAAATCATTTCTGCATCTTTATTTTTTAACCATTTTGCAATACTCTAATATCGTAATATAGTATACTAATATATTTAATCTAGATATACTCTTGGAAAGCTTTATATCTACGATTATATAAATAAAAATCGAGCTTATAGAAAATAGAAAATTGAGATAAAAGGAGATTAAAAAAATGGAGCGAAGTATTGAAGAGATAGCTAGAGAAGCTATCCCACAGATAGCTGTATTAGGAATCGGTGGAGCAGGGTGTAACATCATATCATGGATGAAGGAAAGAGAAGTCGCAGGTGCAAGAGTCTACGGATTAAACAGTGACGCACAGCACTTAAGCATTACAAAAGCAGACCATAGGGTTCTCTTAGGATACAAGGTAACGGGCGGTCTTGGGTGCGGAGGTTTTCCAGAGCAAGGTGCAAAAGCTGCTGAGGAAAGCTTAGAAGAAATTGAAAAACTTATCTCAGGCATGGGACTAGTCTTCATAACAACAGGTCTTGGCGGTGGAACAGGAACTGGCGCATCCCCAGTAATAGCTAAACTGGCTAAGGAAATGGGAGCTTTGACAATATCAGTGGTCACTACACCATTTATGGTTGAAAGATCAAGGTTCACGAAGGCAAAGGAAGGCCTGAAAAGGCTGGTTGAGGTATGTGACGCAGTAATAGTAATCGACAACAACAGGCTCAGAAAAGTCGCGGGTAACTTACCACTTTCACAAGCTTTCGGAGTTGCCAATGAATTAATTGGATCCTTCATTAAGAACATATCTGAAGCTATCGCTGTACCAAGCCTTGTAAACCTTGACTTTGCAGATCTAAAAGCAATCATGATGGGAAGCGGCGTATGTGCTATCGGCGTAGGCGAAGGACAAGGAGACACAAAGGTTGAAGATTCCATAGAAAAGGCATTAGAGCTGCAGTTGCTCGACATCGGTGACATCAGGAAAGTTGAGGGAGCACTTGTCCATCTTGAAGGCGGAGATGACATGACTTTAGAGGACGTCAACAGAGCTGGAGAAATTGTGGTAAGTAGAGTATCTCCAACCGCAAGAGTGTCATGGGGCGCCCGAGTTAACAGTGCATTGAAAGGAACTATGCATGCTACAGTAGTCCTAGCAGGAGTCGAAAGTCCATTCCTCACAGGAGAACTTCCGTCGCTTGGCACGATGGTAGCTCCGACAGGAGAGGGACAACAAGTCGAAGTCAAGAAGGAAGCACCACCTAAGAAAGGGTTCTTTGGAAAGCTATTTAGTGAATAAATGCCTAAAATGTATAGGAGACGAGAAAAATCAACGATCTAATAACTTACGCAATAGTGCTGTTTGCAGCTATCGCTGTACTGATAATCCTCTATATCGCCATAAAAGCCTTTAAACCTCCTACAATGTTTTTTGCATTAGACGAATCAGTTGAAGAGCTAACAACTAAGCTTAGCTGCCCAAAATGTCGTTCAAGAAGATTAAGGCCCATAGGACGATACACAATTGAGTGTGCAAACTGTGGCTTCATATTTAGTGTAGGAATGGTGGCTAAAAAGCCAGTGGTTCCTAGCCAATGAGAAACACTAAATGAACAGCCGAAAATTAGGATTTTCGACTGATTCGTTTTCCCCATTTTTTAGATATATTTTCTTTTTTGGTTTTCAAACTGATTCCTTAGTATAGACAGTTTGTTTATAATTATTTTAGGCCTCAGCAATCGTTCCTTAATCATATTTACAATATTAGATTATTACTCATGGAAGTATTATGATTGTATAAAAAACAAGACGTAGCAGTCTTGAAAATTCTATTGATCCTAATATCCGTCTCCGTCGATATAGTGGTTATGCCAAGCATTACAGTTAATGCATCAAACGCGCTAAGTGTCTCATACAATGAAGACGAGAAAAAATAATTTATGCTAATGATAAAAAAGGGTCTCAAGCCATATGCCAGTTGTCGGAGCTGTGATAATGTTTAATTATAGTTGTAGTGACAAAAAATTTGTCAGATATGTAACAGTTGAACAAAATGGCTCATTCACAGATTTATCCATGCCTGAAAAAATTGGCAATTGGACAGTTTCAGCGTCTTGGCAAGGTGATGAAACCTATTTTGCAGCTTCAACCGATCAAAAAAAGTTCGTTGTTCAAAGGGTTCCCACATCACTTACTTGTTCAATATCTAAAGAAACAATAGAATCGGGAGGCAAAATTACAATCACAGGATTTGTTCATCCAATTAATATAGGGAAACCTATTAAGTTAGAGTTAGCATTTACAATGCCCAATTCCACGGTCATCGAAAAATATACTTACGTAAATTCTGAAGGGATTTTCAATACTGAATTTACACCTCAACCACCAGGAACTTGGAAAGTTCAGGCATATTTAGCGGGAGACAATATTTATATGTCGTCAACAAGCGAATCTTCAATTTGTTGTCAATGATATATGGTTAAACATTTTGATTTCTTCGATTTCTCAAAACCTTCTTTACATTGCAGTTGCGATAGGTACGATGGTATCTGCTGTGGGATTTTTAATATATTGGAGAAGAAGAGGAGAATAAAACTCAAGGTTAACAATGTTTTATTAGTATGAACCCCAAAACGGCGTTGTTTTTCTCATTATTTCGATGTATTCGTTTAAACAGTCTATCTCATCTTGACCTAGTCTGTCTTGAAATTTTGAGAGTAATTTTTTCACGTGGTCTTCTGGAACTTCAACATAAAGAATGTCTTCCTCGTTAAAGTGTCGACCTACAACGGGCTTGTCCATTGAAATAGCAACCTGTTTCCCAATTTCGGCAGATGAAATTGCCTCACCTTTCTCTTGAATTTGAAGTATTTCTCCTACTTCCTTCCCATTTGCGGTAATCAATTGTACTCTAGGTTGGATTTTTCCAGCTAAAACCTCAACTCCAACTATAGCTGGCTTAGCTTTTCTAAAGATATATCCTGAGAGAACTTTAACCTTACCTGGTCTTGTAAGCTTTTCTAATTCGGTTTTTTCTCTGGCTTCTTTTTCTTGCCTCATCCATTTCAAGTATTCGTCAACTAGATGATAAATTATTTTTTCCCTAAAAACTGGAATTTTCCGATTCTCAGCTTCTTCTATGGCGTCAGGTAGAACTTTTACGTTGAAGCCTAAGACAGCTGCAAACAAGGGCTCGTTTTCTTTAACTACTGCGGCTTCTGCGATATCTCTTTTTGAAATGTCGCCAACATCAGCCAGTCTTATAGGTATGCCTTCTCTTTGTAGATTTTCAGCTATTGCTTCTAAGGAACCTAAAGTATCGGTCTTTAAAATCACGCCATCAATGTTGGTTGACACTCGGATCCTCTGCACCTCTTCCAAAACATCATTAACATAATTTGCCAACTTATCTCGAGAAGGTACAGCATAAAGTGGAGCCCCAGCCAATGCGTCGTCAAGATTTGGCGCAACAATTTTAACTCCAGCAGCTGCAGATACCTCGTCTACAACTGAAAATTTGTCTCTTGGATCCCTTATTTCGTCAAGCGGTTTAGGTAACAAAAGAGCTCGAACCGTTGTTTCAATTGGTTTGATTTTTCCACCTAAGACTATTGTGTCATTTTTTCGGAGAACACCATCATAAATGATGACATTAATCGTTGTGCCGAGTCCCGTTTCTTCTTTGACCTCAAGAACAGTGCCTTTTGCTGAACCACTTGTAGTCTGAAGTCTGCTTCTAAGGAATTGTTGCGTAAGCCCTATTAATACAGCCATAAGTTCAGTGATACCTTCGCCTGTTTTGGCACTTGTTGGAACAATGGCTATTGTACGTGTGAAATCAGTGATTCTGTCAAATCTGTCTGCTCTGAATCCAATTTCAGAAAATTTTCCAATAATATTGTATAAGTGTTCATCTACAGACTGTTGAACAAATTTGTCTTGGTTCTTGTAAGATTCCATGAAAGAGAGGGTAGAGTGAGGAACCCACCCAGCGATCCGGTCAACTTTATTCGCTGCCACAATAAAGGGCGTTTTTCTAGATTTCAAAATTTCAATAGATTCAAAAGTTTGGGCTTCAAATCCCTTAATAATGTCTATAACCAAAATTGCAATGTCAGCAACCCCGCCACCTCTTCTTCTCAAATTCGTGAAAGCCTCATGTCCAGGCGTGTCAATCACAAGGAGACCTGGTATTCGTATATCACCGCCAAACTTTTGAAGAAGTTGACCAGCCAATTCTTTTAATGTTTCAACTGGAAAAAAGCTAGCGCCAACGTGTTGTGTCATGCCCCCAGGTTCTCTTGCTTGAACGTTACTTTTTCTGATTTGGTCAAGTAACAAAGTTTTTCCAGTATCTACGTGCCCAAGGACGCACACAATTGGTTGTCTTAGTGGCATGAGGTTCTCGCCGTCGCATATCTTTTAATAAATATTTTCATATTTTAGTTTAAATGTGATCTTACTTTAGAATCTGCTTCCAATCAACATTTTCTTTAACCAATCTTGTCGCTTTTTTTATTCGTTCCTCGTCCGTGGGCTTGATTCTTCCAATAATTTTTTGTACCATTTGTAAAGTGGTATAGGTATCAAAGGGCACTAGAATTATTGGAATTCTAAGATCGTCTGCCCTTGGAAAAATCTTTACGCTTGGATACAAATTTCCCGTTAGAATCAGCGCGGAAACACCTACCTCTAAAGCAGTAAAAATTATGTCAGTCCTGTCTCCTCCTGTTATGATAAGCTCGTTTTTAGCCTTTCTGAAGTATCCAGCTGCACTTTCAGGTGTCATTGCGCCTATAAGAACTGTTTGCACAATTCTGTTCATGCCGTCTTTGCCAGCTAGAATTTTTCCGCCAACTGCATCGTGAATTTCTTTTACCGTAAGAGCACTTAATGCCTTATCTTCAGGAATAATGCCCATAACATTTATTCCGCTTTTTTCAAGTGCTGGTTTGATAACATTCTTTGCTTTTTCCATTTTGGTAGAAGAAACTTGGTTCAAGATAACGCCTAAAACGTTGGATTTCCATTTCGAAAAATAATCCAGAGCTTGTAAAATATTATCTACTATAAGGTCATTTTCATACTTTTCAACAAGAAGAATTTGAGCCCCAAAATCTGCTGCTAATTTTGGGACAGGGCATCCTACGTAAGATCCAACAGATAAAGCTGTAGGTCCCTCAATCAAAACCAAATCTTTTTCTTCTGAAGCACTCTTGTATGCCGTTAGAATTTTTTGTAAAGCCTTCTGTGAATTAACTTGCATAAATTGCTCTAGCAACGTGTCTCTATGAACAACAAAGGGACAAACCTGATTTGCGTCAACTTTTAGATTCAAAATTTTTCTCATGGTTTCAGCGTCTTCGTCTATTGGTTCACCCTTTTCATTTAACAAATATTGTAAGCCTATTGGCTTCAAATACCCCACTTTTTTTCCTAAATCTATAGATATTTTCGCTAGCGCTATTGTTACGATACTTTTGCCTGAAAGTTCTTTGGTTGATGCTATGTAGATTGCTTTTTTATTCATCTTACTCTCCTTCGTAAGCCATTTTGTCAATTGTTATTTTTATATCTACTGCAATACACCCTTTTTTCTCGTTATAAACAAAAAGTGGATTTATTTCCATTTCAATAATTTCGTTAAATTCGGTCATAATTTGGGAAATCCTCAAGATCACATCAATTACTGAATTGATGTCTGATGGAGGTTCGCCTCTTACGCCTCTGAGAAGAGTATACGCCTTTGTTTCTTCGATCATTTCTTCGGCCTCTGATCTTGTTAAAGGACATAACCGGTACGATACATCTTTTAGAAAATTAACGTAGATTCCTCCTAATCCAAACATCATAAGAGGGCCAAATTGAGGGTCTCGAACAGCGCCAACAATTACTTCTTTACCTTGTGGAACCATTTTTTGAACCGAAATTCCTAATATTCGGGCTTGAGGCATAAAACTGTGTACTTTATTCAAAATGTTTTCGTAATTCCGTTCGGCTTCAGCTCGTGAGGTAATATTGAGGGCGACTCCACCTACATCAGTCTTATGAAGAATTTCAGGTGAAACAACTTTCATAGCCACAGGATAACCAATTAAATCCGCCATATCTCCTGCTTCTTTGGGTGAGTGAGCAACCATCAATTTTGGGACTGGTATTCCAAAAGATTCTGCAATTATGAAGGCTTCCTCAACTGTAGAAGTCAAACGGTCATCCTTTCTGATCTTGTCCAACGTATTTTTAATGATTCTACGATCAACTTGTATTTGGAGTATTGGTTCTCGACTTGACCTTTTTAGGATTGAGGTGTATTCATGCATTTTTTTAAGAACAAATGCTGTAGACTCTGGGAAAGGATAATTTGGAATATCATTTTTTAACAGCGTCTTTATGGCAGCTGAATCGTCGTCGAGACCCATAAAAGCAGTCACAATAGGCTTGTTTGACGTCTTTCTAACTTCAGCAATTATCTCCGCAACTTTATCTGAGGGAGTCATCGCTTGAGGAGTTAAAATAATTATTATTCCATCCACAATTTCACTTTTTAGGCCAATTTTGAGGGCCAGCTCATATCGTTTCTCATCTGCATCTCCTAACACGTCCAGAGGATTATTCAAGCTTGCATGCGGCGGCAAAGAGTTACGAAGTTCCTCTCTAAGGTTAAGTTCAAGAAGTGGAAGGTTTAGACCCATTTTTTCACAAGCATCAGCTACAAGAATTCCAGGTCCTCCACCATTAGTAATAATTAACACGTTTTTGTCTTTAGGTAATGGCTGATTTTCAAATGCCAAGACTAATTCAAAAAGTTCCTCTAATCTATCCACTCTAATAATACCTGCTTTCCTAAAAGCAGCTGAAAATGCTACGTCAGAACCAGCAAGTGACCCTGTGTGAGATGAAACAGCTCGGACTCCCACGTCGGTTGTTCCCGACTTTAACACAATAACTGGTTTTTTCATCGATATTTTCTTAGCTACCTCAATAAAGTGAGACCCGTCTTTAACGCCTTCTATGTATAACCCAACAGCTCTTGTCTGTTCGTCTTCAGCAAGAAATTCAAGGAAATCTGCAGCTGTTAAGTCAGCCTCGTTTCCTAAACTTATGAAACTTGTGAACCCAACATCATTTTGGAGAGCCCAATTCAAAATTGTGCTTCCAAGCGCACCGCTTTGAGAAATAAAGGCAATATTTCCAGCGGACGGTTGAGCTGCAGCAAATGTAGCGTTCATGCGATTTTGCGTATTTATCAGACCTAGACAGTTTGGACCTTGCATTCGAATGTTGTATTTTCTACAAATTGCTAAGAGTTCTTTTTCTAGCTGTGTTCCTTCTCTTCCTGTTTCGCTGAATCCTGCTGAGATGACAACTAATCCTTTCACTCCTTTTTTTCCACATTCTTCAGCGACCGTAGGCACAATTTTTCCGGGAACCACAATAACTGCTAGGTCAACCTGTTCAGGCACTTCTAAAATACTTTTATAACATTTCAAGCCCAAAATTTTGTCTGCGTTTGGGTTAATTGGGAAAATGTGACCTTTAAATCCATATTCAATAAGGTTTTTTACTATTCTGTGTCCTACTTTTTCTGGCTCTCTGCTTGCTCCAACAACTGCAATGGATCTCGGCCTAAAAAAGGCGTCTAGCAGCATTCTACTGCCTCTGACTATTTGGTGCTACAGCTTTGCGTTAGGAAAGTATTGTCGAATATTTATGTGTAGCTTATTTCAATATAAATGATAAAAAATTAAATGATAAAAAATAATCTTTCAATGGTGTCCTCGCTTGAATGCTAAACAAAACAATTGGTTAAGATTCTACGATGAGAAAAAACTAAGCTTGACTGAGGCTCTTGGAAAGATTAAGACCGGAGACCACATTTTCATAGGTTCTGCTTGTGGTGAACCACAATATCTCGTTAATGGATTAGTTGAAAAGGCCAGCCACCTTGCTGATAATGAAATTCTGCATGTACATACTTTGGGGGTTGCGCCTTATGCCAAACCTATTTATTCCGATAGGTTTCGGTTAAATGCCTTTTTTGTAGGAATAAACACAAGAGCTGCTGTTGCTGAAGGAAGAGCTGATTACACTCCAATGTTTCTTTCTGAGCTCCCGAAGCTCATATCTAAAGGCATGATTCCGATAGATGTTGCGCTTATACAAGTTACTCCGCCTGATGAACATGGCTTTTGTAGTTTAGGAGTTTCAGTAGAAATTACGAAAACAGCAGCGGAGAAAGCAAAAATTGTGATTGCTCAAGTAAATCGCGAGATGCCTCGTGTTCTTGGTGATAGCTTCATTCATGTAAATGATATAGATGTGATTGTAGAACATGATGAACCCATCTTGGAGATTTCACGTTCAGACCATGACATAGTTTCAAGTAGAATTGCAAAACATGTGGCAGATTTAATCGAAGACGAATCAACACTTCAAATTGGCATAGGCAGCGTTCCAGATTCAGTTCTAGATGTTTTGGGTAATAAAAAAGACCTTGGAATACACACTGAGCTACTAACAGAAGGTGTCGTTGATCTAGTTGAAGAAGGAGTCGTCACATGTGCGAAAAAAACGATTAATCGAGGAAAAATTATTGCCTCTTTTGCAATGGGAACTCGCCGACTTTACGATTTTATTGACAACAATCCTATGGTTGAGTTTTACGAGTCTGATTATGTGAACAATCCAGTTGTTATCAGTCAACATGAAAAAATGGTTGCCATAAACCAAGCCTTAGAGGTGGATCTTACGGGCCAAGTCTGTTCAGATTCCTTGGGTTATCGTTTTTATAGTGGCTTAGGAGGGCAAGCAGATTTCATGAGAGGTGCTAGTCTATCTAAGGGTGGAAAAGCCATAACAGTTCTTCCGTCAACTGCAAAAAAAGGTAAGGTTTCACGCATTAAGTCTCTTTTGTCAAAAGGTGCTGGTGTAGTTTTAACTAGGGGTGATGTTGATTATGTAATCACTGAGTATGGAGTGGCAGCTTTAAAGGGTAGAACAATAAAGGAGAGAGCATTATCATTAATTAACATTTCGCATCCTATTTTCCGTAATGATCTTTTAGAGTGGGCGAAAAAACATCACTACGTTCCTCAAGAGGTTTTGCCGTTTCCCGAGATTGAGTATCCTGAGAACTTAGTAAAAAGGATAACGTTGAGAAATGGTTCTAAGGTTTTATTGCGACCTATTAAGCCTTCAGATGCTACCTTGAAGCAACATCTTTTCTATTCGTTATCAAAAGACGCAGTGACAAAACGTTACCTCGGCTCATTAAAGGCTATGCCCTTAAGACGAGTTTGGCCATACGTTATTGTGGATTATAAAGATGAAATGGTACTAGTTGGAACCACAATGGAGGAAGGAAGAGAGAACATCATCGCCATTGGCAGCTACTCAAGAATTCCAAACACTAACGTGGCTGAGGTGGCACTTGTTGTCAGAGACGACTGGCAAAACCAAGGCTTAGGCACGACCCTTTTTCAATATCTAGTTGAGATAGCTCAAAAGTATGGAATAACGGGGTTCACTGCTTGGGTCATGGCGAATAACAACAAAATGATTCATATTTTCAGAAAATCTGGGTATCAAATGAAATATAGAATCGAAGGAGACCTCATTAACGTTAACCTTGATTTTAAGAAATAGTCATAGGATATTTTAAGACTCATTTTTACTATTTCTTAGATTGTTTCTTAAAATTTGACATTATTTTTTCTTTTATTGTTACAAAATGATCCGCTATCTTTTCTGGAGCTAGTCCTCTTTTATTATACGATGAAAAAAATTTTTTGTATTCCTCTGGGTTTGAGGAAAGTTTTTCAGCATACTCGGCAATGTGGGTACCCATAATTCTTTTATCGTCAGGTGCTACTTCCTCATTAAATGGAACCTTTACTCCAGCATCAAGAAATCCTTTAGCAACTGCAAATACGTTTGCCCCTTTGGATGGAGTTTGTAATCCAATGTCTAAAACAGCCTCATTAACATTACTGGCGAGAGATTTACAGCCACAGAGAAGTCCTGTAAGATATGAAGAAGGAAGGCTGTTTAGGCTTCCAAGATAACCGTATTTTTTTCTTAGTTCACTTGAATGAGCTGAAGTAATAACTCTATCACCTTTTACATCAGGTTCAACAAGTTGAGCAATGATGTACTTCCCCGTTTTTCTAACCACTATTCTGGGAAGACCAGAAGAAACAAGTTTCTTTCTTAGGCTATAATTTGTTTTTCCCTCTCTTCGCCTACGATATGGAACATTGTACGTTGCTCCCTTACCCATCACCTTTTCCTCCTAAGACCATGAGCCTCAATGTAACGGTCAAGGTCTGCAACAGAACGGAAAGAACCACTTTTCGTCATAATGTATAGCTTTCGATAAACGGTATCAGTGATAACATGCTTGTCTCTAAGTTCTCGTAGCTTTTTTCTTTGCGCTCTAACTCTTTTTATCCAAGCCTCTTTGGCAGGAGTCCTTGCACCATCCTTTCCAGTTCGGCTTCCTTGCCCTCTTCTTTTTCCCGCTGTCTTTTTAGCATGAATTATCCGAGCACGAGCCCGACTTATTCCTTTTTCTGGCATCTTCATTATTGCTTTATCCTTGATAAGCCTCCTTATTTCCTCTCTTGAAATCGCTGACTCTACATCACTGATTCTTTCAGGGTCGATCCAAACCCTATTCGTACCTATCTTTAGGATTTCAGCAGCCATACGCCGTTGACTTTTTAGGCTCATAACATAACTCTCCGTATGCCCAATATTTTTTACTTTGACTCTGTTTTCTCAGTTGCAGGTTCCTTTAGTTCTTTGAATTCTCTCGGGTTCAATACGCGGATTCCCATTTCTTTAGCTTTATTAAGTATTTCAATCCTTTTTCGGTCACCCACAGTGTGAGCGATTTTTATAACTTCAAGGTCTGGTCTAACCTTATCTAAGTCATCTACATTAAAAACCCTAACTTCTATATGACCAGAAGGATGTAACCCTTTGGAATTCTTCGGTCCACCATAACCAGCCCCTGGAGAATCTGGCCATCCCTTAACCTTTCTACGCATTTTGTTGTCTATTCCGCGTGGCTTTCTCCAATTTTCCTTTAGACGCTCATATCGCCAGCTTTCTTGGCGATGAAACTTTGGTTTCTTAGCCTTCTCTTTTTTCCTCTTTTTAACAAGGTCCTTTAAATTTAATTGTTTCTCTGTCAATCAGCCATACCCTCTAATTTTTCGTAAATGTATATTCCGTCTAGAAATTTTCGCGTATCCCGTTTTCTTACAATAGTGGCTTGTTCAATATTAGCTGCTGTTTGGCTCACATCCTCAATATTAATGCCTTTAACTATGACATCATCTCCCTTAACTGATACAGTTGAATTTCCCATAATGAGAGCTCTACGCGGATTTCTTTCTCCAATAAAATTTTCAATCGTTACATAATTTCCTTGAACCTTCACAGACATTGGAAAGTGAGAATATACAATCTTAAGTTTATAAGTAAAGCCTTCTGTTACTCCTTTAATCATATTGTTGATGTGAGAAACTACAGTTCCAACTAGAGCAGATTCTTTTCTTCTAGGTCTAAGTGCAGAAACAATAATTTTATTTCCCTCAACTCTGATTTCAATCGGAACTTGGGAGAAATCCCTAACTAATTGTCCCTTTTCACCTATAACTTCAACGACTTTATTATTTAAAAGAACTTTGACTTTTTCTGGAATTTGAACCATTCTAGTTTCTAAACGAGACATTGTAAGACACCCATCAATATACGTAGGCTAAGAGAAGTCCTCCGAGGTTTTTCTGTGAAGCTTCCTTGTGCGACATGACACCCCTATGAGTTGATATTGCAAGTATGCCTATATCTCTCGATGGAAGGAAGACTTTTTCCCATTTTTCAATTTCTCTAGTCTTTATTGCATACCTTGGTCTAATAGCGCCACATTTGTTTATTCTGCCCAAAAGTTGTACTCTGAATTTTCCAGAGCGTCCATCATCAATGAATTCGAATTCTCCGATGTATCCATTCATCTGGATAACTCTTAGTACGTTACCTAAAAGTTTTGAAGCTGGAGTTATGATACATTCCTTCTTTCTTCTAATTTCGTTATTCATTATGGTTATTAATCCATTGGCTATGGTATCCAATCACGTATCCCTTCCTTATTGATATTTTTTGAAACCTAGTTTTTCAGCAACCTCTCTGAAACAGTGCCTGCAAAGGTTAAGACCATATTTTCTAATAATTGGTCCGTATGATCCGCACCTTCTACATGGTCTACTTCCTTTGCCAAATTTTCGTTCTTTTCTTGGACTTTGGGCACTCATTTTTAGTTGCTCCTAGGTAATTTCCACACCTAAAGTGTCCTTTAAAAAGGATACGGCTTCATCAGTGGTTAATAAATGCTGCGAACCAACTTTAGAGTTTGCACGGTGCCTATGTTTAACTCGATAGCCTGGTCTTTCTAGGGTTACAGAAACATCCATCCCAATAATGCCCAAATCTGGTGAATATTTGGTTCCAGGAATATCAATGTGCTCTTTAATTCCAAAAGAGAAGTTTCCTTGTTTATCAAAAGATCGTCTAGAAATTCTGTTGTCAACTGCTCGTAAACTTTTAGTTAGAAATTCATATGCTTTCTTTCCACGTAACGTTACTACGCAGGCAATAGGTTCCTTTTTTCTTATTCCAAATTCCCTTACAGTTTTTTTGGCCTTCTTGATACATGGTTTTTGTCCAGTTAATTCTTCAATAATTTTTATAGCTTTTTCAAGAGGTTCACCTGACTTGCCGACTGACGAATTCACAACTATCTTAGCAATTTTAGGCGTCAACATAGGGTTTTTGTTCGCTTTTTCATCGTGTCCAGGTGATTCCATTTATAGGTCCTCCTTGCTGGGTAAAGATATCCTTGGTTTCTTATCTCCCACGACAAAGGCGTAGTTAAGAACTGTTTGATAGGCCTCTCCCATCTCATTCTGTATTGTAATTAGAAAATTTTTGCGTTTTTGTCCTGTCTGCTCCACGATCGATGTGACAATTCCATATTTGCCAATGTTATTTCCATCCGCAAAAACTACTAATGCTTCTTTACCAAGTTTCAGATGTTCAAGAATTTCCTGTTCTGGAATACTAATTTTTAATGTGTCAAGCGTGTTGTAAACATCTTCAGATGGTCTCTGAGGATCTTCGACGTGAACTAATATGTTTCTTCCATCGTGAAGATTCAACTCGATGTTTCCTTTTTCTAAAGTTGTTTTGTTCTCTATTCTGCATATCTTAAATTTTGCTTCATCTTCGCTTATTGGATGAAGAAATAAACCTTTTTCTGAAGGAACTACGCGATAATTTTGACTGGTTTCAGGAATTGTTATTACATCCATCAAACCGACGGGAAATCGTTCGTTATGAATAATCCGTCCATCAACTAAAATCTTACCTTGAGAAACAATTTTCTTTGCTTCTCTTCTCGTTTTAGCTAGACCAAGAATTTCACGGACCACCAAGGTTAGTGGTAAGCATTGATGTATTGGATGGGGGCCAGGTAAAGGCTTAATGGTCCATACATACTTTTTTCTATGAATGGGCCAAAATCCTGGAGCTGCCTCTCTTTTTAGGTGGCCTTTGCCGCCTTTTTTTCCCATATTATTTTTCTTCCTCCATTTTTTCTTCTACTGGCTTAGTGACTCTTTTTTCCTTTTTCTGGTTCTTTCCTTTTTCAAGGTTTTTTTCTTCAGGCTCTTCTTCCTCTTTTTGTTTCTTTCGTTCAATAATTTTGTTTCGCCATTTATCGTCAAGATTCAGCTTGGTTATTTCAACTTTTGAAGGATGTATTGGTACTTGTACGGAGGCCCCGTCAGCCTTCTCTCTTGTAATGCCATCTACATAGATTTTGTATTTTTGGCGATCAACACGTAATATTTTTCCTTCGTAATCTTTATAGTCTCCCCTCAAAACTCTTATTGTATCACCCTTTCTGACGGGTAAAGCTCGAACACCATACGTATTCCGTAAATCAGTGGAAAGATGAGCTGACATAATATTGCCTCTACAATGATAAGGCATTTCGTAAAGCCTTTTTCTCTGTTTTGTCGGATCTTTAATTTTTAACTTCATCTTAGCTTCACTTGATCCTATACAATTATACTTGAGGCACTTGCAATCCTAGGCCATCTTTCAGCAGCTTCCCTTGCCACAGGACCACGTATTTCAGAGCCTCGCATTTCACCTTCAGGTGTTAATATGACTGCGGCGTTGTCTTCAAACTGTACCCAATTTCCTTCAGGGCGTCTATAGGGTTTTACCTGTCTGATAATTACTGCCCTAAAGAGCTTTTTTCTCATATCGGGGGTTCCCCGTCTAACTGAAACAATGACCATGTCCCCTACGGCAGCCGCTGGAACTCGTCTCAGTCTACCTTTATATTTTACAACTTGAACCAGTCTAAGTATTTTAGCGCCGGAGTTGTCTGCGCACTTTAATAATGAACCAGCTGGAAGTCCAGATGAAATTTTCAGTCTGTATCCAGCTGTTCCTTTTGCCAGTAAACCTCTTCCTTTTGCCTTGGCTGCCATTAGTTTCTCACTGTCCTATTTTTTCTATGACGACAAATGAAATTGTTTTGCTTATTGGCCTACATTCTGCTATTCGAACTCGATCGTTTTCTTGGGCTCCAATGCATGGTGGATTATGTGCAGGGATGTGGCTGTGTCTTCTTTCATAGCGTTTGTATTTTTTAACGTAATGCACAAAGTCTCGACGTACAATAACCGACTTGTCCATTTTTGCACTTGTAACAACGCCGTCTAGAATTCTACCCCTTGTCTTAAGGGATCCATGAAATGGGCAGTTAGGATCATTGCAGGTTTTTTCTGAAGTTTGTTGTACAGACGACATCACCAACGCCTCCTTAATGTTTTTTTAACGCGGTCTTCTGGTCGTCCAACAAGAACTTTACCATCGACCTCTATTATTGTTTTGTCTGGAAGAGTAAAAAGAAAAGTGGACGTTTCTTTAACGATGCGTTTTTCTTTGTTGCCATGCAATACCGTTAGGGTCTTTTGGGTTTCATCAAGAATTTTTCCTCTTATTCCAATCTGACTTCGATTAGAGCTGCGTACAACTTTTGTCTCGAGTCCTATAAGCTCGTGTTGAAGAAAGGATTCTGCGTCAATCATTATTATCTAGCTTCCCTTGTTTTTTCATTAATAACAGTTAGGATACGTGCAATTGTTTTCTTAAGGTTCCGAATTCTTGATGGATTTTCCACAGCGCCACCCGCCTCAACCATCGTTCTCATCCTAACCAGTTCTGTTTTTAATTCACTTAATCTCTTAAGTAAATCTTCAGAAGATTTCTCCCGAATTTCCCGAACTCTTTTCATCGGCATCTATTTTTCGCTCTCCCCTTCTTGGCTTTCAACATTGTTTTCAACGATATCTTCAGAATAAACCTCGGCTAGCTGCTTTTCCTGTTTCAGTGTCTGCGTCTCACTTGTCTTTTCAGGAGTTTCTTCCTCTATTTTTTCTTCAATCTGTTCTGTTATTTGTTGTGGCTCAGGTTCGATTTCTCGTATTGTTATTTGGTCTGGAAGCTCTATACCAGGAGGCATGATTGTTACTTTTACCCCGAATATTCCCGGTTTTAGCTGGCTGTGAACGACCGCTCTTCTCACAAATTTCATTGCTGGGTCTCCGCTTTTGGGTACGTATCCTTCTCGGAATTTTTCGCTTCGAGCCCGTTCTGTTCTGAGTTTACCGCTTATAATTATTTCTGCACCTAGGGCTCCTGCCTCCATTATTTGGGAAAGAGCCCAAAATCCTGCTCTACGGAAGTGTACACCCCGTTTTAGTGTGGTTGCGATCCGTGAAGCCATGACGTGAGCGTTTAATTCTGGAACTTCGATTTCGGCGACTGAAACTTGTGGGTTAGGTAGTCCAAATTTTTCTTCCAGCGCCTTTGCGAGATTTTTAATTGTTGTGCCTCCGCGTCCAATTATTATGCCTGGACGCATTGCGTAAACAACGATGTTTGTGCCCAAAGGTGTTTTTGTGATGTCTACACCTCCGTAGCCTGCTTTCTCAAATTCTTTCCATAAAAATTCGTCCACGCCTGTTTTTCTGATGGATTCATCAATAAAATGTTTGATGGAAGACACCTAAACTTCTCCTCCTACTTGTGCTAAGACAATTTCGACGTGGCACAAGTTTTCATTCTTTGGAGTTGCTCTCCCCATAGCTCTTGGAATAAATCTTTTGATTTTGATACCAGAGTAAGCTGCTGCGTGAACTATTTTCAAGTTTTCCGAATCTAAACCTTTGTATATGGCGTTTGATTCTGCGCTTTCAAGAACTTCAAGTATTTTTTGTGCTGCCTTAACGGGGTATCTGCCAGCGGCGATTTTTTGAAGATCCTTTCTGTGGGGAAGAGTTTTCTTATGTTTCCTGTAGGGGACAGACTTTTTTTTCTGTTGAACCTGTTCGAGGAATGCCTTAGCAGCGTCCAGTTTCATTCCTCTTATGGCCGCGCAAACTTCTACAGCTGCTTTTGGCGATACTCTCAGCTCTCTTCCGCTGGCCTTAACGGTTGTTTCTGGGTCTAAGCCCGTTACGGAGTATCCCCATTTAGGCAATTCTTGTTCACCGACTTTTCATTGAACAGATGCATAGTGGTTTATAAGAATTATCTTTTTTGGTACATATTTTCCTGATTATGCATTTTTTAGTGGTCGTTGTTTTAGCTGTTTCTGTGGGTTGAAGATGTTTCGTATTAGAGATTTTTCATTGGAAATGTTGCGCGGTTTCTATTATCATTGTGATATATGATATTGTTTGTTGTTTGTTACAAGTGGTTTTCGAACAATGTTTTTTAAAAGAGCATCTTTAGGAAAAATCTTATATTTTTATTTATATTCTTTAGTTTAGGGGACAGTTATGAATACTGAAAGAAAAGTTTTAGACTTTCATTATGCTTGGTACGGTGTTCCTTGGGGTCCTGGGAAAAAGTGGCAGGGGTGGAAGGATGAGGCTCATAATTCGGATAAAATAGTTGGAGGAAGACGTAACATAAAGTCTCCTCATTATCCTCTTGATGGAGTCTACGATTCCTTGGACGTTTCTGTCATTAATAGGCAGTTTGTTGAGGCGAAAGAGGCGAACCTAGATGGGGTCATCGTTTCGTGGTGGGGTTTTGAAAGTTACTCTCACAAAGTTCTTGAGGCTTTGCTGGATTTGGCTCCTAAAAATTTTATAACTATTTATTATGAGACGGCGATGACGTTTAAGCAAAGAGATTTGTCGCGTGAGAATGCGATTGAGAGAATATATTTGGATTTGAAAAAGTTATTGGCAGAACAGGGTATCAAAGATCGTTGGATACATGTTGATGGAAAGCCTCTTGTTGTGTTGTATATTGTTGAAAATTACAGGATAGATGAATGGCTTACGATTAAAAGAAAATTGAGCGATGATGGTTATGAGCCTTTTTTTCTTGGAGACACATATAACGTAGAGTACTTGGATGTAATGGATGGTTTGCATACATATAATCCTGTGTGGATCACTTTAACTGGTTTAAGTTTTACAGAAATCTATGATAAAATTTCCTTAAAGATTCATGATAAAGGCAAGCTTTTTGCTGCTACGGTGTGCCCAGGCTATGACGACAGGAAGGTTAGAGATCCTGGGATTTTTATCAGTAGAGCCGATGGTCATTACTATAACCTATGTTGGGAAGCTGCAAGGAAAAGTAAGGCAGATTGGGTTCTTGTTACTAGCTGGAATGAGTGGTTTGAAGGCACAGAGATTGAGCCAAGTTTAGAGTATGGAAAAGACTATATTTACCTCACAAGGCAGAATACAACGAGTTTTAAATCTTAAAGAGAAGTATAATTGCATCGTTTAGGTCGCGTTTTTAACTATTAGTCAGTAGCTTGTGACTGTTATAAGAAATTTATGTTTTTTGCGTTGTGGATTGTAAATTTTCCTTGTTCAGCGTTTTTTATGCGTTGACCGTGAACTGTTAGGTTCTCGAACGATACGTTTTCAACGAGGTGATTTTTATCATATCCATGTATTATTGAGAATGGAAACGGTCCGTTGAGTACTGAGATGTTTTTGACCTGTATGTTTTTGATGTGTCCACGATTTGTGGCGTATTTTTCTTGTTGACCATTTGGTACACTGAGCACTCCGTCCCATGCTCCATGAAGGTAGCGTCTGTTTACTTCTTCTGGATCTTTGGGGCTGTCTATGCTGTATCTGGAAAGAAAGATGGCGAAGTCGAAAAGCTTGTGGCGGGCGTCTTCTACGCGGATGTTTTCGTATCGGACGCCGTCAACGACTGCGTAGTCGCCGTTGTGTATGCTAAAGACTGCTCCACGTTCAACGTGAATTATGTCGCAATCTTCGAAAACTATGTCGTGAACTTTGTTTGCTCTAAGTTCAAATCCAACCTCAAGGCCGTTTCCCCAAAGCCCGTTCCAAAAGACGGAGCGGGAAACTCTTACTTTTTCAACTCCATTTTCGGCTGGGTAATCCCACGCTGCTTTGACTGCTATGCAATCGTCTTTTGAGCGGATGAAGCACTCTTGGATTTTTACGTTTTTGCTTCTTACAATGTCTATGCCGTCGTCGCTTCCATTGTCACTTACGATTTTGACGTTGTTAATGTTAACTTGGTTACAGTTTATTGGTACGATTTGCCAAGTTTGGCTGTTTACAATCGTGATGTCTTCGATTTTTATTTTTTGGCTGTCCTGGAGATGTATTAATCTTTGCCATTTCTTTTCACTTTTCCACTCGTTAACACGTGTTCCATCAAGTATGCCTCGTCCAGCAATGCGTATGTCTTCAGCGTTTTCTGCATCGATGAGACCTTCAACAATTGCGCCTTCATCAATGTAGACTGTTTGCCCACTTTCTATAGGTATGTTGCCAGCTTCATGGATCTTGTGTGGCTCAAAATAGATAGTGTCTGGATCGTTTTTGTCTGGAACTCTTTCTTCTGGCGAATTGGCAAAAAGGAAAAGTGGGCGAGTTGATGGATCACGGTTTAATTCAACACTGATTTGGCATGGTTGGTTCAATAAGAATTTTACTTCATTAAGGTGAAATGATGGTTTTATATTCAGGCGTAGGGGGCGTATGTCAACCCATTTTATATCGCGGTTGGTTTTAATTGTTATTTTGCATTCGTCTTCTAAGTTGAAATTGGCAATTGATGCAACTGGAACGTCATAAACGGGTATTTCCTTACCATCTTTTTTGAGTTTATACGCTTCAGATGGCTTAACACAGCTCACCTTTTTTAACCTCGTTTATTCTTTTGAGATTACTTCTAGTTATTTTTAACTGATACTTTTTTTACTAAACAATTAATGTGATTAAGGAAATTGCCGTTAAGTGTGTACTTGTTTTTTCTTAGCTTAATGGTTGGTTAAGTTCAGGTATTTTTCTTAGCGATGCGACTAATGGTACTCCGAGAAGGGTTGAGACTATCAGAACGATTATGTCTTCCATGAACGAGTCTGCGGCTCCTAGAATAAATGCTGAGTATACTATCTCTTCGGTCCATCCTAATATCGTGTAGAAGTCTAGGGGGATGAGGAGGAAAATTCTTGTTAACGCGTCGGTTACGGTTCCGATGAACCCAATTAAGTGAACCACCAGGGGCAATAGTCGGTTGTCTTCTTGGGAAAGTTTGCCGCACAGTAGTGCCACAGGAAAAGCAAGTACTAATGCGACTAGTATGTCCATGATTGCCCATAATGGAAGCTGACGTCCAAGTGGGTGGATGAAGTAGGCTCCCAGCATTAGACCGTAGATTGCAAGGACAGGTTGCCACTGTTTCTTTATTAGAAATCCGCATGTCATGACGCCAACAGGTTCAGCGATGATGCCGAACATCCATAGGTCGGAGGGTTTAGCGACCCGTGCTACTAGGCTTCCGAGAAGGGCTGAGGCGAAGCCTATGTATGGGCCTAGGATTACGCCTTCGATGGGCTCCAAGTATATGCTCCAGCTTCGCCAGAGGTCGACTGACCATAGGTATAGTATGGCGTGTAAGGAAGCGAAGATGCTTATGACTGCAACTGTTTTTGTTGAAACTTTCAATGTCCAGTTCGTAAGTTATCTTTTGGTTAAGGGATAAATCGTTTTCGCTTTCGACGTATGCATCTTATGTTGTTTACGAAGAAGCTAGGGGGGACATTCTCTTTTTTGGTTTCAAGGGGCGGTCTGTTCTTAAATTTTTCCTGTGGTCTTTGATTTGAATAAAATAGATGTGTGTTGCGAGGGGAAAGAGGGTACATATAGTCGGGTCAGCTTTTTGACCATCGTACCTGTTTCGTGCTTATTCCGTGCACCTTGAGATTTTTTTCTTTATATAGGCTCTGTGGAAACACTGTGGGACTGTGGATTTTTATTCTTATGGCTTGATTTTTCCGTCTTTTTTGCTTAAAAAATCTGTTGGTTTCAGTATTGGTTTGTTTTTTATCGTGGGCGTAGTTGTGTTCCGCGCAACTAACACTCAGCATCATTGCGGAGAGCGGGCACGCCCTTCTCAGCTAAGCTCTCTCTAACGCGGCTTTCTGACGCCCACGCCCACCATGTCCCGCTTCTGGGTAAACTCTTCTTCATTGATGGATGAGGATTCATCCGTCTTTGTTGAGTCCGTCTAGGCGGGCTCATGTTGAGTTTGGTGGGATTAGATCAGCTCATGTCATCGCTAGATAGAAAAGTGAAATGGTTTTCAAATAAGCATTTCTGTCTTGGTTTTTCATTTAAAGTTTAGGGCTTAGATAAAATGTGTTGCCTAAGTTTGTTAATGTTTATTTCGAATGCTGCAGCTGGATTTTCCAGTTCCCAGTTTTGTAGCACTTGCGGGTGAATTTCGCCGATGATTCCGATTTCTTTGTCTTCGATGATTATTTTTCCAGTTCTTCCTTGGATGAAGCTTTCGTGGTTCTCTTCTTTTAATGTGTATTGTATTCCCAGATTTGCAAGTAGGGCGTCTAGAAATGATTTTGCTTCGGTGAAGCTTGCGTTTGAGTGGATTGCCACGCATGCCAATGTTTCGATGTCGCATGTCTTGTTTTCTTTTTGCTCGTCGTGAACTACGCAGTATCCTACTTCGAAAACTTTCTGTGGGTAATCCACATGCGTGTTGTGGCTTAAAAATTCCATTAGACTTGGAAGCAACCAGTTTCTGAGGCAAGTCATTGAGCTAAGTCTTGGATTCGCGATCTCTACCGTCCTTTGTGGCTTAACATTCATCTTCGTAAACAAAACCTCAGGTGAAGACATGATGAACGTTAGAATCTCCTGAAATCCAAGTCCAACCATCAATTCTCTTATGATGTCTCTGAATTCAGACTCGCTTGATAAGCCTCCGATTGTTAGCTGCTTTGGCCATTGCGGCTGGATCTTATTGTAGTTATATGCTATGGCGATGTCTTCAACAATGTCTATTGGGTGAAGAACATCAACACGGTAACATGGAACCTTCACGACCAAACTGTTCTTAGAAGCCTTCACAACATCGTATCGCGCCTTACCTAAAAGTTCCCTGATTTCTTTCAATGTGAACTGGATTCCAATGACTTTCTTAACGTAGTCTAAACCAAGTTCTAAGGGTACGCCTTTTAAGTTCGGGGTTGTCATACTTCTAATTTTTCCGTATGGATACTGGATTTTAACTGAATATATTTTTCCGCCGCGATCAGCTAATGCAAGCGTAACATTCGTCAGGGTGTTCTGAACCGTCTCTATAGATGTGCCTGTAACCTCAACAAGCACGTTTTCTGTACTAGGCGTAACATGGCCTAAATCGTTAGAATTGATTATTGGCGGAAAAGAGAGAACCTTGTTTGTCGAGTCCATGAAAATCGGCCACATAGGAAAACTCTGAACAATGTGCCCGTACTCGATCCCTTTCGGATGCTTTTCCAGAATCTCCTTCAAAGTCAGTTTCTCAGAGAAATCAAGCGGAACAAAACTTACTTCATCCGGTTTTGCAACGCCGTACCTAAGTGGGGGACTAATCAAATCGTAGTCATACAGTCCAATAGAGGTTCTCCTTCGGTTTCTCCCATACGTCTGATCCAACTTGTCTTGGAAATGCATCATTTGACGGATAGCAGCGTCAGTAAGCCTTACTCCTTTAACTACAGAGCAGGCTATGTAGGGACGAATCGTGCTTAGCTTAGGGTCCACCTGAACTGTGACGCCTGATTTTCCTTCGATTTGGTAGTTCTTGAATCCTTTTTCAAGCCCCAAATATCCACGTAGGGCTCTGGCTATTCCCTCTACGCTCCAAATGTCAGCGCGGTTGCTGTCTTTGAGCTCAACTCGGATTTCTTTTGACTCTAGGCCTTTCGCTTCGCCTTTAATGTACGATAAAACCTCGTTTAGTTTCTCTTCCTCTCGAGGCAACTGCATGCCAAGCAGCAACTCTAAGTCTTCTAGGTCAACCTCAACAGTTGGCATTAAACCATCTCCACACGCCTCAGCCAATCAAGGTTTTGCGAAAAAAGGTAACGGATGTCGTCGATTCCCGCCTTCATCATGAACAATCTGTCAACGCCAAGCCCCCACGCCAGCACAGGCACTTTTATTCCCAAAGGAAGCGTAAGTTCAGGACGGAAAATCCCTGAGCCTCCAAACTCCATCCAACCGTACCCCTTTTTGTAGGCAACCAGTTCAACGCTTGGTTCGGTGAACGGAAAATAGTCCGGTCGGTACTTGACCTTATCTGCCCCAGCAACGTCCTTTGCGAATTTTTCCAAAACGCCGAGTAAATTGACGAGCGTAAGGTCTTCGCCTAGGATTATACCCTCAACTTGGTTGAACTCTGTCAGATGGGTTTTGTCAATTACATCAGGACGGAAACACCGTGCTATTGCGAAATATTTACCTGGAACCTCAAGGTCTTCGCTTATAAGCATTCTTGCACTAGCCGCAGTTGTTTGGCTTCTCAACATCAAACGTGCAGCTTCAAGCATCGAGAAAGCGTAACCCCAGCCTTTTGAACCGGTTTTCCAACCGTCTTCATGAGTTTTTTTAACCTTTTCTAAGAAGCTTCGGTATTGCTCGAGGCTGCCATGTTGCGGTTCTTTGATGAAATACATGTCGTGAACTTCTCTGGCAGGATGATCCTGAGGCATAAACAGTCCATCGCAGTTGAAGAAGCTAATCTCAACGATTGGCCCAGTCATCTCTTTGAAACCAAGCGCTACGAGTTTCTTTTTAAGATCGTCAAGGAACCTTAAGTAAGGGTGTTTTTTTCCAGGCCAAGTGCTTGCCACTGGCGCCTGGATGTTATAGGCTCGAAGCTTAGTTTCCTTCCACTTTCCAGTAACCAGCATCTCAGGGGTCAGTTGACTTACTTCCTTTACAGTTTCGATGCCTCTTTTAACTAAGTCCCATCCTGCTGTAGAAAGCTCCAACTCTCTTTCTGTTTCAACTCGAACCTCGGCAATTTTTCTTCTTTTTAAAACCTCAACAGCATCTTTCAGTTCGTCGTCTAAAGCTTCAAGGGTTACGAATCTTTTTTCCTTCAACAGAGACAAAAGCTTTTCATCTGAACCTTCAATTGGCTCTTTTAACAGTTTTATCTTTTTTGTCTCCTTGTCTATTGTGGCCCATCCCTTTCGGTTTAACCAACCTAAAGTTATGACTTTCGCAGACTCGCCCAAAGACGCGGCTTTAAAAACCGAGTCTATGTCTCCTTCTCCTCCCATTTTCACTAATTCTTTTACGACACGCCTTTCAGGTAACCCTTGATCCGCGTATAATTTGCCTTCTTCATTGAGAACAACTTTTGTGCTTCTTCTTTCTTTAACCAAAACAAGATTTTGGGACTCCAAAGACAAGGCTGCACGCATGACTGCAGAATGGTCTAAACCGCTTGAATGCGCAATTTCGTCGATTGACAATCGCCTGCCAGCGTTCCCTAAGGCAATTAATGTTTTGCTTTCGTTCTCGCGAAGTTGGCTCATGATTCAGCCTTCCCTTTTTCTTTTGCACGGTAATTAAAGAGACCTTTATCCAATGAACCCTAACTATTAATTAATGTTACATTAATAAGTCTTAGTTGGACACCAAGAGTTGAAGATTTTCATTAGTTCGTTAGAACCATGATTCCAAAGTTGTTTTCTTTTTGGACTCCTTCATTCCCTCAACCGCTTTGGAGAGGGCTTTTCTAACCCTATCCTCTGAGAAGTCTTTTTCGCCGCAGAGAAACTCAACGACGCCTTCAACGTTTGGTTCATGCCAACTTAGGCTGTAATTGTCTGTAACTTTAGGGTGAAGAAAAACTTCTTTGATGAGTCTGGGTTCAACAGGAAACTCTGCTTCTTTAAGTAAAGGAAGGGCAGCTTCGAGGCTTCCATGTTCTTTAATCAACTTAAGTGCAGATTTAGGTCCAATGCCCTTTACCCCATCTGGGTTATAGTCGGTGCCAATCAAGATTCCTATATCTATAAGCTGCTCATACGTGATCTCTAGTTCCCTCAAAAGCTTTGCTAACTCCACGGTTTCAGGCTCAATCTCTATGTAAACGTTTTTTCTAGGAAGCTTTCTTCTACCTGAAATTGTTAGATTTCTGAGTAGAACTGGAGCTCCAAATAATAGGCTGTCAAAATCTTGACTGGCGCAGTAGTCAGCATTTCCCTTTTTTGCGATATAGGCTGCTTGAGCTTCTCCTTCTGATGGAGCTTGTACCCAAGGGATGCCCATACAATTTAGTAACCGTTTAGAATCGTCTGCCATGTAGTCTTTTAGTCGACTTGTCATTTGGGCATAGCTTCTTGCCTCTTCGATTTTGCCTTCCTTAATGGCGATCTCATACTTTATTTGGGCTTCTTCCTTGATCTTCGATCTTCGTTTTATCTCGGCCTCTTTAAGTGTAGGGGGCATTCCGTCGAAGACATATATGACTTTAATGCCCATCTCCATGAGGTTGCACGTTCTATAAAATAAGCCGCTAAGATGGCTCGTAATCATACCATTGTGGTCTCTTAAAGGTGTTCCATCAGGCTGCCTGATTATGGCTAAGAACTGATAAAGAGCGTTATATGCGTCGATGGCGACCTTTTTTCCATTAAGGTTCTTAAGATCAATGGGTGTTTTTGGAACAAGATCTCCTAAATTGACGCCCATTTAATTTTCGCCCATAATACGATGTTTGCCTAAAGGTGCGACTGTCTAATCTGTTAACTCAACAAAGCCTATAAAGGTTTTTAACTTAGCTGATAGAAGTCTTATTTGCTTGTTAAATATGCGATTCAGAATATTAGATTATGATAACTCTATATTTGGATTGTCTAGGAGCCTAAAAGGATGGCGTTTCGAAAACCTAACCGTGAGCTTTCAGTTACTGAAATCCTAAGTTTTTCTTTTAGCTTGTACGTAGCGAAGTTTGATGTTATGCTTGTTCCATTTCTTTTTATAAGCGTCTTTAACACTTTTGTAACAGATTTTCTTTGGCGGTTGACTCCTATTTTTGAATTGCCACAAAACATTTCTGAGGAATTCTTTTTGCAGTTCTTTAATTATTTGGCTACTATTTTCCCTTTAATAGTTGCAATTATAGTCATAAATTGGGTCATAACAACTATTGCTAACGGAATTGTCGTAAAATTGTCTTCTGAAACGCTTGAGGGAAAAACTGTGTCTGCCAAAACTGGGCTTGACTCTGTCTTGTCGAATCTTCTTACTCTTCTAGCAGCAAGTTCGATTGTGTCGATTCTAACAGTTTTCGGATTGTTCGTTTTCTTAATACCCGGAATCATCGTGGCCACAATGTTTAGCCTAACAGTCCAAGTAATCATAATTGAACGCCTCGGTATTTTAGCAAGCCTCTACAGAAGCAGGAAACTTGTTGCAAATAGGTGGCTGAAAGTTCTGATACTTCTTTCCACGATCATGTTTCTTACGGTAACAGCTAATATCATTGGGCAAGTTATAAGCAGCTCTGTAACATCATTCAACACAACTATGGCACTAATCATTGAGGGCGTCGTTTCATCTCTTGTTCTACCAATCCACCCAATATCATTGACAGTGCTTTATTATTCTCTGCGCACAAGAGAAAAGCCATCTGACCAGACGTTACCACCGAAGCTCTTAATTCCCCGCATAAAACAGCCATACCCGTATTCGCAGATGCCGCCGTATTTCCAGCCTAAATACTGCTATAAATGTGGGGTACGCCTTCCCCCAGACGCGGTTTTCTGTCCACAATGCGGCGTACGAGTAAGAACCGAATAGGCGGCTCTTGGCTGAAAAACCATTCAGTTTTAATATTCCATTAAAGAATTGATAAATTAGCTAAGGGGAACTTGGCTTGCGGTACTCATTAGTCGCTGACGCCTATGAAAGAATTGAGGCGACAACCAAGAGGCTGGAGATGACAGACTACCTTGTTGAGTTACTTAAAAAAACGCCTAAAACAGTCATTGATAAAGTTGTCTATCTTACACAAGGAAAACTTTATCCCGACTTTATCGGAATCGAAATAGGCATCGCAGAAAAACTTGCAGTTAAAGCAGTAGCTAAGGCAACGGGAAGAAGCGAAGAAAAAATCGAGGCTGACCTGAAACAAACAGGAGACCTCGGCGAAACCGCACAGAAATTTCTCGAAAACAAACAGCAAGTCACCTTTTTTCCCCAACCGCTTACAGTTGAAAGAGTCTACGAAACGCTTGACAAAATCGCTAAATCGACTGGCGCCGGCTCCGTAGACCAAAAACTCAACCTTCTAGCTGGTTTGCTTGCAGACGCGGAACCAAAAGAGGCAAAATACCTCATTCGAACGGTCACAGGTAAACTTAGGGTTGGAATTGCGGACATGACTGTCCTTGACGCCCTAGCCATCGCATATGGTGGAGGCAAAGATCTTAGACCCCTATTTGAAAGAGCCTATAATGTTTCCTCTGACCTTGGAAGAGTGGCAAAGACAGTTGTTGAGTCTGGACCTGAAGCTCTCAAAAACTTCAGCGTGTCTCTAGGCGAGCCTATCAGACCTATGCTTGCTGAACGCCTAAGTTCGCCTAAAGAGATACTTGAGAAGCTCGGGGGGATCTGCATAGCTGAGTACAAGTATGATGGAGAGAGAGTGCAAGTCCACAAAAACGGTGGCGAAGTTACACTTTTTTCCAGGAGACTTGAAAACATTACAAGTCAATATCCGGACGCTGTTGAAATTGTAATGGAGAGTTTGATTCCTGAAAAGGTCATATTTGAAGCTGAATGCGTCGCAGTCGACGTTGACACAGGAGAAATGAAGCCTTTCCAAGAGCTAATGCACCGGAGAAGAAAGTATGGAATTCAGGAGGCAGCTAAAGAGAACCCTGTTTCACTGTTCATGTTTGACGTTTTATATGTTGATGGAAGAGATTTAACACTTGAGACGTATCCGGTTCGCCACAAGATATTACAAACAATTGCTAAGAAGCACGACAGAATTAGGGTAGCAAACTCCATAATTGCGGACAACCCTGAGAAACTCGAAAAATTTTTTGAGGAAGCCATCGAAAACGGCTGCGAAGGGCTAATATGCAAATCAATAAGAGAAGACTCCGTTTACCAAGCTGGAGCAAGAGGCTGGCTGTGGATAAAGTATAAGAGAGATTACAAAAGCGAAATGAGAGACACCGTGGATCTCGTCGTCGTAGGCGCATTCCACGGCAGAGGAAAAAGAGCTGGAACGTACGGAGCGCTTCTACTAGCAGCCTATAACCCGAAAAAAGACGAATACGAAACCGTATGTAAATGCGGCTCAGGCTTCACAGACGAAGACCTAGCGAACATCCCTAAAATGATGAGCGCACACCAGATGCTGCACCGCCACCCAAGAGTTGAATCTAAACTCGAGGCTGACGTATGGTTCGAACCGAAAATTGTGCTGGAAATTATTGGAGCTGAGATCACCCTTAGCCCAATCCACACCTGCGCCGAAAATGTTCTACGAGAAGGAAGCGGCTTAGCAATCAGGTTCCCAAGATTCACTGGAAAATTTAGATCTGACAAGGCAGCTGAAGACGCAACAACCGTGGACGAAATCGTGGAAATGTATCGAAGCCAACTAAAAACCATAGAATCATAATCAAAGAAATCCTAAGAATGCCAGATATAATTCTATAAAATCATAATTCCAAGCTGGGTCTAAGCCTCAGGCGCTGTTCAGCCCGTACAGGCGTTGTCTTCGACGTGCATCGATCTTCAGCTGTTTCGACCGATGCTCTCAACGCCTTAACGCATCGCGCTTTAAGTATTGTCCAGCCCATTGAAGCAATGTCTTTGTCACGTACCATCTTTCAGCTGTTTCAGATGATACGTTCATTGCTTCAATGCAATACTTGAAGCATACTTCCCAGCTTGGGATTAATAAGTTATTTTTCCCTGAAATTTAAGTCTTTTGCACAAAATTCTAAACAGAATAGTACTTATTTTTTTAAAAACGGTAGATTTAAAGTCTAGTTACTTTAAGATTCGCAGTTTGTATTTCATTATTATTTTTAATTTTTTTAATTTGCTTACTTTTTTGAAATGGTTATGAATTAGGTCGAAAAAGTTGGTGACGATGTTTTTGTTGTCATTTTTCACAAAAAGTATTGAGGATGGGATGACATGTTGGCTTATTACGTGTCGTTTTTATACTCTCAAAAAATTTAAATTGTTTTATACAATATTTTGTATGTCTCGAGGTATATTTGTGCAGGAATTTGAAAGGGATCTAGAAGTCTTGGCGAAAAGGCTTTGCCAAGGCGAAGACGAAAGTGTTTCAAAAGAAATAGTAAGGTTAAAAGATCATTTGAAGGTTTTACACAGCAAAAACCTTGTAAAGATTAATCATTCCGTTATGGAGCTTGTTTGTGCAAAATATTTGGTTCTCGCTGGATACAATGTGGATTTGGAAAAGAGCCTAAATGGATTATCATGTGACATTTATGCTTCAAAGGGTTTAGGCACGATGATAGTTGAGGTTGAAACGGGTTTTGTTCCGCCTGACCATGCTCTTGACCCTTCAACGTATATTCGAGCTCGAATAGCCAGCAAAATAACGCGTTACAGCCATTTTGCTGAAAAGTTTGGGTTAGCAGTTCCCCCACATTATGTTATGCCAATTCCTAAAGTTTTAATTGAGCCTCCACGTTACCGAAGCAGCGAACAAATATCAGCTATCAAGGCTCTTTGTGACCTTTACTACAGCAATCCTCCTGTGAGTCTCGATGAAATTAGAAATGCCCATATTCATACTGTCTACATTTTGGATGTTGACAACGGTGTAGTGAAAGAGACCGAACCAACAACATATATTGAGGAAACCGAACACCTTTTCTCAAGCAATAAAGTTTTGGCAACTATCAATCAATCATATGTGTAATGAGATATATATTCCAAAATCATTAAGAACGTTTGTTGCATTCTTAGGTTTAACCAGAACATAATCTCAATAATTAAAGTTAACCCAAAGAAAAAGGAGGAGCCCTTACGGTGAGAATTTACTTCGGCGTTTGCGGAATCGGGCTGGGACATGCTGGCAGATGCATTCCAATTTGCGAAAAACTTGTGGAAAAAGGCGCTGAAGTATTATTCTCTACCTACAGAGACGCAGTAAAATATGTTGAACAAGCAGGATTCCCAGTTGTTAAGGCCCCACCTGTTGGATTTGTTGTTAAAGCAGACGGCTCAGTAGATTTTAGGCAAACCGTTGCAAACCCAGGTCCAATAATAGCATCATTCACGTTAACAAAGCAAATTGAAGCGGAAATCAGGTTTATGCGAGCCTTCAAGCCCGACGTGGTCGTTTCTGATTCTCGGGTTTCTCCACTACTCGCGGCAAAAATGCTTAACATCCCAGATGTCTGCATTCTTAATCAATTTCAAATCATCATTCCGCGAAGGTCCAGGCTCCTAAGGTTGGCTAAGCTCGTTGATACGGGTGCCCTTGCTATGATTGGAAAACTGTGGACAAGCGGAGCGACGCATTTAATGATACCTGATTTTCCGCCACCTTACGTTTTGTCAGCTGGAAACCTTCGTATTCCTAAATCTTATCAAAAAAGAGTTAAATTAATTGGGCCAATATTGCCTGTGCATCCGAACGATCTTCCTAGTAAGGAAGAATTAAAAAATAAGCTTGAATTAGACAACGGGTCAAAGATGGTCTACATGCCCATCAGTGGTCCAGCTAAGGAACGCGCCTATATTACGGGTCTTCTACGAAAAATTGTTCTTGACCTTAAGACGGACTATCAAATAGTTATGTCTCTTGGGTATCCAAATTCCTCTATAAAACCTGTCCGCAAAGGGAAAGTGTCTATTTTCGGGTGGATACCGAACAGGTTTGAGTATCTTAAAGCCTGCGACCTTGTCGTATCCAGAGCTGGACACGGGACAATAACGCAAAGTATCAGTTATGGGAAACCGATGGTTCTTATTCCTACTCCTAACCACACTGAACAAGTTAACAATGCCGCGAGAGTTAAAGAACTGGGTATAGCGGAAGTCTTAGAGCAAAAGGACGTGAACAAAGAAACACTTGCAGAAGTCATAAAAAGGATGTTGTCGGACGAAACTTACCAAAAAAGAAACGAAGAACTTCAAAAAGAGATAATAGGCCTAAATGGGCTTCAAACGGCAGTGGAAACAATACTTAGGGTCGCTGAAAACCACTAGATTTCACAGGAAGAACCTAATATATCTTTGCCGATAAAACCCAATCCGAGAATATATATTTCTGCGCTTTCTTTTCTACTGGCTTGTGGTTTAATAACTTTGACATCAGCAAAGGATTTTTTCATCCTGTTCAAAAAACTGTTGAAAAGGTCGCCTTGAAAAAGCTTAACAAAAAAATTCCCTTTGTCTCTTAAGACTGATCTAGCTATGTGCATCGAACTGTTAGCAAGATCAATCTGCCGAGCATGGTCAACTTCCCATATCCCAGAAACATGCGGAGAAACATCTGAAATTACAACGTCTGCTTGTCGTGGAAGTATGGCTTTAATGCGATCTACGATGTCAGGTTCAGTTATGTCACCAACAATTGTAAAAACATTCGGGTACTCCAACGGCTCAATTTTGACAATGTCTATTCCTAGAACAAAGCCTTTTGACCCGACAATTTTTCTCGTTGCCTGTAACCAACCGCCTGGTGCAGCGCCTAAATCAACAACAACGTCTTGTGGCTTTATGAACTGAAATTTTTGAGATGCTTGCAACAGCTTATAATAAGCACGTGACCTGTAGTCCTCTTCTTTTGCTTTTAGATAAAAATAGTCTTTCCTGTTTCCTCTTACCCATCTTTTAGGCAATTAGTAGTCACCAGAGGGATCCGCATTTATCTGGCATGACTCTAGAATCCACGCAGTAAGAAAGTCACATGTGCTGGGTGATACCCTTCCGCCTGGTCCACATCTTATGCTTTCCTCGCATGTCAGGCAAGGGCAATTGAGGATTGAGTCTATAGAAACAGGCTGCCTCATTGAGAACAATCTATAGGTCCAGCGGCCATTATATATCTCTTTTTTACGGTATATTAGTCCCTTTTTCTCTAGCTTTAAAGAGATTCTAGAGCCTTCTCTGCTACTCGCGTTCATGCTTCGCCAGAGATCGGATTGTAAAAGACCTTGCTCTCCAGATTTGATTATAAGCTGTAATGCTTTTTGTTCAAGATCGACTTGTTTCGGCATCAGGTCTTCCTCGATTCTCTGTTTCAAAATATATAATTACTACAGCGTTACATAAAAAGTATATACTCAAAACTTAATTCAAACAGCCGATATAATTTTAAGAGCTTAATTTCATAGTTGATTTCGTGTCAAATGGTTACTGCCTCGGAATTGAAAGTACCGCTGACGATTTCGGCGTCGGCATCGTATCATTTAAAGGTGAAATACTAACTAACATCAACAACTCCTATATTCCAGAAAAAGGAGGCATCCACCCAAGAGAAGCAGCGAGGCACCACGCAGATGTAGCTGGAAAAGTAATTACCGAAGCGTTAAAAAGATCGAAAATTGAACCTAAAGACCTAACGTTGATAGCGTTTTCGCAGGGACCAGGGTTGGGTCCTTGTTTGAGAACTGGAGCAACCGCCGCCCGGTCTTTGGCGTTATACCTTAATCTGCCTCTCGTCGGCGTAAACCATTGTGTGGCCCACATTGAAATAGGTAAGCTAACAACTGGTGCCACGGACCCGCTCACTTTGTATGTTTCCGGTGGTAACACTATTGTCTCAGCTTATGAATTGGGTAAATACCGTATTTTTGGCGAGACCTTGGACATTGCTGTTGGAAACTGCTTGGATGTTTTCGTCAGAGAATTAGGCATAAAATTTGAAGGGGGAAAGGCTCCAGGCCGAATAGTTGAGGAACTTGCAGCCAAGGGAAAAAAGTACATTCCTCTCCCATATACGGTAAAGGGGATGGACTTGTCTTTCAGTGGGCTCTTAACAGCCGCTGTTAGTCTTCTAAAAGAAAAGAAATGTAACATTGAAGATGTGTGTTTCAGTTTTCAAGAAACAGCTTTCTCAATGCTTACTGAGGTAACTGAAAGAGCTCTGGCTCATACAGAGAAGAAAGAGGTTTTGCTTACAGGTGGCGTCGCAGCGAATAGTAGGCTTCAAGCCATGCTTAAAATAGTTTGTGAGGAACACAATGCAAGATTTTTTGTTGTACCAAAAGAATACTCGGCTGATAATGGAGTGATGATTGCCTGGACCGGGATTCTTTCTTATTTGCATGGAATAACAGTTCCAGTTGAAAAAAGCTTTGTAAGAACAAAATGGCGTCTAGACGAAGTAGAGGTTCCATGGGTTGAAAAAAGAAGTCTTAATTAAAAAGGGCGCAGAAGCTAGCCTTTATCTTCAAAATTGGCATAACCGAAAAGTGATAATGAAAAAAAGACTTTCAAAAAAGTACCGAATACCAGAATTAGATAAGACAATTCAAGCTCAAAGAACAAAACGTGAATCACAGATAATGCATAAAGCAAAAGAAGCAGGAGTCTCAACTCCAATCGTGTATTTTGTTGACCTTCAGAATTCGACGATTGTCATGGAATACATTGAAGGAAAACAAGTTAAGCAAATTCTTAACGAGATGTCTCCAAATGAAAGAACAAAAATTTTTACGTGCATTGGTGAACTTGTCGGAAAGCTTCATGCAGCTGGGATAGTGCACGGAGACCTAACAACATCTAACATGATTTTAACCCAAAAAGGCGACATTGTATTCATTGATTTCGGATTAAGCGAACAAACTTGGGAAGTTGAAGCTCGAGGTGTTGACTTGCACCTCATGAAAAGAGCTATCATGAGTACACATTTCATGTATGCTGATGAATGTTTCAAGGCGGTTCTAGATGGCTATCAAAAAGTAATGGGAAAAAAGGCAGTTGCTGAAATTTTGGATAAAATTGCTGAAATTGAAAGAAGAGGAAGATATATTACGGAAAGATAGTTTTTCACAAATAAAGATGTCTTGAGGAAAAGCATGTGGTCACCTACTCGTTTCCATATGGTCGGCTTGTATATTTTGTTACAGGCAACATTCATAAGTTCTTCGAAGCTAGACAAATCCTTGCTGAATATAACATTGCTTCAGCTATGTTAAAGATCAAGGTTTCAGAAATACAGGACGATGACATCGAAAACATAGCGAAAACAGGTGCAAGAGAAGCTGCCAAAACAAGTGGCTTGCCAGTTATCGTTGAGGACGCTGGATTATTCATAGATGCCTTAAACGGGTTTCCTGGACCATACTCAAAATTTGTTTTTAACACTATAGGACTTAATGGAATCCTAAGGCTTCTGGGCAATGAACAAAAAAGAGAAGCCTACTTCAAGTCAGTAGTAGCTTTCTGCAACTCAGAAGGAACAATCAAAACCTTTTCAGGAATCGTTGAAGGCAGAATCTCAAACAAAATCAGAGGAACCGGCGGATTCGGATTTGACCCAATTTTTGAGCCTAAGGGAAAAGTTGGAAGAACTTTTGGAGAAATGTCTATCGAAGAAAAGGGCAGAGTCTCTCACCGCTCTCGAGCCTTAAGAAAATTTGCTGTATGGTACAAGAAAAATTATAAGTTTTAGTTTTAACATTGAAGAATCAAATTAAAAAGCACGATGATTAAACTGCAACACGTCTTAACATTTGTCTCAACAAAGTTTTTAAATATCTGATGAGTTGTTTAGAAGAACTAGGATGGATGATAAGTAGTGCCCAAAAAAGAAAAGGGTGAATCACATTCGAAACGTCCCATAAGCCGACGGAGTCCAAGCTGGTGTAAGTATACCTCTGAAGAAGTGGAGGCTTTAGTGATCAAGCTTGCGAGAGAAGGTAACCCTCCAAGCAGAATAGGCGTGGTTCTTCGTGACCAATACGGGATTCCTTTAGTTAAGACAATTACGGGTAAGGGTATATTTGACATTTTACGTGAAAACAACTTGAACCCTTCAATTCCCGAAGACCTCGAGGTACTCTTGAAGAAGGCAGCTAACCTTCGAGCGCACCTTGAACGACACAAATCAGACACATTCAATAGACGCGCTATACAGGTAATTGAGTCAAAAATTCACAGCCTATCAAAATACTATAAAAGTAAAGGCGTCTTATCTGAAGATTGGAAATACGCTTATGAGCCTCTTAGTTGAACCATGATTTGTGAACGGTCATGGCAGCTTCTAAAGGTCAACTTAGACCTTTTTTAAACGAAATTCATAAAGCTGCCAACTACATTATGGAACATGTTGAGAAACGACATTTAATTTCCGTAGTTTCACACATGGACGCAGACGGGATTTCAGCTGCTGGCATAATGGGCACATCACTTGCAAGAATGGGTGCAACTTTTCGCGTTCGGATAGAAAGATGGTTCGACAACAAGGTTGCTGAAACCATAGCCTCTGAGAAAAACGCTCTCACAATTTTGACCGATATGGGAAGCGGATACCTGGACATTTTGAATGACAAGATGAAGGGGAAACCATTAATCATTCTTGACCATCACCAACCTAACGGCGAAGCAATTAAAGACTTTGTACACGTAAATCCTCAGCTCTTCGGATTTAATAGTTCACGTGACATCAGCGGATCAGGAATGGCGTATCTTACCGCAAAGGCTCTTTCAGAAGAAAACATGGACCTAGCATGCCTCGGAGTTGTTGGCGCTTTAGGAGATATGCAGGATAAAAACAAAGAAAGAAGTCTGGGAGGAGCCAACCAGATAGTCGTTGAAGACGCTGTAAAGTCTGGAAAAATGGAGACAGTGATTGACCTCATATTTTTTGGCAGAGAAACCCGTCCCATCCATAAGGCTTTAGCTTATACTACAACGCCTTTTATTCCAGGAATTAGCGGAGAAGAAGACAAAAGCTTAGATTTTCTTATGAGATTAGGCATAAAACTCAAAATCAATGAGAAATGGCGTGCATTAAGGGATCTTTCTCAAGAGGAGAAACGCCAGATTTTTTCATCTCTTTCTGACTACCTTCTTTCTAAGGGTTTAAAAAGCGATGTCGCAATGAGTCTCCTTGGAACGGTGTATATACTGACCAACGAAGAACCTTGGACTCCACTTAGAGACGCAAGGGAGTTTGCTTTGCTGCTTAACTCAACAGGAAGGACGGGAAAGCCAGGCTTGGGAGTAGCGATCTGCATGGGTGACCGTGGAAGATGTCTCGAGGAAGCTAATAAAGCCCTAGATAAGTATAGACAGGCCATTTCAGAGATTTTAAGGTGGATAGACGATCATCCTGATTGGTTAGAAGAAAGGAAAAACATATATGTCTTTCATGGTGGAGAAACCGTTGACGAAAAGATGATTAGCGCGGTCTCTACGATTCTTATGACAAACGTGCCTAACATGAATAAGCCCGTAATTGCCTACGCCGTAATCCCTGAAGAGGGCATTCTTAAGATTTCTGCCCGTACAGTTGATGAGCTTACGTTTAAAGGATTCAACATAGGCGAGGTCATGCGTGTATCCGCTGAAAAATTTAATGGCACAGGCGGAGGACATGACATTGCTGCTGGAGCACAAGTTCCGATGAAGTTCAGAGAAGAATTTCTGAAAACCATAGATGATCTCGTTGAAGACAATATAAAGAGGCTGGCGAAAAATGGAGGCTGAGATAAGGCTGGAATATAGTTCTTCTAATGAGGCAAAGGCTATCTCTGAGGCCATTTCGCCGGACAATATTGATGTGCCATCTTGTCTTTTGATTCAAACCTTTTGTTCGGATAACACCGTAATAACCATAGTTAGATATGATGAAGACAACATTATGACTTTTCTTTCAACAATCGACGATATTTTAAGATGCGTGTCAACAGCAGAAAAGGCCATTGTCTCTGTAAAAAAGATGAAATAAGTTACCTAATCGCTAAATTTATGTTTTCGCAGATGCTTATTCTATTCAAAAGATACCTTTATGCAGTTTAAACAAAAAAGTTTTTTAGTTTCGTCTATAACCTTTTGTGAGAGAAGATGCAAGATAGGATATGAAGAGGTGAATACGTTTGTCAGTGTTCGCTGTTCCAGGAGCATATGACCGCGCAATTACGGTGTTCTCGCCGGACGGACGGCTGTTTCAGGTTGAATATGCACTTGCAGCCGTGGATAGAGGCCCAACCATTGTGGGTATTTCGTGCTCAGAAGGGGTTGTTATTGGAGCAGAAGAAAAAATTGAATCAAAGCTTCAAGACCCAAATTTTAGTCAAAAAATTTATGCGGTTGATGAACACCTTGGTGCAGCGGTTGTAGGCATAAGCTCAGACGCAAGGATATTGATTGACGAGTCAAGAGTTTACTCGCAAAGTAATAGGCTGATGTATGATGAGCCCATCGACGTTGAAATGGTTACGAAAAGAATTGGAGATCTAATGCAAATTTACACCCAACATGCAGGGGTTAGGCCATTCGGTGTTTCGATTATTTTTGGAGGCGTTGACAAAACAGGAGCAAGACTTTTCGCTACGGATCCCATTGGCTCATACAGGTCATACAAAGCCCTAGCGATTGGTATTGGCAGAGAAACAGCTGAAAACATTCTCCGTGAAGAATACAACGAAAATCTAAGTTTAGATGATGCAATACGCTTGGCTGTTAAATGTCTTACGAGATCGTTGCAGGCGAGAGATGAACAGGCAAGAATAAAAATAGCCGTTATTCCAACAAAGACTAAAACATTTACGCTTTTATCAAATGAAGAAATAGAAAAATGCCAAGCCGAAGTGCTAGGCAGTGGAAAGTAATGAGTAAGCCTTACACGATTGCGCGGATCAGTATTGATGGAAAAAACTATGAACTAATAGTGAAACCAGAACCAGCTTTAGAATACCACGAAGGAAAACCTGTAGGCTTATCAAGCGTTTTAGTTACAGAAACGGTCTTCAGCGACGCAAATAAGGGCTTAAAAGTTTCGGAAAAGGATCTTCAAACTGCCTTCGCTACAACGGATATTCAAAAAATTGCAAGTATAATTTTGAAAAAAGGCACCCTTCAATTAACTGCTGAACAGAGAAAAAGGATGGTTGAGGAAAAAAAGAAGCAGATAGTTGCCTTCATTTCTCGGCAGGCCGTTGACCCTAGAACTAAGCTTCCTCATCCTCCTGCAAGAATAGAACAAGCCTTAGAACAGGTTCATTTTTCTGTGGACCCGTTTGGAAGTGTTGAGGAGCAGGCAAACGAAGCTATTAAGGTTTTACGTTCAATTTTGCCCCTAAGTATCGAAAAAATCTCGGTTAATGTCAGGATTCCAGCTCAGTACGTGGGAAAAGCTTATGGAGCTGTGAAGTCGTTTGGAACAATTAAGAGCGAGTCGTGGCGGGCTGATGGGTCGTGGACAGCGGTTGTTGAGATGGTTGCCGGATTTTATGCACCCTTATTGGAGAAGCTTGGCGATTTAACCAAAGGTAACGCTGAGGCGGAGATTATAAAATAGGAAACTGTGGGTGGTTTGATTGCCCTTTTTGTTTGAAAATAGACAAATTGTTACACCAGGCGATTTACTGGCGGAGGGAGATTACCTCGCTGGATTTAACACGTACAAGCGTGACTCGAAGATTTATGCAAGTAGACTTGGTTTAGTTGAGTATAAAGGACGAAAAATCGATGTTGTCGCACTAAACACGTTCTATATTCCGTCAGTCGGAGACCTTGTTATTGGCAAGATTGTTGAGTCGAATCTTCACGGTTGGACTGTTGACATTAATTCGCCTTATCCTGCCATTTTGAGAACCTCTGAAGCTTTAAACCGGCCCTTTAAGCCGCAAAGAGATGATCTTTCAGAGTTTCTAGATGTCGACGACTTGATACTTGCTAAGGTGATTTCGTTTGACCGAACACGCGATCCAAACCTTACAATACGCGAGCCAGATCTTGGAAAAATCAAGTATGGCCAAATTGTGAAGGTTTCGCCAGCCAAGATTCCTAGGATAATTGGAAGAAAGGGTTCAATGATAGGTATGTTGAAAAAGGAGACAAGGTGCAACATAACTGTTGGCCAAAATGGATTAGTTCTTGTGTCTGGGAGAAATCGTGAAGATGAAAGAATAGCGATAATGGCTATTAAGAAAATTGAGGAGGAAGCCCACACCACGGGACTAACGGATCGAATAACTGAAATGGTAAGAAAAGAAAGAGGTGAAGTTACATAATGACAGAAAAAATTGTTTTAGTTAATGAAGATGGAATTAGGACGGACGGAAGAAAACTGTCTGAACTTAGACCCATAAAATTAGAGGTAGGCATCCTAAGCAACGCAGATGGGTCAGCGTACATCGAACAGGGAAAAAACAAGATATTAGCAGCTGTATATGGACCCAGGGAAGTGCATCCGAGACATATGGCACTTCCAGACAGAGCGCTACTTCGATGCAGATATCACATGGCTCCGTTTTCTGTAGAGGAAAGAAAATCGCCGGCGCCATCAAGACGCGAGGTAGAGCTGTCAAAAGTCATAAGAGAAGCCTTTGAACCAGCCATTTTCCTTGAAAAATTTCCAAGAACGTCAATAGACCTTTTCATCGAGGTTCTGCAAGCTGATGGGGGAACCAGATGCGCTGGAGTAACTGTGGCCTCTTTAGCGTTAGCGGACGCAGGCATACCGATGAAGGATTTAATTGTGGCTTGTGCAGCTGGAAAAGCAGGAGGACACTTAGTGTTAGACCTGAATGACATTGAAGACAAGGAAGGTGAGGCAGACATTCCCGTTGCCTACATGCCTAGTTTCAACGCTGTTTCTTTGCTTCAGATGGATGGACTTTTGACGATTGAGGAGTTTCAGCAAGCAATCAACCTTGCCTTAGAGGGTTGCAAACAGATTTATGCTCTTCAAAAAGAAGCTTTAAAGGCAAAGTATCAAGCAATAAAGGAGTCCACGGAGGTAACAGAAGAAGAATGACGTCTGTTATGGTTTCCCGTATAAGACGGCAACAAATTGCGCAGCTGATTGCGGATGGAAAGAGACTGGATGGAAGAGGACTAAAAGATTATCGTTCTATTCAAATAGAGTCGGGCATTATTGGGAAAGCCGAAGGCTCAGCTAGAGTTCGACTTGGTAAAACCGAGGTTATGGTTGGAGTAAAAATTGACGTAGGTGAACCTTTTTCTGATAGACCTAATGAAGGCGTTTTGACAACGAACGCGGAGTTTGTTCCTTTGGCTTCACCTGAGTTTGAAGCAGGACCTCCAGGCGAAGAATCCATGGAGCTTGCAAGAGTCGTCGACAGAGGTATCCGCGAGTCTAAAGCTATTGAACTTGAAAAACTATGCATAATTCCTGGAAAGAAGGTTTTCGTAATTTTTGTAGACGTCTATGTATTGAACCATGACGGCAACCTTATAGACGCCTCAACCTTAGCTTCGATTGTAGCCTTAATGAATACCAAAATCTTCAAATACGAAATTAAGGACGGAGAGATTGAAAAGAAACCAGGCTTCTCACCATTACCTTTAAGAGACATTCCGATATCAGTCACCTTGGCGTCGATAAATGGTATACTTGTTGTAGACCCTTGGCTTGACGAAGAAGAGGTCATGGATGCCCGTCTAACGATAGCTTTCAGCAAGGATGGAAGAATATGCGCGATACAGAAAGGCGGATCTGGAACCTTATCTCCTCAACAAATAATTGAGGCTGCAAACATCGCGAAAGAAAAATCGGAAGAAATAAGAGAAATAGTGGTGAAAAGCTAATGTCCCTTAAAAGAAGAAAGGAAAAAGGGCCTATTGGTGGACTCGGCGTAAGATACGGAGTTAGAGCTAAAAAAAGATACAGCGAGGTCCTAATTGAAAAAAGTAGGAGGCACTCTTGCCCGCAATGCAGCTCAAACTCGGTTCGCAGAGAAAGTGTAGGTATTTGGATCTGCAGAAAATGCGGTTTCAAATTTTCTGGAGGAGCCTACACTCCAGTTACTAAGATAGGAGACACTGCTGAACGGTCAACCCGAACAGAGTAAAAATCTAAGCGCGTAATTTTCGGTTTATAACGGGCAATTATAAATGCCAAAAACTGACGTAAAAAGGGTTTTGTCTACATTTAATTGGGTCGTGTGCTTAGATGTCAAAAAAGGCTTCAGCAACATTAAAGTTGGCTTTACGTTCAGAAAAGGCCTCCGAAGCAATTAAGGCGGCTCTTGAACCAGAAACAAAGGCTTCCGTTACCGCCCGTTCAAGGGTTAAGATTGTCAAAGAAGGAAAAAATATCACGCTGTTCTTTGATGCTAGCGATACAACGGCTCTCAGAGCCTCAATGAACTCTTACTTAAACTGGCTACGTCTTCTAAAGGAACTCTACAATTCGCTTAACGCATAATTTTTTATGGAAATCCGCGTGGAACCATTCTGGGCATTGTTTGTGTTTCCGCTTGTTTTTCTGTTTCAGGTTCTCTGAACTGCATGTCGTACAGATGGCGGTACAAGCCCTTCTTTCTCATTAGTTGCCTATGTGTTCCTTCTTCAACTATTCTTCCGTTGTCGACGACGAAGATTCGGTCAGCGTTCCTAACCGTGGAAAGCCTATGGGCAATAATGATGGACGTTCGGTTCTTTAACAGGATCTTCATTGCCTTCCTTATAAGAAGGTCTGTGTAAGGATCGATGCTTGAGGTTGCCTCATCCAGAATTAGGATTGCTGGATTTCTGAGAAGCGCACGGGCAAACGAGATAAGCTGTTTTTGTCCAACTGAAAGTCCAGCGCCTCTTTCGCCAATTTCCGTGTTATACCCGTTAGGTAGCTTTGAGATGAACTCGTGGGCGCCAACAGTTTTTGCAGCATTTATAACTTCTTCGTCTGTTGCCTCTAATTTTCCATACCTAATGTTTTCCATTATTGTGCCAGTGAAAAGGAAAGATTCCTGCAGGACGATGCCCATCTGGCTGCGAAGAGACTTCTGTGAAATTTGTCTAATGTCTTTGCCGTCTATTGTTATTGTTCCAGACTGAGGCTCGTAGAATCTGCTGATCAGCTTGATTATTGTGCTTTTTCCTGCACCTGTAGGTCCAACAAGCGCTAATGTTTCTTTAGGTTTTATGCGGAAACTGACATTGTGGAGAACGGGGTGTTCTGGAACGTAGCCGAATGTTACGTCATTAAACGCTATCTCGCCCTTTATTGACTGCAGCTCCAAAGCGTTCTCAGCGTCTTTTATTTCCGGCTGTTTATCAATTAAGTCAAATATTCGTTCAGCAGCTGCCAGTGCACCTTCAACGACATTATAGAAGTTCGTCAAGTCAAATATGGGACCGAAAAACCTACTTACGTATAACGTAAAGGTCATTAGCACCCCAATCGCGTTAGCTATCGTGCCAAGAGAACCGTTTAAAGCCAGCATTCCACCGTAAAGGATGACTATGCCTGTTCCTAATGCTTGAATAAATTGTATCGTCGGAAAGAAAGTTCCCCAAACAATGTTCGCCTGAAAGTTAGCTTGAAATTCCTGCTGATTAACTCTCGTAAAGTCCCTTATAGTGTCATTTTCCTTAGTGAAAGATTTTATTTCCCTTATGCCCGAAATTCCCTCTTGAAGTTTCGAAGTCACGCCTGATATTGTTTGCCTAGTGGCTCTAAAGGTTGCGCGGAACCTCGAATTGAAAGCAAGTGCTGTTGCAATCAACATTGGGACAACGATGAGAGATACTAAGGTTAGCTCTAGGTTTATCATGAACATGACGACGATCGTTAAACTCATACTTATGACGTCGCTGAGAACCATAACTATACCAGACGTGAAGGCTTGACCTATGCTGTCAGTGTCATTTGTAACTACGGAAATTATGTCTCCACTGACTGCCCTGTCGAAGAAACTGAAGGAAAGCCTTTGAAGATGAGCAAACAGGTCTGAACGCATTTTGTAAAGCATATTTTCGCCGATTGTACCAATGTTGTAGGTTCGAACTGCTTCTGAAATCCAATTTATGATCAAAATCCCGATGTAGGCAAGAACTATGAGTTGAAGTCCAGAATAATCAGATGTCAAAATGTAGCGACCAATTATTTCCATGCCTAACAGGTACGGACCAATTACACCAGTTACGGAAGACACGACAATTGTCAGGGCAACAATTAATAAATGCTTCTTAAAGGGCAAAAAGTACTTGAGCAACCTTGAAATCAAGACTCTGCTTGAAGTTTTCCTTTCGGTTCGTTCAAATTCAAACCCATGCCAATGATGGAACCCCATTTATGACTCCTCCCTTTTCCGATTTCGAGAATTTGATCGTTCACTTTGCGGTTTAAGAACCTCTTTTTGAGCCTCATACAATGTTTCATAAATCTTGTAGTACGCGCCTTTTTTGGCCATCAAGGTTTCGTGGTCTCCCTCTTCAACGATTTTCCCGTCGTCAAGAACAATTATTTTATCCGCGTTTCGGATGGTTGAAAGCCGCTGCGTAATAACAAACGTCGTTCGATTCTTCAAAAGCGCACTTAAGGCTTGCTGAATTTCGTACTCCGTATCCACATCGACGCTGGATGTTGAATCGTCCAAGATCAAAATTCTCGGATCCGTAAGCAAAGCTCGAGCTATGGCGATTCTTTGCTGTTGCCCACCGGACAAAGTTAAGCCTCGTTCACCAATAACTGTGTCGTACCCCTTAGGAAACGTCATGATAAAATCGTGAGCTTTAGCTATCTTTGCGACTCTCTGGACGTCCTCCATTGTTGCATTCGGCACGCCATACGCAATGTTTTCCTTAACTGTCATGTTAAACAAGAAAGTTTCCTGCGAAACGATGCCTATTTGTTTTCTGAGGCTCTCAACCTTAACGTCCCTAATGTCATATCCATCAACAAGGATTCTTCCGGAAGTCACATCGTAGAATCTAGGAAGCAGCCTAATAATTGTGCTTTTACCCGATCCTGTAGGTCCCAAAAGCGCAACTGTTTCACCAGGCTTAGCCTCAATGTTTATGTTATTCAATATCAGCTTGTCCTTGTCGTAACCGAACGAAACATTTTCAAAAACAACGTGTCCCTTAATCGGTGGCAACGTAATTGCATTGGGCTTGTCCCTAATTTCTGGAACAGCGTTGATTATTTCAAAGACTCTTTCAGCAGCAGCCGCCATCGTCTGGTAACCTGATAAAATCATCCCTAACATTCCAATGGGTCTCATCAACATTGAAAGGTAAGTGCTGAACACGAAAAGCTGGTCTATAGTAAACTGGTTTTGAATTATCTGAATCCCACCAGCCCAAAATATCGAGATTGTGGCTAACCCAAAAATGAATGACTGCAGCGGTTGGTAAACAGTTTGAGTTTTCACAGCTTCCTTCATTTTCTTGAAGTAGTCCGTATTCGGCTTGTTAAACTTCTGTTCCTCATATTCTTCTCTGGCGAATGATCGAACTACCCTTATTCCTGTAATGTTTTCCCACAGTACAGAGGTCAATGTGCCGTAATGATCTCTTGCAGTTTGCATAATAGGCCTAATTTTTTTCCCAAACAAGATGTTCACTAGCAAGAGTACTGGAACAATTGCAAAAGCCAATAATGAAAGGTCTCGATGAATGATAATCATTGAAGTTATTACGCCCCCAAGCAAAAACAGCGAGTCAATCAGCATTCGCAGCTGGAATCCAAGAAACCCTCTTATCCTCTCAACGTCAGTGGTCGCTCTAGACATAAGTTGGCCTGTTTTCATCTTATCAAAAAACCCGAATGACTGCCTCTGGATGGATTTAAAAACGTCGTTCCGAATGTCAAAAACAGCTTTCTGTGTGAAGTAGCCGTATGAAGCTGAACGGATTATGGAAAGAATGCCAGAGGCACCAGTTAGAACTAAAATTTGGATTACAAGCCACTGCAACATCCCGTAATTTCCCATCACAAGTATCTCTCTGACGGCCTGACCGGATAATGTTGGGATGTAAACGTTAATGTAAGTGGTAAAAACCGTGACAATTGTGCTTATGACAAACCAGTGAATGTTTCTTAGAATGTACCTTAAAAGTTCTTTAAACAAAGACAAGCATTCTTTCCTCCATACCATCAAACACTATTGGGCCTTAGCTCCTGGGAGATTTCTGCTAAAAGTTTTTGGAAATCAGCCCTTTCATGCAGACGGATGCTCATCAGCACATTTAAAAGTAGTCTTATAGATGGGCCTTCAGCTTGGATAGGTTTTTTCTGTTCTGAGATTATTCCTTCAAAAACCATGTGTTCTAGGCTGGCGTATTTTTCTATGAGATTTAGGATTATTTCTTCTTTTTCCTTCGATACGACATAGCCAAAGGCTTCTAGGCTTTTAACTGCACCTCGACAAACCTCCCTTGACCACTTAGCGATGTCTTCGGAGCCTGGTACAAGCCCTTCGCTTAGAGTGTATGAAATTATGAAGTCTTTGGCTGTAGTTTGGTAAAATTTCTCTATTAAGTTTCCCTTAACAACAGTTCTGCTTTGTTTTACTAGGCCAGCTTGTTCCAAAGCGTTAAGATGGTATGCGATTGATGAAAGATTTTTGTCAAGAGCTTTTGCTAGCTGACAGCACGTCATTTCTCGATGCCTAAGATTATGCAAGATTTCTCTTCGCACAGGGTCGGCGAAAAGCTTGGCAATTTCAGGTTCTTTGATAATGATGAAGTCTTTCATATTTGAAACACACATTATACAATTCATTTTATCGCTACATAAAAATGTATCGATAAAAAATAATTTGTATAAGTTAACCTGCAGGCGCCGAAAGTTGTAAACAACTGGTTCTTTTGATTACAAGAAACTTCTTATAAGTATTTTAGCTCAATCATATGATGAACAAATTACAAGATATTACTGGCTTTAGATATGAACGATAATTTAAGAAAAATTGCTCTTGAACGGGTAAAAATACTATTTAGACTTGCCCTTGAAAACGCGAATTGTAGACCTGACCTTGCTCAAAAATATGTAAAGTTGGCAATGAAAATTTCCTCAAGAGCGAGGGTTCACCTTCCACGTGAATACCGCATCCAAGTCTGTAAATATTGCAAAAGGTTTATTTTACCCGGAACTACCTCTCAAGTTCGTATCCAACCTAGAAGAGAACCGCACATCGTGTTAACATGCTCTCACTGCGGTGGGATAACAAGAATTCCGTTAAAAAGGAAAGAAACAAAATGAGAAAAAATGAAACGCGAAAGGCAAGTCGAAATAAAAAAGATAGCCAGAAACCCGTCGTCATTATCGGGAAAAAGGGTCCAACTGACTTTTCGATTAACGAAATTTCTAAAACCTTCAATCGCAGCAAGTTGGTAAAGGTTAAGATTTTGAAAACAGCCCTCGTCAACGCGGATAAAAAAGACATTGCACAAAGGGTTGCGGATGCAACAGACTCGAAAATGGTTGAGATGCGCGGGCACACTTTTGTTCTGTTTAAGTCAAAGAAAAACCGAAAAGGTATTTATAATACGCCTTTAAAATACTCAGAGGAACGTTGAATTAGGGAAGGAAAGATATGCCGACACCTCATGATGTTCCATCCTCGCTGTTGATTGAGAAGTTAGCTGCATACCTCAAAAGCAATGTGGACAACGTTAAACCTCCAGAATGGGCGTTGTTCGCTAAAACTGGGGTTCACGCTCAGCGAAGCCCAGAAAATCCTGATTGGTGGTACATTCGAAGTGCTTCACTGCTTAGAAAGATATACATAAAAGGGCCAATTGGACTGGAACATCTTAGATCAGACTATGGCGGTAGAAAAGATCGTGGTTTCATGCCTGAGCATACGAGGAAAGGAAGCGGGGCTATTGTTCGGAATGCCCTTAAGCAGCTTGAAAACTCGGGGCTTGTGAAAACCGTTAATGGAAGAGGACGAATTGTAACACCAGAGGGAAGAAAACTGCTAGATATGCTTTCAACAGAAATAAAAAAGGAACTAGAAAAAGTAAATCCTGAACTTAAAAAGTACTGAGCGGGATAATTTATGGGTGAAGATGCTGAGCTTGAGGAACTGCGTAGGCGAAGAGCCTTAGAGCTTCAGCAAAGAATGACGCAGGATCAACAGGCGGATGCAGAGAGAAAACTTGAAATCCAGAAACAAGCCTTGCTGCGAAGAATCCTTACGCAGGAAGCTAGGTAAAGGCTTACAAATCTTAAGATGGTTAAACCTGAGTTTGCAGCGCAGCTTGAACTTCAGTTGATCCAGATTGCTCAGCAAGGAAGAATAAATATTCCAATAGATGATGACCAATTAAAGGAAATCCTACTAAGGCTTCAAAGTGACAAAAAAGAAATTAGGATCAGAAGGGTTTAAAGTTGGCAAGGTACAAACCTGCAGCTAAGAAGCGAAGATTAATTAAAGCTGGCGTGGAAACGAAGCCAGTTCCATCTTGGGTTGTTGCGAAAACTCGGGGAAAAGTAAGGGTTAACCCAAGGAGAAGACACTGGCGCCGAACTAAAATAAAAGCATGAGGTAACTGCGAATATGGATACCAAGAAGGATGAGACTAACCCCGAAGTGGCCGGTGAAACAGTAAGCGAAAAAACAGCGGAGGCCATTGAGAGGGAGGAGGAAACAGTCAAGGTCTCTGAAGAACAAAAGAAAGTTGAAGAGAAAAAGGAAGAGAAAAAAAAGAAAGAAGATGAAGAAGAAATAGTTGAGGAACGTGTTTACACAATTCCTCTCGGCAGATCTTGCCTTGCTCCTCGGAAAAAAACTACCCCTAAGGCTGTTCGAATAATCAAGAGCTTTGTTTTAAGGCACATGAAGGTTGATGGCGATTCAGTAAAAATTTCAAACGCAGTTAACGAGAAGCTGTGGAGAAGAGGTATTGAAAAGCCTCCTCGTAAAATTAAAGTACGCATAACAAAGAACGTTGACGGCATTGTAACTGTTCATCCGGCAGAAGGAGAGTGAAAGTTGGCCATCTTTCTTCTTGATACTTTTGGCAGTTCAAACATTGGAATT
>JAGTRI010000007.1 GCA_018397065.1 Candidatus Bathyarchaeota archaeon
GTTAAGCTGATCGATGTGGACCTGTATTATGCCTTTAAGATGTTTAGCAGCATATTCAGATAGACCGACTCTGAAATTACCCTCAGGAGTTGCCTGCACCCACGTATGTTTGGGAGAGTAAAGCACCATTTCTGGAGTTTCTAACATCTTATGTTTTTCAGTTAGAAGACCTTCTGTTCGCATGATTTCTTCAAGTCGTAAGCGAATTGCTTCTGAGACGAACTCTGAAGTACTTCTGTATCGACCTGTTTTAATAGCTTTTTCAACTTCATTAGTTAATTCTTCTCTTATGCTTATCGTTTTCCATTTACCCATTCTTTTTCAGCTCCTATTAAGTTTGATCTATATATACGTTAAATGTGTAATATATACATAGTGTTTATACAATTAGAATTAGTAAATACTATATTTATGCTAGACTGGCGGCGAAGGAGATTGTTCAAAGAATAATACAATCCTTAGTTGAATGTAATACGCTTAAGATCAACATTAAAGAAAGAACGAAACTAATCCAGAAGATATAATAATAAATGCAAGACAAATATTGTAAATAATAGTAAATACTTTCGTGGCTGTAAAAAATTGGAAGGAAGAAAAATACAAAAAGTTGGTTATTCAACAATGGCAGTGTCACTTCCAACAAAATGGGTCAAACAAAACAACATCAAACCCGGTGACATTGTTTTTCTTGTCCAAGAGAAAGACGGCGCCTTAAAAGTTCTGCCAAGTCATAAGGCGCAGAGAGAAGAATCGGAAGAGTTTATAATTTACGCTGATGCTTGCAAGGAACAAGGTATGCTTAAGAGGATAATAATAGGTAGCTACTTACTTGGACATGACGTTATTAGGATAACATCATCTACTAGAATTGAAAAAACACATATCGATGAAGTTAGAGAGGTTATTCCTAAACTCATCGGGCTTGGAATATTGGAAGAAACATCAAACAGGATTCTGCTTCAATGCTCTATTGATCCATCAAAATTCAAGCTAGACATGCTCATTAGACGATTATCAATAATATCAGCAACAATCCTATCAGAGACAATGCAATCGCTGTTTGATAATAACAAATCTTTAGCTGAAGAAGCAATCAGCAGAGAAGAAGGCGCAAACACAATATATTTTTTAGCTGTACGTTTACTTATTTTAGCGCAGGCAAAACCTGAAATTGCTGAACAAATAGGCATTGAGGATATTGTCCTAATTCCAGCTACTCGTCTAATTCTACAGTGTTTAGAGCTAATTGCCGACTATTCGCAGGATATAGCCAAAAAAGTTATTCTTTTACAATCCAATGAGAAAACATTGTCTCAAGATGTCATTCAAAGAATATATCATCTTGGGGAGCTAGTTTTAACTGTTTTTCAGAAAGCTATAGACTGCGCTTTCACTAGGAATCTTGAAATTGCCAACAACTTATTGCAAATAAGCGACGATATATATGTCGAAACAGAGAGACTTATTCGTGAACTGCCAGCAGTTCCATACTTAAGAGCCATTGTATCTTCATTAAACAAAATATCTGATATGGGTGCAATCATAGCTGAACTTGCGATTAATGGAGCATTAAGAGAACCTAATAAGTATGTGGAAAACATTGTAAAATCGGTGAAACATGAACGAATAATACCACTGCAAGCTAAGAAAGGTAAATAATTTTTCATCAATTATTTTTATGCTATATATAACATGAAAATGCTTAATAACATAATTTTAAATACAATAAATACTAGTATAAGGGAGAATGTATACGAGAAATTTCAATAAAACAAATCAAAATTTTGATATTTTCTGTAAAATTCTGGCTCAAAAAATAGTTCAACCTAATGAAGAAGAAAATTGTAATAAGTTATTTGATCCTATAGAAAAATTGCTTTATAAAAAATGCGTTTTAACAAAATCAACAAAAATTATGGATCAACCTACATTTTTGGATTTAGAGTCTAACAAACCCTTAATCGATATATTAGAAAATGAAAGAGAGATTAAGGTTTTAGTCTGGCATCCCATAAAAAACCGAGAGTATGTTATTAAAACAGGGAAAAATAAACTTGAAATATGTGCAGATAGATGTAAAAAAATTAAATTTCCTTGCATGAATCTTCGAATTGAGGGAATGATATCTAGAATTTGCAGTAATGGAGTCCTCGAGATAACCATACCAAAAACATAATTGACCTAAAAAGGCCTATTTCTTCGATAAAGTGTTTTTTATTAATGTATAAAGAACTGATCATCCTATTTTGTTTAGGATGCTGTCTATTTTTATCTTATGAAATTCCAAGGCTAGTTCTTTTACATCAACTCCGAGTGCTAGGCTTAGAAGTTCAGAGTAATGAAGAATAGGTAAATTGTGTTCTTCTTGGTACGTTGACTTCATGAGCACTTGACCTAAATCTAACGTAAGGTAACAAAATGGACAAATAGTAACGATGCAGTCTGCCCCTGCTTTAGATGCGTTTATGATTTTTTCTCTAGCAATGGCTAAGGCAATATCATCAGCATAGCCTCTTAGCAGTCCGCCGCAACATTTTTGTTTATTTCTGTACCAGATGCTTTTGGCTCCCAATGCTTCTATGAGCTCATCGTAAGCATGCGGATGTTCCGTGTCGTCAAACTTAAGAATTTTGCTTGGTCTTAATAGATGGCATCCTGAAAACGACGCTACTCTCAAGTTACCCATCTTTCTAGCTATATTTGCTTTAATTTTTTCTTTTCCTACCTCTTCTGATAAGACTTGAAGGTAGTGCTTAACTTCTATGCTGCCTTTGAATTCCTTTCCAGCTTCTGCAAGAATTCCGTTAACTTTTGCTTTTAATGGTTCATTCTGTTTTAGCGTTTCGTTAGCTACTGTTAATGACTCAAAGCAGCCGCTACACAAAGTTATCATGTCAAGATCAGCTTCTTCAGATAAACAAATGTTATACGCTGCAATCGCAAGGCTTGTTTCCAAGTCCAAAGATTGCACAGGAGGAGGAGCACAACACGTCATGCCTTCTAAATCCACTAGATCAATGTCAAGTCTACTGAGTGCTTTTCTAGCTGAAACCTCATAGTTAGGTAAACGTGCGGGAATTGTGCATCCTAAAAACAAAGAATAGCTAGTCACGATTCAACCTCCTTTTTCAACAGTAGTTTGTCAAATCCGGTTACAGCCAAAATTTTTCTTAAAGCCTCAGTACCAATGGTTTTTAGAGGAGGCAACCCAATTTGTTCCCTTTTTCTTTCAATAAATTTCGAAACAGGGACGATTCTGCCGTCGTTCATCAAGGCGAAAGCGAACTCCGAGTATATTTTTGGTAAATGGCCCTCTTTAGCAGCAATGTTCCGTAAAGCGAAAAAGACATCGACAAGTTCAACCATCTGGGGGCATCGTTCCTGACAGTTGTAACATGAACTGCACAACCATATTGCGTTGCTCTGAAACACTTCTTGTCTTTCACCAAGAAGAACAAGTCGGAAAATCTCTCTTGGATTAAACTTTTCTGTTGTCTTTGCAACTGGGCAACTGCTCGCACAAGTTCCACATTGATAACATAGCATTACAGTTTCTCCGCCATATCTACTTGCAACCTCCTTAGAAAACGGAACATTGAATTCCTTAGTTTCTGTCATGCTTGTTCACCTTTTCTCAAACCTCTTTCGAAAACCTTAGCGGTCCAAGTTTTTCCAGTCTCCCAGTCATTGCACATGCAGCCTCTGCGAATTTGTCACCTTCAACGAAGATTGTGTTGAAAAGCTCAACTCTTTCAGGCTCTATGCCATATTCCTTGAGCAGTGTTTTTGCTGCATCGATTCTCTTTTCAACCATCTTTATTCCCTCTTCATGGTGGCAGCCGTCACTCATACATCCTACTACCATAACGCCTTGAGCTCCATTTTTAATTGCTGTAAGAAAGTGTTCGATGCGAAGATAGCCAGTACAAGGAACCTTGACAATTCTCACGTTGGTCGGATAATTTGACATGGTCATTCCTGCGGAGTCCACAGATGCACCGCCACATTCTGAGCAACAGAAAGCCAAAATGAGCGGTTTGTCCTGCCCATTTATCGATAGGATAGCCTTAGTTTGCGAAAGCAACTCACTTTGCTTGAAATGTCTAAGGTCTATGGCATTTAGAGGGCATGTTCCAATGCAGATTCCGCATCCTTCACATAAGAGGTCTGAAACCTTTGCAACTACGTGTTTTTCATCGATTTTCACCAGTTCAATTGCGTTATATGGACATGATACTGGACAAAATTCGCAGTCACCGCAATATTCCTCGTTCACTACAGCAGTTCTTTGGTCTTTGACGATTTTGCCAGTATTAAGGAACTTAACAGCCTTGAGTGCTGCTGAATGAGCTTGAAGAGAGCTTGATGGGGCATCTTTTGGAAAAGTTGCTCCCCCACAAAGGAAGATTCCCCTCATTTTTGTTTCAGTAGGTCTTAACTTGGCATTGTACTCTTTGAAGAAGCCGTCTTTGTCTATATCTATTTTTAAAATTTCAGCCAGGGTCTGTGTATCTTCAGACGGCACCATAGCTGTGGCAAGAATAACAAGATCAGTCTCTAGTTCTAAGAACCTTCTTAAAAGAGAGTCCTCAACGTCAACAATTAGCACATTTGATTCAGGATCATGCGAGATTTCTGTCGGTCTGCCTTTTATGAATTTTACTCCTAATTCTCTCGCTTTTTCATAGTATTCTTCGTGTTCCCGTCCTGTTGTCCTAATGTCTATGTAACATATTGAAACATCAATTTCTGGGAAAACTGTTTTAATCATTATAGCATGTTTAAGGGATATCATACAACAGATACTTGAGCAATAGTCATTCCACCTTTTGTCTCTGGACCCAACACATTGAACAAACACAATTCTTCTTGCAGGTTTTCCATCTGAGGGTCTAATGATCCTCCCTCCAGTGGGACCAAAAGCATCGAGCATCCGCGCTAGCTCAAGATTAGTTATTACATCATGATATTCGCCATAATGGTATTCTTTGATGACCGAAGGGTCATATTCTTTAAAGCCTGTGGCCACAATTATTGCGCCCACATTGATTGTAGAAATTTCAGGCTTTTGGTCAAGTTCGACGGCTTTAGTAGGGCAGACTTGGACACACTTTTCACATTCATGAAACTTACACGATTGTTCATCGATTACATAAGTTGGCGGATAAATATTGGGAACAATTGCGTAAATTGCCTTCCGGTTCATTAGGTTCGCATTATATTCATCTGGCACCTCGATTGGACAAACTTCTGAACAGAGGTTGCAGCTTATGCATTTTGTTTCATTAACGTACCTTGGCTTCTTTTCTAGTGTTATTCTGTAGTTGCCTGGCTGCCCCTCTACCTTAATGACTTGAGAATTTGTGTGAATTTTTAAGCCTGAAATGGCAGCGATTCCTGAACGATAAATACACTTTCTAGAGGTGTGCGTTATGGTCTTAACGTCTGAAGTAGGGGATTGTATACAAGCAGCACAGTCATCAGTTGGGAAAAATCGGCCGGCGCGGGCTGCTATTCCTCCTAGAAATGGCGCTTTCTCAATAAGATGAACCTCAAATCCTAAGTCAGCCAGGTCCTCAGCTGCTTGTATGCCGGATATTCCGCCTCCTATTACAAGAACAGATTTTAGGGCAGGAAACTCAAGCTTATGAATTGGTTCAAGGATTTTGGCTCTTTCAACGGAAGCTAAAAGCATCGCCTTAGCTTTTTCTGTTGCTTCTTTGGGAACGTTTCTGTGAGGCCAAGCGCAGTGGTTTTTTAGATCGATCACTTGTACAAAATTTTGGTTAAGACCAGCTGCCTCTGCTGCTTCGACAATCTTTATTTCGCTAAGTTTAGGCAAGCTTTCAGCGACAATAATTCTGTTTGCCTTTTGCTCTTTAATGGTTTTCACTATTGTTTGTAACCCCGAGCCTTTCCAAAACTCTGTTCCTCTTTCGACAACGGTAACATCTGGAATCTCTTTAAGAAAAGATATTATATTATCAAAGTCTAGAATTTTGGTCAATACCTTTCCGCAGTCAGATAAAAATACGCCGATTTTCAGGTTTTCCATCTTTCTCACCTACTGATTTTTTTAAGTAATTGCTTTTTGTGATCGTAAATCTCGATTGTTAGGGGCATCTCGCCAAAAGCGTAATGGGTAGCACAAGCGAAACATGGGTCATAAGCTCTGAAGGCCATTTCAACTCTATTCAGTAGCCCGTCGTTGATTTCGCCTTTGTGAATAAGTCCTTTTGCTACTTTCTTAATTGAGATGCATATGCCCGGCGTATTGTGGGTTGTAGCAACAATTAGATTCACCTTCTTAGCTAAAGCCTTCTCATCCAAAATGTAGTGATGAATCAAGGTTCCTCTTGCTGCTTCAACTATTCCTACACCTTCTCCCGGTTTTCCTAGATCGTTTCTTATGTTTCTACTTGTTATTTCTGGGTCTTTTGCCAGCTCCAGTCCTCGTTCCGCAGCATACAACAGCTCGATAAGTCTCGCCCAGTGGAAAGCTAGCGTAGAGTGAACGGGCTTTCCGCCTAGAGTGTTCATCATTTTTTCATATTCATCTTGAGCTAAAGGCGTCGCCATACCATCTGCGGCATTCAGCCTCGCTAAGGGTCCAACTCTGTAGATTCCGCTCTCGACGCCGTCAGTAAGGTTTCTCCAGCCTACGTTCTTTAGGTATGGCATCTTTACGTACGTCCAAGGCTCAACATGCTCCTCTATTACGTCTAAATATTCAGAAGGCGAGAATTTTACGTATTCATGTCCTTCAGGGTCAACAACCCGTATGTTTCCATCGTAAAAGTTCAATTTATTATTCTTATCAACAGTTCCCATATAGTATGTCCTAAGGGTATAGTGTTCGCTTTTAATCATTTCAACATAGTCTGAGTTTTTCAGAACGATGTCACCGAAGACCTGTAATGTAAACTTAGCAAAGTCTATACAGCTCTCTAGCATCTTCACAATTTCCTGCTGCTCTTCCTTCGAAATAGACTTTGAAACCCCACCAGGTAACGCATTAACAGGATGCGTTGGTTTTCCGCCAATTATACCCGTAATTTTCTGTCCATAAGCTCTATGCTCTATTACTTTTTTGGCAATGTCAAGGCCTACTTTTTCTATAACCCCAAGTATGTTTCTTTTGGCAGCCGGAGCGTCTGGTCCAACAATGAAGTCTGGCCCTCCTAGGAAATAGAAGTGCAGAATATGATCGTAGATCATGTAGCCGCAATACTCGAGTTCCCTTAGTTTCTTAGCAGTCTCTGTAGGCTCTGTTTGAAAAGCCGCGTCAATAGCCTTCGCGCTTGCCATGTGATGGGCAACTGGGCAAACTCCGCAAATTCGTGTCGTTATTATGGGTAGGTCTTCAGCTCGTCTTCCTTCACAGAATTTCTCGAATCCTCTGAGTTCTGGAACCTGCAAATACGCATCTTCGACTTCTTCTTTGTCGTTTAGAAATATTATGATTTTTCCGTGACCTTCTAGCCTCGTGATTGGATCTATAACTACCTCTTTCATTCCTTGATTTTCCTCCTTAAAATTGAGTTGGCGAGAGAATACTTGTAGAACGTTCCTACTGGGTCAGCTGCTTGGCTCAAAACTTTAGGATCAGCAGCAACAGAGGCTACTGCATTTAGCATGGCAGCGCCTTGGTCAGAAGATTGTGGACCAGGACCTCCACATCCAGTGCATGGTACGTTCACTTTTAGGCATTGGGCGCCACAACCTGCCCTAGTAGCGGGTCCCATGCATACTACGCCTTGATCCCAGAAACACGTGATTTTATCGTCTTCAATCTCATAGATGCGTTTGATGTTCGAGATTTTTCTGTCTTTCTTCTCTCTTGGACATTCGTCGCAAACTGATTTGTTTGGAAGAAAACTTGACCCTTTTGGTGGAAGCTTATTGTTAAGAATTATTTCAAAAGCATTTGCGATACATGCAACTGGCGGCGGGCAGCCCGAAATAAAGTAGTCGACATCAACTACATGGGATAATGGTTTCACGGTATCATAGAAAACTGGAAGTTCAAGTTCCTTATCGTTAACCTTCACTTTATTTTGCGGGAAAATAGATGCTGGGTTTATTGTTGATGGTGTTTCAATATAAACTCGTTTAAAAATGGATTCTTTGTTCCAAAGATTTGCAAGCCCTACGACACACCCATCACAAGCGCATGATCCGAATGCTATCAAAATTTTTGACTTTTGTCTTAAAAGTTTAGCCATTTTTTCGTTTTCTGAATTTCTTATTGCCCCATTGAAAAAACAAAAATCTATGCTCTTATCCGGCATTGCTTGTATGTTCTTGTATTTGGTGTCAAGTGCCACGGGCCAAAAAACGATGTCCACAGCTGCAGCGACATCAAGAATCTTTTCGTTTACGTCAAGAACTGCTATTTCGCAACCGCCACAACTGGCTGACCAATAAAGAGCAAGTTTTGGCTTTTGCATATGCTTTCACCATTCAATTTGTATTAAATTTGCCTCAAATTTAGCGTAAAGGATTTAAATAAATACTTCTAATTACAACATCACACATTTAAGCCTTAGCTGAATCTCATTCGGCATTTTCGCTGGGAGTTGCTGTGAAATTGATTGTCCGATTAAAGCATCCATGTGTGATGTGGCGGTTGCAGGCGGATTTGGTGAATAAAAAAGATATGAGTTTAATTTAATATAGGAAGACAGAGATTAAATTTCATTTCAAGGTGATAGAATTGAAGGTTGAAGGATACGAAGTTCCAGAAGGTTTATACTATTCAAAGGACTGGATGTGGATCAAGGTAGAGGACGGAAAGGTTCGAATTGGTATAACTGACTATGCACAGAAGCAGCTAAACGAGGTTGTTTTCGCTGAGCTCCCAAAAGTAGGGGACGAAGTAGTAAAAGGAGAACCATTCGGCACAGTTGAGTCGGTTAAATCCGTTTCTGACCTTGTTGCGCCGGTCAGTGGCAAAGTTCTTGAAGTCAACAGCGAAGTTAGCAGTACACCTGGAACCCTAAACGAGGATCCATACAATAAGGGTTGGATACTGGTTGTTTCGCCAACGAACTTGGAGGAAGACCTTAAGGCATTAATGACCTTTGAGCAGGCAGTTGAGTGGCACAAAGAACTTGCTAAGGAAAGTTAGGTGATATGCAAAAGAAAATTGTGATTGTTGGAGCAAACGCTGCAGGTGTTGATGCCGCTGTTGCGGCTCGAAAAACGGATAGAGAAGCTGAAATTACGCTGCTAACTAAGGACAGATACTATACTTATTCCAGATGTGGGCTTCCATTTGTTTTAGGTGGACACATCGAATCTTTCGAGAACCTAGTTGTCTATCCGCCAAATTTCTTTAAAGTTAACAGGATGGATTTGCGTCTTGAGACCACTGCAACTAGCATTGATACTAAATCTAAGACTGTTGAGGCACTGTCAAATGACGGAACAAGCGAAACGTTTGAGTATGATAAACTTGTTCTTGCAACTGGCGCAACTCCGTTCAGGCTTCCTATTGAGGGAATTGATAAACAAGGTGTCTACACGCTTCACACTTTAAGCGACGGCTTGAAATTGGCTGAAGCCATGAAGACTGCTAAGTCAGCTGTCGTGATAGGTCCAGGTCTTGTGGGGTTAGAAGCTACAGAGGCGTTTGTTGAGCGTGGAATAAAGACCACTGTGGTTGAAATGTTGCCCACGGTTCTTCCTAGGCTTCTCGATCCTGACATGTCAAGTGATGTGCAGAGAAAGTTTGAGGAAAGCGGAGTAACTTTTGTTCTCGGAAAATCCGCAAACGCAATTCTAGGCGACAATAAAGTAAAAGGTGTGTCAGTTGGCGGAGAAGAAATTCCAGCCGACATTGTTTTGAACGCAGCAGGTGTTAGACCAAACACTGAATTAGCCCAAAAAGCAGGCATCGCTATTGGTGAAACCCGCGGCATCAAGACGAACAGTCGGATGCAGACAAGCGACGAGAACATTTATGCAGCTGGAGACTGCGCGGAGACAATCCATCTTGTTACAGGAAAGCCAGCTTTACCCCTTTTAGGTTCAGCTGCAGTGAAGATGGGTAAGGTGGCTGGTATAAACGCTGCTGGCGGAGACGCAGTTTATCCTGGAACCCTTTTTTCGTGGGTTTCACGCGTTTTCCATCTTGATGTTGGCGGCGTCGGGGTTACAGAGTTTTGGGCAAAACAGATCGGCATGGACGTTGTTGTTGGTAAAATAACCAGCAAGACAAGAGCTTCGTATTTTCCAGGAGGCTTGCCTTTAAAGGTTAAAATCTTAGTTGAAAAGAACACTAGACGGGTTGTAGGCGGCCAAATAGTTGGCGGTGAAGAAGTAACCCAACGAATTAACATACTTTCCTTGGCGATCCAGAACCGCATGAACATTGACGACCTCGCTAAGGCTGACACTTGTTATGCGCCATCAGTTTGTGAGGCTTGGGAGCCAATAGTTCTAGCTGCAGAAATTGCCCAAAGAAGACTTTAGCAGCTATTCTTTTCCTTTTTGTTAGCTAAATTCTGAAAGATGCGCTCTCGGAGGATTTTCTTGACCATTTTTGATTAAGCTTTCTGAAACACTTTTTAAACCAAGTTTTTTATTTAATAGTTCAAGGTTAGAATCTGCAGCTCAATAAAATTGATCTTCGCATTGTTTGACGTGAGTCTGACAAAACTCATTCGCACAAACCGGTTCGCCCAGTTTTTAATCTCTTGCTTTAGCGAATAAAGAGGTTATTACTCAAAAGTCTAATAAGAAATAAACAAAAGATATCATTTGTATCTAATGGTTGGAGACTGGTCGTATGTCAAAAAATACGTTAAAGCTTGCAATGATTGGGTGTGGTGGAATAGCTCAGGTTCACCTGAACGCTTACAAGCAGATAAAACAGAAGGAACCCGTGAAGTTTGAGTTTGCAGCCATGTGCGACCCATTGATTAAAGCAGCTGAAAATTTCGCCGAACAAGCTACAGCTTTCCAGAAAAACAAACCTAGAGTTTACACAAGTGTCCATGAGATGTTGGAAAAGGAGGACCTTGACGCAGCGGATATTTGTACACCTCATTCTGAACATCATGTTGCAGGAATAGCGTGCCTCGACGCAGGTGTCAACGTAATGATTGAGAAGCCCTTAGGCGTCACGGTTAAAGCAAGCAAGGCTATAATTGCTGCTGGAAAGAGGAGTGGCAGGATTGTTGCCACTGCTGAGAATATTCGAAGGGGACTTAGCCAGCGAACATCCTACTGGATTATTAATGAATTGAAGCTTCTAGGCATGCCGAGGCTTCTTTATTCGCAGCAGGCTGTTTGGTCCGATCCGTCTGTTGAAAGACGGTGGCATTGGAGGATAGACAAGTGGATGGGCGGCGGAGGCATGGTGATGGATAGTGGAGCACACTTCTGCGACACATTACGTTATCTTTACGGAGATCCAGACACAGTCTACGCCAAGGTTCAGCAGCTCGAAAAGTGGCCTCATAAGAAGAACAGCGAAGTTGTGTTTGACGATAGAGAAGACACGTGGGTTGCAACGATCACTTTCAAGAACGGCTTGGTCGCGGTTTGGAGTTGGACAATGGCAGCTCCTGGTTATGCGTATACAAACGTTATTCACTACGGCAGCAAAGGATGCATCCTCGACCACGGAGACGCTTTCCACGGCCCATTCAGCTCTGCTGAGGTAATAGTTCAAGAAGGCCCGAAAAGAATCGTGACGCCGATGGCTGAGATGCAGAAACAGTTCTTGGCGCAACTCGACGAATCTAAGAAGAATGCTTTGTTTCCATATGGGTTTACGGACGGGTTTGTTCTTGAGTGCTACGACTTTTTGGATGCAGTTGAAAAGAAGCGGAAGCCAGAGGTTGACGGAGAAATGGGATTACGGGCTAAGGCAATCTGCGAATCCATCTTTGAATCTGCCGCGCTTGGGCAAGCTGTAAAATACGACGATGTCCTTAGTGGCAAAATCGAGGAGTACCAAAAACCCATAAACGAACATTGGGGCCTATAGGCGCCCCTATTATTTATGGATGCATTTTCTTAACGGCTTTTCATAGTGATTTCCCCTTCTGTCATAATCAGGATTTTTAAGGCTTAACTTTTATCTATCCAATCTTCCTTAGGTATCAAAGAGGGTTAGTAATGAAAACCTACTCTGAGAAGGATTTGGCAATAAATGGAGGCGATAAGACTATACAAGGTTTCTCTGGTAAACAGGAGCCAAAGATTGGTGTCGAGGAGTTTCTTGAGCTCGCAGACACTTGGGGATACAGCCCAGACACAATTTCGAAGATTAGAACAATTATTGAGAAAGAAGATGTTCCATCTCCTCATCTTGCCAGATACTATGGTTTTAGGACTTCAAAAGTTAAGATGCTTGAGGAGTACGCGAAGACCCTTTTCGGCGTCCAGCACGCGTTGGCTGTTAACTCGGGAACTTCAGCTCTCAGCGCTGCTTACGTTGGCTGCGGCATTGGCCCTGGAGACGAAGTTATTGTTCCAGGGTACACGTTTTTTGCGACGGCAGCCGAGGTTGTCGCTGTTAAGGCGATTCCAGTTATAGCTGAGGTGGATGATTCGCTTACGCTTGACCCTGACGATGTGGAGAGTAAGATTACTCCTCAGACGAAGGCCATTGTTCCGGTTCACATGGCAGGCAACTGCAGTAACATGGATGCTGTCATGAAAATTGCTAAAAGGCACGGTTTGAAGGTCATTGAAGACAACGCTCAGGCTTGTGGAGGAAAATATAAGGGCAGGTGGTTAGGCACAATCGGCGATGCTGGATGTTTCAGCCTAAGCACCTTCAAAATTACAGGTGCTGGAGAAGGAGGCATGGTGGTCACGAACGACGAACGCATCTACGTTAGAGCTACGAGCTACCATGACACTGCGGCATGCTGGAGACCTGACAGATACGCTCCTGAACGGTTTCCAGGAGAACTGTTTTGTGGGCAAAACTATAGGATGTCTGAGCTCGAGGGTTCAGTGATTCTTGTGCAGCTGAAAAAGACAAAGGCGCAGGCTGAAAGGTACAACACTAACATGAGGCGTGTGCTGTGTAATGTTGGAAAATTCAGTAAGGTGAAGCCTAGGCGAAGCAACGACATTTACGGCGATGTGGGTAACAATCTTGTGTTTTTTGCCGAAACTCCTGAGTTAGCTGGTAAACTAGCTGCGGCCCTTGAGGCTGAGGGTGTTCACGCTTGGGCTCGTGGAGGGAAAACAACGAGGGACTGGCACATTTACGTTTATTGGGAGCACATTTTGGAGCATAAGACGGCGACTCCTGAAGGTTGCCCTTTCACTTGTCCTTATTACAAGGGTAAGCTTCCCAAGTATTCGGTTGATATGTGTCCGAACACTTTGGACTACGTTAATAGGGCACTTTTTGTAGGCATCAGCCAATGGTGGAACGAAGAGGATTGCCTTAATGTTGCTAAGGCCTTGAACAAGGTTTTCAGTGTCTACTGTTAAGGAGGCTGTGATCTTGACTGTTTTTGTTCCTGCTTACGATGTTGAGGCACCTAAGTGTCTGCCAGCCTGCCGAAAAATAGTTGAGGTTCACAGGCGGTTCGATGTTCCAGCTACCTTTTTTATTGTGGGTAAGATGCTTGAGGCAAACCCAAGCGAGTATCGGGAGCTTCTTTCAGACTCAGCTTTCGAGGTTGCTTCGCATTCGTATTCGCATAAAATGCTTAGAGACCACCCGATTTGTGGGCCTGCTGCTTCAACTGAACAAGTAAAGACTGAAATTTTTAAGGGCAAAGCCTTGGTTGAAAACGTTTTTAATCGTTTATGTCTAGGGCTGAGGCCTGGATGCGGATTTGTTGACGGTTTAAAGGGCGCTCCAGAGCTGCTTAGGCTTGTTTCTGAAGCTGGATACCGTTACGTGAGTAGCATGCTTTGGGGTCCTGACTTTTCGATGCCTGCTCCTCTTAATCAGCCTTTCACTTACAGCAGCGAGGGGTACCCGAATTTATGGGAGTTTCCAGGTCACGGTTGGCACGAGAACGTGTTTAAGATTTCCAGCGCGAAAGCCAGGCGAATTCTACTTTTTCCTCCCCTTTATCCTGAGATGGTTCCATCTTCGTTTGTTAAGACGCCTTTGGAAGAGTTTCGGTTTAACAATAGACCGATGATTGACCGTGCAATGTCTGAGCATGCGATGTATGTAAGTTTGGTTTGGCATCCTTGGAGCTTAAATGCTTTTGACCCTGAGATGAAGATGCTTGAGATGACTTTTGAGTATCTTAAGAAGCTTGGTGTGCAGTCCATGTCTTTTTCGGAGGTACTTTCGCTTATTTCAAAATGATGCCGATTCGTAGTTTTTTATTGTTTTTTCTTTGTTTTTTCAAAAAATTAATATTCTCTTAGACTCATACTGGTTCAATTTAACTGTAATCTGGTTAGTCCTAATTTGAAAGGTGGCGGTTGACTTTGGGTTTGAATGTTCTTTTGACAAAGATGAGCCCAGTTGAAAAGGAGATTTTCGAAGTTTGGAAAGAGGCGTATCCAAGTTCTGCGTATGTTTATGGTCTAGACGAGTATGCTGGAAAAATTTTAGTTCCATCCAAAGATAACTTGACGCGTCTCAAGAGGAAAATTAAGAGTTTAATGGAAAAGACAACAAATAAGGAGCATTTGAAGTTTCTCAGTTCGTGCTATGTTGATTTGGATTTTTTTGAGCCTTACATGCCGCCTTCAGCTGCGACTGGCACCTTCTTTTATCATCTCGTTAAAGAGGGAATAAACGTTGAACACATGAAGTCTTTAGCTAAGTTAACGTGCGAGTCTCTTGGACAGGCTTGCGCTTGGCTGTCTAAGAAGAAGTGGCCAGTTGAGGTGCGAATCATTACTAGGCAGAAAACAATCGGGTTGATCGGCATCGTAAACGTCATCAATGGTGACACTGATGACTCTTCTCTCAGACAGGCTCTTGACAGGGTGTTTGCGGCAGCCACTGAGTACGCGAAGGCTTTTCCAGTTGAGGGCATTGTTGAAGGAGACTTCACTGAGGTTTTTCCAATTCTGCAGAAGCAGGGAGGAAATGTGGATCGCAGAAGAGTGTATCCGAGGATTCTTAGGGACCAGTACGATTATCCTGAAACTCCAGATGAGGTTGAGGAGAAGGCTCTTAAGTGGTTGAGAGCTTGGATGCCTAGGCTTATTGAGACTACTAGGAGGCTTGCTGAGAAGTATGGGGTTTCACCGGAAGTCCAAAAGGTTGAGAAGGAAATGGCTAAGAGGCGTTGCGTTCCGAAGGCTCAGCTGTTAGATTTCGTTAAGGAACTTCGGTCCGTGGCGCAGAAGGTTTTTGACAAGCACATTGTTAGGATTACGCCTAAGTACGTTACTCGGGTCATTGAGACTCCATCTTACCTTGTTAACTTTATTCCTTCTGGAGCTGCGTCGGCTCTTAACGTGGCGACTGATGATCCTTTTAACCTGTTTTTTGTGACGACTGATGAGAAGCGTTCTCCTGCGACTAATGTTCCTGACCTTATGCAGCTGGTTCTTCACGAGGAGTACGGGCACTGTGTGAACTTTTCGAATTCTGCAACTGCGTTTGGAGCTGAGCCTTCGCCGTTAAGCATCTTGGACACTACGCTTTCTCTTCCGATTTCTGACGGCATAGCGTTCTACAGGGAGCTCGAGTTTGTGAACCTGCTTAAGGAGCTGGTGAAACGTGGAGACTTGGACTCTGACGAAAGGAGACTGCTTGAGATTCTCCGCGGCGAAGGAGATGATGAGACGATGGTTCTTGAGAACGAGTTCGTCATGCTTACGTGGCGGGTGATGAGGTTCCTCAGAGCGGTCTTCGACGTGCGGGTTAACATGGGAAAACAAACAATAGCTGAGTTCCTAGAGTGGGCAAGCAGGGAAACGGGGCTAAGCCTAAAGAAGATTTATGACCAGACTTTCCTGTTCTTGGCTACGGTTGGCTATGCGCCATGCTACTCCATGGCAGGCGAAGCCTTAAGAGAACTTCAGGAGCTCGCGGTGAAAAATGGGAAAGCGGCTATAGACTTCAACACTTATGCCTCGTCGCTTGGTTTCCCAGGAAGAACCATATTCGAAGAAAAACTATACGAGTACGCGATCTCAAAATAAACCTTGGATTTTCGACATCATTGCCTAAACTGGTTTGAACTAGCTAATTGTGCGCTTGGAGGGGGGAGTATAGGGGGTATATATACCTATATAAAGAGAAGAGGACAGATTTTATAGCTATCTTCTTCTTGTATTTAGGCGTAGGCAATACCAAAAGGAAAAGTGAGAAACTGGTTGTAAAGGGTTAATTTTTCAGTTTTCAGCTTGTTCGCTTCAGCATGTTGAATGATTTTCGGTATCTGTCTTCTCCTCTTAACTCATCAAAGACTCTTTCTATTCCTGGCACTGTGTCAAATCCAGTGTCGGAGGATTATACCTTTTTAATGCCAAAGTATTCTTATTCATCAATTTTTAGGGATGTTATTTTTTCAATTTGGGCGCTAAGATTTGAACCCAGGTTACTAGGAATTGGTTATATTGTTTATGCTGTCTATTTGGAAATTTATAATTATTGTTTGGCTTGTAAAATTATAAGCTCGGACGCTTTTTTGCGGTTTTTCCGGTTGAATTCTATGTTCTTTGTTAATTCAGCGAGTTTCTCATCTGGTTTATCAGGTAATGGTTGAACAAGAATCCCATTTCCAAACGGAATAATAGCCACTTTTTGCCCAATCTTTAGTGGCACAATGTCTCTTATTGGACGCGTAATAGTGATTCGGTGCTTGTCCGCAACTTCAACTACTTCCAAGGTGCTCACCACGTAAAGTTTTATATTGTGTCACGATATAAACTTTTTGTGCCACACGGAGGTTAAGCTTTGTATATCGTTGAAACCGAGTTTCTCTTCGGGTTAAGAAAAAATGATAAATGGAATAAACAAGTTTCTAGTATCATTGAGCTCTACAAAAACAGGAAACTTGAATCTCTTTTTTCTTGTGCTTCAGCCTTTTTGGAAGCTGGATTAGTTCTACAAGCACATGGGCTTCCAGCTGACCAAATAAGGGATGCGATTTTTCTGATGAAACAGAAAATGGCAGAAGCGAATATAGCGGAAGTTGAACTTAATTCAGACGACATACTACGATTGTACGAGCTGCTTAGGCGACATGACATAGAATACTTTGACGCCATGCAAGCTGCGGTGGCGCTGGGAAGAAATGCCATTCTAATAACTAACGATAGAATTTTCAAGAACCTCGGTGTCAAAACTTTGACCTTTCAAGAACTGATAGAGAAAACAAAAAACTCTTAAAAAAAGCGTTTTGTGTTGGTGCGGCTGCCGGGATTTGAACCCGGGTCACCAGCGTGGCAGGCTGACGTCCTAGACCAAACTAGACTACAGCCGCGTGGTTGTGTGTTGTATTGTATTTTGTGTGTTGTCTTAAAATCTTTTTGTGTGCCTTGCGCTTTATTTCCGCGTTCGCTTATGTGGTTTGGGTTTGGTTCCATTTCGCCATTAATCCGTGGTTCTTGATGTACCTTAGCTCAAGTAATGTTAAGGGTCCAAGCGCTACTGTGAAGATGAGCCAAAGCTGATTGTAGTGTGTGACCTCCCATGTTCCAAAAAATGGCAGGTTCAATGTTGTGTATTCAACCAGGAACCAGGCTGGCATCTCCGCCTCGAAGAAGGGCAACAGGTAGGTTATCCGCCTGTGAGTTGGGAGGTCAAGCAGAAAATGCGTTAGGACGCCAAGCACGATGGAGTAGGTTGCCACAACAAGCCATTTTGGAGTAAGCTTCTTCCTTTTCTGAAGGCTCCACTCGTCTACGCCGAAGTAGGCTAGGCATTGGGAAACCGGGCCTAAACGGTTGTTGCCTGCAAGGTACGCCGTTGCTGGAAACACGACCCTGTCAAGAATGACGATTAAGGCGAGAGACAAAGGCACCAGGTAGACCAGGTCGCCTAAGGAATGAAAAGTGCGGCTTGGCAAGTTCGCGATTAACGGAGAAAAAAACCATTGAAGGTCAGGGACAAAGGAGCCTACGCATAGGCTTGTGCCGTCGAACTTTTCAGGCCACTTCGCTTTGAACGGAATCACAACCGCCTGATGGGACAAAATCGCGGAAGGCATCGTAAAAGGCTCCTGAACTGTTCGCTTTTACCTTGCCATCTACACGGACCACGTAATAAAGTATTTCGTGAATAAACTCCACATTATCTTAAAGTGGGAAAAATTGAGAGAAAACAACAAAAATCTTCGTAACAATGGATTGGCTTAGCAATAGGGTTTTCAAATATTTAGGCCAAAAAAGATGACGGCACAAAAATATATTGTAGAATTTTGGGCAATTCAAACTTCAGATTTGCTGCTTTAAGTATCGAATTTGTTTCTCCATGCTTTCCATGTTTTTCTTTACTGCCTCAAACAGTCCCGTGGCGGTTTCTTTTAATGTTCTCTGCGACACAGTTAAACTGTTCATTTTCGTAGCTTTGTCGACCGTTTCAATCCAATCTTTAGGCATGCCACCGATTCCAGAGAAAGCCCCAGAAAGCCCCCCTGACACGGCGCATAGGCAGTCTGTGTCCCGACCGAAGTTCGCTGCTCCTATGAGGCTTTTCATGAGATCGCCTTTTGTGACGTAAAAGATGGCGAATCCCTTTGTCACAATCTCGTAGGACATGCTGATGTCCCAAATCCAAGTGTAATTCGCAAAAGGCTTTATTTCAGCCTTATAATGCTCATAGAAAACTGGACGCATATCGAAAACGTCCTTAGATTTCCTGGCAATCTCGATGCCTCCCAAAATCTCAGTTCTAACAACATCGGCAACGTTTGCAACGGCGGCTTCTACCACAGAGTCAACCGTAGCATCTGGCTTCATAGCTTCAGCTACGCCCGCTGCAACGGCGGCTGCCCAATCGAGACCATACCCATTTATTGGCTGATAGATTCTTCCAACGTCGAATGCGTCAATGACTGCTTGCTGGGGGTTGCAGGCGTTAATTATTCCAATCGGATAGCAGCTGCGAGCAAAGCTAACTATTCCAGGCCAATTGCTGTATTTTCCCACATCAGCTGGCGGAATACCTGTCTTAACAAGTTCGTATAAAATCTTGTCTGCCCAAAGCATCAAGGGTCCGAAGCTCTCAGGTTTAATGTATTTTAACCAAGCTTTTGCTAGGTCGTCTACGGTTATGCGTCCGCCCTTATCTATTATCGCATTGCACATCAGGCGTATTCTTTCAACGCCGTCTTCTGTGGTACCTGGTGGCAACCCATGGCGTGGCAACAGCTTGTCTACGAACCCAATTTCCTTCTGAACTCGCTCGATGCTCCATCCTTCAATTGGAGCCCCCAACGCAGATCCAACTTCTGCTCCAGCTATACAACCATATATCTTATCAAACAAACTTGCCCAAACCAAAGATTCACACCTCGTTTCCATATTTTAGAAAATAAACGTCTATTTAGAACTACCCTCACAAACGAAATGAAACAATTGGAAAACAAAAGTTCTCCTAACAGTTTATGGCGTTGCATGGGTGATTTGTACCTAGCCCTTGGGTCAAAAAGCAGATGAGGCAAAAAGAAAAATGGAAAAGATTAAGAAGAAGGATTTTGTTGCTTTTCGTAGAGAACGTGACCACAGTTAGGGTGAACCCTTGATTGAGTTACCGGAAGCTGCTGTTTTAGCTAAGCAGATAAACGAGACGGTTGCTGGTAGGAAAATAAATAAGGTAGTAGCTGCTCAAAACCCGCATAAATTCACTTGGTATTATGGTGATCCAAAGAAGTACGATGGCTTGCTTGCAGGAAAGGTTATCAACACTGCTGTAAGCTGCGGCGGATACGTTGAAATAAAGGCAGGCGACGCCGTTATACTTTTCAATGATGGAGCAAGTATACGGTATTACGAAAAAGGTGAAAGGCTGCCTACGAAACACCAGTTGTGGGTCGAATTAGATGACGGTTCGTCCTTAGTAAGCACCGTTCATATGTACGGCGGCATATGGGCGTTTCCAGAAGGCACCTTCGACAATAAATATTTCAGGATAGCAAAAGAGAAACCCTCGCCTCTAACAGCAGCATTCGACAAAGCCTATTATAATTCTCTGTTCAGCGAAAATGCTGGTAAACTTTCATTAAAGGCTTTTTTGGCAACTGAGCAGCGGATCCCAGGATTAGGAAACGGAGTTTTACAGGATATCCTGTTCAACGCTAGGATGCATCCGAAAAAGAAGGTTAACACGCTTTCTGAAAAGGATAAGGAAATACTGTTTGATTCTCTGAAGTTAACGCTGACAGAGATGGTTGCTGGCGGAGGACGCGATACAGAAACAGACCTGTACGGCAGGCAAGGCGGCTACAAGACGATACTTAGCAGGAACACCGTAAATAAACCTTGTCCAGTCTGTGGGGCAATTATTAAGAAAGAGGCGTATTTAGGCGGAAGCATCTATTACTGCCCCAAATGCCAGACGATGGAAAAATAAAGAAGACATTCTATTTTTTGTATTAAGGGCAAAAATACAGGATGCAAAACTTGAAAGTTTCTATCTGTTTAGATTGGAGATAAAAATTTTAATTATTTCTTCTTCTCTTTTGTTTGTTCTTTCTTTTTTTAGCTTTATTTGATAAGTTAAGAAAGTATTTTATAGTTTAAATGAAATAAATTGTTTAAATGTCTAAAAGGTTTTTTGTTCGCCTTGTGAGGATTCTTGTAATAACATTCCCTATTTTGGCAGGTATCTTCGCCACTCTGTATGGATTATATCTCTATAATTAGACGCAGATATTTAATCTGGGGGGGCGTGGAGTTCCTTCAGGGTTTCTTGTCTTTAGTTCTATGGAGCTAAGTTCCGTCGATCTTTCCTTTGTTATCATGGATGTAAACTTCGAAAAGAGCCTGTCGGACAAGGCAGGTATAATATGCAGCTTTGATTTAGCTTCTTCTCTGACAAATGATCAGACAATAGGCTTTCAGATTCCATATGTGGTAGAGAATATAATATGGATTGAGTCGGAATTTGATATGGTGTCTGAAGGTGAAATTGTTCGTGAAACTTTCCCAGCAACAGGAGGCGGACAACAAACCGATGTTACAATAGTTTATTTTAGATTTAGACCAAATCCAAATATATTGCATTACTCGTTCAGCGTTTGGTACAATTGGAGCGGTTTCTTGTCGAAGATAGAATATGCTACTTACAAGCTTGTCGTACCTTTCGCTCGAGATGAGAGGTCGCTTCATGAATCTATCAGCAGTCTTCTTCCAGATGCGAAGATACGATACATAACTCGAAGTGAAAGTGATCATGCTTCCATCTTAGTGAACGCAGCTGCCCACATTAAGGAAGCTTATCCAACACCTAGCAGGGTCATGGGCATGACTGGATATGATATTTCAATGGTTATGTGGGACCTAAACTACCAAGGTAGCATCTTAGAATCAAGAATGCAGCCCTTAGATGAAGTAGTCGTCTACTTCGAATTAAGCTCAGAAGTTGCCCAGAGAGACAGGTACATATACGAATCTGGCATATACACTGGCCTCGGAGTCAGCCTTCTATTCAGTGGCATACATGAAGCATTAAAAGCTTTAGAAGAGTCTAAGAAACCAAGGTCAATAGAGAAGAGCAACTGATCAGCTACAATTGGTTTAGCGATCTCTTCTCTGGGATTGAGAAATAAAATTTAATCTTTTTCTTCTTCTGTTAAGTTACGTTCTCTGCTCTGCTGTTCTGTATGCTGTCTACTCTACTCTCTACACTACTCTCACAAACAACAAAAAAAGAAAACTGTATGGGGTTATATTTTATACTGCCCAAAATCCACTTATTTTACTTCTCGTTTTTATGATTAGAAGAAGGAATCCTGTAATGATTAAGGGTATTGCACATGTGTGTTACGTTGTTAAGGATCTGGAAAAAGCAATTCAATTCTACTGCGGCACATTGAAGCTCAAGCTGGCATTTGAGTTTCTTGATGAGAAAGGTGAAAGGTTCGGGGTCTACATCTACGTCGGCGGACGAAACTTCATAGAGCTTTTCGAAGGCGAATCCACAAGCCAGAAGGAAACTGGATCGTACCGTCATTTGTGTTTGGAGACCGACAATATCGACGTGACCGTTAAAGAGTTACGGGAGCAAAAGGTCGATGTGACCGATCCCAAGATGGGAGGAGACGGAAGCTGGCAAGCTTGGCTAGCAGACCCAGACGGTAACCAAGTTGAACTCCACCAGTATACAACAAAAAGCAAGCAAGAGGCAGCATTAAGACCCACCCCAGAAAAGAAGAAGAAAAGATTAAAATTAATCCAAACCTAGTCCAAATCCAAGATAGACTGATTTGATTAGGCCTTGCGAACATGGAGCTTCTGCATTGCTGTTTGGATAGGTGGCCACTGAGCAAGTTGATCAAGCTTAACAGCACCCCACGTTGTGCATAGGTGACCAAGCATACGTTCAGTCTTGTATTTCTGCGAGGCATTTATTAACGCCTCAGTTGCCTCAACCTCCTTCCATCCGCTAGGCCAAACGCGGAATCCCTTTTCTAAGAACAGCGGTATCGAAGGATAACTTTCTCGAACCGTGTAATGCCAGTCGCATATCACTATGTCTTTAGGGATCATGTCAATCGCCTTGTGGGTCTGGTTTTCCGCAGCCTCCCACATACCGTAGCCTGTGGAAGCACTGTCAAGTAAACGGTCTCCCCACATGAGCATCTCAACTCCGCGTTCGCCACATAAGTGCGAGTGGTAATCATTTACTGCTTTAGCGAAAAGCTTAGCTGGATCGTGACCCCTGCAGCGGGGGCAATACTCGGAACCGATGAGGAACACCTCGTCCATGCCTACGTGCAGTGCGTCTGCCTCGAATACATCTATCAGTTCGTCGAATAGTTCGAAGACGATGGGGTTCACCTCAGGATGTTGAGGGCACCAGCTCCTGCAGTAGATGCCTTCGTTACTTGGGAACTGGCCGGGCGTCTCGTCGAATTCGGGGTACTGAACCAAGAGCGGATGAGTGACTTTTGACCATGACTGGTGACCTAAACATTGAAACTGGGGAATGGGACGAAGGCCATGTGTGCGGCAAGTTTCCGCTAAGGTGCGGACGCAGTTACGAGTTATTGGTTTGGGGCCTCGTAATTCAGGGTGCGATACATAAGCGTAGTTGTAATCCACCTCGATAACAAGAACGTTTACGCCAATTTTTGCAATCTTCGGGACTTCTTTGGAAAGAGTATTGACCTCCTCGTCGTTGTTGACTAACACGTGAACCCCAAACCATTGTCCATCGTGTTTGGGGAACCCGCGTTTTTGGAGAATAGTTTTGGTCATATAAGTCCCTTCAATGATACTTGTTATCTAATATTTTGACTTATAAATCATTAAGCTAATTTTATGTGTCTTAGGTTCTTTCCACACTTCACTGTATATGTGATTTCATTGAAGAAGAAATGTTCAGTAAAAAATAGGCTGCTACCAGAATCGGTGCAGTGCCACCCGAGTGACTAAAAACCTGTGAGCGCGGGAGACATCTTCACTTCCCCCGCTTCTCCAATCTTTTTTGTCTTAATGGGGGGTTGGGTGAAAAGTTTGGTTACTATGATAATCTATGGAGGATTTGTCAGGTATGTCGAGACTTTAGGTTTGGCTGTGCGTCGGTATGCAAGTTTCGAGCTGCTTTAAGGTTGCCTTCTTCTCTTCCAGAATCAATTACTATAGCATAGTGCCTCATCTTAATTTCAGAACCAACCTCCATCCTTCCAAATGAACTTGACGCTTGCTGTTTCTTAACTTTTCTTTTCTGACAAAAAGTAAGACAACCTAAGTTAGCTACTAAGAAGCATCATCATTGGTTGCTAGTTGATTTGAGATTTACTATCTGCAACTACAAGAACCGCTTGACGAGCCTGATCCAGATATTATGAGATTTTCCTCATTAAGCTTTATCCAACATTCTTGGCAAACCATAATATATCCAAGTTCTTTATGGTTTGCGCCAAACAAGCTTAGGTCTTCACCGCTTTTGGAGCAAAGAACGCATTTCCTCATCTGACACTCACCTTTTTTATTTTTCACTCTTAAGTTGAAATGACAAGCCATAAGATTCAATTAGATCTGTTTTAAGCTCAAGTTGTTCTTTCCTATTTTTCTTTAAAAAACTTTTCTATTAAGTTGCATGCAGAAATTAGAGCATCATTTGACACGTCAACTATCTTGAACATGTTACGTTTTTGGTCGATTAACTCAACTTTAGCTATAGACGTAGAACTAACGAAAGCCTCTTGCAGCATCTACGATGAACTACGTGTTTTTCTCTCAGCAACTGATTTCATTTCGTTCAAGTTTCATTGGTAATTGTGCCTTTAATTTTGCTTTGTTCCTAGAAAATTCTTTTTAACATAACTTGTGTTCTGATGTCCCTCGACGATTTTCCGCGATCTTTTCTTTTTCATTTTTGATATAAATAGAAAATTTGAATTCGATTTTTATTCAATCTTCATTAAGATTTGCTGTCAGATAAAAAAAGAGTACACCGCCTGTCATGAAAGCAGAAACGGAATATGAGGCATCTTCACATCTCGTCTGTCGAGCAACAGTTTGATAAGTTTCCTAAGAGTACGCGCTTTATCACAACTTGCGCAATATGGGTTTGGGTAAAAAAAACTCTGCAATCACTGTTTTTATTATACTTGCTTGTATCCGTATTTTTCCCTTAGCGCCCTAAGCATCTGCTTCAGCTCTATCCTTGAAGGGAAGCTTATGGCTCCGACTGGGCATCTTGGTCTACACGACTCACAGCCTACTAAGCAGTCATAGGGATGTGCAACCACTGCTATGTCTCCTTGTTTTTCGTAAACGTGTTCATGGCAAAAATCTACGCAAATTCCGCAACCAGTGCAAAGATCATGATTGACGGTGGGATACCATTTTATCTCCTTTCTAGGCAATCCTGAGTAGGTCTTTTCGCCCAAATAACTTCAGCTCCAAAAAAGCAAAGTAAGCATGCAAGTCTCCCTTGTTAGGGAACGGTTGTGGCGTACCCGTATTTTCTCCTCAGTTCTCTAAGTTGGCGTTTTAATTCTTCTTTTGAAGGAAAGATGATGGCTCCAGTGGGACAGCGCGGTGCACAAGATTGGCTAGGTACATTGCAGTTGTAAGGATCGTCAACAACCACTTTATTTCCAACTTGCTTGTATACCTTCATGTGGCAGTAGTCAACGCAGAAGTAGTCACATTTGCTTGGATCGCACTTTTCGTAGTCTATTTTTGGATACCATTCTATTTCCTTTCTTGGCAGTCCGTAAGGATTTTGTGGAGCTATAACCTTCTCTCCATAGTAGCGCTCTTCAGCAAGATATTTCTTCTTTCCTTCCATGTTATACTCCAACCAGTTTGTTAACGACTTCTTCAACCTTCTTCATAGCTTCAGGCGTTTCCATATTCCTGAGATCAAGCGAAACTACTTGTTTATCAAAATCCAAACCCTTATCTGCGAAGGCATCCTTGAACATCTTCCTCTGCATCCTAGGGTCACATCCTCCAACAACGTATATAGTGTCTTTATCTCCCTCTCGGAGGTAGTCTCTCCAGAAGTTGTCGCCATCAGTTACACAGAGCTGAGGATGGACAATGACATACTCCACATCAAGCTCGTTTCTAACGAAGTTAACAAGTTTCCACAAATCCAATTTCGCAAATCCCGGGCATTCACCTGTGCAGAAGCACATTATAAATCTCGGAAGTTTCTTCTCGCCCATATACCAAACCTCTGACCTCAGACAATTCAAATCATAATATTTAAATTTATCGATACGTGTTTCTTCTTCAAATGTTGAGATATGAGAGAATGTCTAGGGTCTCAACAATTCCTACTTCGGTGCGAACACATCTTTTCATGCCTCAGAATCCCTTGCTTAGGCTTATGACCCATTTTTCTAGAGGTTGTTCGAAATGCGGAAGGCGTTATCTGAAGGTAGCCTTAGACGACCTTATTAGAGACAAGAGATTTGCCTTTTCTTTAAGTGATAAATTAATCTCTAGCAATCCTAATATAATGGATATAACTACTGAGTTGGGCTATGAAACTTTTAATGTGGAAAGAAATCAGACGAAGGAGGCACTGAAAGTTCTATACTTCAAGAAAGGATCATTAGAGATGTTAAGCAGTATAGGCGGATATAGTCACTGTGAATACACATATATTTGTAGAGGGTGTAGAGCAGGTGAATATGCATACTACAGAGACTGCTTGACGCCTGATCCAAGATGCATAAGAGAACTAGAAGAGTCGAGTACGCTATTCGCTCTGAAAACCGAAGCAGAACATGAACCCACACTCATTTATTCGACGGTGAAGTGATATGTCAAGCCGAGGAAAGGTGCTGTATGGCTCCTCACTTTAAAGGATAGACGAATTTTGGGAGTGAGATAGTATTTTGCTTGGCTGGTCACAGTATATGGCGACCACACCATAATGAGGCTTTGAAGCGCACATTTTAGGGTGAGGAGGATGCAACAAGCTAAATTTGACGTGAGAAGATTTGTTTCATCTGATCCGAGTAAGTGTACAGGTTGTGGCCTTTGTGAATATGTTTGCGCTTTAGAGAAAGAGAGATTTCTACTGAACCCTTTAAGGTCTAGAATACGGGTTGTTCGCTTGACTTCATTTTTAAATATAGCTATGACTTGCAGGTTCTGTGAAGATGCTCCATGTGTGAAAACTTGTTCTCGAAAAGCTCTGAAGCAGTCTGAGAAAGGCGGTGTTCTCATTGTTGATGAGGATAAATGTGATTCGTGTGGCTGGTGTGTCCAGGCCTGTCCTTACGGTGGTATCGTATTACATCCTGAGAAGAAGACAGTTGTGGCTTGCGATCTCTGCGGCGGGGAGCCAAAATGCGTTGAATTTTGTCCAGAAGAAGCGTTAGAACTCGTAACAGACGATGCGGTTTCTCAGAAGACATTGATTTCAGCAGTAGAGAAACTGCTCTCAGAAACTGAAAGATTGACTAATCTAATCATGAAAAGAGCGTTAACAGATATATTCGCAGAGGCAGAGGAGAGGGCGAAAAGGCTAGGGCAGAAGCTGGAAGCACTAAATGAGAGAGAGATGAAACTTCAACTAGATCTAAGGAATAAAGGAAAAAGGATCAATGAGTGAAAGCATGCAAGGGAAAGCACAAAAGCACATTATGACCTCTCGATTTTCACTATGCTTTCCCTTCCTTTAGTCATCAATTGACAATAAGAATAGTGGCCAGAACTACCAAAACCCGATACTGGGCGATTTTCAGCGTAGACATCTTGTCAACTGCCTCAGCAAATTTTGATAAGTCTCCCCAAATTTTAATATTTGGCGTACAATAAACTTTATAGGCGGTAAAGAGGATGTGCCCAAAAGATTAAAATATTCGTCGAAGAAATTGCAAAAGATTGCGCAGAAGTTTCAAAACCGGCCCAAATTGCCAAGAAAAAAGAAATACATCGCGTGACCTGTCAATTGTGCAACCATTTTTAAGTACCAATAATAATGGGCGTATTTTTTGTGCAAAGAGCTTACAAGTTATTTTTCACAGCGGTGAGACGCTCGTATTTCCCGCATAGTTCTCTCTATGCCTATGATATGAAAGAATACTCCTGTTATGATTATTGGAGCTCCTAGAAAGATGTTAAAGCCAAATGTACATATTATTCCCATTATCAACAAGACAAATCCCACCCAGACTAAAACGATTGAAGCACATTCCATTTTTCATTCTTTCTTCCTTTTTGAATTGAAGAAGAAAGGACTCGATCTGATTTTTCTCGTGGGTTAGATCTGTATAAGCGCAACTTTAACCCCTATCATTGGTTTGACAAACGTGGTTAACGTCTGCTTCAGCGTAAAGTCAACTTAGATAAATAATGCTGAATACATATTTAAATATCTCGTTTTATTAACTCAGTATCATAGCAAAATACCCAAGCGAGTTAGTTGAAAAAATGTCTAAGTTTGACGAAAGGCTTGTACGTTTGCTAAGTTCAAAAACATATCCACCTGAGGACGCATCAAAGTATGCCGCAGAACTGAAACATATTGCAAAAGAGGTTGCTCCAATCGAAGCATGTGATAAGCATAGTAGATTTTTCAAGGCGCTTGCTGATAAGACTAGACTAAGAATTCTGAAACTTCTTGAATTTAGGAAGATGTGTGTCTGTGAGATCATGGTTGCTTTAGGTTTAACTCAGCCTACCGCATCTCATCATTTGAGAGTTTTGGAAAATGTTAAACTAGTGAAGTATGAAAAAGAGGGAAAATGGGTTTTCTACAGTATAGCTGATCCTAAAATGATTGAAAATATGTCCAAGCTGAATATTCTGTGAGAAATACTAGAACAGTAAATTTAAGTCTGAATGCACGTTTTTACTTGTCTTTTATGCATGGAAGTCACCATGGGCGCTGTTCATTCGTCTAACAAAGAGTGTGAATTGCGAAGGTCTTGACTTTTTGCATAACTTCTGAAGAAGGAGACATTAAGCTCTTAACAACTCATTAAACATGCTTTAAGTCGCCAAAAAGAAAGGAAACAAATAAAGTATTCAGCAAAAACCTAAGAACCATAAGATGACTGCCAAAAACAAATAACGACCCCCTCATATAACTTCAGAATCAATAACTGTTAGAAATAAAACTCCATACTATAAGACATTGGAAAACAACGATGCTCTACCACGAAACCAAGGATTACTCTACGTGACGCAGTTTCTTGGACACAAGAAAATCAGCAACTCTTTAAATTACATTCAACTTAACATTGTCTAAAAAACTTGTGAAGTGTTTGCTTATAAAATTACAAAGACAATTGAAGAAGCGAAAGAACCATCGAAAGCGAATTCGAATATGTCTGCGACTTCAACAAAGCTAAAATGTTCATAAAGATGAAGCAGACGAAAAATATCGCTGGATAATTGTGGTGCCGCGGGGGTGATTTGAACACTCGACAACCCGGTTTCCGACCGTTGCTCAGTGTTTGGGCTTCAGCTTCACCCTTCGCCGTGTCTCGGCGGACAGTCGGGTGCTCTCCCAAACTGAGCTACCGCGGCTTGCACAAAAATGAATGTTATTGTCGTTATTTAAGATTTTAGATTTTCGGTGTCTTCGCCGCCTAGTTGTCGGTGACAATTGGGTTTCTCAGCTTCCCGATTTTTTCGATTTCAACCTCGACTATGTCGCCTGGCTGCAGGAACTTAGGTTTTGGCTTCATGAAGGCTGCTACGCCTGCAGGTGTTCCTGTGGCTATGACATCGCAGGGTTCAAGGGTCATGACCTTGCTTAGGTGGTGGACGATTTCGTACACATTGAAAAGCATGTGCTTCGTCGACGAGTTCTGCCGTGTTTCGCCGTTTATTCTGGTCCACATGCGAAGATTGTTCGGGTCGTCTATCTGGGAGGCTGTCACAATGCATGGTCCCAACGGAGCGAAAGTGTCGAAGCTTTTCCCCCTTGTCCACTGTCCGTCCTTGAATTGGATGTCCCTTGCTGAAATGTCGTTGAAAACAGTGTACCCGAAGATGTGCTCCTTCACCTTTGAAACTGGAATGTTCCTGCCCACTTTACCTATGACTACGCCTAACTCAACCTCGTAGTCTAATTTCTCGACAAAACTAGGCTTCTTCACAGGCTCTTCAGGACCAACAATGGCTGTTCTCGGCTTCATGAAAATTATGGGTTCGTCTGGAAGGCTGGCTCCTGCCTCTTTAGCGTGGTCCCTGTAGTTAAGGCCTAAGCAGATGACCTTCGGCGGAGATGCCACAGGTGCCCTCAACACAACTTGGCTGAAATCCAGAACAAATCTTCGGCTCCGCGGAGCATCGCTTAGCATTTCTACTATGAGATTTTCAGCTTGGTCGCCGAGAGAAATTAGTGCGTCAATGGTTTTCGGAACCTTCTTTCTCAGGGTTTTTCCAAGCTTCGGAACGTCGACGATGCTGTTGTCTTCTCGCATGACGCCGTATGATTCTTTTCCATTTACTGTGTAACGGGCAACCTTCAATCTTGTTCGCCTCACGAAACTTAGGAGATATGTAAATATAAATCCTTCAGATAATCATACCACGGGTGTTCAGTGGCGAACGTTTTAGGCCTTTTGGAACGGTGCTGGTGAAGTTTTAAGCATGGAAATTGTTGAAAAGGCTCAGGCGATGCTTGAGAGGTACCCGTTGTGCGACAACTGTTTAGGTAGGCAGTTCGCTTTTCTAGGCTACGGTGTGGACAACGCTGAACGCGGAAGGACGCTGAAGACGATGCTGGCTATGAAGGGCCACCAATTGGCTCTGCAGAAAAGTGAAGAAGGCGTTCTTCTCCTCAAGGTTCTCGCTGAAAACGGCTCGTTCCCGATGGCTGTGGAAATCCTGAAGAAGCTTAGGCGGAGACCGAAGAAGAGTAAGAAGTGCTTTTTGTGCGAAGGCTGCTTCGAATCCCTGCCTATTCATGTCGCAAAGGCGTCTGAGAAGCTGCGTGACTACGAGTACGAAACGTTTCTGGTCGGAGCCAAGGTGCCACCCGAAGTTGAAGAAAAAGAAGACGAATTCAAGGCTCAATTTGAGGTTCAACACGGCGAAAACTTCAGGAACGAGCTAAGCCGAGTTTTTGGGAAAATGTTTCAGGAAAAAACTGGAAAAACCGTTGATTATTTGAACCCGCATGTGGTCGTTTTGATAAATCCTTTCGCAGGCGACGTTCGGCTTCAGGTGAACCCGCTTTTCATCATGGGAAGATACGTGAAGCTTGTCCGAGGAATTCCGCAGTCGAAGTGGTTCTGCCCAAAATGCAGAGGAAAAGGATGCGGTGAATGCAATCACACTGGGAGGCTTCATCCAGAATCTGTTGAGGAGCTCATCGCTGGGCCAACAATAGAGTTGACGCTTGGAGAAACCGCCTCATTTCATGGAGCTGGACGAGAAGACGCTGACGCACGTATGCTTGGAAAGGGCAGACCGTTCATAATTCAAGTTAAGAGGCCTCGTAAACGGTGGATTAACCTTAATGAACTCCGCCGAGAAATCAATAGGAGAGCTGAAGGCAAAATCAAGGTTTCAAGCCTAAAGATTGTTGGCAAAGAGATGATTAGAACCCTGAAGCGGATGGAGGCGTCCCAAAAGACCTATAGGGTTACGGTGCGTTTCGACAGGGAAATCTCAGACGACGAAATTGCTAATCTTCAACGTTCATTAACAGATGTAAAAGTTCTTCAGCAGACGCCGTTACGTGTGCTTAGGCGAAGGGCAGATAAGACTCGAGAAAAACACATATATGAGACTGTGGTTAAGAGAATCTCTCCGAACAGCGTCGAAATGAAGATTCGATGCCAAGGAGGCCTTTACGTCAAGGAGCTGGTCACAGGGGACGGGGGGCGCACGAAGCCAAACGTGTCGAAAATCGTCGACGCGAAGGCTGAACCCGTCGAACTTGACGTGTTAGGCGTTTCAGTTAAAGGTGGATGAACGCATATGCCGAAGTCGCAGGGATACAAGAACAAAACTCGAAAGCTGCTTAGCAAGAAGCCTAGAGAGCACGGTAAGCTCGGGTTAAGCAAGATCCTTCAAAGGTACGAACCGGGTGACAAGGTAGTTATCACCATTGACCCAAGCGTCCACAAGGGTATGCCGCATCGAAGGTACCAAGGTAGAGTTGGAGTTATAAAGTCTAAAAGGGGAAGGGCTTACGCTGTTGACGTAACGTTGGAGGACGCTGTTAAAGAAATCATCGTTCGACCTGAACATCTGAAAATGTTTGAAGAGGAAAAAATGAATGTCCAGTAAAAGAGTGATTAAGAGGCAGTCAGTTACGGTTCCTCAGGTTAAGGCGATTCTTGAATCCTTAGGAGAGGAGAACCTTGACCAGTTTCAACGTAGGTCATTGGATTACGCTTCAAAGTTTTCTAAAATTGACGCTGCCTCAGCGGAGAAGCTTCTTGGCCAGTTAAAGGAAACCGGTTTGCTTGATGAGAACGAGGCAGTTCAAATTATTAACTGCATGCCTAAGACGGTGGAAGAACTGCGGGTTTTTCTAGCTGGCGGACGGAAGATTGTGGAAACATCTAAGCTTGAGACAATCCTAAGCCTTTTAGACAAGTACAGGAAAAAGGAACAGGCCTAAAGGGTGAAGAAAAAGGTTATTAGCCCTTTAGACGTATTTTATTGGTTGCTTGGTGAGGTCTAGGTATGTGTTTAGAACATTCTATCATTGTTGCCCTATCGTTATCGTCTGATGAAGAACGCCTAGTTACTGTGTGCTCTGTTTTCTTAACTCAGAATAAAAGGTTTGAAGCTACATAGCATGCCTTAGACCTTGTTTCCTATAATAGTTCTGTTCAAAATGACCAAAAAAATGAAAAGGGGAAAGGCAAGAGTTGACTGAAGAAAAGGAGATTCGGCAGCTATACGAGGAAAACGCGTACATCCTAGACTATTTGCCGTTCGGTAAGCCTGGAACTAAGGGAAAGTTTCGGGCTGGAGCAGTGGTCCAAATGATTGGAACCAGCTATTTTACTTTGCTTGAGGCAAACGTTAGGTCGGGGGTTGTGCTTAAGCCCTTGGACAAGGTTTACGTGGGCAAGGAGTCCCGCCGCGAGATAACGTACATTTTGGGTCGAGTTGGGTACGATGAGTTAACTGCAAACGCTAGGATGGAGCTTGAGCCAGCTATTGAAAAGATTGTTTTGGAACGGGAAAAATGGTTTGTGAACTTCTTTAACACCTCTCAGCCGATTACGCCTCGGATGCACGCTTTGGAGCTCATTCCCGGAATTGGAAAAAAATACATGTGGGACATTTTGAACGCTAGGGAAAGGAAGCCTTTTGTGAACTTCGAGGACTTGCAGAAGCGAATTAACATTCCAAGCCCTTCTAAGCTTATTGTTAAAAGGGTCATAGAGGAACTTTCAAGCGACACTAAATACAGGTTGTTCACAAGAGCCTCGTAAGTCAAGCCTATACTGTTAGACTGCCATCTTTTGGCAGGCTGGTTGCAACAAAAATTTTGATTTGAAAACTAAACGTGCTGGCTGTTGACAAACAATGAGCCTAAAAGAGGAAGCTAAGAGAAACCTGCGGGAACACGGCGTTATCCCAAAGAAACATTTTGGCCAAAGTTTTCTCGTGAACAGAGAATCGTTGCTGAAAATTGTTGACTGCGCCTCTTTGAGCCGAGATGACGTGGTTCTTGAGGTTGGAGCTGGGCTTGGCTTTCTCACAGAGTATCTTGCTGAAAAAGCAGGTAAGGTTATCGCCGTCGAGGTCGATCCGAGGCTGACGCAGATCTTAAGAAATAGGCTAAGGGGCTTTGCGAACGTTAGCCTAATTGAAGGAGACATCTTAAAAATTGATGTTCAAGGTTTCAATAAAGTTGTTTCCACGCCTCCTTACTCTATCTCTTCGCCCTTGCTTTTTTGGCTACTTGAAAAAGGCTTCGATCTCTCTGTCCTTGCGTTTCAGGAAGAGTTCGCTCAACGTTTAGCTGCGCCTGTTGGGTCAAGAAACTACGGAAGGTTGACTGTTGCCGTGTATTGCCGCACTGAGGTTGAGCTTTTAAGCCTCATACCTAAAGAGCACTTCTGGCCGGTGCCTAAAGTGGATTCAAGAATTGTCCGTTTGCGGCCTAAGAAGCTGCCTTTTAAGGTTGACGACCAAGGCTTTTTTGACGAGCTGATCAAAGCAGTTTTTTCGCAGAGAAACAGGAAGATGCGGAACGCCTTGTCGCCACTTCTAAGTAGGCTCGGGGTTCCAAAAACTGAGGCCTTTGAGATGGCGGATGCTTTGCCCTTCTGCGACAGAAGGCCGAGGGAACTAGCTCCTGAAGAAATTGGTTTGTTGGCGAATGAGGCTTTGAAGGTGTTGAGACAGAAATGGAAGGATTAAAGGTGCCGCGTTATTCTCTGTTCCATGATCTTTCTGGCCATTCCGCCGACGATTCTGTCTACAAGGTCGCCGTTTTTGAAGACCAATATCGTGGGTATGCTCATTATTTGGTACTTCGTCGGAACCTCGATGTTTTCGTCCACGTTTAGCTTGCCAAAAATAATTCTTCCCGCGTAATCTTTGGCTAAACCCTCAATTATTGGCGCTATCATGCGGCAAGGCGCACACCACGGCGCCCAGCAATCCACGACAACCAAGCCCCTTTGGCTAGTGAACTCCGTGAAATTTTGGTCAGTCACCTCAACAACGTTTGCCGCGGAGACAGCTGGTTCCTGCTGTTTCATACGTAGCAGTTCCTCGAGCTTTCTTCGTTTCAGCTCCTCGAGCTCCTTGTCCTCACTCATAATTCACGCCTTCGTTTAATGTAAGGTTAAAAACAGGACGATGAGTTTAAGCCTTTTGCTGCCTAGCTTTTTTCTTATTGCATTGTAGAGGCTGTATGGCGAAACCTTTCTCATAAGGTTTATATGTTGTTGTTTTCCATAATGTGCAATCCACGTTCGGCGATTTCGAGGACTCTTTTATGGCGCAAAAATTCAGAATTTTGAAAAAGGACGCATTGGCGCCTGGAATCAAGCGGATAGTGGTTTCGGCACCTCTCATCGCTAGGAAGGCTCAGGCTGGGCAGTTTGTGATTCTCAGGATTGATGAGCGCGGCGAAAGGTTTCCGCTTACGCTTGTTGACTGGAACCCTGAGGAAGGCAGCATAGTGCTCATTTTTCAGGAGGTCGGCGCCTCTACCCGGAAGCTTGGAAGCCTAGAAGTCGGCGACTACGTCGAGGACATCGTTGGGCCTCTTGGCAACCCAACTGAGGTTGAAAAATTCGGCGAAGTAGCTGTTGTAGGCGGCGGCGTGGGAACCGCGCTAATTTACCCGTGGGTCCGCGTGCTGAAGGCGGCTGGAAACCGTGTTGTAACAATTCTCGGAGCCCGAAACGCTAGTCTGCTGCTTTTGGAAGATGAGCTGCGAAAAATAAGCGACGAGCTACACATCTCAACCGACGACGGGTCTAAGGGGTTCAAGGGCTTCACTGCTGATGTTTTGAAAAGCCTATTAGAAAAGGGCAAAAAATTCAACCTCGTAATGGCTGCAGGTCCAGTGCCTATGATGCGGGCAGTGGCCGAGGTAACCCGTCCATACAACATTAAGACCGTTGTCAGCTTGAACCCAATCATGGTTGACGGAACAGGAATGTGCGGAGGATGCCGAGTTTCGGTTGGCGGAGAAACCAAGTTCGCATGCGTGGACGGACCTGAATTCGACGCACACCAAGTAGACTTCCGAGAACTAACAAACAGGCTCAGAACATACATAGAAGAAGAAACCAAAGCCACAACAGCATAAAAACAAAACCACACTTTCACCTTGTTTCCACAGAGCCCATATAAAGAAAAAATTCTTCAAGGCGCACGGAACAAGAAAAATTGTATATTCAGAGCAATTGCCATTATTTTTTGAACAGGATTTCGTAGGCTTCTTTAAGGGCGTAATATGCTGGCTTAGGCTTACCTTGAACGTTAAGAAGGCCCCAGCCGCATTCAGATGGACACTCAGGCTGCCCGCACTGCCAACAGGTCGGAGGGTCACGCCAACGGAAGAAGAAGTTGCCTACAAGGTAAGGAATCCCAGCGAAAAACTCCATAGCGGCCTTCACAAACTCCGCTTGCTCAGCCTCTGAATGCTCTTTTTTCCAAACGTTGTACCAAGCCTTCTCGTAACAGTTCCAGCCGTTCCAACCCTCAGGCGGAGAACCACTAGGCCTTTCTTTCACACGACCAATGGAGGAGTAGCCCCACTCGTGAATGATGACAGGCATCTTTGTGATTCGGTGAATCTCCTCTAAAACAGGAAGCCAGCTTTCAGGACCACCAGGAGCCCACGAACCGAAATACCCGTCAATCCCAGCGTAATCAAAAACTCTCTTGCCCTCGGCATACAAGGTTTCGAAAAGCCACCTGCCATCTGCACCTAAACCCGCAGGATTAATGCTGGTCTCAGCCTCAGGGTTACCCTCTTTGACGCCGTTGCTGCCCTCAGTTAGGAACCGTCCAGCCTGCTCAACTGTCATGGATCCTCGGAAGATGCGGATGTCCATCTCGTTCGAAATCTGCCACAACCCTACAAGCCCAGCTGTCCGCCTGCCAATTTCCTTGCATCCTTCGCGGTAAGCCTCATAGAAACTGTCCATATCATAGGTTCCAGCCCAAGCAGGTAGGTCAGAATGCCAAACAGACTTGCCTATCTCCTTGCTGAAACGAAAAGACCCCGCAAGCGGCGTTACACCCATCACCTTGAACCCTTTTTTAACTAAGCCTTTGACGTGCTCTACTCTTTCGAGAAACCTTTGACTTAGCTCTCCGTTCAGCCTGTCCCTGAACGGGTATGGAAAGCCCACCCTGATCCAGTCGATTCCCGCCTTCTTCATCAAGGCAAAATCAGCCTCAGAATAGATGTAGGCGCAAATCCCCCTCAGGTGCCCATCAACGTTCATGCCACATCAAGATAGACAACGACCTTAACAAATAAAAGCATATGGTAAAAAATCCAAGATGTCCACGGTCTTCAGCAAGACTTCATTAAGAATCGACTAATTAAATACAATAAACGAATAATAAAGAAGCGGTGAATTGTGAAATGATTCCTCGTGAAAGAGTGAAACTTGCATTAAGCCATCGTGAGGCAGATAGAATTCCAATCCACGACAGCCCTTGGGCAGCCACAGTTGACAGGTGGAGAAACGAGGGACTACCATCAGGAATCTCAGCAGCAGACTACTTCCATTATGAACTAGCAGGCTTCGGACCGGACACGTCACCTATGTTTCCAGTTGAGGTTCTCCAAGAAGACAACGAGTACATCGTGGAAAGAAACATTTATGGCGGAATCCGGAAAAACCACAGAGACTACTCAACTACGCCGATGATTATAGATTACCCATGTAAAAACAGGGAAGACTGGGAAAAAATTAGGCCGAGGCTTATACCAAGCGACTACAGAGTAGACTGGGTCACAAGCCTACAGAACTACCACAGGGAACACAGCCGAGGATTATTCATCACATACAACGTGGCTGTCGGATATGACAAGATTCAAAACTACGTAGCATCGCCGCGGCTGCTAAGGGCGGTTCTACAAGAACCCGAATGGGTAAAAGACATGTATTGGACCGACGCCAAACTAGCCATAGAAATGTGCGACCGGATGATGAAGGCAGGATTCAAGTTCGACGGCGCCTTCATGTACTGCGACCTAGGCTACAGGGGCGGACTGTTCTTTTCGCCAAAACACTACGAGGACCAGCTGCACCCCGTTTTCAAGGAACTCTGCCGATACTTCCACAACCACGGCATGCCCGTCATCCTCCACTGTTGTGGCAAGGTTAAAGACCTCATTCCATACTTCATCGAGGAAGGAATCGACTGCCTCCAGCCTCTTGAAGTTAAATCAGGCATGGATCTTATTGAGCTTAAAGAAAAATATGGGGACAAAATCGCGTTTATGGGCGGAATCGACGTGAGGCTCATGTCCCTAGACGACCCAAAACCTATAGAAAAAGAAATTAAAACAAAAATCACGGTTGCAAAAGTGGGGGGAGGCTACATATACCATTCCGATCACTCGGTGCCTAAAGACGTCAGCTTCGAACAATACAAAAGAGTAATAGCCCTAGTTCAAAAATACGGGAAATACAAAGCCTAAAAAGGAAACTTTCCTGGGAAAACGTAATATACTGTCTTCAAGCATATTTTCCGAAAAAGGAGACCCTTGAATGGTTAAGATCACTTACCTCGGAGCGGGAAGCGCATTTGCCCCAGTTTTAAGTAAAGACATATTCCAAATTCCAGGACTCGAAAAAGGCGAACTTTGTCTCGTAGACATAGACCCAGAAAGGCTGGATCTTTCCCAAAGAGCGACAAAGATAGTTAACGAAAAACTGAAGACGAAATGGAAGATCACAGCCTCAACCGACAGAGAAGAAGTCATGAGCGACTCCGACTTCATCATAAACACAATCGAGGTCAGCGGGGTACAAACAGTCAAATACGACTACGAAATCCCGCTGAAGTATGGGGTAGACCAATGCATCGGCGACACCGTGGGACCAGGCGGAATAATGAAAGCCCTAAGAACCATCCCGCCGTGGCTCGAAATCCTCAAAGACGCCGAAAAACTCTGCCCAAAAGCATACGTGCTGAATTATACGAACCCGATGTCCATGATGATGCTTGCAACCTTCCGCGCCTCAAAAATGAAGGCTGTGGGACTATGCCACTCGGTGCAGGGAACATCAATGGACCTTGCAAGGTACCTTGAAGTGCCGTACGAGGAACTTGAATGGAAATGCGCAGGAATCAACCACATGGCTTGGTTCACGGAACTGGTCCACAAAGGCAGGGACATGTACCCAATTCTTAAGAAGAAAGCGAAAGATAACAAGGCGCTGTACGAAATGGACCCAGTAAAGTTTGAGCTACTGTTTCACCTCGGCTATTTCGTGACGGAGTCAAGCGGTCACATGTCGGAGTACGTGCCCTACTTCCGCAAAAGACCTGAGCTGATCGACAAATACTGCAGAGAAGGATACCTCGGAGGCAGAGGATTCTACGCCAAGAACTGGCCGAAATGGAGACAAGACCTAGACGAAAAACGCAAACGGATAATCGCCGGACAAGAAGAACCCGACCTACGTAGAAGCGTAGAGTACGCAGCTGAAATCATAGAAGGTATCGTCTTCAATAGGCTGAAAGTCATATACGGCAACGTGCTCAACACGGGACTCATCACAAACCTACCGCAAAACGAGGTTGTAGAAGTCGCCTGCCTAGTTGACCGAAACGGCGTCCGCCCAACGTACTTCGGGGAGCTCCCACCGCAAGTGGCTGCGCTTTGCAGGTCAAACATGGCAGTCTACGACATGACCGTGAGAGCCATCATGAACAACAGCTACGAAATGGCGGAACAGGCACTCATGCTTGACCCACTAACAGCCGCAGTATGCTCGCTGGAAGAAATAAGAAACATGTTCGCAGAACTCTATAAAGCAGAAAAAGACTACATACCAAAACTCGAATAAAGAGCACAATCTTTTCATTTTTTCCAAATAAATCATACTCTTGACGGTAACGAATCTCAATCAAATTTGAAAACCAAAAAATAGGCAATAACTTTAAATAAAAAACGATTTTACTTTTCACTACTACAAATTTGTACTTAATGATCTAAATCTTATACTCCAAGTATTCGTTTTGACAAGGCTTACCCTCACAAATCTGTATCCTCAACAATTGTGGATCATAAACATAGGATGAGCCAGTTGGACGCCAACCGCCATGACTACAAATTGAGTTTTCACCATTTGCATGATCCCTAAGAACCATCTTAAGCGTTTCATGATCGATCTTACCCTTTTGTGGAACAAGCAGTTCAAGTATCCGATCTATCCTTAGCACCGAATCTTTAATGTTTGGAACCATCTTCCTAGTCCACAAAGGCCTCATGCTAGCTGTCAAGAAGACATTTACGCCTATTAGAATACCGTCTTCAGGGTATCTCTCAGCCTGGAGGCTATGCGTCTTTTCTACTAAAACAACATTAGCCTTTTTATCAGCCAGCATTAAATTGATCCCGGCTACAGCATAATTATGAGCGGAAATAAAGTCCAACGCCTGCTCAACATTACTGCATCTTTCCATCATTAGCCTGAACAATATTAGTCTTGGATACCCAAAACCAATGTCATTAACGACACCGGCGCTTGACTGAGAAAAACATAATCCCGCCTCATTAAAACCAATATAAGCAGCAATCCTTCCAGGTTGAAAGAGCATTATGAACCTGTTTCCGTCTTCTGGCTCAATTTTTACATGCGCATATTCTCCTTGATTCCACTCTCCACCGTCCTCGTTCTTCCCTATTAAAAGTCTGTGATTTGAAGTGATGTCGCCAGTAACCGCAATTTGAGTACAACCAAACGGGTTTGACAAATAAAACATTTCAAGCCTTATTTCTTCAAGTACATTTAAGAGTAGAATCTCCTTGTAAGACATGCCCGAGCCTTCAGCAATGCCTCTAATTTCATCCAAAACCTCAGGAGCATCATTTCGAAATAATGCTTCAAATCTTGGCAAACCCCTTTCTATGTTCTTTTCAACCTCGTCAACACCATTTGCCTTAACCCAACCATTATACCACGTGCTGTAAAGTCGCCGAATTTGTGCTTTCAGTTCCTTCCCGTGGCTTAGGCCTATTTCATATGGTTTTCCTTTCCAATGAAACAAATTTTTCAACCCCACCTTTTCATAAACTAACAATTTTTCTCCTACTTTCAATTTCGTTCAAAGTTTTTTTGTAGCCCTCCTCGCATGCCTTTTGAAATTTTACACACGGCCCAAAATCCTTAAACTCGCTCGGACACAGCTCATATTCATAATATGCTTTACAGAAATCAGGTATTTCTTCAAGCATATTCAAAATGTTTGAAGGTGTTTCTACATCAATTCTTTTCACAACAGGGGGATTTTCGTTTATCAAAGGCTTTGCCTGCGAAGGACTTATCGTAATAGCTACATCTCCTCCAACAAGGTCGGTGAAATGATAAGGTTGACGGGAACCTCCAAACATCAAACGTGCCCTGTAATTGTTCTTTTTAAAAATTTTGTAAAGCTTACGATTCATCGATACTCCTGCATGTCGAATATATCTTGAATCAATGTTCATGCCTAATTCCATAATTTTTTCATTTAGATAGTCATCAAGAATACCTGCAATATTAACGACATAACATGCAGGAGCAGCATCAGTCTTGTCTAACCCTCTTTCATATGCTTCCGCCATTGCTATGCCCTGAGCCACTGAGAATCCCTTTGTACAAATCGTATTTATTCCTTGACTCGTGAGATATTCAACTGCTTTGATTCCGCTTTCAGTTGATTGAATTTTTACAGCAACATTTTCTCCAAGCTTGCTAAAGATCTCGGCTTCTTTAATGACTAACTCAAGATCCTCGTTAGTAAACGGATTTCCTTGAATAGCAACATATCCATATTTACCTTTACTTTTTTTGTAAAGAGGCTCAAACATCGATAGCGACCTTAATGTTATTTTCTGCAGAACTAAACTTGCAACTTCATCGTTTGAGAGTTCGAAATTAGATTTTAGAATGCCGTCAATTACAGGATACCAAATATTCTTATCATTACTCAAAGCAATTGGAATGTGCGTTGGATTACTGGTATTTCCCATAGCACCTTGAGCCAAGTAATATTCTAAGTCCTCCTGCAAGGCAGTGTTGATCCAAAATTCGGTGGGTGTCATTTCTGCAACCCTATAGAAGTAACTTTTCTGCGAAATACCCTTCATTTTTTTCTGCTCCTTCGTTTCGGTCCAAAATCTATTAACATTTTATGTGTCGTATTCCATGTCAGTTCCGGATTTTGGGTGCCCCTCCAGTAAGTAAACCCGCAAAGAACGTCCGCGCCATTCTCCGCCGCAAGCCTTCCAGCCTCATAAATCTCAACCTCACGACCAGAAGGAACGTGGAAGTTCTGTATCACAACCCATAGGAGCTTATTATTCTTGTCGCAAATTTCTCTAGCTTCTTTTGTCATCTCAGCTACGAAAGTTACTGGTTTATTAAACATCCAGTAAGGATCGATACCAAAGTAGTCTAAGCTTCTGATTTCTGCTAATAATTTATGGAAATATGCTTCCTTAGGCTGAAGGTATGTAACAGACGCTGAAAATACGCCTTTTTGTTTTGCCATGTCGCTTATCATGGCGACATATTCAGCTAGTGATTCAGCTTGAAACCTTAGGTTTTCCTCATCTCCTCTCCCAGACATCTTCCTATGGTTCAATTCCTCAAACTTTCTCTGACAATACTTACAGACACAAGGAATTTCTCTCGGTTCGTCAAAACCTACGCCGTCAACATCATAATTGTCAAATAAATCTGAATAAAATTGTTTGGTATACTTCAGGAACTTCGGGTTATTGACACACGATACTTCTCTACGCCGAAAATAATGATCCGTTGTGTTCGCCATATCAGGAGGAAGCCTAAACCAAGTTTCTGGATGACTGAAATGCCACGTGCTCGGATTAATTGCAGAAAATCTTCCGCCAGTTCCAACTGAAACTATGACTCTTAGACCATGGTCATGGATAATCTTTACAGCGTCCTTGAAAATTTCAGAATCTGCGTAAGGATGTATTTCATGTTCGTTTGCATATTCGTAGATTGTGTCTGCGCATCCTGCAATTTCTCTGATGTCTCTTCGAAAGACAGGATGAACCCAAAGTGGCAAGCTACCAGGTTGAATTACCCATGTCTCTTTCACCATATTTTTCACCAACCACTTTCACTTTAAAGGTATCACGTACAGCTGACTTTTCCCAGTTTGAGCTGAATTATATATTATCTGAGTACCATCATGATTCCACGCACAATGAGGGTGTGTACCAGCATGGCTTTGGTTAAATCTGGGATTAAAAACGCAAAGTCTTTCAACAGTCTTTTTTCTGATATCAATTAGAACAACTCCTTGATCGTCAGAAGTTAAGATATATCTGGATGAAGGATCCGTTACTGGATGACCCGCGTAAGGTTCGTCAACCACAAAATGTTTTTCCGTCCCATCCCTATTTATCATCGTGATACGAGGTTCACTTTTATGAACAAAGTCTTTCCAATCTCCCCAAATTAGGTTCTTACTGTCTGAAGTAAAACTATGATGGTGTCCAACATAGCTTAGCCAATATTTTTCCGCTCCATCCTCGCTTAAAATTACCACACTTCCCCGAATTGAACTTCCAGCACGGCTATCGACCCAAGTTAGTGTTGCAATGTATTTACCGTCAGGCGACCATTTAGATAAGCCAAAATAAAATTTCTCTTTGTCAAAAGCACCCTTGTATGGGCTCACTATGTAAAGTTCCTCATCAGAGGCAATAAGCCTAATGTCTGAGCAATCTTCATCCATTACATAGATGCCTCTTCCTTCTAATTTGGAGGAATCAAGGTTATCGAAAACGAATTTTTCGCCATCAGGACTAAGGCCAAAGAACCTGTAGAATTGAGGTTCCTTAAAGTACACAATTTCTTTTGATCTTACGTTTATGACCCCAACTTTCAAATCTGGCAGATAAAAATATACTTTGTTTTTCCTATAGTTCCAAACCTGTTCTGATCCTTGATGCGAATGATAAAACGCCTTATCTGCAATCTTAATTCTTTTAAACTTTTGTGTATCTATAAGGTAAATCGCACCCTTTTGTGTCGCCCGAACATTTCCCTGTAAACTTAGATCGTTTGGATTTGCCGAAGAAAAAAGAATATATTTCCCATCAAAACTCCATGGACACCTATCGTAATACGTGTGTACTTCCTCATTTTCACTGTTTGTGATACGCCATACTGTTCTTCCAGTTTCTTCGTCAATAAGTTCTGATTTCTCCGAACTATAATCTTCTTCTTTCAAGTACTTATTCTCCTAAGTCCGACATCATATTTCTTCAGATATTATCAAATTGTAAATATCTCGTAACTTTTTTCACAGGGTCTACCCTCTGCTATCATGATTTTTTTAGCCTCTGGAAGATAGATGTATGAAGAAGTTGTCGCTTGATGATTACAAATAGCATTATTGCCATTCGCGTGGTCGCTCAATATGGTTTTGGTTACTTCAAAATCTATTTTCCTTTTGTTTTTCTCAAAAAGTTCCATGACCCGATCTGCTCTTAATATTGAATCCTTCACGATTGGAAATGTTTCTTTCTTAAAATAGGGCCTCATACTTTCTGAAATGAAAATGTTTGTTGCGACAAGAAACCCGTTTTCAGGATATCTTAAGTTCTGGCGGCTGTGCGATTTCTCAATCAAAACGACATTGCCATTAATGTCTGATAACGTTAGATTGATGCCTCTTGATGCAAAATTATGTGCCGAAATAAAGTCAAATGCTTCCTGCACTGTACTACATTTTTCAATCATCAACCTAAAGAGTAACAGTCGCGGCCATCCAAATTCCATATCTCCTTCAACATTTGCACTAGACTGCGCGAAGCAGAGACCGTCCTCGTTTAGTCCTATATAAGCACCGACTCTTCCAGGCTGCATTAGTGTCAAAAATTTTTTTCCTTTCTCTGGTTTAATCACTGTATGCATGTAATATCCTCTTTCCCAAGGTCCACCGTCTTCATTTTTTCCTATGATTGTCTTTCCATCAACGGTAGCTTCACCAGTTGCAATTAACTGTGTACAACTAGAAGAGTAGCTGTTTGGGTATAGTAGGAAACCTAATTCTTCAGCGATGTTCATAAAGAGTATTTTCTCATAAGCAACTCCTGAGCCGTCGGCAATACCTCTGAATTCTTCACATATTTCAGGTGCCTCATTTTGGAAAAGTGCCTCAAACCTATTGATGACTTTATTTTTTATGGATCTGATTTTTTGAATCCCAAAATAATTTGCTAATCCAGAATACCCCATTTCAAAAAATTCTGGTATCTTGTTCTTCATTTGCTTTCCATGGAGAAGCCCAATTTCATAAGGCGTTCCAATCCAATTATACATTTTCTACGACCTTTATTCCCTGTTCATATCCTTTGTATGTTGACCCTGTTTCTTCCTACCTTTTTTGGCCGAAGTCAATTAACATTCTAAAAATCGTGTCCCACGTAGCTTCAGGGTTTTCGGTACCTCGCCAGTGAAAATACCCACAAAGAACGTCCGCGCCATTCTCCGCCGCAAGCCTTCCAGCCTCATAAATCTCAACCTCACGACCAGAAGGAATGTTGTGTCCTTGTATTACGACCCACAAAAGCTTTTTGCCTACATCACAAATCTTTCTGTAAGCTTTTGTCATTTCAGAAACCCATGAAATGTCTTTTTGTGAACCTGGGTAAATCCAATATGGGTCTGGACCAAAGTAATCTAGGTCTTTTGTTTTTACTAGCAATTCATGTAGGTAAGCCTCCGGTCTTGGGCCTACAACACATGCTGTTTTCAAATCAGTTTGTTTTGCTATATCGCTTATCATACTAATGTACTCAGCTAGTGATTCAGCTTGAAATCTTATGTTTTCCTCATCTCCTCTCCCAGACATCTTCCTATGGTTCAATTCCTCAAACTTTCTCTGACAATACTTACAGACACAAGGAAATTCGTGTGGTTCATCAAAACCTACGCCGTCAACATCATAATTGCTAAACAGGTTCGAGTAATACTGCTTTGTATATTCGATGAAAACAGGATTATTCACACATGAGCGCTTTATCCACGGAGTTGGGTCAATCGCATCAGGTGGCCACTCAATCCATGTTTCTGGATGAACTAAGTGCCATGTACACGGATTTATTACTGAAAATCTGTCGCCTGTGCCCAAGGAGACAAAAAATTTCATGCCATGGTCATGAATTATTTTTATCGTGTTCTTGAAAATCTCGGTGCCTCCATATGGCTTAATTTCATGTTCACTTGCGTATTCGTAAATTACGTCTGCACAGCCAGATAGCTCTCTTACATCTCTTTTAAAGACAGGATGCACCCATAACGGGAGACTACCTGGTTGTATCATCCAAGTTTCTTTAACTACCAATTTACATCAAAACCTCCTTTCCAAGCAATGCATAATTCTATGACTAAAAATTGAGGCGTCCATTTTTTGTGTTTTCAATTTTTTTCCTTCCAATATTTTTATTTGAAATTATTTTTGTCCCACAGCCTTTTGCGGAAACTGGCTTCGCTTCATTTTTCGCTCCAGCAATCCAGGATGACTGTCAATTACCTTTTTGAATTTCGTAATAGACCCGGGTGGTATCTCGTCAGGATCAATAACGACATCAATTATAGCAGGCTTACCTGAATCGAAGGCGTTCTTTAGCGCGTCTTTTATTTCTCCTGGCTTTTCCACCCTTTGACCATATACATGGCATGCTTCAGCAAATTTTACAAAATCCATATCGTATAAACCAGGTCCGCTTGCCACGTATCGGTCGGGTTCCCAAATGCCATATCCAAACTTGCATACTACATGTGCAATCATTCCTAAAGCATTATCATCAAGTATAATCCAAACAACGGGAATTGAATATGAACTGGCCGTCACAACTTCCTTGCACAACATATGGAATCCACCATTTCCCAAAACAGCAACTACCTGCCTGTCTGGAAAACCGAGCTTGGCTCCAATTGACATGGGTATGCTGGCGCCCATTGAGGTGTGAGCGCCATCAACAATGAAGGTTCTGGGAAAGTACGTTTGGAAATAACGTTCAACCCAGACCATGTTGTTTCCACAGTCAGTGAAAACTATTGCATCCTTTTCCAAGAAATCTCTGAGCTCTTTCATGACTCTTTGAGGTTTAATTGGAACAGCATCAGAAAACATTGGAAGTTCCGAATAGTACTTAGTTTCATTTTTTAAGGCCAGAAGCCTTTCAACTCGTTCACGTTTCATGTTCTCCAGATGATTTCTTTCATTTGGCGGCATAGTTAATAACAGATTTTTTACACAATCCACAAGGTCTCTAAGAACTAATTTGATGTCGCCAACGATTCCGACATCTACGGGGTAATTTTTTCCGATTTCCGCTGGATCAATATCAACTTGTATCAGCATGTCTCCGCCGAAAGACTCCACCCAGCCATAAGTAGATTTGTCATGGAAAACTGTTCCCAAAGCTAAAAGAACATCAGTTTGCCCTTTTCTCAAAATCCTAGCAGGGATGTCATGACCGAACGCCCCAGTCACCCCCATTGCTAAAGTATGATCTTCAGGGAAACAGGATTTTCCCATCATAGTCGTAGCAACAGGAATACTTAGAATCTCGGAAAGCTCCAAGAGCTCTGGTGTGGCTTGTGAAATTTGTACGCCTCCACCTGCAAGTATAGCTGGTCTTTGGGCATTAACAAGCAATTTGGCGGCTTTATTTATGTATTCGGGATCGCCTCTGATGCGGCACATAGGGCGATATTTGTAAGGAGGTAAAATGTTGTCTGAAACTTCTGGAAAGAAGGCGTCAAAACATATGTCGAGAAGGACAGGTCCTGGTCGACCTGAATACATGATCCTAAAGGCTCTTCTTAAAGCTTCTGGTAAAACCTCTGCGTTAAAAACAAGTGTAGACCATTTTGTCACTGATTTTGACATGTCCAGCTGTGATATTGTCCTAGGACCCCAGCCACTTGCGTCTTGCGTAGCCATTTTTCCAAAAACCGATGCTTTATTATTTGCAACAATTGCCAGCACTGGTTGGGAGTTTTGATATGCAGGATGCAATCCTGAGATGAGATTTACTGCTCCTGGTCCAACTGTTCCTACGCACATTTGCGCAACTCCAGTTGCCCAAGCATATCCAGTTGCTTCCAAAGAGGCGCCTTGTTCGTGACGAGACATTATTGTTGTGATTTGTGAATCAAGAACCTCGTTAAACAAGGGAGATATGTGTCCGCCTTGTACTCCGAACATGTATTTGATGCCTTCAGTTTGGCATTGCTCAACAAGATATCGGACAGCTTTCAAAATATTCCCTCTTAACGTGTAGTGCACCTTTGCATGTTAAATTTTTTGTATATAAAAAAACCATAGACTCTATAGAATTACGGCACATAATGTTTTGAAATTTGACAATTCAATCCTCTCCTCTCGCTTGATCAATGAACCATTTTATTGTTTTAACTTTCTAGAACGATTTCACCGTCCACTATTCTGGAAAGAAATACTGATAAATAACCCAACTAGAATGAATATAGTAGAAATACTCTATGTATTAATAGTGAAATAAAATGGCAAGAAATTTGGAGTTTAGAAAGATTCAGGTTACGGGAGGAAACACTTACGTTGTCTCTCTTCCTAAGAAATGGATTAATGAAATTAACATAAAACCAAATCAACAGGTAGCAATTATCCCTCAACCTGATAAAACTTTACTTATTGTTCCGTACGGTGAACAAAGGATTAAGGAAGACATAGAAATCACTATTGATTCTACTAATATTACGAAAACTCAAGATCTTATAACAGAATTTATGGGTTACTATATAATGGGTTATGACATCATAAGAGTTAAAGTTGAGGAAAATAGTGATCGACAAGCCCTCAAAGATTTTATTCACAATAAATTAATAGGTACTGAGATAATTAATGAAACTCCTCAACAAGTCACAACTCGCTGTTTAGTTTCTGAAACTTCAGTTCGCTTGGACCAAGCAATAAGCCGTATGCATATTTTAACACTTATATTGGTCGAAGGGTTCATTGAGGCATTAGAAAAGAACGATTTCTCAAAAGCCAAAGATCTCATTTCGACAGATGATGAAATTGACAGATTTTATCTTTATGTGGTTAGACAAATTAAATTATTGCTAAATAATCGACTTTTTCTAGAAGAGGTGGGATTGGAAAGTATTCATGACGCTTTTGCATATCGAGAAGCCGCGAAATGCATAGAAAGAAGTGCAGATCATGCTGTCAGAATTATATCGATTTTGTCAGGAATTAATATGCCTCTTTCGAAGAAACATGTGGAAAACCTAGTTGAGGCAGGTAAAATAGCGAGGGAAGTGCAAGTAAATGGCATGAAGGCTTTCAATAAATATGTTAGCTCTTTGCTCAGTAAATGCATTGAAGAAAATAAACAATTACAGCAGCTTGAGGAAGAAACTATACAAAATCTAATCTCTTTAGGTGTTAAACCGCCAAACATAACCTTGCTAGCCTTTGTTGCGGAAAACATAAAAAGAATCGCTGAATATGGTGTAGACATAGCTTACATAGCAAAAAGAAAAAGCATAAAAATAATATCATAAGCCAAATCTGAGCATAGTCATAGAATTTGAAAATCCATCTAGCTTAGATTTTCATGTTTGTAATCAAGAAAAATTGAAGCGGATTTTCAAAAGATTTTGAACTTTTATTTAATTATGTTGTTTCCTTACTTTCAATTATACGTTGCAAATCAAAACATTTGAGCCCAACTTAACTGTTACACCATCTATATATTGTCAAAGCATAAATTTTAGTAGCCAAAACGAGTTCATGAATTGAAATGGATTCATCTATGTTGTGGGCTGAAAGCGCGCTTCCAGGTCCGAAAATTACGGTTGGAATCTTGGCATATTTGCTAAATAGAAAGGCATCGCATGTTAGACCGGCGGTAACTTTAGCACCTTTGCAAGTTATCTTTCGAACAGTAGATTTTAAAGTTTCAACAAAGGGATCGTCGGGGTCTGTTATCCAAGGCTCTAAGTACCGACCTAAACATGAAACCTCAGGCGGATTTTCTTCTAATATCGGAAAGTCTTTTGAGATAATCTCGAAATAGTTGGCAATCTGGTTTAAAACATCGGCTTTTTGTTCATTTGGTAATGTTGCAATCCAAGCCCTTATCGTACAAGATGGTGCTAATCCCCCGCCAACATGCTCTCCTGTATTAAAGCTACGTATCATTATTGGGCATGCAGGATCAAAGTAGGAAAAAAGCGGTGTTTCTCGGGCTTTTTTTGAACGATTGTTCTCCAATCTCTTGAGGGCTTCAACGATTTTTATTCCCACATCTATGGCATTAACTCCTTGTTTCTTATAGAAGGGATGAGCGTTTTTACCTTTAACTTTGACATCAAAAAGAAAACCGCCGTATCCCACAGGGCAAACCCTTAGTTCACTCGGTTCACCGCAAATTGCTGCGTGGGCTTGGTATCCTTTCAAAATTGTTGCCAAAGTTCCGTTTCCGCCTCCAAATTCCTCATCAACGACACTTTCGAAAATTATGTCGCCTTTAGGTTTGATGCCAGCTTCTTGAAGACATTCCATTGCCATCAACATCGCCCCTAAACCACCTTTCATATCCGAAGCGCCTCTTCCATAAATCATACCGTTTGCAGTTTTCGCTGCCCATGGATCAAAAATCCATTTCTCATTTGTCATAACAGGGAAAACGTCGACGTGGCCATTGAGTATAATTGATCTTCCATCATGCTCTGATTTCCAGACACCTACGACGTTTGGTCTATTTTCATATATTCGCGGAGAACCTGAGCTACCGCACGGGGCGTACGCAGGATGAGTCTTCATTACGCCAACTTCATCAGGTGTAAACATGTCTACCTTCAAATCAAGTTCTTTCAATTTTTTTGCAATAAATTTCTGACATTCCAATTCTCTGCCTGTTGGCGGTTCGTTAACACTCTGATATTTGATCAATGATCTGACAAACTCTATTATTTCGCATCTTTTTTTCTCAACGCTTTCAATAATACGTTTTTCTATATCTTTCATTTCACATTCCTCAGAAAAATAGATAAAAATTAGTGGTGAGGTGCTGATGTCTTCAAATTTTCTTCATTCTTTTTTGAGGTAGAGAGGTCATCAATGCGTTTCTTATAATATTTAATGCCTTTATCGCATAGCTCTAAAACTTCTGCCTTTTGCCTCTCATTTTCAAATTTGGCCTGGGTATCAACCCACCGCCTAAGTTTATTGACTATCTCAAGCATTTTCTGCAAATCTTTTTTAACAGCAAACTGTTCACCTGAAACCTCTAAATATACTGGGTTTGTGTGCGCCCAAAAATTTTTGTCTACAGAGAAACAGCGTGCAGCTATCCATCCTGATTCCTTCACAGGCAATTCAAAACTAAGTTCTAAAGATTCCTTCTTTCCAATGTTTTTTATTGATTTTATTTTTTTCCCATTGAAAATTATTTCCAAACGTTCTATATTGTCTCTATGATTCTTGGCTAAACATCTAATTTTTACACTTTTTCCCTTATTTATCGTAATAATTGAGCCTGGTTTCTTATCGTCTACTGTCAGAAAAAGCATCGGACCATTTGTGATAAAGCTTTTTCCCTTCTTCAAGTTTTGAAGCCAAAGTTTAGTACTAAACTTTTTACCCGTGTATACGTAAACTCGTCTGCAATCTGATAGAAAAAAGTCAGGTCCTGTAGCAGCTGGAACCCTGAAACCACAGTTTAATGCCATGTACCACTCGGCTGTTGTTTCAAGACTGTTAACTTCCAGAAGATCAATTTTTCCCAGTGCCAAATCTATCGGTGTTTCAAAACTTCCAGGATTAGAAACCTTTGGAACCTCAAGTTCAAACACTTGATTGAACCCAGAATGAGCTATGACGATTCCTCCTTGATTATGCGTTTCATCACATATCTGTGCATTAGGTGGATAATCGGGCTGACCCTTTCCCCCTAGAATGCCGGTGCTAATTGGTGGAATAATCTTCTTTATGTTAAGCAAACATAGGTGACCGTAAACGTTATTGCGAAATTCCTCGCAAAAGAAGATTTTACTGTTATCACGCAATTTATGACAAACTTCACCTATAGGATACTCATCAGTAAATATTTGCCCGTGACAATTCCATGTTTGAATAAAAGCCAATTTTAATCCTTCAGCTTCTGGCAGAATCTCCCAGCCAGAAGTGTCGTTTAGATGTGGAAGCATGTTAGAATGTAAGTGCACTTCTCCAGCATACCAACCCATTTGCGGCATATTGATCCAACGCCGCAGTAGAACACGAAAAGTGTCATTTGAAACGTTATCTGAACATATCTTTAAGGTCTCGTTTTGATATTCGAAGCCTTTCGATATATTTAAAGAAATGCTCCCATCCAAAGGAACATCAATCTCAAAAACCCCATTTGTATAGAACCACATGGGACGATAAAGTGTACCAGTATCTAAAAGTATTTGCTGTTCTGCTGGAAAAAAATAGTTTCCACGGTTATCATGTAACTTTACGCGAGCTGGCACAATCCTTTTTGTCTCATTATCAAAAATTTCGAATCTTACACGACCAGTTATCACTCGATTTACCCTAATGGTAGCTGAATAATACTGTTTTCCATGAATAATGAAAACAACTATATTCTCAAGGTTTTTATCGTTTGGAATCTTCAAAAAAAACAAATTTGGTAAACCTTTTTCCAAACACGAAGATTCTTCCCAGACTATGCCATCCGCCTTAATTCCTATTTTGGCCACAACAGAATCATCCAAGTTATTCTTCAAACAAATTATGACTGGATGCAATTGAGCATATATTTGTAGAATTGTTGTCTGAGAATGTAACCCTTTATTATCTAATGTTAAATCAATAAAACCTAAAACTTCGGATGGACATATGGCTCTAAGCACATTAATAGTTTTTTCGATGTTAGGCAACAACTCTTGAAGGACTTCATTGAATTGAGACTTTTCATTTCCATAGCTACTTTCTGTTATCGCCTGAAATGAGCCCATTCTTTCTTTAGCATTAGTAAGTTTGAGAAGCCCATATTTTGTAAAAACTGCAACCTCAAGCCCTCCCCAAGATAAATAGTCTATTGGATGGAAATAATCAAGCCAACGTAGGATTGCCTCATAGTTACAAAGTAAATCTAGAAATTTTTCACGTAAACAATTTTCCTTAGTGATAATATTTTTTCACCTTTTTTATGATATAAATGTGAGTAGCAAAGATTTGATATTAATTTCTTTTGTTCATATGTTACATATGATCCATAAAAATTATCACAAATTATATTATTTTATATAAAATCTCAAGAATTGAGTTTTTAGAAAATTCCGGTCCAAGCGGTTTTAGTAAGCATTACAGCAGCAACAGAAATTGCAATGGACAGTCCTTCTCCTGCTGCTACGCCTGCAAATAATATATATCTGTAATTATTCCATTTTTCCTTACCTATAATACGTTGAATTATATACTTTCCTATTAAAGCTCCAATGAAGATAGGAACTGCGATGTATGGTAATTGACCAGTTCCAGCGACTAAAGCGACAAGTGAAAAAGGTATAGAAGTGTATCGCGCAAGAGTTTCTCCTAGAACCCCAATGATTATTATGATTATGAACGAGATAATTATACTATCTGTTTGAAAAGTAATTTTCTTAGTCCACCAAGTTCCGGATGTTAGTACATTTACTGGCCATTGAACCATAGTCCAAGGATAGGCAGAAGATGGTATTGGAGCTAATTTCCAGAAAAAGGACACGAAGAGGAAACTTAGTATAGAGCTGACAACTATTGATATCAAGTAAGCCTTAAAGAAACTTACTGGTTTAGTCTCAGTCAAATAAGCTATTTTGATTGTTTGGGTAAAGTTTGCAGGAGCTCCACCTTCAAATATAGGACTTATCAACCAAGGACCAATACCTCCATATCCACTTAACAATATTGTACCCTCCCATATGTATGGAATGGTAATGCCAAACCCTGTTTCTCCAACACTTCGCGCTGAAATCAAAGCATACACTGGACCAATCAAAAAAGCGATAACTAATGATATCCATATAGGAAAATCAGGTACTAAAAAATAAACCAAAACAACAGATCCCAAGGTCCCAACAAGGAAAAAGATTAAAATAATTTTAAATGGAAGAATCCCACGCTTTTGAAAAATCTCTGGTGAAGAGGAAATCTTTACCAAACTTCTTAGTGCATTAATAATTGCTCGATGATGTTTAGCTATTGTTAAAGTAGCGACAGCTAAGCCAAAACCTATGAAAGGAGCTATCCAAACTCTAATGAACGACCTCTGATAAACAAGTGACATAGTCATACCTTGAAC
>JAGTRI010000008.1 GCA_018397065.1 Candidatus Bathyarchaeota archaeon
AAATTCCAGAAGTTGACGATGCTGCAGCTTTAGGTGCAGCCTTACTTGCAGGAACAGGCGTAAAACAATATCAAACCCTCAAAAAAGCAGTCGAAAAGACAGTTAAAACAAAAAAGGTCTTTAAACCAAATCCTGAGCAACAAAAAATCTACACTATGATATATAGGAACTATAAAACGGTATATTCGAAGGCCGAAAAAGGATTCATAATATATTAGGCGGTGTTTGCAGGCATTTACATCCTCTATGTCAAGAAAGCGATACTAAAGACACGTATCTAATTAAATTAAAGAAATATTCTATCTATTAAAATAAAGATGGCTCTTAGAATTTAAGTACTTTAGTCATTTAATAAAAGCTTGAATGGGTAAAGCTTAAAACTAGTAGGCAAATCATGTAGATGGCGCAAGTTTTTTTGGATTTAGTATCGTGCTTTAAAAATATGCATAAGCCATCTTCTTTTTCTTTCATGAATTTATCCGTTATATGACTTGAATAAAATGTTATTTTTGCAATTCCTAATTTCAATTTAGACATACAGCATTTTCAGTTGAACTATAATTTTAATGTATTTTCGTTTATTTAGTATGATAAAAGTTTGCAAATTGCCTTTCTAATGAATGTCTTCATTTAAAAACAATTTTATAGGGCTTTTAAACAACATATTGTGGGGAAGTAAAATGTTTTTTTCTGAGCGGAAAAAAGAAGCGGCTGTCAAAATTAAAGAGCGACTTTTGAATGAGCTTGGAGAAGAAGAGTTCAAGCGATTATTTGAGGAAGCTCGAAGAAACTGGATACGCGAAGTCGGAGCTTGGCCTTCTCCATCTGAAGACGACATAATTCTAACATTGGACTACAATCTTAACGAACAAAAACGGAAAAAGGCGCTAGAAAAATTAATCATGCCAAAACTTGATTTTGAAGGAACAAAAGTGGACGTTAGTCATGATGGAAAAAATTGGAAAATCTATTATTTTCCAATAGATTTTTTCGAACTTGACCTTCAGAAATTTGGCAGATTCCTAGAGTTGATCGTAGAAAAAGGTGAAAATGTTGAGACGATCATTCCCAATATGGGCTGGGTTCCAGTAAGCTGGATTTTTGGTGCTGAATACCAAGGAATTAAGGGCTTTGCTGTTGTAACTAAGAAATGCTCAGTTTGATCTTTTCTTTTATCCTTATGAATGAAAGAATATTTTAAAATAGTATTCAACGAACCAATCTGTCTACCATTTTTCCTTCTGAATCAAAAAGTTGCATGTCAAGAGCCATTTTTCCCAAAGAATGCGTTGCGCAACTTAAGCATGGATCAAAAGCGCGAATGACAGCCTCAACTCTGTTCAGAAGTCCTTCACTTAAGTGTTTTTTGGTTATGTATTTCTTTGCAACTTGCGTAATAGCCTTGTTGTATGCAAGATTGTTGTTTTCTGTGGCAATAATCATGTTAACCCATGTTACTAAGCCTTCTTTGTTAACCCTGTAATGGTGAATTAATGTTCCTCTTGGCGCTTCTGCCACTCCAACGCCTTCGCCTCTGTTAACTGAGGCTTTAGACCACACGTTATTACCATAAGTCTCTGGATCTTCAAGAATCTCTTTTGTCTTCTCGATACAGAAAAGAACCTCTATTAGCCGTGCATAATGATAAAGAAAAGTGCTTTGGACAATGCCATCTGTGCCGAATTTTTTGAAATCTTTTAACTCTTTATCAGCAAACTCTGTGCCACAGTGTGATACAATATTAAGTCTTGCTAAGGGACCAACTCTGTAGACGCCATGTGGATATCCCAAGGGCTTATAATAAGGGAACTTCATGTAGCTCCATGGTTCAACAGCTTCACCAATATACTCATAATATTTCTTAGGATCTAGGTTGTCTGCTACAATTTTGCCTTTTGGATTGACCACTCTTATTTTTCCGTCATAGTGCTCAAGTCCACCGTCGGATGTTACTAGACCTAAATAATAGCTTGGAAAATTGCCAAAATTATTTATCTCTTCTTTAAAATTATCCATTTTATCTTTGAATATATCTAAAGTCTCAAGAGTAATGTTTAATGCTTCTGGCAAGTTTGCCATGATTTTCTCTGACTTGTCTTTTGATAAGGGGTTTTTTACTCCACCAGGAACAAGCCAATCACTTGAATGGATTCTCTTACCCGATAAGCACTCGATTATTTCTTGCCCAAATTTTCTTAGCATAATGCCTTTTTTAGCAATTTCAGGGTATTTTTCAATCAAACCGAAAACATTTCTCACACTTGGATCAGCATCCATACCTAAAAGCAGGTCAGGCGATGAAAGGTGGAAAAAGCTAAGCGCATGAGACTGTATCAGCTGCCCCATATGCATTAAACGCCGCAACAGTTCAGCGGATCTTGAAATATTAACCGCGACTATGTCATCGCAAGCTTTAATCGATGCAAGCAAGTGGCTGACAGGGCAAATCCCGCATGTCCTCGATGTTATACTGGGCATCTCGTAGAACGGACGGCCTTCACAGAACTTTTCAAACCCTCTAAAATCGGTAACTTGAAATCTAGCTGTGTTAACTGAACCGTCTTTATTCAGAAATATAGATACTTTAGCGTGTCCCTCAATTCTCGTTATAGGGCTTATTACAATTTTGTCCATTATTTAGTCATCACCTTTACCCATATTTCGACCTGTTTTCCATGTTAGGCGTCCTTCCTGCTAACAATTCGGTTAGAACATAGTTTATAGTATCTGCTGATGGAGGACAACCAGGAATATAATAGTCTACCTTAACAATTTCATGCAAAGGTACCGTTTGTTTTAAAATCTTTGGAACTTCATTAGGAATCTGCCCATTAACATCAGCAGTTTCAATAAAGGCTTTTTTAAGTGTTGATTCAACACTGTTTTGGACAGTGTTCCTTAAACCAGTTACATTCCCCGTAACCGCACAATCGCCTAACGATATAAGAATTTTTGTTCGTTCTCTAACCTGTTTTAGTAATTCCAGCTGTTCCTCATTTGCAACTGCTCCTTCAACAAGAGTGACATCTACATTTTCTGGAAAAACTTTAACATCCATTATTGGGCTATAAACAAATTGAACTTTTGCGGCTATATTTATAAGGCGTTCATCTTGGTCTAAAAAAGACATATGGCAACCTGAGCATCCGCTAAGCCAAACTGTTGCAACACGTGGTTTATTTTCCAAATTCATTTAACTCTGTCTCCTTGTAAGTACAAATTCTGCTATCTTCTTGTCTCTAGTTTGCGAAATAGGTTGGCCTTCGACATAAATAGCTCCAACCGGGCAAACTTTGGCGCATTTTCTGCACGATGTACAGATTTTTGAGACGCCCCATTGGTCGTCTAGGTCAATAATTACTTCCGTATCTTTTCCCCTATTTTTAAGGTCAAGAACATGGACGCCCTCGACTTCATCGCAAACTCTGATACATCTAGTGCATAATATGCATCTATTTCTGTCGATGACAAGAAACTCATGTGTAGTATCCAAATCGTGTGTATTCCAATCACGTTTAAAATTAACGTGATCTACTCCTAATTTGTTAGCAAGATCTTGTAACTCACAATTATTATTAGCCACACATACCGAACAAACATGAATTCTTTCAGACAAAATAAGCTCTATAGCCATTTTACGATATTTCTTAAGCCTTTCTGAGTCTGTTATAACTTCCATTCCATTACTAACTGGTGTTGTACATGCTGGAAAAAGCTTAGGTGAGCCCTTAACTTCGACAAGGCATAATCTACAACCACCGAAATTCGATAGACCATCAAGGTCACATAAAGTAGGAATGGTTATTCCATGTTCCTTTGCAGCTTTTAGTATTGTGTCACCTTCACGAGAAATAACTTCTTGCTCATTAATCTTCAGCTTTATTACTCCAATACCCATAGATCATTAGCCCTCTTCATTTTTTTGAAAACATTTTCCTGCTGAACACTTCTTTTGAGATATGTGTTCAACATACTCATTCTTAAAGTAACGTAATGTCGTTAAAACAGGATTTGGAGCTGTCTGACCAAGTCCACAAAGACTAGCTTCACGGATATAGTTGCCCAGTTCCTCCAATAAGTTCATGTCCTCCATTCTACCTTCTCCTCTCATTATTCTTTCAAAAATCTCCTTGATTTTGGTAAGCCCTACCCTACATGGAACACATTTCCCGCACGATTCATCAACACAAAAGTCTGTGAAAAACTTGGCAGTATCAACCATACACGACTGGTCGTCAATAACAACTATGCCTCCAGAACCCATTATTGCTCCAACCTTAGTTAGGGATTCATAATCAATTGGCAGGTCTATTTGTTCTTCTGGTAGACATCCACCAGAGGGTCCACCAACAAGAACGGCTTTGAATTTTCTGTTGTTTGGAATACCATTACCTATTTCGTATACAACCTCCCTTAGAGTGGTGCCCATCGGCACTTCAATTAATCCAGGACTGTTAATCTTTCCAGTTAACGAAAAACACTTTGTGCCGCTGCATTTGGGTGTACCAATTCCAGCAAACCAAGCTCCACCGTTATTAATTATTATAGGAATGTTGGCTAAGGTTTCGACATTTTGTATGAGAGTTGGTTTTCCCCACAAACCAGAAGTTGCAGGATAGGGTGGCCTTGGACGAGGCGTTGCCCTTTGTCCTTCAATTGAGGCTAAAATTGCTGTTTCTTCTCCTGCTACGAAAGCTCCGGCTCCAAGTCTCAAATCGATACTGAAATTAAAAGATGTTTCAAGAATATTTTCGCCAACGAGATTCAATGAATTGGCTTGGTCTAGTGCCTTCTTAAGGGTCGTGATCGCAAGTGGATATTCCGCTCTGATATAAATGTAGCCTTTCTCTGCCCCTATTGCGTATGCTGCAATAAGCATTCCTTCTATAATTGCATGCGGATCAGCTTCCGCGAGCGTTCTGTTGGCAAAAACTCCTGGATCACCCTCATCTAAATTGGCTATTATGTATTTTGGGTTTCCAGATGCTCTTGCCACAAAGGTCCATTTTTGGCCGGTTAAGAAACCTGCACCTCCTCTGCCTCTTAACCCGCTTGCCATTACTTCGTCAATTACTGCTTTTGGCGTCATACTGGTCAAGCACTTCATCAGCGCTGAATATCCGCCCATTGCTATGTAATCTTCAATATTGTACGGGTCGATCTTTCCAGCATTTCTTAAAATCAGTCTGCGTTGTTTTTTGAAAAACGACTCATTCCTATATAACATGCTTTTTATCGGTGTTCCTTTTATGATGTGTTCCTTCACTATTTCTCGAGCATTTTCAGGAGTTACGCTTTGATAAAGATAGTCTCCAGGCTCCACGACAACTGCTGGGCCAACGCTGCATGTGCCGACACAGCCTGTTCTGGCAACCTTACAGTCTTTTTCAACGCCGTATTCCTTTATAGCTTGCTCAAAAGCCTTCAATACGTCTTCTGCGCCAAATGGGAGACATCCACTGGAACAGCAAACATTTATTCTATATTTGTATGATCTTCGTAAGTCAAGGTCTCTTTCTGCGAGCTTAACTAGGTCAATTGGCTTCAACTTTTTCTTCTCCTAGCACAGATCTAATTTTATCGATTACTATCTCTGGAGTGGCTTTACCTATGACAACGTTATCAACAATGGCATTTGGAGCCATGGCGCAGGCGCCTATACAACGTGTAATGAAAACAGAAAGTTTTCCATCTGCCCGCGTTTCTCCACGCTTTACGTTGAATTCATTTTCTACTGCGGTGATAATTTCTTCGACGCCTTTAACAAAACATGCTGTTCCAAGACAGAAAGTAACTATGTGACTCCCTGGCTTTTTTAGTTTAAAGAAATTATAGAACGTGGCCACTCCATAAACATGACTTGTTGGAAGATTTAAGGAATTCGAGATATGGGTTAGGATGTCCTTGTCAAGATATCCATATATTTCTTGGGCGTAGTGTAGAATCTCAAGAAGAGCGTCTTTCCGATGTCCATGTTGCATCACAAACTTGTCAAGCATAAGTAGGCGTCTGTCAGTATTTACCGGCGTATGTCAGCCTCCTATCTTGAAACTTGTTTTAGCAGAAAACGTATCCGAATATTTAAGAATTACTTAAAATAGCCTTTTGGAATCATTTTTTCGAAATTTCAGGATTGTTAGAAACCTGATTCTTATAGACTTGTTTACAATCTTAGATTATGATAAATTCCGTTTTCAAAACAAATTGACTATTAAATTAGGTAGTCTAGGAGTTAATTCCTAGACCTTTATACAAAATATTTTTCCGTTCATTCAAGGATGAAGTCTAGTATCTCGTCTGAACCGATATTTTTTCATTCTTGAGACAATCGTTTTAAGACCATTTTGATAGAGTTCATTTTAGCACTGTGGCTTAGCGTTTCTCTTTGCTGGGTTAAGAATATCCAGATGCAGCCATACTACATAACCGTTCCGATAAGATAGAAACCTATCATTTTTTCGTCTGAGCAATATATAAGCGATTTTTAATAATCGGTATGACTGTTTCTTATGTTTTCGATGTTGAGCAATATATGATTTTTTTATTAATTTTTTCTTCGTTTTTCATGAAAAAAATTAGGTAAGTTTATAAACTGTTGTACGATGATTTATATGACAGAGAATAAAGAAAAAGGAAAAACGTTAGTGATAGTTATTGGAGTTCTAGTTGCTGCGCTTATTGGTTCAAATGTTTTCGTTTATATGAGTATGCAGGCACAAGTAAGCGCTCTTTCAGCTGAAAAAACAAGTCTTCAGACACAGTATAATGCATTGAGTACAGAATATCAAGTTTACACATCAACCCATACCTACACTAATACACAATATAACACATTGGATACAGAATATCAAGATTATAAGTCAACGCATACGCACACTGACGCAGCATACAATGATTTAGTAAGTGAACGTGACGAATATTATGACATGTACGTCTACTATTTAGACCAGTATAATATATATTATAACATAGCTAATTTGAACTACCATCAAACTTTTGTTAGTTTTGAAACTGTAACTGTACCTTACGGATACACCTATTACTATTGGACATATGAATTCTACTATGCAGGTTACCTCAACGTCATTGTTCACTACTAGAGCGTAGCAAACACTTATGTTCGGGTAATCTACGGTGCCTATGGAGTTACTTTCGATCAGACGATATATGTTGACGGAACAGGAACTGTATCATTCCCTATATTACCTTGCGACTATGTTGAAGTTAGAGTTGGAAACTATCATAATATTGCTCCTGCGACATACACTATCTCAATTGCCTTATACTATTAAGGCAACACTGATACCTTTTCTTTTTTTTAATTACTAAAAGACTTCAATGTCAAGTGTGCCTTTTCAACTTAAGTCTTGTTGGTTATTATATTTACATGATCTGTTTACTAAGAAAACTCTTAAAAACACAAACATTACCCGAATATTGAGTAAAAACATTCAAGAGAATAAAACAATTAGCGAAAATATGAAACTAGACCTTGGGCTTTAAATCCAAAGCACTTAGCCTTCTCTAATTCTCTAAATTTTTTAACAGTTTTTAGGTATGCTTAGATCTAATCAACAATAGCCTCTGGATTTGGCGAGTGAATGTCCTATTTGCAAGTTTTTACCATACAGACAGCAATACTTTAAACTTATCACTTCGTATTTTCAAAGTATACTTCATAATTCGATATGTTTATAGTTAAATTTAGTCAAATTATGAGACATGGAGGAAGTATCTTGAAATTTTCAAGTGGTCGCTGGCTTATGCGACCAGGTGTTACACCATTTTTTCCCGTTCATGTGTACGATGTGAACGTTGAACCGGATGCTTTGACAATTTATGGTCCAACAAGAAGAGTATCACACCGCGGAGATACCATTGATCTTGCAATGTTAACTGTTCGTTTTTCATCGCCGATGCCTAATGTTATTCGAGTGCAGATTTACCACCATAAAGGAGGACGACCTAGAAAACCTGAATTCCAGATTAATATGCACTTAGGACATAATGTGGAGATTCATAATGATTCTCAAGCAGCAACATTGACAAGTGGTCGCCTAACAGTACGTGCCGAAAAGGATGGAAATTGGAATATTATATTCAAAGATGATGACAAAATTATTACGAGTAGCGGTTGGCAAGCTATGGGCATAATGGATACAAATAATGGCCGGTTCATTCGTGAGCAATTAACGTTAGGCGTAGGAGAATGCGTATATGGTTTAGGTGAAAGATTTACTGCTTTTGTAAAAAATGGTCAGACTGTAGATATTTGGAACGAGGATGGTGGCACAAGTAGCGAACAATCATACAAAAACGTTCCTTTTTATTTGACCAACAGAGGATACGGCGTATTTGTTAACCATCCAGAGAAAGTTTCCTTCGAGGTTGCATCTGAGAACGTTGAACGCGTGCAATTTAGCGTTCCAGGAGAATATCTAGAATATTTCTTAATTTATGGTCCATCACCTAAGGAAGTTCTAACTCGTTACACAGCGCTTACCGGTAGACCAGCACTGCCGCCAGTGTGGTCTTTTGGCCTTTGGCTGAGCACATCTTTCACGACTTCCTATGATGAAGAAACTGTCACAAGCTTTATTCAAGGCATGGCTAACCGCGACTTACCGTTGCATGTGTTTCATTTCGACTGTTTCTGGATGAAGGAATTTCATTGGTGTAATTTTGAGTGGGATGAACGTGTTTTTCCTAATCCACAAGAGATGCTTAAAAGGCTAAAGGCTCGAGGCTTACACATTTGTGTGTGGATAAACCCATATATTGCCCAACGTTCAGCGCTTTTCGACGAAGGTGCTAAAAATGGATATTTACTCAAGCGACCAAATGGAGATGTTTGGCAGTGGGACAGATGGCAAGCAGGAATGGGCATTGTGGATTTTACCAATCCTGACGCCTGCAAATGGTTTAGCGAAAAACTTCGTTCATTAATTGATATGGGCGTCGATTGCTTTAAAACCGATTTTGGAGAACGTATCCCAACAGATGTAGTTTATTTTGATGGATCAGACCCTGAAAAAATGCACAATTATTACACATACCTTTACAACAAAACGGTTTTTGAAACTTTAGAAGACAAATTGGGAAAAGGAGAAGCAATAGTATTTGCGCGTTCCGCAACCGTTGGATGCCAAAAATTCCCAGTCCATTGGGGCGGTGACTGTACAGCAACATTTGAGTCTATGGCTGAAAGCTTGCGAGGAGGACTTTCGTTATGCCTTTCAGGTTTTGGGTTTTGGAGTCACGACATTGGTGGATTTGAGCAAACTGCTTCAGCGGATGTGTACAAGCGCTGGTGTGCCTTTGGACTGTTATCTTCGCATAGTCGACTGCATGGTAGCAGCTCGTACCGTGTACCTTGGCTCTTTGACGAAGAAGCGGTTGATGTACTACGCTTTTTTACTAAGCTCAAATGTCGACTGATGCCTTATTTGTATGGCATAGCCTGCGAAGTTCATGAAAAAGGAGTTCCAATGATGCGGGCCATGATGCTTGAATTCCCAGATGACCCTGCATGTGATTACCTTGACCGTCAATATATGCTGGGTGATTCTCTTCTAGTAGCGCCAATTTTCTCATCTGATGGAACGGTTGACTATTATTTGCCAGAAGGACATTGGACAAACTTCATAACAAATAAAGTAATAGATGGTGGACGTTGGATTCATGAGAAGCATGACTATTTGAGCCTGCCATTGATGGTTCGACCGAACACAATTATTCCAGTTGGAAGGAATGAAATGCGACCTGACTATGAATACAGCGATGGTGTAGTTTTTCACGTCTTTGAATTGAACGATAATACAATAGCTTCAAGGCATGTGCCGACGGTGAAGGGCGACATTGCTATGACAGTTAAGGTTAACCGTAAAGAAGAAGACATTCATGTGCAAGTTGAAGGCGCCACTAAACCTTGGTCAGTCCTTTTAAGAAGAGTAGGTTCTATTCTATCAATCAAGGGAGGTACTACTAGGGCAGATGCATTAGGAACACTGTTAATTCCAAAGAAGGGTGTAAATCGACTCAACATCCGTTTGCCAAAAAAATAACAACAACTTTTTCATTCGATTTAACTCTACTTTTCCAAGTTCCAGCTACATTTTATGGCTTTCCACTTACAAGCCAACACACATGGCGTTTATTACTTTCGGGTTTGCAAGACGAACAAGTATATTTAAAATTATTGCTATGCTTTTCGTTCACCATTGCTAAGGAGTTGTCTTCAAGATGGATCGTCAAAGTAATCAATTTTAAGGCTCTCTATGAAAACATTTCACGATTTACCGCATCAATTATATTTTTTAGTATCAACAATGATAAAGCATTCACTTGAACCATCTTTGTATCCGTAATAGGTGATCATATAAACCATCCCTTACATTCTTAGACCGCTCGCGATTTTTCGTATAATATCGTTGCGAAATGGGCAGCTTCTATAGATCTCGTGACATAAGTTCGCATCCACTTTTCTTCAATTTGCCATAAGAAGACGTTTAGTACCTACTATGTTTTCTATCCTAGTTACGATGTCGATGCTTTTGCGTTGAACAATATAAGAATTTTTTATTATTTTTTCATAAGTTTTTATTAATAGATTAGGTAAGTTTATAAAGGTGTGGAACAGCTGTTGCATGTTGGTTCATATGACTGAGAATAAAGAAAAAGGAAAAACGTTAGTGATAGTTATTGGAGTTCTAGTTGTTGCGCTTATTGGCTCAAATTTTGTCACTTATATGAATATGCAAGGACAGATAAGCACGCTTACTGCTGAAAAAGCAAACCTTCAACAACAAATAACAGCATTGAATACCCAATATCAGAATTATGTGTCAACGCACGCACACAGCAACAGTGAGTATGATGATCTGCAGGATGATCTTAACTTCTATTACGACTTATATCTTCAATGGCGGGATTATGCTTACGATCTAGAGGATGAGGTAAACTTTTGGAATGACATCGCTAATTTGAATTTCAACCAAGTCCTTATTGACCACCAGACTGTAATTGTGTCTTATGGGTATACTTATTGGCACTGGTACGATATTCAAATCTACTATGCTAGCTATATCACGGTCACACTTCACTCTACGAGCGTGTCAGGGACATACATTCGGGTAATCTGGAGTGCCTATGGAGTCAACTTTGATCAGACAGTATATCTTAATGCGGGACAATCAGCCTCATTCCCTCTACTGCCATGCAGCAACCTTGATATCAGAGTCGGAAACTACTACGACATCGCTCCAGCAACATACACAGTTTCAACTGTACTATACTACTAAAGAGAACTTACAAGTTCAATTATCTACTCTCCTTTTTTATTTTTGTAATCACTAAACGAACGAAGTTTTAGTCATCATTATGTTTTATAAATAAAATCTGGTCAGCGATTACATTTATTAGACTTATTAACTAGGAAAACTCCCAAGAGCACAAGCATAGATCCGAGCAATGATTCAGCACTTATATTTTCTTTCAAGAAAACCCAGCCTGAAAACATAGCAATTAGCGGAATTAGAAAACTAGAGCTCGAGACGACTGTAACGTCTTCTCTGCTAAGAAGATATAACCATATCGTCCATCCTATAGTGGCACTTCCAATAGATGTGTAAAGAACCATCCAAAGGTACATTGGTTCTTGCGGGAAAAAGTGTCTTCCTAAAAATAAGTTGAGTGCTCCTAAAGGGATTATGCCAAATGCCCATTGAAAAAAGTTTGTAACGAAAGAATCAACGTAACTTAAAAATCGCTTGTAATAGACTACTGTTACGGCCCAAAGGAATGCGCCAAGAATTAAAAGCAACGGAGAAATCAAAGTTATTAAGTGGATTTTTCCGAGAAAAAGAAGAATTACCCCTATAAACCCTAGTATTGTTCCTATGAGTTTAATGAAGTTTATCTTTTCACCTAGAAACGGTACAGCTAGACAAGATACAAAAAGAGGCTGAGTGTATGTAAGTACTGCCCCAATGCCTGAGCTTTCTCCCTCTAGACCAGTGTTTGTAACCATAACTCCGAAGGTATTTATCGCACAAAGCAGTAAAAGTCTCTTCAAGGTCTTTGTATCGCCTTGAACCCTTTTTCGTATCGCTAGAAAAACCGGCGACATAGTAATTGTGGAAAAAATAAACCTGTGCAACATAAAAACAGGTGAAGGAACATAACTTAAGGCTATTTTGGTTGCAGACCACCCTGTCCCCCACAGTATGGCAAGCAATAGAAAGAGTAGAAGATTTATAGATTTCATGTTTTTCGCCGTTTGTTTTACAGTGATATGTGACGTTATAGAAAGGGTTTGTATATTAGGTTGTTCCTTCCCATTTATTACCTTTGAGTAATATTTATATATTACCATTTGGTAATTATTTCTTTGTAAACAAAAAAATAACCATGACGGAGGTGAGTTGCATGCCAGACGAATACTGGGATGATTGGTTTGAAGGAAGGAGAAGGTGGTGGCCATTCTTTAGAGGAGGATTTTTCGACATGGATAGAATGATTCGCGAAATGGAAGAATTCATGGAGAGGCAATTCGAGGAACTCTCAAGAATAACGCCCAAAGATCTAGTCAGAGAAAGAACAATGCCTGATGGTTCTAAAGTACGAGAATTTGGTCCATTTGTCTACGGATACAGCATGAAGATCGGGCCAGATGGAAAACCTGAAGTACGAGAATTCGGCAACTTCAAACCTGAAGCTAGGTTTGGTCGGCCTCACATGAGCATCAGCGAGGAACGTGAACCACTTGTTGATATAACAGAAACGGACAACGAAATCCATGTTATAGCGGAGCTGCCAGGTGTCGAGAAGGAAGATATTAAAATGCATGGAACAGAAACTTCGTTGTCGATCGATGTCGACACAGCTGAACGTAAGTACCACAAAATCGTTGATCTTCCAGCAAAAGTCGACGTTAAGAAGGCAAAAGCCTCATACAAAAACGGCGTTCTAGAAGTGAGATTACAAAAGAAGACAGAGAAGGAACCAAAAGGTGAACCAATATTACTCTAACCCCTCTTCTCCCTCCTTTTTAATAAAAGAACAAAAAATGTATAGTATTTTTAAACATTGACAGGTTGGTAGACGTATCAGTCAACTTTAAAAATGTATCTGAAATTGTCAGGTACAACGATGGTTTGTGCATCTTCGCCTTGTTTAATATAGGCCTTTCTTAAAGCTTCTTCGAGGTTCACAGCGTGATCTACACCGTATTTTCTTAGTTTTTCAGGTGAAACAACATGTGAAACTATTATAACGTGCCTTTTTTCAATTGTCAACTTCATACCATAGGGTACATTCATATTTCGGACCGGATCGAACTCTCGTTTTTGAGCCTTCCAAACGATTTCACTTGCTGTTAGCTGCATTAGTTCTTCCGAAGGGAACGACTTATACCAGTTTTTTTCTAAAGCAGGAATTTCTTCTTTACCCCAACCTTTTGTGCAAGGGGCTACAACAATGATTGTACCATTCTCGGTGGTAATGTTATATCCTTTCATAGCTGTAATAATGGCCTCAGAGATATACTCTGTCTGCCCAGAACCTAAAACTACTATTTCAGCTCGTCTAGGCAACCTGTAGACGAAACTTTTCTTGGAAATTTCGAGACCTTTTTGCCATGCTTTATGCGGGTCACCAGCTACAACCCCACAAATTTGGCCGCTTCTATTCCAGACAACATTAAGAATGAAATCTAATCCAGCCATGTCACCTATTTCCTCAATATCTCGCCTAACTGGAGTGTCTTCTACACCCTCTGAAGTAACTTTGTCTCCAGCCATGACCTTTGTATGAGTGAAATTAATGGTTTCCCAACCTGAAATGCCTGGCATAACGATTTTACAGCCTCCGCTCCATCCAGGGGAGAAATTAGGCCTTATACCTCCAATACCGATTATGAAGTTTGCACGTTCTATAGCTTTATTTACCCAAACAGGTGTTCCACTTGATGTGAAGCCAAGAAAGACGAGGTCATCGAAAGCCTTAGGATTGTGGACAACAATTTCGAACCTGTCTGCAAGGTCTTTACCAATTTTTTCTTTTGCAAGCTCTATATTTGCAGGATGCTGACCTGTTGCATAAACGAAGAAAACATTTCTTTCTTTAACACCAGCTGCAATAAGCTCCTCAATGATTAGTGGTGCTAACCTTTGTGCAGGCGTTGGTCTAGTATAATCATCAACTAGAATGGCAACTTTTGAATGGAAGCTAACGCGTTTAGATATTGGCTTTGACCCAATTGTGTGTAAAAGGGCACTTCTAGCCTCAACTTCCAAATTATCAATAGGAGGAAGGTCTAGTTTATTATTAACTACTGCTAAAAGTTTATGACTTTCTATTTCCGCTTCAAATATCTGATCTTGATATGGAACAATTATTTTTCGATAACTCATATATTAACACCAAAGTATTGACATTATATGCTTATCCATGTAATAACTCTTATTTGATGACAATAGTAACATCGACAAAAATTGCTAATCTACAAGGCAACCTTCATTTTCATGTATGCAAAATAATTATTATTCATAATTGAAAATATTTATCAAATAAATCTCAATTTCAATTTTTACAATTACTATTCAAAGGCAATTTCTTATTGTCAAAAAATACTGTCCTCGAATGGCAAATGCGAACTCAAAATCACTGAATTGTATATTAATTTGGAAGGTAGCTTCTCTATCTTGATTCTGGGTTGGTTGGATGGCACGTATTTTATTAACGCGTTAAACCAAGGTAGAGAAGCTCCTTTTCCAGCGTCTCTTTGTCTGGAACTTTGCAGATATACTTGTTATAGCGATTATTGGTTGGAAGTAATTTATTATAGGAGTAATTTAGACTATCATTGGCTGTGATTTTTATCACCATTATTTTTTAATTAAAAGCGTTATTTTTATTAAGATCTTTTTTTAACTGATTTATTCTTACTTAATTTTAATATATATGTTTTTTGTTTAATTACGCAATTTTTTTTAAAAATTTCATTTTTATTTTATTTTATAAGAAAAATTTATATGAAACTTGCATAATTTTAGTTCAATTAATGAATGATATTTTTAATAAAATATTTAAAATAATGAGGAAGTGTAAGAAAAATGATTGTGAAATTGCAAGGAAAGGTTTTGAATGTAGAAAAAACGGGAGATATAATCAGAAAAGATGGTGAAAGATGGGAAAAGTGCATATTTACTATTGAAATAACAAGATTTTCAAAACGCACTTCCGTAGAAGTTATACCTGAAAAATTTAAGGGTAAAAAAATTAAAATTATTCGATATTGCTGTTTTGATTGGCATTATAGAACTAACGTGTTAACAACACTTGGTGTGAATGAAACTGATATTGTTTTAAAGGATAAAGTGAACGGCATAGTCTATTAATAAACTAAAAAACGTGATAAACATGTTAAGTGAACATGAAATTCTAACTAATCTCAAAGACTCTATCGTAAATTTTGATATAGAAGGCATAAAAAAGGCAGCGGAAAAGGCTTTTCAGATAGGAATACCTGCTTATAAAGCAATAATTGACGGCATGGCGAAGGGCATGGAAATTGTTGGTCAAAAATACGAGAAGGGTGAGTACTTTCTCGCTGAACTCATTATGGCAAGTGAAACTATGAAGGAGGGCATGAACGTTCTTGAACCGCATATGAGAGCAGGCGATATTAAATCAACGGGGAAAGTCATAATCGGAACAGTTAAAGGTGACTTGCATGACATAGGAAAAAATGTTGTTGCAACACTTTTGAAGGCAGCAAACTTCGAAGTAATCGACCTTGGAGTAGATGTTTCAGCGGAAAAATTTATCGAGGCAATAAAACAAAATCAACCGGATATTGTTGCAATGTCAGCCCTTCTTACAATAACAATGATTGAAATGGAAAATACGGTTAAAGCACTTCAAAAAGCTAGGCTAAGGCAAAAAGTCAAAATAATAATTGGAGGTGCTCCAATAACGCCTGATTTTGCAAAGAAAATAGGTGCAGACGCAGCTGCAAAAGATGCTGTTGAAGGCGTTCGAATCTGCAACCAATTGATGAAAGAGAAGAGAATATTAATTTAGAATTAAGATACAAAAATTAAAGAAGTGATATTATATGTTGGCATCTATCAAAGGCACATACACAATTGAGAAACATTTTATTGGAGAAAATAAAGTTCCAACATTATGGTTTTATCACAAAACAAAGAAAGCAAAACCTGTAATAATATTGCTCCATGGATGGACTGGAACAAAGGAAGGAATGCTGGTAAATTGTTTAAGAATTGCAGATAAAGGTTTTTATTCAATTTCAGTTGATGCCCGAATGCATGGAGATCGTTTAGATCCAGAATTTTGGGGGAAATTCGCTGAAAATTTTCCTCGAACATTCTTCACAATAGTTGTTGAGACCGCTAAAGACATTAAACATATTATAGATTTTCTGGAAACAAGAGACGACATAGACTCCACCAGAATAGGAATAATGGGTGTCTCGATGGGAGGTTTTATCACCTTAGTGGCTACTTTCTTAGAAAAAAGAATAAAAGCTTCAGCATCCGTAATTGGAACAGCAAATTTTCCGCTTTTTGTTGAGAGAATGTTGTCTTTAAAGGTTTTACCTTTCAAGGAAAAACCAATGTGCGAGCCTGATGAAGAAACAAGAAAGTTATATCGAGATTTCGACCCACTAAATAATCTTGAAAAGTTTCCTCCAACTGCCTTACTACTTACTGGCGGTTTACTAGATATGTTCATTCCCAAAGAGGGCATTCAAGGGTTATACGATGCTTTGAAACCTTATTATCAAAACTATACAAACCGGTTAAAATTAAAATTCTTCAACGTTGGACATGAATACCCCCCAGAAATGGAAGCAGAAGTTATTAAGTGGTTTAGAAACCATCTACATAAAATGAAAGTTAAAAGTTAATTGAGATTCATATTACCATGAAAATCCTTCAAAATCAGATAAATATAAAAATATATAGTGGTGAGTTGATCGACATCAAGTCTCAAGGGCTTATTAAAAATAAATTAATTTTTCAATAAATTAATACATATTGTAAAATTATTATGTTTTGTTACGAAATTCTTAATAGTGAGACTGAAAAAATAAAACCAAAAAGCATCGTGATTAATATGGATGAAATTGATAAAAGAATTCTTTCTTTTTTATTTAAAGATGGTAGAATCTCTCTTATTGATATATCAAATAATCTTCTAAGATATGGAATAAAAATTTCTACACCTTCAATAAAAAGAAGAATCTCTCAATTAGTAGAATCGGGAATCATTAGAAAATTCGGTATTATTTTAAACTATGATCAATTAGATCTAGCAAGTCTAGCATTCATAAATTTAAAAGTGGAGCCATCTGTTATTTTACGAGTAGCAAAAAATATATCGCTTTTACCTGAAGTTCAAGATGTCTACATTGTTCAAGATGATTATAATCTTCTCGTAAATGTTCGATGCAAAGACTATAAAGAGGTTAGTGCACTAATTGAGCGTTTTTCATCGTCACGATATGTAAAAGATGTTAAAACATGCGTTGTTCTCGACTCTTATTCTAAATCGAATCTAGCCTCTCAAATCTTGAAAGAAGCTGACATTTTGACTGTAGATATCGATAGAGATGGAAAAGAGGAAATTATACTTGACAATCCAATTCTTTCTACAATCATAAAACCGCATTTAGGAGGAAGAGTTTCTGAAATTATCTTCAAAGAAACGGGAAACAACCAAGTAAAAACTGATAATGGTTTTCTACTCGATAATTTTGCAGAGGAAGGCTGGGGTAGCTTAGCCAATTTATCATATGAATATGAAGTTCTCGAGGCTAATAAAAAATTAGTAACAGTAAAATTATCCAGACTTTTTAATGGATCAAAACTTAAAAACATTTTACTTGAGAAAAAAATCACATCATACTCAAATAATTCAATGCTACGTATTGATTATAAGATCCTAAATAAATCTGAAACGGATCAAAAAGTTACGTTCTGGATATCTAACTATGTGGCTGTTGGAGGAGACATTGATGAAGAAGATTGTTTCTTTTTGCCAATTGAAGGAAAAATGGAGTCTGAAATGTATAAACGCCAAAGTTATCACGTTATGTGGCCAGTGGAAAATCCAGAAGTCTTAGGAGAGGAGGCTAGTCATTACATTAAAATTGAACAACCCGAAATTCGAGAACAGAAGATAAGTGATGGCTGGGCAGCATGGATGGACACTCGTTCAGAAGAAATTGTAAGTTTCTTCTGGAACAAAAAAGAAGTTGTATACATAAAAAGGTGTTTTCTGTTAAATTCCTATTCTTTCGAAATAATATTCAAGACAATTGAGTTAAAACCAAATCAATCGAAGGATTACTCTTTTTTCGTAATGATCGCAAAAGGAGGCCAAGACCTCGTCTGGCAACAAAATGAAAAATTAAGCAAAGAGTTCAAATAAGATATACTTTCCATACTTTAAGTAACATTTTCGTTAATATGGCATTGCCCAGCGAGCTTCAAAAATCATTGCTAAAGCTGCGCTTAAGCCAACAATTAGACTTTCACCTGCAAACAAACCAGCAACAAAAGTCATTTTTTCTTCTTGGTATCGATCTTTAAGTACGTATTTTTTAATAAACTCTCCTAGGATCAAACCAACTAGGAATCCAAAAGGATTTGAAATGGGTGAAGCTGCGCCCGCAGCAAATCCTATGACTGAAAATGGTATTTTCATAAACATTGTAATAAACTGCAAAGCTGTCCCGAAAATAAAAAAGATTATGATGTAAAACGGGTTGAATGTAGCTATAGATCTTGTAACGAAAAGAGAAGTCATCAATACCTGGGAAGGCCAATAAGGAGATGGATATATTTCTGAAGGGACTTGGGCAATTTTCCAAAAAACATATACAAAAAAATATCCGCCAATTATTGCAAAAGGCAATGCTAATAGGGATGTTTTCACCAAGCTCTTAGGACTTGTTCCCACTAGTTCAGCTGTTTTAAATGTTGCACACCAACCAGCACCACCAGAGCCACTTGCATTAATTGGCGCAAACCAGATTGCATATCTTGTATATCCGCTAGCAATTATTATTCCTTCCCTAACGTATGGTATATCCATACTAACTCCTGTTAGTCCGAGAGACCGTGAAACGATTAGGTTATTAATGAAATACCATCCAACTGACATCATAAGAAAAATCCATAGTGGAAAATCAGGAACCAGAATCCAAGACAATATTGCTGATCCAATCGATCCTGCGGAAAAAAGTATTACGATAAGTTTTAAAGAAATAACTTCTTGAGATTCTTTTAGAGAAGCTTTCCTGAGACTTTTAAATATGTCAATGAAAAATTTTGGCTGAAAAAGAATAGGCAGAAGACCTGCTGAAAGTGCCAATCCAACAAGCGGGCTAGCCCAAAAATTTAGAATAGATCTTGTCCAAGTATCCTGTAAACTCATACCAACTTTCCAATCGGTAAATAATCCAAAATTAACTAAAATTGGATTACCTATAAAATAAAATGCAACGCTTCCTACAAGCATACTGAAGATTACACCCTTCGGAAGCATCATGCCAATTGCTATAATAATTAAGTCAGTAGCTATCCCAAGAGAAGCACCTGGAAGAATTCTTTCAATAGTTGAATTCAAATCGATCCAAGGTAATGGAATGAAAGATGCAGGAACCTTAAATGCAGATTTTGAGACCATTGGAATTGCGTATAGAAAAACTCCATATATGAAACCCACAAGCCCAGATAACAAGAAGACTTTCTCTTTTCTAGTCTTTACTTCGCTTAACGATATACATAACTCAGCATTCACTTGCGACATAGGAAACGGCAGTCTTTCACCCTCAACAAATAATTGACGAGTTAAAAAACCCAGAGAAATATCCGTTAATATAGAAAAAACTGTTGAAACTAGCATAATTGCGACAATTGGAAGCAAGTTAGGATCTAAAAGATCTCTGTGATAATAAACTTGCACGGGCGGTGCAAACCATGAAGGCAATGCGTCTGTAAGTTTAAAGCTTGCTGTTATTTCTGAAGCCTTAAAATAGCATCTGAACAATAAGTTTATTGCAAAGCCTCCACTAGTAGCTGTACCACACCCAACCATTAATGTAAGAATTTCATTCTTTGTTAGTGGTTTGTCAAGTAATTTTGCAATCAACTCTAACATCATTACTGTTGCGAATTGTGCTGCCCAACCAAGAGGGCTTCCAGTAACTAAGAAAAGCCAAATTGCAGCAGGTTGAAGAACTATGCCAGAGTAGATTATTCCCAAAATTACTCTAGTTGTCAATCCAGTTTCATTTTTCTTATCTTTCGTCATCATCATAATCTACCTTTATTGTGTTCAGCTCATTTTGTCGACTTTGATAATTTTTCTTTTCACTATCCGAAAGAGATTGCCAATTAAGCAATTGTCTTCTTAATTCGTTCACGAATGAGCGGTTTGCGGTCTTCCAAACAGAAAGAATTCCATCCAAACGTTCAATGAAAATGTTTGTATGATATTTTTTTTCAGATTTATTAAAAACCAGTCTAAGACTTACTCTCTGTCTGATACCAGCTTCATAGGGAGACAGTCTTGCAATAAATGTTATAGATTTCTCTTCATCTTTCTCACTGTAACTAATATCACTTGTAGAAAATAAAGAGACTCTTTCGGTTGGAAATGATTCAAGAAATTCTTTCATATAACATAATAATCCTTCCTTGACACTTTCTTCAACCACAAAAGGCAGAGGGATTAACCATTCGTTGCCTTTGGGTTTTGTAGGCATCTTCCACTTTCTTTCAAGAGATGGCGTAACCATCTTTGACGCCTTATAAAAGGGGTAAGCCACGGACGTTAGAATCGCTAACATTGTTAGTTCCACAGAGTTAATTACCATTGAAGAAGAATAGTTTGGAACAAGACCTGCTTCTATTCCTAACACTCTGGTGATTTGTATGCCTAGAATGCCAATAGTATAACCTAAAACAGAACTTAAAACACTGTAAAGTACGGCTTGAGAAAGAAACATCCCGACGATATGTAATGGCGATAAACCAATTGAACTGTATATACCAATCTCCTTGGTTCGTTCATGGACCATGCCTAACATTAGGTTAAAGATCGAAAAAAACACCATTATGAAAGGCACTATCAGAGACTCTGTTCCTATTAAAAATTGTTTGGATTGTTGTAACAAACATATTTTTCCATCAATGCCAGAATAAACATTAATTTTAGCAAATTTTGTTGAAAGAATCTGAAATACATTTGTAATAACGGTAGAATCTTGAAATTGCGTTGCTAAAGTATAAGTATGTGCCCCGAATTGAATTGCAAATTCATATGGAATTATTATTATGAATCTTGATTCTAAGTGGCCACCAACTCCTCCAATTCCACCAACTCCAGTTCCTCCACCACCTGGAGTCGGGATTATTGAGTTTTGATCTAAATCAACTATTTCGTCAATCTCGCTTTCATTAAAAATTCCACAAACTGTTATTTGAATATTGGATAATCTTATCTGGTCACCAATTGAAATATTTAAAACGTTTGCAGCTTCACTTGGAATAATACATTTATATCTATCAGATGAAGTAAACCAGCCTCCATATATTGCTCTTTGTATTTTAACGGGTTCATCAAACTTTAATCCCAAAATGCCGTGAATTGTATAATTCTTTCCTAGGGATCCGTATAGGATTTTACTGCCGCCGATAAATGTCCTTGGAACTAATGTTCCATTAAACTTGCGCACTATTTCATTGATTATCGATATAGCTTCATTACTAAGGGGTGCATAGTTTCGGTCTCTTATTAGCAAACCGTTGTATTCTGTTTTTCCAACATATTCGCCAATCACCTGTCTTGAGATTTCTGGAAATGACGAGAGAGATACAAGTGCAAAAGTAATTAATGTTAGTGAAATTATTGCTAACGCCGTTCTCATTTTTCTTCTACGCATATTTGAAATACCCATGGAAAATGCAAGTATCATAGCGCTTGCTTTACTGATTTCGGTAAAATGTTTTCCTAAAAATTTTACACGAAATTCTTTCGCATAACCCCAAGATTTCCAAAATAGGATTACCAAGGCTGGAAGGATTAGGCAGGCTATCGTGAACCCCATTAGAACTAATGAGGAGTTTGGTGAAACTTTAAAGCCAGGGTGACTTAAGCTTAAAATAAGCAGAAATATAATAATGATGGCCCCCACAGCCATACTTCTTTTTAGAGTGTTGCGGTATTCGAATAAAAGTCTCTCTAATAAAATGGAAAACGGAATTAACATAATCGTGAAAAAAACAATGGTGTTCGAGGAATCTTGGATAAGTGTTCTTACATCTCCATATATTGAGAATTCGTAAGCCCATACAGCGAAGGCATTAGCATAGCTTGCGTCGTAGTTTTTTGCATTTTTTGCTCTAGTAATTTCGAGAAAATTAAGTTGATTTTGTATTTGTTGAGTTTCATTTAATGAAAGGGTAATGCCAAAAGATGAAGTTATTCTTATACGTTCTTCGTTAAGTAAGTGCATATCATTGGCGATCTGAATTGGAGTAAGATGAAGGCATTCACCAGTTTTTACTCTGAATCCCGAACCAAAAGGATTCATTTTTGTTGCATTTATTAGCCATCCCGTTGGATAGACCCTTACTGCAGAATGAATTATAATTTCGGAGGCGCTTTCAGAAGGTACAAAAATCATTGTCACTGGTGAAGCTATGTGTGTATAGATTCTCGATACATACCCGAAATGGTCAAAGGCAAAATGCGTTGTGAAATCATTAACTTCAAAGAATAATCCTGGGAGTGGAGTAAGAGAAGATGGATAAAGGATATCATATAATGCTATTTTTCCACATTTAAAGACAATTGGATAAATCACTTCTTTTTCTGACAAAACCAATGTTTTCTTAGGAAGAGTAGCATACTTCCCATAGTCTGGAGCGTATATCAAGGATCCATCTGATGAATTTTCCACATACGCCTCAAAAATATAGCTAAAATCACCCAAAGGATTTACGTACACAGATCTAGGAACTACGCCATGAACAACAAATCTACCTTGGGAATCGGCTCTAACAAAGAATTCATGTCCGTATAGGGGAAGATTATTCCCATACATGTCTTGACCGCAAACGTAAGGCTCAGCCGGGTATCCTTGAATATAAACTAACGCATGTGGTACTGGTGTAAACCAGCCAGTCGTATAATTGTATTCTATCACTTGCCCTTCTAGAGAGGCAAATCCTCCCATTCTGTCATCATACTTTGTAGGTAACGTTGATGGGAGGACAAGGGACTCATCGTTTGAAAGAGCAAAAATGGTACATATAGCAGCTTCAGCTTGAGGTTTTAGGTTATCAAAAATTAGGTAATCTAAAGAATCGTGTGGCGTATTTTGATGAGATTTCAGAGTTTGTATGGTTGCAAATGTTACGCCTATTCCTCCTGCTAAAGTGAAAGGCTCGCTGTCAAACATATATTTTGTATACATTGTTCCTGGATTGAGAGTCATTAGAAGACAGTTTATAATGTTGAGGGTTTGACCAGTTTTTTGCTGATAATCTGGAATATACGAGTTGAAAATTACTTTGATAGTCTCAAATCTAGAGATTACTTTTTGAAAAGTGTAGAAGTAACCCCAGAAGAAAACTCCGAAAACACTATTTTCACTGCTAAAGTCAAGATTGATCAAAAGCTTATACTTCCAACTATTGCCCGTTGCCGTTGAAATGATGTCGGAAAAATGATCATTCACAAAGGATCTTATTCCGGCAAGGGCTTGATTATGCCCAGATAATGCCAAAAAGAGTAAAGTTCTTTTAGGTGGATTTTTGCTGAAAAACCTGGCCATTTCTAAGAGGACTGAGATTCCCGTGCTCTCTTCTGCTCCTGGAGCTAATGAAGGTATTATTGAATATGAATCATAATAAGCAGAAATAATAATGACATCGGACCTTAATTGAGGATCTGTACCATTTATGTAACAAATTATATTTTTTCCAATCTTGTTTTCGAATTTCATTTCAACTTTAAGTCTTACATAAATTGAATTTTGAGATAATAAAGAGAATAAACTTTGAAAATTATTTTTCCGAATCAGAACTCGCGGAAAGTCGAGAGGGACATTAAGATATTTTTGAGACGATTCGGTGTTTGTAAATTCATTGGGTTCTAAAAATACAACAGCCTTGGCGCCAAGCTTTGCAGCGTTGATCCAGTTTGCTTGGCTATCAAAGTCCATAACTATTATGCTGCCTTCAACTTCCTTTCCATTAAAATCAGATAGCGTACCTTTACCTACATAAAATATTTTCCCCGTTATTCCATCCGAAGGAGTTGTACAAGTCTCAACCAAATTTGGGCGAAGCGGATATACTGTGAAGTTTGTAAGTAAAATTCCATTTTCCGAATAGACTTCTAAGAATGCTCCATAGTCAATCGGGACGGTTTCATTAAAATATTCATATTGAGGGTTTAAGCCAAAATTTTGTAAGGTTTCAAAAATAAATGATGCCGCTTCATCGCATTCTTTATAACCTGTTGCGCGAGTACCATATGACGTTAATGTTCTGATATAAGACTCTATATTAGTCATGTTTATTGATTTTAAAACATGTAGATAATCCAAACCTTCAAGTGAAATGTTTGTTGAATTTGAAGAGCTGCTTACATTGATATGACAGCAAAAAATTATTAGAGCAACTATTGCCAAAAAGCAGTTCTTCTTCATATTTTATTGGTAGGTTGTATTTGCATATAAAAGTTTCTAAAATTAAAATAAAATTTAATTTTTTAAATATTTGATATAAGTAACCAAAAGTGATATATATTAAAATAAAGTTCAATTTTATTTAGGGATGAAAATGACGAAAGAAAAAGAATCTTTGACAAGCGGTTTGACTGCAAAATCTTTAACCGTAGGCACAATATTAGTAGTGTTCTGGGCACTCTATTATGTCATTGTAACTGGGTTTTCAAAAACAGTTATGGCACAACTTCCAGCAATCTTAGTCTCTTTCTTCATATTAACGATTGTCAGTCAGCTGCTACCAAGAATTGGTCTAAACCCTCATGAACTCACTGTAGTTTACTCAATGATAGCATCAACTATGGGTATAGCTTTATGGTGGACAGCTCCTAACCTTTACTCCTCACTCTATCACTTGACATTATCACCGTATGCAGCAATTGCACCAAAATATCAGCCACCATTTTGGTGTCCTACTGACACAGGTTTATTAACTCCAGCAATAACTGGAAACTCGGTTGTTCCGTGGGGAGCTTGGACAATACCAATGCTCTGGTGGTTTTCATTTACTTTGATGATGGTTCTATATACACACTTTTTTGCGTTAATAATGAGAAAGCAAATTATCGAAATAGAAAAATTGCCTTTTCCAATAGCAACTGCTGCACATATGTTGATTGGCGGTGAGAACTCGGAAGAAACTAAAAAGAGCTTATTTTCAAGTTCAAGACTTCGATTAGCATTCGTTGGAATTATTCTTGGTTTGATTATTCCAGGATTCTTTGGGCCCTTTAACAAGTTTGTACCTACTATTCCTGCCCTAAATGATGAACTTAACCTTAACCCATACCTCATAGAGACATTACCGAACGCTTTACTCGGAGCCTCCTTTTTTGGAGGGTTAACAGTAGCTATTCTTTTCTTATGGCCCACTGATTTGCTGTTATCCTCTTTTGTTTTCTACATAATCTTCGGTATCGTAATACCAGTAGTACAGGTCATGATGGGCATTCTTCCCTATATTCCAGGACAGGTACCTTTGATGTATTACTACATCAACATTGTTCCGGGGTTAGGAGGTATTTTTGTTCCTCCCGCGCAAGCAGCTAATGCTGTACAAATCGCAACAATTACTCACATAGGAGCCCCCATGGGAATAGCGGTTTTCTCATTAATATTAGCAAAGGATCACCTAATCAAAACAATCAAAGCCATAAAGAATCCAGAGGTCGAAGAAGAACCATACCGAATTTACTGGATAGGTTTGATTGCATCTTTCCTTGGATTTCTTGGTTTATTGGTTATCTGCGAAATGCCAGTGTTATTCGCAATTCTAAGCCTTGTTGTCTTTCAATTCTACAACTTGCTTAACATCAGAATTCGAGGCGAAGCAGGTTATGTAGGGAACGCCAGCTTAAACTATGGGCCTGGATTTGGCGCTTATCATTATGCTCCCGCAGCTTACGCAATGGTATACTTTCCTGTAACTGCTGAGGCAAGGTCAACTAGGGCTTTCTGGGTCTCCGAAATGTTTCATGGGTGGAGTCTAACTGGATCGTTAACTGGATCGGCAACACCCACCCCATCTGTTAGAGGAATGGAGAGCTTCAAGCTTGCTGAGTTAACGAAGACAAGAATCAAGGGAATGATAGTAACTCAGATTTTTGCTTTCTGCATTGCCATTATCATTGGCATGGTGGTATCTCTCTGGGGTGCATACACGTATGGACTTAGCGCAAGATGGCCAAGCAGATTCATGCCAGACATGAGTAATTGGGTTGTTGATGGAATTGATGGCGACACATCTGGTAGTACATTCTCAATGTACATCTTTGGTCCGCCACCAAGACTACAAGAATTTCTTGTGGGATTCATACTGACTGGCGTCTTAACTTTTCTCCGACTTAGGTTCGTTTGGTTTCCGCTACATCCATTGGGTGTGGTCTTAAGTTTCTCGGATCTAACGTTCTCTTGGTGTCTATTCTACGGAATCGTATGGGTTCTCAAAGTTCTTGTCATAAAGATAGGAAGCGTAAAGCTATACGAGGAAAAAGTGGTGCCATTATGCCTAGGATACATTGTTGGCTGGGCCATTCTATGGTTCATTACGCTAACGTATGTAGCCTACCTGGGAGCAGTGGTGTAAAATGGAAACGCCGATTTGCCAAATTTGCCCCTTTTTTTATAAATTAATTCAAATTTATTTATTTCATTCAAATTTATAATTTTATCAAAATTAAAGGAAAGAGAGAATATTGTTTGGAGCTGCAGTAATAGGTTGTGGACTTGTTTCAAAAGTTCACTTGGATGCTTTGAAAAGATTAGAATCCGATGGTCACGTAAGCCTAGAATTTACTTGCGACGTGATAGAGGAGAGAGCTAAGCAATCGATGAAAAAATATGGCTTCAAGCATTATACTACGCATTATGAAGACGTGAGTCGCTCTAAAAATGTGGATTTGGCGTTTGTGTTGTTGCCTGTTAGTTCTCACCATAAAGTTTCCATTGACCTAATGAATAGTGGAAAAAATGTATTGGTTGAAAAACCAATGGCTTTAAACACACATGAATGTCAAGAAATGATTGAATCGATGAAAAAAAATAAAATTGTTCTATACGTTGGGCATGTAAAAAGAAAAAATGAGGCTTACCGTCTTGCAAAAGTATATGTAGACAAACATATTTCACCAGTTTATTTAATTAAATCTTGCGAAAGATGGTATGGCGCTAACCATTTTCTAATGAACCTGTGGAGAGCTAATCCATCCTTAAGTGGAGGTGGTATTTGGATGGATATTGGATGTCATTATATTGACATTTTCAGATACATTGTTGGAGAAATGAAAAACATTTATTTGATGTGCAACATGTTCCCAGAAGACATCTTAAAACAAATCAAACGTTATGAAAAAGAGTGGCAACAAAAAGTAAAGGACTCTTACAGAAATATGGAAGAATTTGAAAGCTACATAAAAAAAATAAGGCTAGAAGGAAACTCTCTATCAAGCATCGAATTTTGTAACGGTGCGCTTGGCGGAATTGATGTTGGATGGTGCACTAAATCTCCTGAAATGTACTATGAAAGAACGGAAATTTTTGGACATGGCGGCATCATCATCATTGAGTCTCATCCGTTTTATCAACCTATCTCGCCAAGAATAAAAATTTACCTAGAAAATAATGGTGGCAAGTGGAATGAATCGTTTAATTTACCATTTGTAGTTGATGCGTTTTATCAGCAAGCAAAAGATTTTATCAAAGCAGTTGAGAACAGAGACTGTAGTTCAGCTTTTGATGGAAAAAGAGCGATAGACATAGTTCAGGCCGGATATCTGTCGTTTGCAAAAAAGCAACCTATTGAAATCGAAAACAATGGAGATGATACATTTTGAAGGAATGCAGTTGTACAATCGGGTTTAGAGAACTTAGCTGGGAAAAAACGCTTAAAATTTTAAACAGTATCGGATTTAAATTCATTGAAGGGTCTGCAGAGATCCCGAATTGTCACCTTAATTATTTTTTTAACAATCCTGATAAACTTTCAACCTTATTTGAATTACTAAAAAGTTACAACCTTAAAGTCGTAAGTGTTATGGGTATAAATGATTTTGCGGTATGTAAAGAAAAAATAAAAGGTGAACTTAAAAAAGTAAATAAACAACTAGAATTTGCCTATGAAATAAATGCTGAGATTTTAAGGGTTTTCGCTTCTCACATTCCAGATTATTACATCTGGGAAGAAATGTATACACAAGTTGTAGATTGTTTAAAATGGCTGGGAAAAAAAGCGGAAAATTTTGGCATAAAAATTGCGATGGAAAATCACGGAGGAATAACGGCGACATCCAGTCAAGTTAAAAAGATTTTGGCGCAAGTCAATAAAGAGAACGTGGGATTAAATCTCGATCCAGCTAATTTTCAAGTTTCGGGGCAAGACCCTGTTAAGGCAACAATGGAACTTTCTGATTTCATAATCCATACCCACATAAAAGATTGCATAATGACTGATAAAGGATATAGGTTTTGTGAAATTGGAGCCGGACTAATAAATTATAATAAAATACTCAAAATTCTTAAAGAAAAAGGATATTCCGGGTACCTTTCTTTGGAATATGAGGATACCTCGGATCCTGAAAGAGGAACGCGTCAAAGCCTCTTGAATCTAAGAAAAATAATAAAAGAAATATAATATGAGGGAAGGACAAATGGATTCTAGAGACCGAGTTCTATCTGCCATTTTTTTGGAGGAACCTGATAAAGTTCCAACGCTTGAAGTAGGAGTAAGCAATATCGTTCTTAAAAAGATCTTTCCTTCTATGTCTGAACAGAGGAAACCTGTTATTTTATCAAAGCTTGGACTAGATTCGTTAGTTATATGGCCTTTTCTTAATGACAAAAACAATAAGCAGGTAAACAACAATCAATATCTGGATGAGTTTGGAAGATTATTCACTAAGAAAATATCTTTTTCTATGTCAGACTTCTATTTGCAGGGAACTTTGAATTCTCCTGAAAGGTATGAGTCGTTTCCAAGACCTGATCCGTATGACCCTTGGAGAGTTGAATACTTCAAAAAATACGTCAAATATTCTAAGGGAAAAATTTTCCTAATTCCATGTTGCGGAAGTGTCTTTGAAGTTGCAATGGAAGCAGTAGGTTTCGTTGACTTTTTCAAGTATATGCAAAGTAACCCAAGCTTCGTAAGAAGGGTAATCAAAGACCATGCAGATTACACCATTGCATGCGGCAATGCTTTGGTAGATGCAGGGGCTGAGGCTGTTTTAGACGCTGATGATTTCGCCTACAAGACAGGACCATTCATTTCTCCTAAGTGTTGGATGGAGTTTGTCTTTCCAGAACTGCGAAGAGTGGTTGAGAATTTTCATAAAAAAGGAATACCCGTATTGCTTCATACAGACGGAAATATAAGGCTACTTATGGATGGAATAATAAAAGCCAAGATCGACGCGGTACAACCTCTAGAGCCCACAGCCGGGATGAAACTAAGTGAAGTAAAAGAGATGTATGGTGATAAAATTTGTCCAATTGGAAACATTGATGTTGCGTATACTCTCGCAAGTGGAACCCAAAACAATGTTATCGAAGAAGTTAAAGACGCTATTAAAAATGCGGCTTATGGGGGAGGCTACATTCTTGGTTCAGGGCACACTATACATGATTCTGTTTTGCCACAAAATTTTTTGACAATGTTGAATGCTGCGAAAAAATATGGGAAATATCCAATTAAAATGGCTGAAATATATGAAAAATGATTTTATGTTCGGAATATACTGCGACAATACCGACATCCAAAGAAAAAGTGCAATAAAACAGATGCACGAAGCAGGAATTGAGTGGATCAGAACGCAAATTCCGGGATTTCCATTTAGGAAACCGGAAAAACTCGAATTTACCGATAGTTTTCTTGCCTTTACAAAAATGATTAAAAATCTTCGAACAAACGGATTCAAAATTCTTCTAATTACATTTTTTCCCTCTCAAATTCCAGAATCATTTGGCACTTATGGTTCAAGAAAATATTATCAAAACTGTGAAAACGTATGTCGATTTCTCGCTCAATATTTTGAAAGGGATGTTCAGTACTGGAAAATAGCGAATGAGATGAATCTGGAGATGTTTAGAAAGCCTTTGACAATTGATGAGGCTATTCGTTTTCTAAAAGTTTGTGGAAGAGGAATTAAAAAAGGGAATCCGTCTGCCAAGGTTTGTGTGAACATGGCTGACTTCGATGAAACCGCATTATATATGTATAAAAAGGTTTACTGTGGCAAAAAAGTGATTTTCGATTATGTAGGAGCAAATGGATATTTTGGAAGCTGGCATCCTGGCGGACCACACAGTTGGGCTACAGTGTTAGAAGAGTTGTATAAACTTACAAAAAAACCGATTGTCATACAGGAATGGGGATACTCTTCTAAAGGTGATTTCACGACAGAGGAAGAAAGGTCAACCGGCGTCTATCCGTGCAAACTCAAGAAATGGTGGTACAAATGGAAAGATGGACACTCTGAAAAAGAACAAGCAAAATACATAGTCGAAGCAATGAACGTCTTCTTATCTAAACACTACGTTATTGGTGCTTTCTATTTTATGTGGAGCGACCGTGAAAGATGCTGGCAATGCGGTTCACCTGATTGCCCAGTTGAGACAGGATGGGGGCTTGTTGACACAAAAGGAAACCCTAAACCGTCTTATTACGCCTATCAAAATGTTATTCAATCTTTTGAACAAACAAGTTCGAGGAGGAACTGTTTCAAAGATTAAGGGATGTTCTGAATGATAAATAAGGAAGATTGGGATGAAACCAAAAAGGCATTTAGAGATTGGTGGGAAAAAAGTTTAGATAAACCTTTGTTACAGATTTTTGCGCCAAAAAATAACTATTGGAAACAACCAGTAGACATTTGGGTTTTTCTTAGATATTATCCTAACATCAACAAGGCAATAAATGTCTTGTTATCACAATTTAATGATGTCTCTTTCTTTGGAGAATCCTATCCTAACGCTTGGATAAACCTTGGACCTGGGATACTGTCTGCTTGTCTCGGGGCAAATGTGAATTTTAACCCTAAAATTGACACAGCATGGTTTGAAGGAAATATGAACCTAGAATATCTTAGAAATGTCAATTTTGATCCAGAAAATGAATGGTGGAAATATCTTATAAAATGCACAAATACAGCATTAGAAAAATGTGACGACAATGCAGTTGTTGGCTTAACGGACCTTCTTGATCCAGTCACCGTCGCTGGGCAACTTAGAGGAAACTTTCCGACAAACATACTAAGAGACATTTTTCTTGATAGAAAAAGACTGGTTGAATCTATAGGAAGAATTCAAGAAATTTGGTTTCGATGTTTCAATGAACTTTGCAGATTCTTTGATTCTTCGGATAACGGGTTTTCCACATGGGCAGGTCTTTGGAGCGACAAAAGATACTATGTGCTACAATGCGACACTATTGTTTATCTATCTCCAAAAATTTTCGAGGAGCTAGTTTACCCTTACATAATTGAAGAATGCAATTTTGTTGAAAGAACTATATGGCACTTAGATGGCCCACTGGAGCTAAAACATCTGGATAAGCTACTTGAAATCCCAGAATTAGATGGAATACAATGGATTCCAGGTGCAGGCAATCCAGATGGCGGAGAAGACGTATGGGTGCCATTGTATAGGAAAGTGCAGGAAAAGGGAAAATTGCTTCAAATATTTGTTCAACCCCAAAGAGTAATGCATATACTAGGTAAAATTTCTAAAAAAGGTGTAGCGATACAAACAACATGCGAATCACTAAAAGAGGCAAAAAATCTAATGAAGCAGTTTGATGCTGAATTTGGTTAAGCAATTTTTGGGGTTATAGTCGTATTAGAGGATCCGCTTTATGAATGAATATGATGTTGAAGCTTATGTAATGCCTATTTCCAATAACCTAAATTTTTCTAATTTTTATTAGCTAAAAGTTGGGTATTGTCCATATTTTTGGATTGCCTTAACAAGCGTAATGATGTTTGCTACTGGTACATCTGGCGGAACACTATGTGTTGGGGATAGTATTAAGCCGCCGTTATGTCCGCATGTTTCCATTCTGGTTATGATTTCTTTTTCAACATCTCTTGATGTTCCAAAAGGTAATGTTCTTTGGATATCGATTGTCCCAAATAGGCAAAGTTCATCACCAAAATTTTCTTTAACATATTTAGGATCTATTGCAAGGGGTTGAACGGGGTTCAGTATCGTTATTCCTATTTCTATTAAATCGTTCAGAATGTCAGTTGGATTCCCATCGCAATGTAGAAAAACTGGAATACCTTTTTTTCTTGGAATATCTACAATTTTTGCTAATCTCGGTTTGATGAATTTCCTCCAGATGCTGGGCGACATCAACATGCCTTTTTGGTCTGAGTAATCGTCTCCGATCCAGAAAATGTCAAGAGGCTTTTCAACTATAAGCTTTGTTAATTCAATATCATATGTCGTTATTTTATCTAACATTTTTTCCATGAATGGCGGATTGATGTAAAAGTCTTTTAAACTTTGAGTAAAACCTCGAAGTGTCCAAGCTCTCTCAAAAAGTGTATATCCAAAACCCGACATTATAGCATACATGTCTCCGTATTTGTTTATGCAGCTATCCACTGAATCAAGTAACATAATTTCAGGATTAGGAAACTCGTAGTTTTCAAGGTCTTCGACGTTAAAGTTCATCAATGGATGCTTGATTGGTCGCTCAGAATATCCATTAAAGTTCATGTAAGTTACGCCAAAATGGTCTTGATATGAGCCGTCTGGCAACAGTTTAGGAAACCCTATGGGAGATCTTGGATTTGAAATTATGATGTCAAAATTGAGTTTCTTGTATAATTCTGGAAAGTCGTTATCTACCAAGTGCACTCGAACTCCAAAATGCGCACATAATTTCTTATACAATGAAGGAGCAAAACCGAAATATGCGCACCATGGAACCCTATCTGGCTCTTCCATATTAATGGATGCTATGACTCTCTCTTTATGATTCAATTTGAGGCTCCTTTTAAAATACATTATATTATTCGAATTCGATTTTAGGTTTTTTCATAAATTCATCATTAAAGCGGTAGCGTGTAAAAACGTCTTCCCGCTATGTATAAGTACTTTACCTGTTTAAAGACCTTTAATGAGAGGTGAAAGTTTTTGGCAAATACAGTTGATGCCCCGCAAATAACAGACAACTTCATCAAAAAACTATATGAGAAGACGAAGCCTTCATTAAGTTTTCAGTCGACCGTCTCCATTGATTTCATATCATGGAAGGAAACACTAAAAGCTAAAGTCAAGGAGCTGTTGGGTGAGTTTCCTCAACCAGCCTCACTAGACCCTCAGCTTCTTTCAAGAGAAGAAACGGAACGTTATATTAGGGAAAAATGGCTAATTCAGTCCGAAGAAGATTGTTGGGTTCCATTATATCTTCTTATCCCAAATAATATTGATAAACGAAGAAGACCAGCTATACTTTGTGCTCATGGCCACGGACCCTACGGAAAAGATTCAGTTGCGGGAGTACACTTCAATGATCCCAATAGAAAAGCAGAGATAGCGCAACACAATTATAACTACGCTGAGCAGATGTGCGAAGCGGGTTATGTAACAGCAGCTCCTGATTGGAGAAGTTTTGGAGAAAGAATTGCATATCAGAATCCCTTTGTTGACAGAGATATCTGTAACATCCATTTTCTGCAACATCTTATTCTGGGTAGGACTCTTTTAGGCTCAAACATTTTTGATGGGATGCGCGTGGTAGACTTTCTTTTGACTAGAAGTGAGGTTGACCCTGAAAGGATAGGTTGCATGGGGCTGTCGTTTGGAGGGACAATGAGCACTTATCTTGCGCTGCTAGATGACAGAATCAAAGCGGTTGACATAATTTGTTATGCTACAACAACCGAGCATTACGCTATTTCTAGACCTAATTTCTGCGGCTCTCAAATCGTTCCCTTTCTATACAAGTACGCTGATGTGCCTGACGTAATCGCAGCCATCGCACCCAAGCCCCTTCTGATCGAAAGCGGCGCCTCTGACACTTGTTTCTGGATTCACTCGGCACTCAAAGCTCACCAAATAATCAAAAAAGCATACGAAGCAAGTGGACATCCTGAAAATCTCTGGATTGATGTGTTCCCCGGAGAGCATGGTTTTTCTGGGCGAATGGCATTCGATTTTTTCAACAATTTTCTCAGGCAATCAACTCATAACTAACCAACGCTATAAAACCGGCATGTTCGCCAATCACCATAGATTTGGCATACAAAAAAGAAAAGTTGGAAATAGTCAGCTTGTCAAAACGCTGAAATTTCAAAATGCAGCCCCCACTTTATCAAACTTGCCAGAAAAGTCAAAGAACATTTTTCGCCAGAAAGATGAACATTAATAGCATGGATTGTAGATTAACAGTGGCATCAAAAGAACAGTCAATGTCGTAAGAGAGCTTTTAGCCAGAATAGCAAAAATTGTTCTACTGCACAACTACTTCGGTGGGGTCCCATTTCAGTGCGGGGGGTGGGATTTGAACCCACGAACCCCTATGGGACAGGCGCCTCAGGCCTGCGCCTTTGACCTAGCTTGGCAACCCCCGCTTTTGTGTGTTGTATTATTTGTGTGTCTATATTTTAATTTTTTTGAAGCTAATTTGTCTGCTTTGTTCAATCATTATATATACCTTAGCTTACCAATTTTAAGCAAATCAAATATTTAGAAGTGTCGAGAGAGTTGCTTAACGAAACGTTGATTTTCGCTTCTGGATTCGCAGTGACTCTTAGTTCGATGCCCTTTGTTATAAGAACGATGAGAAAAAAGGGAATAGGCGGCATAGACGTTCACAAAAAAGACAAGCCATTTGTCCCTGAAATGGGTGGCATAGCGGTTCTTGCTGGAACAGCTGTCAGCGTTGTAACAGCAATTCTTTTATTTCCAGAATCAACGAATGCGGCTTTAAGTTTTCTTGCCTGCGTCTTCATAGCAGGGTTAGTTGGAGCCGTAGATGATTTTAAAAATTTAAACGCAAAAGCAAAGCCGTTCCTCACATTATTCGCAAGTTTGCCTATTCTTATAATGCATACCTATAATCCTCGCGGAGTTGTTTTCCCATTTATAGGCCAGACTCGTATGACCATCGTTTATCCTTTTCTTATTCCTTTAGCGATTGCTGTGACCTCTAACGCGACGAACATGATGGACCCATTTAACGGAACAATGTCCGGATCGTGCACGTTAATAACAATCTTTTTGTTGCTGTCAGCCGTTATCCTAGGTCGATCCTCAGCGTTACTGTTATGCCTTTGTCTGCTAGGTCCGCTGCTCGTATTCTTTTATTATAACAAGTACCCATCGAAAATTTTTTCCGGTGATGTTGGAAGCCTTAGCATCGGCGCAGCGCTAGGTGCTATATCCGTTATAGGTGGACTTGAAGTAGTGGCTTTGGTCGCTTTTGCCCCTCAAATAATGAACGCCTTCTATGGACTCTCATCCATTGGTAGGCTCTATGAACGAAGAGACGTTTCACGTCCAGTCATGATGCTGGAGGACGGAAGACTGATGGCAACAAAAGACCCAAAAGCACCTATTACCCTTGCCCGCATGATTCTAGCTAGAGGACCCCTATACGAAAGAGAGGCAGCGTTATTGTTCCTAGTAGTTTCAGCGATTTCGGGATTTCTGGCATTAGCAACTGCATATTTAATTGTGGTGACAACATGATCCGCAGAATTATAGATTTCATTATAATCCTTCTTTTCGTTTGGGTGTGCATGATTCTGGGATTATGGATAATCGACCGTGTAATAGTGCCCATGAACCTTGCGGGAGTAACAAACAATCTTTTGTCAGCAATATTTAAAGTCGGCATAAGCGCATTCTTGGTTCTAATATGGCTGTGGATTTGGAGAGAAATCGTAAAACGGTCATTTTGGCACGCAATAAAGAAACAACAAGACTATTAAACAACCCAACACAAAGATGAAAAACAAAAAAAGTAAAACATCCTAAACCGCTGTCAAGTGATGAATAATGAAGATTGCCCTGGACATTTTAACTCCAAAACAATGCATGTTTTCCATAAAACTTTCTGAACAGCTCGAAAAAAGGGGCCACAAAGTTCTAAAGACAACTCGAAAATATCGGGAAGTTAATCAACTATTAGAACTTAAAAGTGTAAAAGCGGAGGTTGTCGGAGAACACGGTGGAGGAAATTTAGCAAATAAATTAAGAACAAGCGCTCAGAGAATCCTTGAATTATCAGAAGTTATAGAAGATTTTGGTCCTAATGTAACTATTTCTTTTTCTTCTCCAGAAATGGCTCGCGTCTCCTTCGGTTTGGGAATTCCGCACATCAGCATAAATGATTCTCCTCATGCAGCAGCTGTTGCGAGGCTTACGATCCCATTATCAAAAAAGCTTATGACCCCAAAAATGATTCCAAAAAAAGCTTGGACAAAATATGGAATCCAGTTAGGCGACATTGTTCAATATAATGCATTGGATCCTTGGGTTTGGCTTAAAGATTTTAAACCTAACCGTCAAATCTTAAGCACTCTTATGTTGGATGATTCAAAGCCTATTGTAACCTTCAGAACTGAAGAGTCTTTTGCGTCATATTTATTACACAAAGATTTACCTGAAACCACAACGGTTCCGTTGATAAAACAGGTCCTAGAAAAAAATAAAAATGTACAAGTTGTCGTTGTACCAAGATATGAAGAACAAAAACAGGTTCTTCAAAAAATTTTCAAAGACAAAATTACTATATGCAATACCGCAATTGACGGCCCAAGTTTGTTGTATTACACATCGATCTTTATAGGTGGGGGAGGGACCATGACTTCAGAATCTGTACTTTTAGGTGTTCCAACTTTCTCATGCTACCCAAACAAACCTTTTGAGATTCTGAAATACTTGGTCAAGAACGAGATGGTAACTCTAATTAAGAATCCGAGGCAGTTATTTAGGAAAATCGCTTACACTTTAGACAACTTGGAAACTGTAAAGAAAGTGCAAAATGAAAGAATCCAAACCATAATCAAAAATTTTGAAGACCCCGTAGAGAAAATTGTTTCAGAAGTCGAAAAATTAGGTTTTCAGATAAACTGAGTTAAGGTAAATAGTTAAATAAAAAAACGTTTACCTTCAAATACTTATCAACGCTGACTTTAACGGTGAATAAGAATGACTGAAGCGATGATGCTCAAGGAAAACGAGTTACAAAGTTTTGAAGAACGGAAAAAATATACCATCACAGTTGTTGGATGCGGAAGAATGGGGCTGTCAACCGCATGCTTACTTTCAAACGCAGGTTTCAACGTAATATGTCTTGACTCTGATCCATACATAATTTCACATATAATTAAAGGAACAAGTCCCTTTGCAGAACATGGATTGAGCCAAGTTTTAAAGCAGAGCCTAAAAGAGAACCGTATTTCAGCTACTACGGAATTTAAAGAATCCATCTCTAAAAGTGACATAATTATTGTGGCTGTAAACATATCGGTTAATGAAAAAAAGCATCCTGACTACACAAACATTGAGGTTTCCTGTAAGAATATTGGAATAAACATGAAACGTGGATCATTGATTATTATCGAAAGCACATTAGGTCCAACAATTACCGAAACCTTGATTAAAGAAACTTTAGAATCATCTTCGGGGCTTAAAGCAGGCTTGGATTTTGGTTTGGCATATAGTCCTATACGTGCAACGGTTGGGAGAACACTAAGAGACATGACTGAATATTCCCGAGTTGTCGCTGGAATTAACAAACAAAGCGCAAAAGCGGCGAAAGCTGTGCTTAAAACAATTGTTAAAGGCGAGCTGGTTGAGGTGACTAATTTTCGAACAGCTGAAGCCACAAAAATTTTTGAGAACATCTATCGCGACGTCAACATTTCCTTGGCCAACGAGTTTGCAATTTACTGTGAGATGGCGGGAATCGATTATTTTCAAGCTCAAAAGGCCGCCAATACTCAGCCTTTTTGCCATTTACTTAAACCCGGAATTGTTAGCGGGCACATGCCCAAAGATTCGTTTCTTCTTATAGACGAAGCCATGGACATCGGCTTAAAACTTAGGATGCCTCTATTGGCCCGCAGCATTAACGATAATATGGTAAAGCATGCCTTTAATCTTGTAAAAAGTGCCCTTCGAAGCTGTGATAAACCTGTGAGAAGATCGCGGATTTCAGTTATGGGGATCTCATACCGTCCAAATGTAAAAGAAATGAGAGATTCACTTGTACCTGAGCTGATTAATATTCTCAAAAGGATGGGCGCAAAAGTCAATGTTTTCGATCCATACTTCACATATAAGGAGCTACGAAACTTAGGATATGACGCTGAACCTTCATTTGACAAAACAGTTGAGGGCGCAGATTGTATTCTCATCGCAGTTGGACACAACAAGTTTAAGCGGCTATCTTTGGCAAGAATAAGCGCAGTCATGAAGAAACCATCTGCTATAGTTGATTTAGCCCACATTGTCAACCCCGCAAGAGCAATGAAGGAAGGTTTTATTTATCGCGGTCTCGGAAGAGGAGTGTGGAAAAAATGAAGAAACTAAGAGTCGCAGTTGTTGGAGTAGGGTTTTGGGGAAGAAATCATGTAAGAGTCTTAAGCGAATTACCCAATGTCGAGCTGAGGGCTATCTGCGATGTTGACCAGCAAAAGACTAAAATGATTGCTGAAAAGTACGGTCTTAACGCTTATACCGACAGTTCAAAACTTTATAAAAACGAGGACATTGACGCAGTTACTCTCTGTGTTTGGTCCACTCGACTTTCAAAAGAAGCATTAATAGCGCTTAGAGCTGGAAAACACGTTCTTGTTGAAAAGCCGATGGCGAAATCTTCAGTCGAAGCCAAAAAAATTATTGAATTGGCCAATTCCAAGAATCTGCTTTTAACAGTCGGTTTTATTGAAAGGTTTAACCCTGCTGTCAGACGGCTTAAGGAGGCAATTGCAGAAGGTAAAATTGGCACTCCAGTTTCTGTAACGATAAGGCGGGTTACAAAGTGGCCTGAAAGAATCGGAGATGTTGGTGTAGTTAAGGACACTGCTATACATGACATAGACATGGCTCGTTTCATCTTTGACGAGGATCCAATATCTGTTTATGCAAGAGCAGGCAACCTTAGACACACAAAATTCGAGGACTATGCGCAAATCATGCTTTCCTTTTCTAACGGAAAATCAGCGTTTCTAGAGGCAAACTGGCTTACGCCATATAAAATTAGAAAGTTGACGATCACCGGAAGCGAGGCGATAATAAACTTGGATTATATTACGCAGGAGATGACGATTGAAACGCTTGGACAAACATTGACTCCAAGGTACGAAGTTGAGGAGCCACTTAAATTGGAACTAAAACACTTCGTTGAATGCGTTCAAAACGAAAAAAAACCTTTAGTAACAGGCATAGATGGGTTTAAAGCAATAAAAATTGCAGAGGCAGCCTTGAAATCTGCAATTAGTGGACGTTTAATAAAAATTAGATATTAGGAAAAAGCTTGAATCAACTTTTTAAGTTAAATGGTTTGCCTTCATTTAATATTTTTTCTGGGATTTTATCTTTCCATTTTTGTAGAAAAGGTTTTTCGTCTTTTTCTTCTCTAAGTTCGTCTGGGAGCATTTCAGGTATTTCTTCCCGAATTGGGTACCAGCGTAAACATTTTGGGCAAACAATCATGCCTTCGACAATTTCGTCTTTTTCTTCGAAAACATAGAGATCTAAAGGGTAAAACTTGTCAATTGGGCAAGCAAGAATATCCATCAATTTTTTCTTCAATTCTTGTCCTCCATAACAATATCAATTATTAAGATATTGATAAGCCCTATTATCTTTTTTGTAGATGTCTATGTCAAGGACGACTTGGTACCATCTTGGGCCAACAGTTCGAACAATCCTTCCAAATGTGAATCTAAAAGAAACTTTTGCATCTTGAAGTCTCTCGGAGACCCTCCTTTGTACTTCTTCAATTGGGTCTTTACCTTTTTCTGCGCGTATAAAATCATAATAGTGAATTTTTCCACCGTTCGTTTTTAACGTGAACAGCGCGTAATTCAGGTATTCCAAAGCTTTCTCAGGTAAGGGCATAAGCACTCTATCAGCCAAATTTTGTAGTCTGCTCATGATGACTTCTTTAGCATCTCCCTTAATGGATTCTACGACATAATTAACCTTATTTAATGTGATGTTTTCCTCTAAGTATCTTATTGCTTCAGGGTTAATGTCAATTGAATATACCTTTCTAGGCTTGGCATATTTGGCGATTAGAATGGAAAAACACCCTACTCCTGCAAACATGTTGACTATTATCTCGTTTGGCATGACTTGTTTGGCAACTCTCATTCTTTCAAAGGATAGTCTTGGAGAAAAATAGCATTTCTCTAGGTCAACTTTAAAAATGCAACCTGACTCTTTATGCAATGTTTCAGTCTTCTTTTCTCCTGCTAGCCACTTGAGATTTCTTAAGCGAAGTTCGCCTTTGACTGGACCTATCTGCTGAAGAACTGTTTTAATATGCTGGTTAACTTGCATTATCGCCCTTGCTATTTCGTCTGACTTATGCTCTATTTTTTTAGGAATTTTTATGACTGCTATATCTCCAATGACATCGTAAGAACGAATAATTTGGCTAAATATTGAATGGCTTGAAATCTCAAGTTTTTCTCTTAAGTTCATTCTTTTAAGCACTCCCTTGAATTTCGAAAATTCTTTGAAGTTCGTTAGTTACTTTTTTAAGAATCGTTCGACTCTCGTTGTCAACAACTAATAGTATAATGAAGTATACGCATGCTCCAAGTAAGGTTAATGCGGCAGTTAGTGAAAGTCTTGTGGGATGTGGAATAATGTATAACAACGAAGCCATGGCAATTGATGCAAAAACATATTTTGCTATGTGTTTTATGGGCATCTTGAATTGAAGGCTTCTGTTGGCAATGAAATAACGAATGCTGACTAAGGCAAAATCTATTATAAGGGTTGCAAGGCCAACATAAAGAGCTGCATCTAAAGCATCTACAACCAAAAAATTCAAAATATAATAAATTGTTGGTAAAATAAATAAAGCCTTGATATAAGGTAATGCCAAGGAAATAAATAAGTTACTTTTAGCTAATTTTTTCCACGATATCGCTGCTTCTGCATCTAGTTTTTCTGCACCAGTTATTACGGTCTCGAAAATGGATGAGAAACACAGTAGCAATAGGTCAAGGGAAAGTAATGTTAAAACTGGTTTTGCTATTGCATATTCACTTCTTAAAATTACGAGGAAAGAGTCACCCATAACAACGGCGCCAAACGCCATAGGTATTGCGAACATAGAAACCAGTTTTATTGAAAAGGTCACGTCCTCAGGTTTGCTCTTTGATAAAAGTCGAGGGTAAAGGGCATATCCAATAGATGAGGAATAGCCAACTACACTGGCAATAGTTAAGGCTGCTCCATAGTAACCTCTGGCAATTTTCCCCCCATAAAGAAAAAGAAAGAAAAGAACTAAATCCGCCAATTTTTGTCCAACTGTACCAAATAAGTTAAACGGAGAGGCTTTAGCCCATTCTTTAACATATTTAAAATTTATTTTTTCACTGAAGATAGGTGCTGTTAACTTTAGATAATAAAAGATCTGAAAGGAAAGTGCAATGATTACGGAAAGAACTGCTCCTGCTAACCCCATATTAAGTAAAAATATTAAGGCGTATCCTAAGCAAACTTTGGATACTTCAAAAATTATTATGCCAATGCCAATGCTTTGAGGCTTTTTTGCATAAAGTGTGGCCTCAAGGCCTGATTGTAAGTAGATTTCAAGTATTTGTACACTTATGATTGCATAAACGAACGTAAACTCTGAGGTAACGTGAAATAATGACATAACAACTGGCAATAATAGAATATAAATTACTGTAAATGGTACCGCAACTAGAAGATTAGAAAATACAACAGTAACAGAGGAACCAGCATGGTTTCTTGCAATAAACCTTGTTGCCCAAAAAGGAAAAATGCCGGATGCTAGAATGAAATAACTTAAGATGTCCGAGACGTTACCATAGACACCAAAAGCCTCGGCTGTAATACTACGCGTTATCATTAAAGTAAAAGCAAGACCCGTTCCAATACTGAGTAATCTAGATGAAAACATTATTAGTCCAGAAATTCCAAGTCGAATTTCACCATTAACCATATAATTCTCAAGTAAGATAGATTTTCGCATTTAAAAAGATAACAATATAAAAAAGGGAACCATCAAAAACAAGAGGTTAATGTAAATTGGAAAAAGAAAACGTTCTTGTTATAGGCTTGGGAGAAGTAGGCCGCCCACTTTTCGAGCTGCTGAAAGAAAACACAAACTTTAATGTCTATGGTTTCGATCTGGATGAAAAAAAGATGAACGAAATTGGACAGTACAAGTCTGATTTTCCTTCGAAGTTCAGTGTCATGCATATTTGTATTCCATGTTCTGAAAAAAATGCGTATGTGAACGCTGTTGTTGCATATGTTACGCGGTTTAGCCCAAGGCTTGTGGTGATCAATAGCACTGTTGAACCAGGTGTTACATTGGAAGTTCATAAACGTTGCCACAACTCTCTTGTAGTTCACTCACCTGTTCGAGGAGTACACAAGAACACAGAATATATGAAGAAGGAGCTTAAGCGATGGACTAAATATATTGGTGGAGCAACACCTGAAGCTGCAGAGTTAGCTGAAGAGCATTTTAGAAAATTAGGTTTAAAGACTAAGGTCGTAAAAAGTTGTGTTGAGACAGAGATTGCAAAAATTTTTGAGACCACTTACCGTGCTTGGATGATTGCATGTTTTCAAGAAATGCATCGAATTAGCCGATACTTCGGTGCATGCTTCGATGATGTGGCAGATTTTATAGAAGACACGCACCGCTTAAGACATGATAGACCCTTAATGTTTCCAGGTGTTATTGGCGGTCATTGTCAAATTCCAAATATTGAGCTTCTACTGAGGATATACGAGTCAAAGTTTTTGAGGATTGTTCTGGAGTCAAACGAAAAACGAAAAGACGAAATAAAGGATCCAGAAATTGTGAAGGAAATTGAGAAAATTAAAAAAAGAGTCGAAGCAAACGAAAAACTAATTGAGGCCACGTAAAAAGAATTACTTGTCTACATCGAACCATAAGCTAAATATAAACGGTTTTTGTAAGTAACAAGGAAAATTGGATGCGAGCGTCAGAAAGTGTCAAGAATACTTAAAGATATCTCTAAGTTGAGCAAAATTTCGTCCATTCGCCCAAAAGTATCGCATAAAGCGATGATTAAAAGTACAGTATTGGTACTTATTCTCGTAATCGCGTTTCTCGTAAGAGTTTTACCTGTAAGGTGGGGATACTACTTAAACGAGTTCGACCCATACGTCCAGTACAGGCAGACAAAATACATCCTCGAGAACGGATTGTGGGGGCCAAACGGCTGGGTTTCGTGGCACGATTACAAGAGTTGGTATCCGTGGGGAACCAAAATGTCAATTACTTATTATCCAGGCTTACCAGTTCTCGGAGCTGTTCTATATACATGTTTATCTGTGCTTGGAATTCCGTTAGTCGGCTCTCCCACTCTTGACCCTTTACTGTCAGATCCCGTATACATCTTATGCGTCATCTTTCCTCCAATAATGGCAACATTAGCATGCCTTGCAATATATTTTCTTGGAAAAGACTTAGGTGGCGAAACAGTTGGACTGTTTGCTGCCTTCTTTTTGGCTTTGGATGCCTCGTACATTAGTAGAACAGCCCTCGGATTCTACGATGACGAAAGCGTAGGAGTATTAACTCTGATTCTTGTATGCCTCTTCTTTTTAAGGTCACTAGAAAAAGAAAAACCGCTAAAAATAAGCGTCATATACGCTGTTGCAGCTGGATTGTCTCTGGGGTATCTTTGTGCAACATGGGGAGCAGCTAGATATCCAATAAACATGATTGCTCTGTTTACTCTCTGCCTTATCTTAATTAAAAGGTACTCGGCACGTTTGTTCTTGTCATATGGGATATTGTTTGCAATTGCACTATCTATAGCCATGAATGTTCCGCGTCTAGGATCTACATACATTTTCCAAACAGAAGTTTTACCTGTTTACGGGGTTTTCTTTTTATTAATTGTTTCTGAAATAAGTAGGAGAACTCAAAGGATCAGTAGAAAAGCATTATACTTTTTGGTATTTGCCTGTCTTATCTCAGTTTTCTTCATTTTTCTCTGGTATACTGGGTTAATTGGAAGTATTGGCACAAAGTTTCTGGCTGTTTTGATTCCGTCCACTCGTTTTGAAAGCACAATTTTTGAGTCTGTTGCAGAGCATAGGCCTTCAGCTTGGGGCACTTTCTATTATAACTGGGGAATTGGCACAATTTTTCTGCCAGTGGGCCTTTACTTTGCCATAATGTCCGCAACTAATGTAGGCATATTCGTGGCGATTTTTGGAATAACGGCAATCTATTTCGCAAGCTCCATGATACGAATCACGATTCTTGTTTCGCCAGTCATCAGCCTACTTTGGGCTTTGGCAATAGTACGGCTCTTAAAACCCTTTATACTTTTCATGAAAGAGCAGCCAGAAAAAACCAAGAAAAAATTCAAGTTTAGAGGTTACATCAGCAAGGAAGCATCCACGGGAGTTGTAGCGTTAATGTTCATTTTCCTTATTCTTACATACGTTGTTGGAACCGACTTCATGTTACCTCCCTCCGTAAGACAGGGACCAAGGGTTTTCACTCAAGCTTATACTCCTACAACAATTGCAGCTGCAGGAATGTCGGTATCAAGCGCTGCTCAAGACTGGATTAACGCATTAACGTGGATGCGTGAAAACCTTCCTCCTTCCCCTTCAAGGCCTGGAGAGCCTGTTTATTACAATGGCGAGATCATCAATGGAACTGTGGTTGCTAGCTGGTGGGATTACGGGTACTGGATAACGGCAATCGCTAACAGAACGTCTCTAGCGGACAACGGCAGCTGGAACATGACCCAGATCCAACAAATTGGACTAATGTTCATGTCAAACGAAACTGAGGCAGTCAAAATATTAAGAAAGTTTAACGTAACACATGTAGTTGTCTTCGTGACATTTACGGTGAGCGGTTCCAGCTCTGGATACTATTATCCAGTGTTCGTGTCTCTGGGAGGCGACAACGCAAAATGGCAGTGGATGGCAAGAATCCCAGGGCTAAACGACGCAGACTTCGGAAACCTCACCGGATACCTAGGATACGACTGGCACGATCTTAACGGAGACGGCTCAGCATTTGACTCAAGCGGTAATCCCCAGTCAGGAGAAATTTTCGCCAACAGCCGAGGCCAAAACACAACACTCTATAAGCTTATGCGTTACGGTGCGGAAATGACAACGTGGTCGTACTCAACGATCACATTACAATATTTCGAGGAAGCATACTTCTCAAGAACACATGGAAGCGCAACATCAGGAAAAGGCTACATACCATTAGTATGCGTCTATAAGGTCAAATATCCCACTGATTAAGTAAATCCTCTACAGTTATCCGCTATGAGAATCAGTTCCCTATCTTCATATCAGAAGGACTACTAAATCATTATCCAGTCTCCCCACAAATACTCACGACTGTCAGATAGATTGATAAAAAGTATTGTTAAAACTTTTCAATACTGAAAGACATAACAATGTTGGTGAGACTTCAAGTGGCATTCGCTAAAGATTCAGCTGCTAAAAAGCATGGGATAAGGATTATGGCTGTGATATCCGCAAGGAACGAGGTTGAGCATCTGGCTAATACAATAATCTCACTTAGACGACAGACTATGCCAATAGAGAAAATCATTGTCATAAACGACGGCTCAGAAGACGGTACCGGAATCTTAGCGAGAAATCATGGTTGCACCGTCGTTGATCTGCCTTTTCACAAAGATAGCTATATCGGACGACCTGAGCTTGCTGAATGCTTCAATGCTGGACTTAAAATTGCGCGTGAAGAGAATGCAGATTACGTATTAATCGTAGGTGCTGACCACCCATTACCTTCTGACTACGTCGAAAAGTTAGTTGTTCGAATGGAAAGAAATTCGAAACTCATGGTAGCAAGCGGCTGCATAAAGGGGGAGCCAATTACTGAATCTGCGCCAAGGGGCTCAGGAAGACTTATTAGGGGTTCTTTCTGGAGGGATTTAAATGGTATGCAATATCCCGTGGTTTGGGGGTGGGAGAGCTGGTTGTGTTTAAAAGCGCAGCAGATGGGATACGAAACAATATGCTATAGAGATATTGTAACTGAGGTCTCAAGACCCACTGGATTGAAAAAAAGCAACAATCTTGGGAAAGCAATGTACGCATTAGGCTATCATTGGGCATATGTCTTAGGAAGATCCTTCTTGACCTTCTTGAAGTCTCCTAAAGCTGGTATGAGCATGTTCTGGGGATGGTTTAGACACAACGACATTGAACGGCTGGATATAGCTGAGTGGGTTAATCAGATGCAAAAGAGAAAAATCTTCGAAAGATTTTTGCAGATAATTAGGCATGGCGGAAGAACTTGATTCAAATAGAATGTGATGTCTGCATCCCTAATCCTAAATTGGATGGACGCGTTCGTACTTGCGCTTATACTTTAGAGAGTTCTTACCATATTGTTAGAGAATTTAAAGGTTCTAGACATTGAGGGAAGCATCATTATTACAATCAAAGGTGTGTTGGAAGAAGACAAATACTTGCACGTGCAAAAGTAAAGAGAGTGATACAGCCAGAATCAGAAACGGACAAAAAACAAGAATGTGGTGTATATGAATTTGGTTTCTTAAGCAAGTAGTTACCCTAGAATGGATAGATAGGCATAAATGCGAAAAACTATAACTATACTTCTTAACACACAAGATTCTTCCTCATCCGCTGCACTTTAAGCATATGGTATTCAACGCAAAACATGGGTAAGCAAAATGGCACGAATTGGGTATCCTGAACGGGACGAGTGGTTACATGATTTTGATCCGGCGAGACTTGAATCGCAAAGCTATAAACGTATATTAAAGCAGCGTTACGACATTTTTTCATTTTGGCAAAGGTTCCCAGATACTGTCCCGCGTTACGGATACTTTATGGAATGGGATAATGTTGCTGTACTGGAAATAAGAACTTTCCAAGACTGGTGGCAGAGCATAGACAGAAAAACAAGAAACATGGTCCGAAAAGCGGAAAAATCAGGCGTAGTCGTCAGAGAAGTTGTTCCAGATGACAAATTTTGGAGTGGTATCGTAGAAATTTACAATGAGACTCCAATTAGGCAAGGAAAACCCTTTAGGCACTTTGGTAAGAATTTTGCTGATGTTAAGGCAAAATTTGAACCTTGGATCCCACAAAGTACTTTTATTGGCGCATACTATGGGCATGAGCTAATTGGCTTTATACAGATGCTCCACTGTGATAAATATACGCTTATGTCGCAGATTCTCTCCAAAATAAAATATCTTAGTAAGGCTCCGAACAATGCTATGATTGCTAAGGCAGTCGAGATATGCTCGAATAGGGGCGTAAAATACTTGATATATGCAAAAATGAGTGGGGGGTCACTTGGTCAATTCAAAAGGAATAATGGGTTCATCGAAAGGCATGTGCCACGCTACTACATTCCATTGACTTTGAAAGGAAAAATCATCTTATTTTTGCATCTTCACCACGGGATTAGAGGTATTATCCCTAAGCAAATAAAAGACAAATTGAGACTAATTCGCAAAAGGTACTTCGAGACAGTTTTGAAGAGTTCGAAACAATCACACTCTTAACTATTTATCCATAAATGATATTTAATAGAACAAGAACCTATCAATACATTGAGAAGGACAAACAGAGAGTGGTAAGAATTTGAATTTCAGAAAGTCGGACTGCGAAAAAATCCATGTCGATGTTTGATAAACCAATGGCCAGTCCTTATCTATTCAAAGAGGGTGCGATTTTTGATCGGGCTTCGCCATGATGTAGACAACATTTACGGGCTAAGAGATGGGTTACCAAAACTCATAAGAATAGAGGAAAAGTTCGGCATAAGATCAACAATATTTGTGAGAACAAATATCATGCCTGAAAAGTCTGATAAAGAATACATCAAGCAACTAGAAGACAAAGGATGGGAAATTGGATTACATCTAACTAACACAATTAACACTTCAGAGTTTCCCTCTCCTAAAGATGAATTACGGTTTCTGCGAAACATTGGCTTAAACATACAAGGCGTAACTCCCTGTGGCCAAACAATAGGTTGGAAGGGGGAGGTTACATGGAAAACAATGGATTCCCTAGGTCTACAATATATGGAAGGCTACGGTATACCGGATTTTGAGACAAAGACGTTCGTTATGCCAACGCATTTAACGCTTGATCATGGCTATGTGAAAAAATTTGGAGAAAATAAAGGCTATCAACTTTTTACTCAGGATCTAGACGTAATCTTACAACAAAGAGGTCATGCCACAGTTCTTTCTCATCCAGAATGGTTTGTGAGAAGCTTAGGGTACAATTCGAAACACAGAACGGTGATAAGACTAACGAGAGTAATTTTCACGGCTCTGAGTAAGAGGCTTATGAGCAACGTATACAACCAATTTTTGACTGACTATAACGAGAAAACAAAATTTATGAGATATATAGATCTAATGAAATATTTAATGCGTGACATTTGAAATCTTTTTGGATGCTTTTCCAAAAAACACTGAAAGATGCAATCCTAAATATTTTGGTATTTAATGGTTAAAATTAAAAATTAGCCCTCTCCATTTAGTTTAAATACATCCTCGATTTTTCTTATAAAGAAAGAGCAGAATCTTTGAGTGAAGACCAGTCTTGGAGGTGTCCGAATTAGCTGAACCTGAGCAGAAGCAGTCCACGATTCTTTATCAGTGCATGAAGTGCGGTGCAACTGTGAAGTCCACTGATCTTGACCTTGGTGTGAGGTGTCCTTTTTGTCGTTACCGTGTTCTCATGAAGGTTAGGCCCCCAATAGTAAAGAGAATCAAAGCGCGGTAACGATGATTCTTGCCGGAAACTATTAATGCCTTTCAAGATTAGTTTTCTCCATAAACGAATACCGTTCTATAAGTGCTTTTCTCTTTGATCTGCAAGAAACATATTCCAATGATGGATAGCGGGTCCGCTGGGATTTGAACCCAGGACCTCCAGCTCCGCAGGCTGACGTCCTGATCCGGGCTAGACTACGGACCCTTTGGGCGGGATTACTCTTAGTTTGGGTTAATCATTAAATGCGTGATTCTTGTGGCACGGTTTAAAGTTATCTATGTGTATAGCATGTTTAAATAATGCTTCAAGAGATTTTTGCTTTTTTATTTCGTCTGCCGTAGTTATTTCGAATATAATTTTTTGACGTTCTGAAAGTTTGCCAGTTGGGTATACTGAAGAGTGTATTTGACTCTTTTGTATCTAAGCAGTTGTTGTACGTACTCTTCTGTTTAGGCGTACTATATGTTGCTTTCCAAGTTGAACGTGTATGTAGTTATTCGTCGAATTTGGGTTTTTCAAGCTTCAGGCAACCTTCTTTTTTGGTCGTCCGAAGCGTTTCACGAGGTTCCAGGCGCTACTGCGGATACAGTCTTGACTGCTTATTTCAGATAAACCCTTTAAAAATATCCATCACCTTCTCTAACACGTCGAAGATTCTGGCGTGGCTGAATTCCTAAGTGGAATATAAACAGTTTTTGTAACCAAGATATGTCTGTTCACTTCAAATTGAGAATTTCTCCCCTAGGATATCTCGTCTCTTTCAGGATCTGTAGAAAAGTGCTTATATGTTTAATGCAGGATGCTACAGGCAAGTCTAATTCAGCCTCTATTGCAACGAAAGGCAATTTCTCAATTGGTTTGCATTTTGTTTTATTCCGCGTTTTACCTTTCATTTTGAGAAAAGAAGTTGTGAAGCGAAATGAGATGTAGAAGCGCAGGGGCTGAATTATTTTGCTTTATGGTGTACAAAGTCAAGTAGATTTATTTATATAGAACACAGACTATGTAGCGTCATGTTGATTGTTATTCGGCTAAGAAGAAGAAAATGTAGATACAATCTCTTGATTGGCTAACATACTATTCTAAGCCTCCTATTATCTTTGCTGGCGCTCCAACCGCCACACAAAAAGCTGGGATGTCGTGCGTCACGATTGAGCCTGCCCCAACCACGGCCCCATCTCCTATAGAAGCACCTAAAACCTGCACGCCAGTTCCTAACCAACAATTTTTCCCTATCTCGACATATTGAACCATTATTTCCTGATATTTGAGTGGACGAGACCCATCATGCAAATGTTTATGTGTATGAACGTAACATCGGCTGCTCAGAACTGACCCAGCTCCTATTTTCACGTTGCCAGTTAAGTCTATCATACAATTTTCCCCTACAGTGGCGTTTACGTCAAGGAAAAAAGTAGAGCTGCAAAGTGAATGCTGCGCTTTAACTACACATCCGCTTCCAATACTTGCATACTTTCTTATATGAACGGTAACTCCGTCTTCAGCGTATATTTTGCTTTGTTCTCCAACTTCCACATTGTCTTCCAGCGCAATCAATCCTTTTTTGGTTGTAGAGATTACTGCGCCGCAGCCTATATGCACGTTTCTCCCTGTATAAACATTGCCTTTCGCAACATAGCCAGTAACCAACGCGAGGTGACGCAGCAAAAGACGCAGCCTTTTCATATTTTAAACCTCATTTTTTATGTTTTCGCCATTTTTTGCTTCTTAAACTGGAAGTTGTCTAATCAACTTCTGTTTTGTCTCATTAATTCTCAAACATTCTCTGCAGACAATCTGGTCATACTGCTCGCCTGCGTTGCATAATAAGATGAACTTCATTTTCTAGTCGACTTGTTCTCGTTTATTTTTACTTTTTCCTGATATATTTTCTTTAGGGTTCTGAATTAATTCAAAAAGTAACGCGTAAACAAGCCCTGATTTACCTCATGTTTTTGATTGTACTTTACGGTTTTTTTATGCTATCTTCAGACTACGCTTTTACATCAATCTCAAAGTTGTGCCGTCCAATTTAAATTCAAATTTTCAACCATGACACCTCTAAGCAACATAAAGAGATGAAACTCAGGAAAAGCGAAGATATCGCCAGCGCAGAGTCTCACTAGGTTTTTATATAAAAACTAGAGCCTTTCTAAATTTGAAGAATTTCTCCGCATAACCACGTAGCACAACTTTAATTAGGAAAAGTCTCGAAGAAAAAACAGTAAGAGATAGATTACTTTGAACATAGTATCTTTAAGAAACATATAGTCCGCAATAAAAGCAATTCTCAAGAGATTTTTTTAGACGTTCTGTAATGGATGTTCATCATAAAGAGAAGCAGCAACCTAAAGCCAAAAACATTTATGCTTCACACAATTTATAGAATAAAAAATCTGACTTGACTATATTGACCCTTCCATCTCAGCAACTTGCACCTGAACTTTGGTACTAATATAAGAAAAAATATTGAAATAACATTTATGCTTCTTTGATATCTTAGGTAAAGATATATATCTGAAGATGACAAATTAATAATTAAGGTGAAAGATTTAATGGAGCAAAAAAGTTATGTTGCCGCAATAGTTGTGTTAATGGTCTTTTCAGGGGGAGTGTTCGCACTTTACGTACAACTTCAGGGAAGATACGCCGAATTAAGTGGCAAATATAACGCCCTTAGGAACGCTTACTCTGATCTTCAAAGCGACTATTCAGAACTGTATGATGCCTATGATGAACTGGAACTCGATTATTCCCTTTTAAGTACCAGATATGACTCGCTTCAGGAAGAGTACGACGAACTGTGGAGTGAATATTTGGACCTTGACTTTGAATATACTTTGGCACTTGAAGACTATGAAGAACTTATGAGTGAATACGACAGTCTCTGGGAAGACTATGAAACTGAGGCAACTTTAAGAATGGGCAGCAGCCTAGCGCTATATTACGATGTTCTGAGGACTCAATATGGCCCTCAAAGATGGTGGACTAAAACCCAAGACATGCAGTTTGCCGCAAACCTGGCTTTGCATAGTTTAGGCCTTATTCAATGGACTTCGCTTGAAAACAGTTTCTA
>JAGTRI010000009.1 GCA_018397065.1 Candidatus Bathyarchaeota archaeon
TATAGCGAAAAATATAAACGTTTAACAAAATATACATACGTGTATGTATAGATGCCTCTACGTTTACACGGGACAACCGCCTGACGAGTGGCAAACAACACAAGCGGAAACCCTTGATACAGTTCTGGAAAAGCTCAGAAGGCTAAGCATGAGAAGGCCTATTGCGAAGGCAGTAATCTACCGCAAATAACAGAACGGTGTTTTTTCACTCCTTTTCAAGCTGTTCAGATATGGCTTCTATACCCATGAAAACCCTTGCCTTCAAGTCGCCAAGCAAGGCAGGGTTAAAGTAGTTACGCATAAACACAGAAGCGCCTACCCTTCCCTGCAAAAAGTCAATCTCAGCAGGGCTAAGCCACCTAGTCATAAAGGTAGCCCAATGCTCACGGATGTCGCAGAAACGAGCCTTTAACCTGTTATCTCTCCTAACGAAGTTGTTCACTTGATAAAGGGTTAAGGGTTGTTGTTCGCTTATTTTTCTAATTAGCCATTCTGGAACAAAACTTACAAACACCTTTTTGCTTCTACGAATAAACAAGCCCTTAAACCTGTAATGTTCCAAAGCTTCGCTTTTGTCGTTATAATACTCGCCTAACCTGTATTCTCTGGACAGTTGAATAATCAAGTTCCAAGAGTTAACTGCCTCTCTCAACCTTAAACCACTATAAACCATAAAGTCTAAAAACACCGTTAACTTGGGAACACGCCTTTTAACAAGCCTAACCCAATCAAGCACATCGCCACCGCTCTGCACATTAGCCATTCTTTCAATGATAAGCTCCTCAGTTCTGCCACTGCTCCACTTCAACCCATACCTTTTAACAACTCCCTTCCATTCCTCATATACGCCTAACCACTTGCTTAGGTTGCTAAGCGAAGCCATAACAACCTTTCTCACGCTTTCGCTTAAACTGAACAGCTCCGAAGCGTTACCGCTAAACAACACAGGATAAAAACGCCTAGAATAATTCAGCAAATCCTTCGAATAGTTATAAGAAAAGTTTTTCCTAAGCCAAACCGAAAAAGAAGCCCAATCCACGCCTAAATCGTCAAAAAAAGCCCATTTTTCAGTGCAAGTCAGGCGTTCATGCCAAACTGAACTACCAGCCCTTTTTTGTTATTGGTTGTCTAGTTGAATATTGGGAAATGAGGCTGTATTTTAGGTTTTATGATTTTTGGTGAAAGTTTTAAATGTAACGTTGGTTTTTGGCGATCTGCATTGATAGCAAAGAAGATATTTTTCACGAAGCCGAAAACTGCGGAAATCGTTAAGTATGAACTGGACGAGACGTTGGGCGAGCACGAAGTCCTTGTGCAAACGCTGTATTCGATTGTTAGCTCAGGAACTGAGGGGGCTAACTTCGCAAATCCGGACATTGAAAAAATAGATGTGGACTCTTGGATGAGAAACCCTGGCTACGGAAATGTAGGCAAGGTTCTTGCTGTCGGCGAAAATGTCAAGGACTACAAGGTTGGCGATCTCGTTTTCAGCACGAAAAACCATTGTTCACACTTTAAAATCGACGAAAGATACAACCCCTCCAGATACTCGCTTTTCATGATTAAGCTCCCCGACCAAATAGACCCGATGAAAGCCGTCTTCGCCCGAATGGCGGATGTAGCGATGAGCGCGATCCGAATGGCAGACCTTGGACTGGGAGACACGGTTGTCGTCATTGGGCTTGGACTTGTCGGAAACTTCGCCGCCCAGTTGTTCCAGCTTGCCGGAGCAGACGTGATGGCAGCGGATTTAGTTGATTTCCGTCTTGAACGTGCAAGGCAGTGCGGCATAAAAAATGTTGTTAACTCCCAAAACTGGGACGAGTTTAAAAAGGCCGTTATGAACTGGACTGAAGGCAAAGGAGCCCAAATCGTTGTTGAGGCTATAGGCTTCTCTCCTGTCATCGCCAAGGCCGTAGGTTTAGCCCGTTCCCATGGTGAGGTCATTTTGCTCGGTAGCCCAAGAGGCGAAGCGGTGATGGACATAACGCCGATGCTTTCCGATGTTCACCTTAGGCACGTCACAATCAAGGGCGGACTTGAGTGGCTTTGGTCGGTTACCGATGGCCCATACTACCATCCAAGCCGGTTCTCGAAGATAGCTAACCTGAAGCAAATCTTTTCCTACCTGAAGTCAGGAGCCCTCGTCACGGAGCCACTGCTGACACACGTTGTTCCCCCTGAAAGATGCCAGGAAGTCTACGAAGGCCTCGCTGGAGGCATAAAGGGAACTCTTAGAACCACATATCTTGGCGTAGTCTACGATTGGACTTGAGCCTTAATTCCTAAAAATGCTCTAAGCAGCTGGCAACCACATTTTTATTTTTTTGCATCGTCTTTTAAAGGCAAAAAGATTAAGGAACCCTTCTTGCATACGTGCTTTTGGAGAACGCTGAACCTTGCAGTTGCCAGACCAAGCTGAGATTCTAGCTTACCTTCGATCAGTGTTTCCGGAAGCAGAGTGGAACCTTGATGAAATCGTAAGCTTCTACAAGACAATAGGCATCATGAACCCAAGCGGAAGACCGTATGCGGCACGTGAGAAAAAACTTTTCGAAGTCATTTTTTTCGCAAGCCACGTTGTTAGGTGCGTTGAAAACATTTCGCGAACGCGAGAAACGGTTCTTTTGGACTGTGGCTGCGGACGCTCATATCTTCCCTTCTTCGTTAACCTGGTTCTTAGAAAAAAGCGGAGAAACATAACGTACATCGGCGTGGATACAGAGCTTGACCTTATAAAAAAGTCGTATCAAACAGCTGAAGCATTGGGCTACATGAACATGGAGTTTCATCAAAGCAGCATAATCGATTTTAAACCGGAAAAGGAGCCTAACATTGTCTGCGCGCTTCACGCATGCGACACGGCAACCGACGAGGCGATAGCACGAGGAATCCAGCTGAAGGCAAGGTTCATCGTCGCCGCCCCATGCTGCCAACGCCAAATCGTCAGACAAATAGGCAAAGCATCAGCAGAGGTTCCTGAGCTGAAACCGTTTGTTGAGACAAAAATAGCTAAAGAATACGTTGGAGTAGCCTTAACGGAGACCCTGCGGAAGCTAGCCCTCGAAAGCTGCGGATACAAGGTTGACATGTTCGAGTTCGTCCCAACAAGGTACACGCCTAAAAACATCATGCTCCGAGCGGAAAAGAAACAAGCGCATAACCCTGAAAGCCTAAGGGCATACCAAGCTCTAAGAGACTACTTCAATGTGAAACCGAAAATCCAAGACTTTCTGCCAGAACTGCTGTGAGCCAAAATCCAATTTTTGGAGGCCGCTGCTGGGATTTGAACCCAGCCTCCAGGCTCCACAGGCCTGTTCGCTACCAGGTTTCGCGGAAGGCTTTTGTGTAAGTTTTCCTCTACGTTACAGCGGCCGCTTTTCTTGGATGCGCAAGCCTATATTTTGGGATGTTAGCCTTTAATATTTATGTTTTGTATATAGGTTTGGCGGTTTGCGATGAGCGAATCTTCTGAGGCGGAAATTGAATCTCAGCTTAAAGGCAAGACTTTGCTTGTTTACTGGTTTCTGCTTAGGTCTCAGGAGAAGCCTGTTGGCGTCCGCGAGATTCAGAGGGAACTTGGTTTTTCAAGCCCAAGCATCGCTGCCCACCATTTGGATAAGCTTCATTCTTTAGGTTTAGTTGAAAAGACGATTCAGGGCGAATATTTCCTTTCGCGCGAGGTGAAGGTTGGCGTCTTAAGGTTTTTCACGCGGCTTGGAAGGTTCATGATCCCCCGTTACCTTTTTTATTCTGTTTGGTTTTCCACGATGTTTGTTGCTTACTTGATTCTCTGTTTCTCCTTTTACGGGTACAGCGGCAGCATTCACAACATTGTGGCAATAATCTTCGGAGCCCTCGCCTGCGGAATATTGTGGTACGAAACAATAAGGCTGTGGAAGCAGAGGCCTGCTTAACAACAAAAATTCATCATACAAAAAACACTTTTATATGTTAAATCTATAAATTTAGCTATAATAATTGATCTGAGGATGATTGGCATGAAGTTAGCAATACAGGAAAATCTTGTTCTAGGAAAAAATGTTCTTGAAAAACTGAGTAAAATCGAAAAATACGGGTATGAAGGCGTAGAAGTCTTCTATAACGTCTTGCCTCAAATGTTCGACGAATTGAAAAAGGCTTTACCTTCTTCAAAGGTCAAGTTCTCAACTGTCTGCGGAACACCAAGCGGGCTTCTCGGACCAGACCGAAAAACCAGGGAAAACGCTCTGGAAGGAATCAGAAGCCTACTTAAAATGTGCTTAGACCTAGGCGGCGTAGGTGTCATCTGCGTTCCAATCTTTGGCGGTCCACAAATCCCCGATCTGTATCCTTGGCAGCCTGATGTTAAGCATCTTGAAAAAAACGTTGTTGTTGAGGAGTTCAAGATTCTGGGTAAAGACGCTGACAACCTCGGCGTCTACCTGTTGTTGGAGCCTCTGAACCGTTACGAGACCCATTTCGTTAATAGGCTTGAGCAGGCAGTTAAGATTGTCGAGGAGGTTGGTGTGGAGCACGTTCAGATTATGGCTGACTTCTTCCACATGAGCATCGAAGAACAGGACTTATCCTCAAGTATAGAGGCTGCTTCGAAACACATCTTTCACGTTCACCTAGCAGACAGCAACAGGCTGCTTCCAGGACATGGGCACACCGAGTTCAAAAAACCGTTTCAAACCCTCAAAAAGGCTGGATATAAATATTACATGGCTTTGGAATGCGGAGTCCCAGGCGATCCTGACGTAACTTTGCCCCAATGCGTAAAATACCTTAAGAGTCTAATGTAAACTTGGAGGTGTGCTAAGTTGGCTGACAAGCTTCGACTTGGAATTGTAGGTTGTGGCGGAATCGGAGTTACACATCTGAAGGGGCTGGTTAAGAACCCATTTGTGGAGCTCACAGCATTCTGCGACGCAAACATAAACCAGGCTAGAAATGTTGCCCAACAGTTTCGCCCAGAAGCACAAGTTTTTGACAAGGCAGAAATTATGATTAACGAGGTTAAACTTGACATTTTGTATCTTTGCATTCCACCCTTCGCTCACGGTATAGAGCACACTGCGATTGACCGCGGAATCCCGTTCTTCGTCGAGAAACCTATTCACTTGGACCTAAACCAGGCGAAGCAAATTGCTTCGGAGGCTGAACGTAAAAAGGTTCTGACAAGCGTAGGCTACATGAACCGTTACCGGAAAGGCGTGCAAAGAGTACAGGAAGTCCTTAAGGAAGACCCGCCAATTCTGTTGCTTGGAGGTTGGATAGGTGGTACTCCGAAGTTCGCTTCTGCTCCTATTTTTAGCTGGTGGGTTGACAAGGCCAAAAGTGGGGGACAATTCCACGAGCAGGTTACGCACACAGTTGATCTTGCACGTTACCTGTGCGGAGAAGTATCTGAGGTTCACGCCTACTCAGCTCGAGGGTTTAACAAGGGAACCGCGCCTAACTATAACATTGAAGACGCAAGCGTCGTGGGTTTAAAATTCCGTAGCGGCGCAGTTGGGACTCTGTGGGCCTCGTGCTCAAGCAACGCAGGAGAAGGCGGTGTAAGCTTAACCATCTACTGTTTGAGGACTACGGCCTTGTTCACCAAATGGGAGCACAATTTGAGGCTGCTGCAGGTGGACAAGTGGCACGAGGAAATTCTAGGCGAACCTAACATCTTCGAAATTGAGGATAAAGCTTTCATCGAAGCCGTACGTTCATGTGACGAGTCAAAAATCCTTTGCCCATACTCAGATGCTGTGAAGACACTTGAAATTACATTGGCAGCAAACAAATCCATGGAGACGGGCATGCCGGTGAAACTCTCTGGCTAAATTTCTTTTGGCAAAATTGCTTAATATGTTGAAGAAGTGATTTAAGATTTAATGCACATTACGGATTAAGGGTGGTTTTTTGGATAAGGTTCGGTTCGGTGTGGTTGGAGCGAAAGGGATTGGCAGGACGCATATGGAAAGCATTGTTTCATGTGGCAACGCTGAACTCGTCGCCGTAGCTGACATTAACGAGGCAGCAGGAAAAGAGGCATCTTCAAAATTTGGTGTTAAATGGTTCATGGACTACGAAAAGATGCTTGAGCAAAAGGATATCGACGCTGTTTCCATTTGCACCCCACACTTTCTTCACTGCAGCATGGCTTTGAGGGCTCTTGAGTATGGCAAAAACGTTCTCGTAGAAAAGCCTATGGCAATAACAGTGAGAGAAGCTGACAAGATGGTTGAGAAAGCTAAGTCTACAGGCTTGAAACTTGGCGTCGTCTTTCAATATAGAACTTTTCCAGTTAACCGAGAAATCAAAAGACTAATCGACGAAGGCGAAATAGGGAAAATCTACAGGGTTCTCATGGAAGCCTGCACTTTCAGAACTCAAGCTTACTATGAAAGCGATGCTTGGAGAGGCAAATGGAAAACCGAAGGTGGTGGTGCTCTCATAAACCAGACGATTCACAATATCGACCTACTTCAATGGTTTATTGGCCCTCCATCTAAGCTTCAAGGGCAAATTGGAACAATGTACCATAACGTTGAAGTTGAGGACATTGCATGCGCCACAATCAGGTTTAAGAATGGAGCCTTCGGAATCTTACAGGTAAGCATTGTTGACGCCCTAGACGCATCGAGGCTTGATATTTGCGGCGAAAAAGGAAAAATTGAATCTAATAGCGAACACAAACGCGCAATCATGAGCAAATCTCTCAAAGAATGCATCTCGGACAAGAAAGTTTGGGGCGGAAGACCTGAAAGCCAATGGCTGGAAATAAAACCGAAAACAGAAGAAAAAGGCGGACACGCAACAGTCATTAAAGAATACTGCGACGCCATAATCGCGGGCAAGGAGCCACCTGTTAACGGCGAGGAGGGACGGAAATCCATCGAAATCATTAACGCCATAATTCTCTCTTCGTTTAAAGAAAAAACAGTTACCTTCCCAGTGGATAGAGACGCTTATGACGGGTTAATGCGGAGGCTAAGCGAAAGGAGCTAAGGCAAAAATAGAGTTACGCGACGTAAATTCGTCTTCATTTTTAGATTTTTGTGTTAATAAGGCTTAATATGAACTCTGCTTTTACTGTTTTTATGCGATATGTGGCAAGGGTTGAAGTAGGTCTTAAACCTGGTCACTCTGACCCAGAAGGCGAGACCACGAGGGATTCTCTTGTTGAGATGAACTACGCCGTCGAATCGGTTAAGGTCAGTAAGGTTTACGAGATTCTTGTCGAGGCTTCATCTCTTGAAGAGGCAAAAAAAATGGTTGATGAGATGTGCCGCAGGCTTCTTGCGAATCCTGTTAAAGACAACTACAAGATCAGCATAGAGGAAAGCCGATGAGCCAACAAATCTACATTAAAAAAGATGTCCATTTCGAGCTTTTCGAGGTTAACCTTCTTCACGCCGATGATAAGCAGCTCATCCAAATCAGCGAAGAAATGGGCTTAGCTCTCAACCTCGAAGAGATGAAGGCAATCAAAAACTATTTTACTCAAAAAAACAGGAACCCGACGGATGTTGAGCTACAAACCCTGGGGCAAACCTGGTCTGAACACTGTTTTCACAAAACCTTCAAGGGAACAATATTGACGCCTGAAGGCAGAACGATTGACTCTCTTTTTAAAACGTATATTGCTAAGGTCACGCTTGAGCTGAATAAGCCTTGGTGCATTTCAGTCTTCGAGGACAATGCTGGCATAGTGCAGTTCCAAGACGACATCGCAGTCGCTGCGAAGGTTGAGACCCACAACCACCCTTCAGCCATAGAACCATTCGGTGGAGCTGCAACTGGAACAGGAGGCGTAATACGCGACGTTCTCGGTGTGTGGGCTGATCCAATCGCATGCACCGATGTCCTTGGGTTTGGTCCGCTTGATTACGACTACAACAAGTTGCCCTTGGGCATTAAGCATCCGAAGTACGTTTTTCGAGGAGTTGTTGCGGGAATAGGCTGTTACGGCAACAACATGGGCATCCCAACTGTTAACGGCGCAATCTATTTTGATGAGAGCTACGTGGGAAACGTGGTTGTTTACTGTGGATGCATAGGAACCTTACCAATAGATAAGTACATAAAAAAGGCTAAGCCGGGGCACCATCTAGTTTTAGCTGGAGGACGAACAGGAAGAGACGGAATCCACGGCGTAACCTTCGCATCGTTGGAGCTCACCGAAAAATCCGAAGAAGTCTCTAGGCCAGCTGTTCAAATTGCAAACCCAATTGAGGAGGAAAAACTTAAGCGCGCCATAATAAAAATTCGAGACCAAAAGTTAGCTTCGTCTATAACTGACCTCGGTGGAGGAGGATTGTCCAGCGCAGTTGGAGAGGCAGCTCACAAATACAAATGCGGAGCAAAGGTTGCTCTTGAAAAGGTTCCCTTAAAATACCTGAACATTCCGCCCTGGGAAATCTACATCTCAGAGTCTCAAGAAAGAATGCTTATTACCGTTCCAAAGAAGAACCTACAAACCGTGCTGGAAATCTTCGCTTCGGAAGACGTTGAGGCAACAGACATTGGAACCTTAACAGCTGAGCAAACCCTGAGGCTAACGTACGATGAAACAGTCGTCGCCAAAGTTGACATGGATTTTCTCTTTAGCCCGCCAAAGAGTTTGAAAAGGGCTGAATGGAAACAAGTCGAGTACACTGAACCAACCTTCAGCGAACCAAAAGACTTGACAAGTATCTTAGTTGATTTGTTGTCTTCACCGAACATTGCAAGCAAGGAGTCCGTGATTAGAACATACGATCACGAGGTTAAAGGAAACACTGTTCTTAAACCGTTGTGTGGAATACACGGCGGACCAAGCGACGCCGCGGTAATCAAACCTCTTGACAACTCAAACAGAGGCCTCGTAATCTCATGCGGCATAAACCCGCAGTACGGAAAAATCGACGCTTATTGGATGGCAGCTTCAAACATCGACGAGGCCATAAGAAACAACATTGCGGTTGGTGGACGAAGAATAGCGCTCCTCGACAACTTCGTATGGGGAAGTCCAGAAAAACCCGACAGGCTTGGCTCACTTGTGAAGGCTTGCGAAGCCTGCTACAAATATGCAAAGGGCTTTGAAACGCCGTTCATCTCTGGAAAAGACAGCCTCTACAACGAGTCTCCGTTAGGCCCCGTTACGCCGACGCTTCTGATTACGGCTATTGGCATAATCCCTGATGTCCGAAAAACTGTTTCGATGGACCTTAAGTCTTCGGGAGACTTTGTTTACCTGGTTGGTCAGACGTACCTGGAGCTAGGAGGCTCAGAATACTATCGGAGGCTCGGATACATTGGATGTTCAGTTCCAGTCGTCAGGTTGAATGAAGCAAAAAGGACAATGGACAAGGTCTCGAATGCCATTGAGTCCGGCTACGTAAGAGCCTGCCACGACCTTTCCGAAGGCGGGTTAGCCGTTTCAGCGGCGGAAATGGCGTTTTCAGGAGGATTAGGAATGGACATTTCGTTAACAAGGTTCCCTCAGTCCGTACCGATAACGAGAAATGACTTTGTCCTTTTTTCTGAGTCGAACAGTCGATTTTTAGTTGAGGTTCCTGAAAAAGCGAAAGAAGATTTCGAGGCTATAATGAAAGGCGCAAACTACGCGTGCATCGGAAGGGTCACAAAAGAAAAATGTTTACTGATTCGGGGGCTGAACGGCGAACCGGTCATAGAGGCGGACTTGGACGTGCTGAGAGACGCGTGGAAAAAACTCTTTGGGGGATAAAAAATGGATCATAACAACATAAAGGCGTGTATAGTGAGGGTTGGCGGAACCAACTGCGACGCTGAGACAAAAAGGTCCTTCGAAGAACTCAACGTAAAAGCTGAGGTTCTGCATCTGAACGAGATTGTGAAAAGCAACAACCTGCTTGAGTTCGACATCTTGGTGTTTCCAGGCGGCTTCTCGTTCGGAGACTATGTTAGAGCTGGAGCCATACTGGCAAAAAGTTTTTCCGCAAAGCTCAACCGCCGCTTAAAAGACTTCGTTGAAGAGGGAAAACCTATACTGGGCATATGCAACGGCTTCCAAGTTTTAGTTGAGGCAGGCCTACTTCCAGCATTCGACGGAATCAGCAAATACCCGGAAGCAGCTCTGGCCACAAACTTACCGATCGGCTTCAGATGTAGATGGGTTTATCTGAAACACGAAAACTTGGGAAACTGCGTTTTTACCAAAAAGATTCCTAAAGGAAAGGTTCTGAGAATGCCTATTGCCCACGCTGAAGGCAGGTTCATGTTTCCGAAAGACAATGAGGGCAGCTGCCTTGAGAAGCTCGTGGATAATGACCAGCTGGTTTTCAGGTACTGCGACGAACAGGGAAGAGGCACAGGTGGAAAATACCCGTACAATCCGAATGGCTCATACTATAGCATCGCTGGAATATGCAACCCAGAAGGAACTGTTTTCGGATTAATGCCTCACCCGGAAAGAGCCTTTTACGGTTGGCAACTGCCTGATTGGACGAGGGGCGAGAAGCCTTCGGAATTCGGTGATGGAAGGCTTATCTTTGAATCCGTTGTTGAACATGTCGCAAGTAAGATCTAGTCTTGTTTAACGCGTCGATGGCTTTTTAACGATTAAATAATTCCTCGATGTAACGTAGAGAAGCGGAGTGTACATGTGGAATTGAGCAAAGATGACAGATCTCTCTCTGGCAAGCCTAACTTAAAGGTGGCCATTTATGGTGTCGGTTGGATTGGCAGCAGCATAGTAAGGCTTCTCTTAACCAAGAAGGGGCTGAAAATCGTTGGAGCCGTCGACTCTGCGCAGGCGAAGGTTGGTCAAGACCTAGGTGAAATTGTAGGGGCTGAGAAACCTTTAGGAGTCAAAGTCACAAAGGATGCGGAAGAACTGTTTTCTACGGTTAAGCCTGACGTTGTTGTTCACGCAACCTCTTCGTATTTTAGAGACGTGTATCCGCAGCTTGAGGAAGTCGTGAAATATGGTGCAAACGTGGTTTCAACTTGCGAGGAGCTCTCGTATCCTTACTTTTCAAGCGGTGAACTTGCAGCTAAACTTGATGCGTTGGCTAAGAAACATAAAGTTGCCGTGTTAGGGACAGGTGTAAACCCTGGTTTCGTAATGGACACTCTGCCGATAGTGCTGTCAGGCGTGTGCCAAGAAATCAGAAGCATCAAAGTTGAAAGAGTCATGGATGCTGCTACCCGAAGGGTGCCTTTCCAGAAAAAAATAGGCGCAGGCCTAACGGTTGATGAGTTCTGCGAAAAGATCAAGACTAGACAAATAACGGGCCACGTCGGTCTTGAACAGTCAGTTGCCATGATTGCTGACGCGTTAGGATGGAGCCTTCAAGCTGTCGAATTAAGTGCTGTTGAACCAGTTGTGGCTGAAAAACCTGTTAAGAGCAAAGCAATAAAGGTTGAATCTGGAAAGGTTGCGGGTCTAAGGCAATCTGCCCGTGGCGTCCTACACGGTAAGTCGGTTATCACTTTGTTGTTTGAAGCATACATCGGCGCAGACGAAGAATACGACTCGGTCACTATCGACGGGGTGCCAAGAATATGTGAAAAAATCAGCCCATGCATTCACGGGGACCTTGCAACGGCTGCTATTGTCGTTAACATGATTCCAAAGTTAGTCAACTCGGAGCCTGGATTGAAAACAATGAAGGACCTTTCTTTGCCATCAGCGGTTCTGGGCGATATTCGAAGAACCATTCTTCGTTTTGGCTAACGAGCTGCTTGTGGCCAAGGTGCTTCAGATAGGAGGCACCGAACGTTTTCTTTCTTCCAACGGCATCTTGGTCCACTTTGTGAATTGTTGAGGCGGAGGCTCAGTTTCGTAAAGAGCTTTTCTGCGCGCTTCTAACAATTTGTTCTCTGTTCCAGCGTACTCAGCAGCTGTGACTATACGGTTTCCTAGACAGGCAGCTTTGCCAATTGACGGCTGCACAGTTTGCTTCCAGTTCTCATCTCTAAGAAGATGGTGGTCCAAAATTGTTACAGGTACATTTTCGGCAACGACATTGAGGTTCATCATCGCATGTTCGATATTTTTTGGGTTAACCTTGTACTGGGCAAGATACGTAGGTGGACCGCCTATAATGGCCATTTTAGGGGTTTCTCTGAGGATAAGCGTAGCTGTGTCATCAGACATGGGTCCTTGAACGTCAGGCGCGTACAGTACTCTTTCTTTTTTGTGTTCGATTATTGTCATGAGAACCCATCCTAGTCCTGAGCCTTCTTCGCCGTGGCTGACGGGAGCTGAAAACCATATTTTTGTGTTTCCGAACTTGAAGGCTCTATTGTCAGCGAACTCAAGCCTCGCAGCTTTCTTTCCAATCCACCTTTGAAACATCCACCCCCGCTCTCTTTGGCTGGGGTTAATGTTCGCCTTGTAGTTCTTTGCGAAAACGATCTTTCCTGAGTATATCTTTTCAGCAATCTCAGCTGAGGACCAATGGTTAACCCAGTCGGTGAACGAAGGCGTGTGATGGTCAAAATGGTAGTGGCTAACCGTGACAACGTCAGCCTTTTCAGCCAGCTCCAGCATCTTAGTCCTGCACTCTTTCAAGGCCAAGTATTCCTTAGGATGAGGGGGTAGATTAAACCTGTTCGGGCACAGCGAGACGCCGGCGTCTAAAAGAACCTTTATGTCTGGAGTTTCAACGTAGGTGCACATGGAACGAACGCCAAAGCTTTCGAAGGCAACAGGAACAACCTTAATGAAGCTGAGGTAACCCATCTGTACACCATTTGTCTATTTGTCTTAACTACCTTAAGAGTCAGCTTCATTTCTTATCAAGGTTCTCTTCTTAAAAAGGGTCGATTTAATGCGCAACATTAGAATGGTACGTGGGTTCCACACTCAAGATCTACATCACGCTTTGTTCAGTAGGGTCAGAGCTGTCATCACCCACAAACACATGCTATGGTCTAATTCGAAATAAAGTTTTTGCTCCAGATTACAATAAAAAAGGTCCCGTTGTTCCTGCAAATTTTAAAATCGGAAAATATTTTTCGCTGTCTGATTAGGCTTTTGAGAAGACATAAATAGGCTTGGGCTTCCCTTTTTCAATGTATGATGCTTAAATTGGTAGTTGGGGTTGCAGGAAATTGAAGCTTCCGATGGGTAAAGTTCCGCCTGAAGTCCTGAAAGACGTGGTGTTCAAACATCTTGGCGCTGACAATTCAGACGTTGTTTTAGGTCCAGCCCTGGGAGTAGACGGCGCCATCGTCAAAGTTGGTGACAAGGTTTTAATCTCCTCGATGGATCCGATAACGGGCGCAATGCAAAGAATAGGTTTTCTCGCAGTTAACATTAACGCCAACGACGTAGCAACATTCGGAGTTCGCCCCACATTCTTTTCGTCTTGTCTCCTTTTGCCAGAAGATTCGAATGAAAAGGTTGTTGAGGAAATCTGCCGTCAAATCGGCTTAGCTGCCAGGAATCTCGGAATCGCGGTTATAGGCGGTCACTCTGAGGTTACGCCTGAACTGCAAAGACCAATCATCGTTGGCTGCGCGATGGCTGTAACCGCTCCTGGAAAATATGTGACTGCAGCTGGCTCGAAGCCTGGAGACAAACTTATTCTTACGAAGGGAACTGGGCTAGAAGGAACAGCGGTTTTGGCTACTGAAAAACGTGAGGCCTTAAGGACGAAACTTGACGACGACCTCTTGGACTCGGCGGCGAGCTTTTACGACAAGATCAGCGTGGTCAAAGAAGCAGTTCTAGCCTACAACTATGGTGGAGTATCGGCCATGCATGACCCAACTGAAGGCGGAGTTGCGAACGGAATTCACGAGCTAGCAGACGCAGCAGGATTAGGAGTAAAAATATACAAGGACAAAATTTACGTGCACAAAGAAACCGTTGAAATCTGCAGGTTTTTCAAGATTGATCCTTTGCAGCTCATCAGCTCAGGAGCCCTACTCATCTCAGCTGACCCAAGGTTCGCAGATGGAATAAAACGCGAACTGGAAAGCCACCTCATCAGGGCAGAAATAATTGGCGAATTCTTGAAAGACCCCCTTGACCGCTTTTTCGTAAGCAAGGACGGAACCATGAAACCTCTTGTGAGACCAGCATGCGACCATTTGTGGTTCGCTTTGAAACAGTGACCATAGGTACTGAATTTTTCGGAAGGTTTTTCAAGGCTTCTGACATTTTCTTTTGTTGATGGCTGATGCGGTACTGCATGAAATGTGGGGCGAGGCTGCCGGAGGACGAGGCAGCTCGGTTCTGCCCTGCTTGCGGGGCTTTCATAGGAGCGCAACAGCTGCCTTATGAGAGAAGGTTTGAAACTCGCAGGGAATCTCGAAGGACGCTAGGTGTTGCCACGTTACGTAACCGCGTTCTAGCAGTGCTTTTAACCTTTGTTCTTTGCTTAATAATAACTGCGGCTGGAGCTGTTTCGAAAGTTGAACGCAGAGAGGCGGATGAAATTGTCGATGAATTCGATAGGCTGGAAGAATTTTTGCCCATCGCCGGTTTACAGTTCATTTTCGGGAACAACATGATGTACTGCGCGATTATGTTTGTTCCTGTGATTGGCCCCTATTACGGTTCATACGTGCTTTATTCGACGGGAAGGGCTCTCTCAGCCTTCGGTTTAGCCTCTGGATACAATCCTTTAGAGTTGTTCTTTTCGTTGTTCGTTTACCCACATGCCTGGCTTGAGTACTTCTCATATAGCCTGGCCCTTTCTGAAAGTTTCTGGCTTATTTATGCTATAGTAAGACATAAGGAGCGCAGTCTAAGGAACGAGCTTTCTACAGCAGCAAAAATAATGGCGATTTGCACTATGTTGCTGCTGTTGGCAGCCGTGGCTGAAATGTCCCTCATAACCTATGGTTAGATGTGATGGTTACTTCATTTCTTCCATGAAAATTTTTGTAAGATCCTCTTTCTGTATCCCAAGTTTCGTTGAGAGCTCCCTGACCCACCTTGTATAGTAACGGAAAGCAGTTTGGATTATGTCTATTTTTTCTTTATCAGAAATTTTTTCTTCCTCAACCAAAAGCAGCGCGAACCATCTTCCAAGGTCGGTTAAAGTGTAATATTTTACCCAAACAGTACGCCCAGGTGCTTCAGACTTCTCCATGTGTTCGTTCAATATTCCAAGATGAGTTAAAGACTTCAAGTAATCAATTACAGTTTTATTAGAGTAACCGAGGGTAGCAATCAAATCCTTCTGAAAGACCTTTTCAGAAACACCCCGCCCTAATGCGTATTTTAAAATGGCAACCGGAACCTCTGATTCAAATAATGCCTCAAGAATCCTCTCTTTTTTGCCCCTTGGAAGAAAAATTACGTACGGATATAACCTTTCGCTCATAGGGTTGAACCGCCTAGACTTAATTATTGAAAGCTGAGGAATTATCGTTTATGGTTAGAGGGCATCCTAAAATGTGGTTTACGCTTTTTCCCACAGCAGCATTATTCCTGAAGTTTTGGTAAAGAAATGGTGACTGAACCGAAATAAAAACTGAACAAAAAAATGTAATTGAAATCAGAAACAATTCAATTTTAATTTCTCAATTGACGAAGCCTTTTAACTGATTATTTTGTTGATTTTTTCAGCAAATTCCTCGAGTTCCAGTTTAACCACGCCTAGAGGAGTCTCGTTGCTTCTAAAGGCTACTACCGGCACGTTTCCCTTGCTTCGCGCAACTACACGTCCTTTTTCGCCTTCAATAATTAATTCGCTTATCGGGTCTATTTTCGCCATGCTGGCAGATTTTGCGGCAAGTTGAAGAAGCCTTGATATTGTGGCGCCAATTTTCTCCGCGTCGATCCGCTTGGAAGCTCCGCTGAAATCGTTAAACCATCGCAGTCTACAATCGCTGAGCCTTCCAGCCCAAGTATCTGCATGAACTCTTTTACCACTGAATCTATTTTTTCAGTTCGGCTGGCGGGTAAATGTTTTTGTTTCTCTGATTTTAGCTTATTGTGCCTCCAAAGTTTTAACGGTCCAACCTCAATGTAGTCAATTATTCCAGACGACCTAAATGACGCAAGATACTTTAGCGCTGTTGTTTTGCTTATTCCAGCTTTTTCAGCCACATTTACTGTCGTTAGCCCTTCCTTGTTTTGGTCTAGAACCTGAAGTATCCTTTTCTCGCAATATGAAAGCACATCTATCAGCATTTACTACATAATTTCCTTTTAATAAAATGCTATGAAAAATAAATTTATTTTTTCTATAAACAATAACATACCAAGAAGTCAAACAATAAACGCGTGGACAAAAGTGTACATTTTCAGCTGTTTTTTCCTATTTTTGAACACTTCAGATGACCACAATATCACATACATACCTCATATGCATCAACCCTACGGCAAGGTTAGACTCAAATGAAAAAGGACAGCCCAAAAAAGGTCATGTGTCTTATAGTTTTAAGCTGCACCCAAGTTTCTGAGAAAGGAAGAACAGAACTCGAGCAGGCAATAATGTCCCTAAAACAACTTGAAAATTGGGAAATCAGCCGTTTAACGCTGATGGAAGACCATCGTGAAACCTTCTGAAACATCGTGCCCCAAAAAAAGTTCTACAATAAAATCACGGTTAAAGGCGCGAAAAAATGGATAACATTGGCCTCCTCAACCTAACAAACTTTGAATAGGATGACGCCATGGAGTTGCTCAATATGCTTCTCTCCGACGGCTGGGAAATAATGGCCATAAAACTTCTCCCCGATGGAGTATGGGCACTCGTCAAAGAACGCATCATTGAATGGATAGACAACAAGACAGAATAAATAAACAACACAACGGCAACACCAAAAATCCTAAATTCATAATAACTCAATTACGCTAACTCACATACTGAAAACGACTCTAAACAAAAATCACTGAATCCACAGAGCCTATATAAAGAAAAAAGTTTCAACACGCACAGAACAACAGCAAAACAGGAGCAGAATGGCCAAAAAAGCTGACCAGACTATATATACTCCTCCTACCTCAATATGCACAGCTAATACCATCATTCACAAAAACAACGCAACACAGTTAGACATACTGAACTTTTATCTAAAAACTTCAAGTAGGTATTAAATAGTAACACATAATATAAATTACTTCAAGAACCGAACGCAAGCTCAAAACAAACCAAAATGAAGGCCACTGATATGATTACGAAAGAAAAAATTCGAAAGTGCGCAGAAGCGATTGTGAACGGAATGAACCTCAAAAAAGGAGAAGCAGTCATCATAAGAGGTGGAGCGCACACACAAGAACTGCTCGAAGAAATTGGCATACTCTGCTACCACAAAGGTGCCCACCCGCTAATTATGGCAACCACAGACGAGTACTCAGCCAGAGTCTACGACGAAATTCCAGAAAGAACCCTAAGAGAAACCCCAAAGCACTACCTAGCAGCAATAAAAGAATCAGACGCATACATAACAATTGAACCATTCAAAGACCCGACAATCCAAACGAAGTTTCCACGAGAAAAAATCGCAGCAAGAACCGAGGCAAACGTCCCAATAAGAAAGGTCCTCTACGGAGAAGACGGCGGACCAGGCAAAAAATGGACCTACGCAGGGTGGCCTACACCTGAAGCTGCAAGGTTCTACGGTGTAGAATATGAAGACCTTGAAAGACTAATCATAGACGGCATAGCGGTCCCTGCTTCCACCCTTAGACAGAACACCTCAAGGCTTGCTGAACTTCTAAGAGGCGCAGATGTATTGCACATAACCGATGACGAGGGCACCGACTTCACGTGCAGAATAAGAGGAAGACGAATAAACGAAGACGATGGCCTAATTGACGAGTATGACGTAAGAAACGGCGACCTCGGAAACAACCTTCCCGCAGGAGAAATCTTCATTGCACCTCACGAAACCTACGGCGAAGGAAGTCTCTTCTGCCCAGTTACAATAGATCGCTTCACAAACAAGATCATAAGAAACGCAATGTTACATTTCAAAAATGGAAAACTAATCCTCGAAGAATGCACAGCTGAAGTTAACGAAGACCAAATGATCGACTCCTTCAACCGTTGCCTAGAGATTGACAGCAAAGAAAGAGAAGTTCGAACAACGAACATAGCGGAACTTGGCATAGGATGCAACCCAGCAATCGACAAAGCCATCGGCTACATACTCACTGACGAAAAACTCATCGGCTCAATTCACGTAGCATTCGGCTCGAACCTCAGTTACGGTGGAACCTCAAAATCAAGCATGCACTGGGATTTCGTCACAAGCCCAACTGCAACAATTGAAAGATTAGACACAAAACAGAAAATCATGCTTCATGGCTCGATAATGTAACACCAACCTCGATGCTGAAAAACTCCGCAATTAATAGACGCTAAAGGTTTTTTAAAAAAATTCTAAATCACCAGAAAGTATTATATTCTATACGCATGTAAGTTGAGAACACTTTAACAATTAAATGGGTGAAACCCTTTTGATGAAACAAGTCGGCATCGACGACATAGCCACGTACGTTCCAAAAATATACCTAGACGCAGAAGACATGGCTAAAGCCCGAGGCGTACCGCCAGAAAAAATAACTAAGGGACTTGGAATAGAGAAACTATCAATCCCAGACGCACACGAAGACGCCGCGACCATGGCTGCCATGGCAACCTTAATGCTTATGGAAAAAAATAATCTGCAGCCAGAAGACATCGACTTTATACATGTTGCAACTGAAACAGGCCCAGACGCCTCAAAACCCATTTCCTGCTACGTCCAAGGCATGCTTGAACAAAGATACGGCAAAGGCAGCTTCGATCACATCGGCGCACCTGAAACAAAGTTTGCATGTGTAGGCGCAACATACGCAATGATCGACCGCCTTGCTTACATTGCCTCAGGCTGGAACAGGGCACCTTACTCAATCGTCGTTGCCACAGACATCGCAAAATATGAACTTAACTCGTCTGGAGAGCCAACCCAAGGCGCAGCGGCAATTGCTTTACTATTAAAGGAAAATCCGCGTCTTTTGGTTTACGAGCCTCAGTTTACGGGTTTCGGAACAGTTGATGACCGAGACTTTTTCAGGCCAGTCGAACGGACAACAGCAGTGGTTAACGGACAATACTCTGTCGGCTGCTATCTTAGAGACATGAGAATCGCAACAGACGCCTACAAGCGAAACATGGTGAAGGCTGGAATGCTGAAATCGCTCAATGAAAGCTTAATGGACAAAATTGACCTAGCATCTTTCCATTCTCCTTTCCCAAAAATGGTCCAATACGCCTTCGCATCATTCTTAATACACGACTGGAGAAATCTGCCAAAATGGAATCAGATATCCCAAAAAATCGGTCCAGAACCAAGCAGAGAAAAAATGACTGATGTAGAATTTTACATTTCTGACAACTACAAAGATTATCGAAAAAATTTCACAAACACAGAGGAGTTCATAAAGGAATACGAAGCAAAAGTTGCCGATTCACTTAAAGCAATAAGCTTAATCGGCAACTCTTACACAGCCTCTGTTTGGCTAGGCGTAGCAAGCCATTTCGAACACAGAAAAGACGACCTAACAGGAAAACGAATAGGCATAGGATCATACGGCAGCGGAAGCAGCGCAATCGTATGCAGCTTCATCGTCCAACCAGAATACAAAGAAGTGGTTAAAAACATCAAGCTTACCTACAAACTCAACAAGAGACAGAAAATATCAGTAGACGTTTACGAAGACCTCCACGAAGGAAGACGCAAGCTAAACGAAAGCATAAACCCACCCAAAAACGAATTCGTGCTAGATTCAATTGGCACAAGCGAAACAGACTTTGGGTACAGATACTACAAATACATAGAATAAAAGAAAAATTAACCCAAACCACACCAACACATACCACTCATTCTTAGAATAGGGCAAAAATGAAATACTAGGTCAGCGTATGCATCTCCAACCCACCTTGTTGGAATTGGGATGTATATGAAAATAACCGACCTAAAATGTGCAATTATCGGGCAAAACCCCGTTGTCCGCATAACAACCGATGAAGGCATATACGGAATTGGAGAAATCGAATCTCCAAAAGCCTACATAAAACCTCATGTGATGTATTATAAACAATTCATCGTTGGACAGGACCCCACAAACGTAGAAAGAGTGATGCTCAGAATCAGGAACCTTGGAAGCTTCAAACCCTGGGGAAGCGCCGTAAGCGCGATCGAAATGGCACTTTGGGACATAGCTGGAAAAGCTGCTGGACTTCCAGTCTACAAGCTGCTTGGAGGAAAAATCCGAGACAAAGTCCGCGTGTACAACGGCGGAGTAAGGTTTCCCATGAAAGGAAGTTCCCCAGAAGACTACGCGGAAGTCATGCAAAAAATGAAAAACGCGAAAGAAGGCTTCACAATCATAAAGCAGCCCATAAGCTTCCACGGCGGAGCACACAGAGTTGTCCCAAACTTCTTCTACGGCGAAGTAGAAGACGGGTCTCCATACATAAGCCGCGGACTCTTAACAGAAAAAGGACTGAAGTACCTCATTGAATGCGTGAAAGCAATGAAAGAGGTCCTTGGAGACGAGGTTGGTCTCGCTTTAGACTGTGGACCAGGCTGGGTTTTACCATCAGCAATCAAGTTCGCCAAAGCCATGGAGCCATTCAACGTAATGTGGCTTGAAGACATGATAACAGGCGACTACACACCTTACGTATTGGCTGACGTCTACCGCGAGGTCACCCGTTCCACAAGCACAAATATTCATACCGGCGAACAAATTTACCTCAGACAAAACTTCAAAGACCTCATAGAAAAGCACGCTGTTAACATAATTGGCCCAGACCCATGTGACATTGGAGGAATAGCGGAACTCAAGTGGACAGCTGAGTACGCTGACCTACATGGAATCCTCGTCGCTCCACACGGAGTCTTCAATGGCTTATTTGGGCTTGCTGCCCAGGTTCACATGTGCGCAACGCTACCTAAGAACTACATTGCCTTTGAGTACCCTGTTGGAAGACCAGAATGGTGGTACGACATAGTCGAAGGGCTGCCAAACCCAATAGTTAAAGACGGATTCATAGAAGTCTGGGATTCACCAGGCATGGGCGTCGACTTCAACGAAAAAGCTGCAAGAAAATATCTCCGCGAGGAAGACAAAGACTTCTTTGACTAAAACCAAAAGAAACAAGCTTAGGCGGACGAACAAGAAGACTCAACAAAGATGCTGAATGACCAGCCATGTCTAACAATGTTAATCCTAATCTTACAAAAGAACCAAAAAGATACACGGTCTCGATTGTCAGGGGAGAAAACATTGTAGACCGAGTAAACAAAGCAATCGAGCTCATCGGCGGAATGAAAAGATTTGTTAAGAAAGGCGACAAAGTTCTAATCAAAGCTAACCTCGTAGATGGCAAACCCTACGAAACCGGTGAAACAGTTCACCCAGAAACAATTCGAACAATAATTAAGCAGGCAAAGACGGCTGAAGCTTCACAAATTAAGGTTGGAGACGCCGTTACATCTTGGGACATGACACTGTATAATACAGTGGCAAAAATCGCAGAGGAAGAAGGAGCTGAATGGGTCGACCTTGGACGAAGCCCAAGAGCTGAAGTTAAAGTCGAGAATCCTGTTTTCTTCGAAAAAGTAAGCGTTGCCAAGGAATTGGTTGAATGTGACGTATTGATTAATGTTGGCACGTTAAAGACTCATCACCTAGCCGGCGTAACTGTTGCCATGAAAAACTTGTACGGCGTCCTTGAGCTACAGGACCGCATAAAATATCATCGTCTTGACAAAATCGAAGAAGTCATCGTTGATCTGAACCTCGTTAAACCAAGCAGCCTAATCGTTGTCGACGGAGGCTACACAACTCATCACTGGCCAGCGTTCGAAGTGCAGAAAATGGATCTCGCCATGGCAGGAGACAACGTGGTCTTGGTAGACGCGGTCGCAGCAAAAGTTATGGGAGCAGATCCAAAAGCGATACGGTACCTAAGATGGGCAGAGGAACACGGCTTAGGGTCAGCTGACATAGAAAAAAATCGAATTTTGGGACTAACAATTGAAGAAGCTTATCGAGCGAAAACGGTGAACATGGTAGACTACATCAACAAAGAAAGCGAAAACATAAAAATCATTATTCAGGGCGCATGCACCGGATGTTACGGTCGCCTTTCCACTGTGACGATGCAAAGATTTGACATAAACTCTGCGAAAACGAAACTTTATATACTAATGGGGCCAAACGCAAAACTGCCAAATCCAATGGAGAAAGATGCAACATGCATACTTTGCGGCAACTGCCTTGCTCCAACATTCTACAATAGGCTACAAGGAACACATGTCCCAGGCTGCCCTCCGGATCTCGAAGCCTTTGCACAGGAACTAAGCAACTATTTGTCACCTAGACGCCGCTTGACACGTCAAGAATGGGAGAAAATACACAAAGACATGGAAGCAAAGGGCATTAAGCTACCAAAAGACTTCAAGCCGCCATTCTCTCAGGAACAGTAAAGGAGACCTGTAATATGAAAATTAAGAATCATAAAACATTTTCACTTTTCATATTGAATCGTCAAGAAATCTACTTTAACATGAATTCAAGCGCTTTTCGAGCTTTATAAGCCATCTCAGCAGGAACCTTTACAACGTAACGTTCGTTTTTCAACGAAAGATAAAGCTTCTCAAGAGTGTGCAGCTTCATGTTTACGCATATTGCTTCGTTGTTTGCTGGAATAAAAACAGCGTCTTTCCGTATGTCCTGAAGTTTATGAAGCAGTCCAACTTCCGTTGCTACAATGAACTTTTTTGCTGGAGACTCCTTTGCTCTCTTGCACATTTTCGAGGTGCTTCCAACACAATCAGCGACCTTGCAAACCTCTGGATCACATTCTGGATGAACTAGAACCTCAGCGTCAGGGTGAATTCTCTTCAGTTTCAAAATAGACTCTTTACTAAAGAGCTTGTGAACAGGACAGAAGCCGAAGGTTGGAATACTAACTAAGTGCTTCTTTGTAAAATTAGATGTATAGTGCGCAAGGTTTGTATCTGGACCGAAAAGAACAAGGTCTGAATCAACCTTGTTGACAATTTCTGCTGAGTTTGAGGAGGTGCAGACAGCGCCGCATTCAGCCTTTGCCTCTGCCAAGGTATTGATGTATAAAACGATTTTGGCATCCTGATGTTCTTTACGATAGACTCTAACGAGTTCAGCTGGCAGCATCGCAGCCATGGGGCAAAGCGCATTCACGTCCGGTATCAAAACCTTCTTTTCTGGGTTAAGAATTGCAGCTGTCTCCGCCATGAACGTTACACCACAGAAAACGATGATCTTCGCGTCTGTTTCAGATGCGCGAATTGAAAGCTCTAAGCTGTCTCCTACGAAGTCCGCCAAGTCTTGGATTTCTGGACGTTGATAATAATGGGCAAGAACAACGGCTTGTTTGCTTTTTTTTAATGCTTCGATCTTCTTTTTAAGGCTAAGATCATCAATCATCTAGCACACCACTTTATCTCATATTACTTTTAAATGAACTATGAAACATGCTTAGTTATGTTAAGTATCAAGCCAAAATCAAACATGCTCGACGCATATTAAGATAGTGCTAACGTGTCTTTTAATATATAATAAGAATTAAAAATATTTTAGCAACGGTGTGATTTTTAACTAGATACTTATGTAGAAGAATATATGTTAATATGATCAAGATGGGAAGAACCTAATGACACACAAAACAAGTGATACTTATTCAATTCTATAAGGAAAAAATTTATGTGGTTTGGTTCATGAAATATCTCTATGAACGTGCTAGAAAGGCTTTTAGCAGTCTTCTCAAGGAAAAAACCTGATGTTATGCCTTGGTTCGCTGATTTAACATACTGGTATAAAGCGAAATCGTATAAAAATGAATTACCATCTAAGTATTTAGGTGAAAGTGGACAGATACGGCTTTATAGAAAATTAGGTTGTGGCAGTCACGAAGAATTATACAATTTACCAGGTGAAGTAACATATTATGGTATTAAGCGCATCAACTCGTTGGAATCGTTTGATGATGGAACAAAGGTTTTTGAGGAGAAATACAGTACTCCGTTAGGTGACATTTTTGGGGTAACGAAGTTTGTGCCTCAGTCATTTAGTTCTGCTCATATAAAATATCCAGTTGCGACAAAGCAAGATCTTCGGGTTATTCAATACATTTATAAAAATCAAGAGTTTAAATCAGATTATGCCATTCAACATGATAAGCTGAAAAAATGGAGAGGAATAGGACTTGTAAGCTCTCTTCCACCTCGTACTCCATTCCAACGGATGATCGTTGAGTGGGCTGGTGTAACTAATACTATTATGTTAATGATGAAAGAGAGAGAAGAGTTCGAAGAAACCCTTCAAATAATGGCTGAGGCAGATGATTCAATATACGAGGCAGTTTGTGAATCTCCCGCTCCTGCCGTCTATTTTGGCGAAAACATAACAAGCGATGTTATCTCGCCGAGCATCTTCAAGAGGTATCATATGCCTTATTATAAAAAAAGGGTGAATCAACTTCATGCTGCTGGAAAATTTGTCTATGTACATATTGATGGTACATTAAGAGGAGTTTTACCTTTGATAGAATTTACGAATATTGATTGTGCTCAATCAATCACTCCGGCACCTGTAGGCGACATTAATGTAGAGAAGTTACGCGAGGCTGCAGGACAAAATATCATATTGTGGGGTGGTCTTCCAGGTGTCTACTTTAGCCATTTGTATCCCGAGAAGAACCTTAGACAAATGGCGTTAAAGGTTATAAAATATCATTTAGAAGGATATAAATTTATTATGGGTGTTGCTGATCAAGTTCCACCAGACGGTGACATCAACCGTGTAAAGAATATAACAGAGATAATCGAGAAACACGCGAGGTATTAGTTGAAAAATAGCCAAAAAATAGTTTTTGCACTCATCAATGACATTTTAGTTTATGTAATTTTATGCTTCCTTATTCTCTAATGAGTCTTACTAAATGAACAGCATATCTCTTCATAGTTTGTTCTATTTCTAGTTTTGCTGTATCATATACATCTGATTTTATTAGGTCAAAGTCCTCCTCGCTATCGATAGCATAAAGCTCAAGTCGGAATCTCCCTTCTTCAAATGGTAGATCACTTATTCTTAGGTTATAGCCATTAAACTCAAAACCAAAGTTACTAATTAGAATTGTAACGGTCTCGTTATTAGGAGAAATACCAGCAATTACTGCAAAGCCTTTGCTATTCGATCCTGTACATAATAAGCGGTTTGGCGTTTCAATTAGCATCTTGAAAGCCATAAATACATAATACGCTTTATGTGGAACACCGTTCTTGTCAAATAGCCCTCCCCATGGCCACGTATCTCCGCGATAAAATGTGGCAATATCGGGAGGATTATCCTGCAAGTAAATCATGGTTGAGGCGATGAAAGCTGCCACTTTTGAGCTTTTAAATTCTATTTCATAGTTTTCGCCAGGTTGGAAGTTCCATTCAGTTAGCAAGCTTTCTATCGAGGAAAAACCATTATTCTTCATGCATTCATGAACTTTTTCAGCCCTAAAATATATGTCATAAGGTTCTTTAGAGTATGCATGCCATGAGATAAAGTCTATAGGGACGTTATTTGTCTTGCAGTATTTTAGAAACTGATCGAGGAATGTTATGTTCCAAGCTAGTGCTGGTCCGCCCACTTTTAGGTTTGGATTGTAACTTTTAATTTCTTTAGCAGTAATATCGTAGAGTTGGCAATATTCCTCAGCTGTGCCAGTCCAGAATTGAGTTATGTCAGGCTCGTTCCATATCTCCCAATATTCTATATCGTAATTGTGACCATTAGCCCAACCATCGTTGTAATGTTTGATTATCTGAATACAAATCGTAGCCCACTTCAAATTATCTTTAGGTGGAACATTGTGAACTGGGTTGTCTTCCCAGCTATATCCCAAACGGTAAATTATCTCAGCTCCAATTGATATTATCGCCTGAATATTCTTATCTGTTTCAGTGAAATTATAATTCTCTGCAACTAGTGGATCTGCATCAAAATTTGGAAAGACCCGATGAATGTCAACTGCACCTGCTAGAGTAAAGAAATCATGCAACCTAATGTATCTAAATCCTGCTTCTTGATAATATTTCGAAAGGTCTACATTTCCGTCTTCTGATAAAGGTCCATTATTGACCCCTTGAAATGATTTTATGATACCCACATGGCTTACACAGTTGACCTCTATTTTCATAAAGTTCTTACTGGTTACATGCATAAATATTGAAATTGCAGCCGCATAGAACATTATTAGGCAGAACGTAAAAAGAGACTTCAATTTATGTTTTTTTAGAAATTGAATCAAAGATTGGATGTTGACCAAATCAATTCACCTATTTTAGTTTTAACTAGAAGTTAATATCTTTACAAAGCCTTTGAGCGGTAAATATATATAAAAAAAAATTATATATAAATTAAATAAATTAAAATTAAGCATTGATCAAGAGGGACGAGAACTGTTTATTAAAAATTATATAGAGATTCTTAGGCTTTTATTTGCATTTTCAGTTATAATAACGTCATTGTTTACTTCTTGTGCCGCCATTTTTACTCCAGCACAACAAAATGATGAATATACTTACTATGGCGTTGTTCCAGCTAAAATATACAGGTATATTCTTGTGGACGCTAACAATCCTAATTTAGGCTGGCACCTTGAAACTTTCTCTGTTGTAAATGGACAAACCAGTGTTTCAACTGTTGCTTTACTTACAATTGTAGCCTCTAAAGATGATACTAATGTTAAAGTTTACAATTTAGAAACCGATGAATTGATTTTCCAAGATACAATAGATGATATGGAACGGTGTTATATTACTTTAGCAAACGGAACCGTCTTTAAGGTAGTTTCAGATAGTCCAGTCTCTGTGTTGCTTCTAAACATGAACGGGCCACCTCATGCCGGTGCAGACCAAGGTCCACTTCCTGACGCCTATTATCAGTCTGTAGATGGCCTATATGTTGGTAAGAAATTCGTTTTCATGTCATCTGTGGGATTAAGTAATCCTGACTATAGACTTGTCGGCAAAGAATTTATGTTGTTTGCGTTAGAACGAAGCAAGATAACAGTGACAAGAGATGATGACAATCAGAAGGAATACTCTATGGAAGCTAACTCCTACTTGACTTTGATGTTGGAAAGCTTTAGAGTCTTCAAAATAGAGTCAACAGGAAACATTATGGTTTATTCAGGAATAATTGAAGGAAGAGATGTTAGTAACCCAATAAATTGCTTTTATGTTCCAAGTGCTGAAGGAGGATTTATTGGAAAAGTTTTCTATGCAAGAGGACCCAAAATTGGAAGATACTCATGGGATGGGGAGAGAGATTATGGGTATCGAATATCAGCAATCACAGATGCAAAGGTAACTGTCTTTGATCTTGAGACAAAACAAGTAATCACCGAGCTTACACTTAAGGGTGGATCAGGAATCAAAATTAATCCTACGGCAGAAGCAATAGCTGTACAAAGCAATGTACCAATACTATTTCACATGATCCATAACGGTAGCATAGGAAGAGCAAATGATTATGGTATAGGAGTCACTTTCATTGGGGTTAGGCCGGATGAGAATACACCTCTATATCTTCCAAGTCACGCAAATGTTGAAGCTTTTTTCTTTGCAAGTGAAGAAACTGACATAAATATAGATGATTCATCAATTAGACTGCCAGCTAATTCATATTATCTTTACAATTTGCCAGGACCTCACGTCATAAGATCAGACAAAAATATAATCATCCAAGTAAACCACTGGCCTCTGGAACCTGAAAACCAAGGACTCCGATTTAGTGGAGCAGTAATACCGTGCATTCAAACAGTAAACTACATTCCAGATGTTACATTAACTCCAATAGGTGAGCCTCTCCCTATATTTCAAATCATTATCGGAGTTATTGCAGCTAGTATTGGAGCGGTTACAATATTTTTGCTTAGAAAAAAGCGCCAGTAAAGATATAAAGATGTCAAAAAATACAGCTAACATTCTCTTCAAGCCCAAAATTTAAAATTGAAAATTGAACACAGATATTTTTTGAAATTTATAGTATGCTGTCATCCTTTTTCACACAGATACATGCATATTGCCAAGCGTGACACTTAGGGCATGTCGGAACATTTTCTCCGCTAGGATAGCCAATCGCTTCGTTTGGACCCAGTATGACAAACTTCTTTTCGTGTAGCTCGTTTGATAAGGATACCCGAACATTGATTGTGTTAATATTCTTTATTTTGGAGGCACATATAATGAAACGTTTTTGGTTCATTAATTCATCTTTTTGTTTGACTTGCCAACCTTCTGGTACATCGAGAGTAATGGTTCCTTCAACAACCTTCCCTTCTTTCTTACATGAAACTCCTAACATTTTTTCAAAATCAGGTCTTATCACTGGTTCACCATAATAATGTAATGTGACTTCGATATCGCCACATAAAACGGTAGATGCTTGCAAGTCATGATCCAGAACAGATAAAGCCTTTTCGTTTCTGATAAGCAATGATAACACATTATTTGGAATTATGTTCTTATCGCTTAACACAACTGAGTCAGATTTTTCTTTCAAAACTTTTTCTGCCAAAAGGACAGTTCTTTTAGTCAACTCATTCAGAGTCTTTGGCGCATCAAATCTTCCAGTAAATTTATGAAGAACAATCTGCTCTCCTACCGGAGAAGCCCATTTCCTAGGTATGCTCTTGGTTCCTCCTAAAATTCCTAGAAGAGCACCTAAGGTTGCTCCAGTGCAGTCTGTGTCATAGCCGCAGTTTACTGCTTTACACAGCTTGTCTCCGAAGTCTTTACCATAAAGCCAGCCCAAAATTATGAAGGCATGATTTTGAGGAGCGTGACACGGCTGATGATGCCCATAGTAGGTTACTACTCGTTCTCGAGCTTCAGCCCATGAGACGTCGTTCTTATAACACCAAACTGCCTCACGAATAGCACGAGAAATTGCTGAGTGCAAAGGAATCATTGACAAACCAATCTGAATCAAAGTTTCTGGATCCTGAACCACGAACGCTGCGCTTTCAATGGCAGCCCAGAACATTTCGCCATGCATCCCCTCTCCACCTGCATGGTCAATAACTGCGTCCTTCCAAGCCATAGAAGCTGCTAACTGAGGATCTCCCGGCGCAATACAAGCCCATATTTCGCTTCTTATAGGCGAGCCCATCTCATCAACAAAATAATTTTCAAAACAACCTGAAATAGGAGGCAGTAACCCTCGCTTTAGATTTCGAGACAAAAAGCCATACTCATTCCAGGGATAGGCAGATGCATAACGTTTCCAATATTCAGCAAAGTCCTCTAAAGAAGGATCTACACCTCTTTCCTCCAACATTTTAAGCCAGATAATCTGCAGGTCGAGATCATCATTTGGTGCAGCTTTGCGAGGTACAGGACGATAAAAATCAAGATCATTAACGAATTTCTTTAACTCATACGGCGCTCCTAAAGTTCCTCCTATATTCTTTCCCAACCAACAAGCATATACTTTTTCTTGAAACATTTTTCTGCTTAGTTGAATTTTATTCATTTCCTGCAACCTCAAAAATAAAATACATAATGGAACTTCATAAAATATTATATTTAAAAATATATATTTACTCAACAAATCAAACTTTTAACTTTAGAAAACTTATATCAATATAAGTGAGCTGACTTGAATCGAGTTGAAGCTTTAGAGCTAGTTAAAATGAACATCAAAAACCAGAACATTGTCCGTCATATGATAGCAGTAGGAGCGATAATGAGGGTTCTGGCTGAAAACCTTGGAGAAGACAATGCAACTTGGGAGTTAACTGGACTAGTGCATGACATTGATTATGAAAAAACAGTGCAAAACTTCGAGAAACACGGAATAATGTCCGAAGATATTCTAAAAGACAAGGTACCCGAAGAAATCATAAAAGCAATCAAGGCACACAACTACGAATACACTGGCGTGAAACCTGAAACCCGCTTAGAAAAAGGACTTATAGCATCCGATGCTGTCTCAGGATTAATAATTGCTTGTGCATTGGTCATGCCATCAAAAAAAGTTAAAGATGTTGATGTGAAAACAATTTCAAAAAAATTCAAAGACAAAGACTTCGCCCGAGGCGCTGACCGACAAAGAATTATCATCTGCGAGGAAATTGGAATACCAAAAGAAAAATTTTTTGAGATATCGCTTAAAGGAATCCAGAACGTTAGCCAAGAACTAAGTATATAAAGAAATTAATGTAGTCCGAGCCAAAAAAGGGAATAAAGCAAGTATCGGTGGAGCTTTAACCTGTGAAGGATACATTCAAATTTTGCGTCTTTGAGGAGTAGTTGTAAGAGAAACTACTGCTTCATTCCATGAAATAGTTTAGTGAAAAATGAATTTAAGCTAATTGTGACCGCCAAAAAGCTGATTTTGGATACACTTGAATGTCAATCTTGTTCTTCCATAAAGTAGAAAGTCGCAGTTCTCAGATACTCATTTATACGTAGATAGTTTAAAAAGGAAGGACTCAGAATTACCTAAAGCACGTAAATAAAATGAAGACCGAAAAAAGCACAACTGTTGTTGCTCAGACAGCAATTTTAGCCTCGTTAGTCGTTGTTTTTGACTATGCCATGAAATTTTCCGGGTTAAAAATTATTTTTCCACCGTTACCCTATTTGAAGTTTGATGTTACGGGTGTTCCAATCGTGCTTTCTCTTCTACTAATTGATCTAAAATCCGGAGCTGTTACCTCAATTGTGGCAATGCTGGCAATTCTGGTCCGAAGCGGAGATTTTGTAAGCGCCTTCATGAAAGCATTAGCTGAATTCTCAACAATTTTCGGCATGTCTATAGGTATGAAAGTGCATAAAAACAATTCAAGGCTTTCTAAGATTCTATCATTTGTTACTGGAGGTGTCGTAAGAACATTAACCATGGCAGTGACAAACCTTATTGTTCTCCCATATTACGCATCGATAAGCTTTGAGGCAGTTCTTCTAACAACTCCTCTAACAGCACTATTCAATCTTTTTCATGGCCTGCTAAGCATATTTGGCGGATACCTGATTTTTGAAGCCTTAAAACTCAGAATTCCATCCTTGGTTTTGGGAAAGAAAATTCCTAATTAACTTGGTTAATTGACACTTTTTCTTTAGCAGTTCGAAGAATAGAGTTGACTTGTTCACGTGTCAAAGGATAGCCGTGGAAACATTTTCCTTTAGCATTACTAGCTCCAATGATGGTATCCTTAATTTTTAATGGGGGCTCGAACCTGTAAAGTTTTTTAAAAACAAGAACGCCTCTCCAACCCATTGTTTCACATTCCTCTTTTTGCTCTTCCGGAAGCAAATCTCTTTTAATGAAGTTATCAAGAATCCCATAGCCAACAAATGAGTCTCCTTTTTCAGCTTTACGAACCAAAAAAATGATGCCGCCTGATTCCCAACGTCTGGCTATTCCGGGAAAATATTTTTTGATTGAGAATACTTGGTTAAACCATTCTTCTTTCGTAATCCTTAAAATAAAATTGTTTTGCGTTCTTTCATCCGCTAAACTCAAAGAAGTTTGCACCTCAGAAATGATACTCAATGCGTTTTGTCTTTATGAATTTTATCACTAATTCTGAAACAAGACAATGAGAACTCTTATCAAAAACTATTGTTGATGTCCATTTTTAATATTGAATTACAATCCCCCTTATCAGAAAATATTAATAGACTAATGTGTATCAGAAACTTTGATTGAGGAACCAAAAAATGAACATCAGTTTAATAGGCATAATTAGAAACGAACTTGAAAAAGATTATTGGGGAACCATGAACCGGGTTGCAGAACTTGGATACAAAGGAATTGAAGGTGGGATTCCGCCTACTGCTATAAGCTCCATTTCAAGTTACAAGCAGAAACTTGATTCGTTAGGACTGAAAATTGTAGCGTACGGAGCAAGCATTGAACAGTTGAAAAACAGGTTTAATGAAATTGTAAAAATAGTTAAGGCGCTTGACTGCAAATACATCGTTAACTATTACGGTCCATGTGAATCGAAGGAACAAGTTCTTCGTGACGCTGAAACCTATAACGAGATAGGAAAAAAGCTCTACGCTGAAGGACTACAATTTTGCTACCACAATCATTGTCAAGAGTTTACCAAGTTCGATGGAAAATACGGTTTAGACATCCTCTTTGAAAACACTGACCCACGATACCTAGCAGCAGAAATCGATGTTGCTTGGGTAACAATCGGAGGAGAAGACCCAGCGAAAATTATCCTAAAATATAAGGCACGATGCCCGCTTATACACCTTAAAGACATAAACAAAAAAATTGTTACGAATACATTGAACGATCCAAGATTAAAAGGAATCTGGACAGAAGTTGGAACTGGAGTTGTAAACTTTAAATCAGTCTTGGCAGCTGCAGAAAAGGCAGGAGTTGAATGGGGAAGCGTTGAACAAGACCAACCAAGTGATCTTTCGCCAATGGAAAGCATCAAAGTCAGCATACAAAACCTAAAAAAATTAGGAGCGAAGTAGTCAAGCTTAGTATTTTATAGTCAAATATTAGTAGAAGATAAAATTCATCAGAGTCTTGGTCTTCGAAGGTGAAAGTCAGTACTTTGTTCAAATAAATGTGCAACTCGAAGGATAGTTTCCTCATTAAAAGATTTTCCTATAATCTGCATCCCAACCGGTAAATCATTCTTAAACCCGCAAGGAACAGACATCGCTGGATATCCAGTTAGATTAGCTGGTACAGTTAGCACATCGCACATGTATAAAGTTAGGGGATCATCTATCTTTTCGCCTATGTTAAATGGTAGAAGAGGCATAGTTGGACCAACCAAAACATCGAACTCTTTAAATGCTCTCTCAAAATCTCTGCGTAAAACGGTTCGAACTTTTAATGCCTTAAGATAATATTGGTCATAATATCCAGCGGATAAGGCGTAAGTTCCAAGTATTATGCGTCTTCTTACTTCCGCTCCAAACCCTTCTTTTCGGTTCTTCGCGTAGACTGTTGCCCAGTCTCCCTCATCCTTTTCTTGACGGAAACCATAACGTAAGCCATCGTACCGCGCAAGATTTGAACTTGCTTCTGACATGGCGATAATGTAGTAAGCAGCCAAAGCATAACTTACGCTTGGAATAGAAACTTCATCATAAGTACAACCGAGGCTCTCAAGTTTTGAAATTGCCTCCCAAACTGTGTCTTTCACGTCATTGTCAACTCCTTCACCGAAAAATTCGTGTGGTACACCAATTCTTAGTCTATTCGTTTCATCTTCACTTTTAAGAAGAGACACGTAATCTTTTGATGGAAGATTCACAGAGGTGCTGTCTCTATCGTCGTGGCCACTAATAATTGAGAGTAAAAGGGCACAGTCCTCAACAGTTCTAGCAAATGGACCAATCTGCTCCAAACTATTAGCGTAAGAGATAAGCCCATATCGGCTTACGAGACCATAAGTGGGCTTAAGTCCAACTACCGAGCAATAACTAGCTGGACATCTGACAGAACCTCCAGTATCGGAACCTAGAGCTAAAGGCACATCTTCCGCAATAACAGCAGCAGCGCTTCCGCCAGACGAACCGCCTGGCACTTTGTCAAGGTTCCATGGGTTTCTTGTTGGTCCAAAGAAGCTAGTTTCTGTAGTTGACCCCATTGCGAACTCGTCCATGTTTGTCTTTCCCACAATAATGGCGCCTGCGCTGTTAAGTTTGTTTACAACAGTCGCATCGTAAGGAGGAACAAAATCCTTTAACATCCTAGATGAACATGTTGTGCGAACACCGTTCGTGCAAATGACATCTTTTATAGCTATTGGAACACCTGAAAGAAGACTCAGTTTTTCTTGTTTTTTTACGAGATTGTCAACTTCTTTTGCTTTTTCTATTGCTTGTTCTCTAAGCAGAGTAACAAAAGCGCGAACCTTGACCTCAGTTTTATTTATCCTTTCAAATATTGATAATATGTATTCTTCACATGATAACTCTTGATTCCTTATCTGCCTCGTAGCTTCCAAAGCTGACAATTGGTAATGTTTTGGCAATTTTTCTTCCTCGACGCATTTTCTAAACTATTCTAGGCGATTTAAAGAACCCATCTTCCTTCTTAGGAGCGTTCTTAAGCGTCTCCGTTTGAGGCAGAGATTCGCCAACCTCATCTTGCCGTTCGACGTTTGATATGTCTAGAACATGATAGGTCGGAGGCACATGCTCAGTGTCCACCTCATTAATTTTTTTAAAAAAATCTAGAATTTTATTAAATTGTTCTGTAAAAATTTTCTTCTCTTCCTCTGTAAGCTCAATGTGCGCTAGCCAAGCTATGTTCTCAACTTCTTCGCGCGTTATTTGATTTTTCATATTTAACTTCGTCCTTTAATATCTACTGCTGAATTATGTTTCACCAACCACTTCTCATTAGTCGCAAACGAAATTAATAAATTTACATCTTACACGTTATTTTTAACCTAAAAAGCTAGTCATCCTTCTTTGTTCTTTGTACCACGGAATTATTCTACTTTTCTTCAACCACTTTTCCAAAGGAAGCTTAAGTCTTTTTCTAAGCTCATTCAAACCCTCTTCGAAAGACGAAAAAATCAAGGGCTTCTTTCTAAGGGCTTCTCGGCAGATTTCTCTGAATCTCCAAACACCAATAGGTATCCAGTCAGGATACACCTCCATAAATACGAGAACCCCTGCCTGTCTTCTTATACTTTTAAGGTACTCTAGAACTGGTAGTCTTGACGCGTAATAGGCCCCAGCAAGATTAGAGGCGTATGTTTTTCGTCCCCAAATAAGCTCGTAATCGACACTTGGAACGGAATCACCTGATGTGAGCCATGCTTCTTGAGCCTCAAACATCCAAGATGATGGAAGAAGCATGATCTGCACGTTATTGCTTAATGCTGTATATCCAAAAACCATAAATTCGTTGATCCACGAATACCCCAAGATTTCCTTCAGAATTTTTTTGCCTAATATATCATCAATGGCTGTTATACTCCATTCTGTTGGAACAAGCCGTTTGTACCTCATTGTCCCTAACAATCCTATAGACAGCATACGCGTAATTTGGCGTGGACTAATTTTCGATTCATACAAAATTTTTATCCCATCAACTGCTTTTAAATCAGTGTCAGAAACTACCTTTTCAACAGGCTTTGGAACCTTAGGATTTTCAGCTAAAATCGCGCGTATTACGGAAGCAGATGGTCCAGAAGGCGGTTCTCGAGGGGTGAAAACGATGTCTAGCTTGGGACGTTTACTAAACCATAACTCTGCATCAACTGGTTTAGACGCCATTACAATTTCTTGAAAGGTGGAGAGAAGACGATCAGGTGTTCTAGCATCTTTTATGTCAATAAACCGTTTGCCGCGAACTAATAAAAATCTGTATCTAAGGATTTCATCCATTGTCTTATCAATCCACATCTCAGGTGCATCCATTACAGAAGAGTCAACCGTCGGTAGTGGAGGAACAAGTGGTCCTGCTATAACCCTAGGATAGTTCCAAGAACCAACAAAAACTGCTGGTGGTGAAGAACCAAAAATGTTTTCCTTACTAAGCCCTTTTTCAATGCTCATCAACGTTTTGGCCTTGGCAATAATTGGGCAAAGTGGTTTGCCGCAAAGTCTTCGATGCCCATAACATAGGGAACAAAGATTTCTAGAGCGTTCTTGACTTGTAACTTTAAAGAGCTTTTCTTGAAATGGCATTATGTATAACACTCTATTTTGTACTATTTTTAATTCTGACTTCTAGCATCTTCAAAAATCAAATTCGCTGTTGTACAAAATAAATTTGCTGTTTGATTTTCTTCGATTTGCCAAATCCAAATATTCTTTAGAAATCAAAGATTAACGTTAGATTCACAAATGTACGTCTCTTAATTTTTAAGTGCTTTTTAAACATAACTAGAACTGAAAAAGTTAGAGGAGATCAGTCGCCAAGAAATTACTATAAAAATTTTATTTTTTGAAGACTAATTCAGCGCCGGTGATTAGTCCGTATGGAACATGGATGTATGCGTCAGTCCAATTGTGTTCATCTGTGAAGGAGTATGGACCAACCAGATAGTTCAGCGGGAAGTAGGGAGTGGCCAATTTGTTATGGAGAGGACCAAAAGTGTTCCTTAACGAACTTACCACTCCTATTGTTAGCTCGTTCTTCCCCTTCTTTACAAAGTCTGTAATGTCAGCTTCCAAAGGACGCCAAAGAATTGGCACTTGTTCAGCATTATTCACCTTAACTAAGAACAATGTTCCCTTAGCATCAGGCAGCCGAATCAATATTTTTTCACCGTTTTTCGGTTTACTTTCAATACTAAACATTGTTTTGTAACACATTATTCCAGCATAGAACGGGTAACCTTGCTCACACCAGTCTCCACTTTTTAGTATTTCAGGTTCATCGGTAAGAGCAAACTCTGTGTCGGAAAGTTTCTTCACTCCAAAATCGCCGACCAAATACATATCTTCGATAGGAGTGTCAATGTCGAACTTGCCTGAAAGTTCAACAATATTTTCGCCTACTTGAACAGCCTTGGATATGTCGATTTTTCCGAACTGTTTGTCCCAGTACCAATCCTTAACGTACGTTGAGAAAACTTTACCATTAACCCTAAGATTCCATAACGAGGCTTTTTCGATAACTAAGAAAACTTTCTTGTTCTTAACCTCAGATTTGAATTTTGTCTGCAATTGCAGCCGATATGCTTTTTGAGGCTTAATCTTTTTCCGAATTAAGGCCCACGGTTGGATGCCGATGTAGCTTCCTAGACCCGTTTCTTTCCAAATTTCCCGACGGGCTTTCCACACAGGCATGTATTCAGTCCATTTTCCACCTTCAAGAGAATATCTGCATGTGTCCAAAGTTAATGAGTTCAGATGTAAACGGCTAAACTTCCATTCGCTGGGAAGCTTCGTTATTACTTCTTCAGCTTTTTTCACTGGCAGCAACTGCTCAGTTTCTGGTTTTTGCGTTGAATCTATGACAAACGCGTGGCTGCCTACAGGATAGAACTCGGCTCTAATGACGGTTTTTCCTTGTTGAATTGCGGCTTCAACGGGCACAATGTCTCCCGTACATAGGTTCCACTCTGTTACTTTACCTTCTGCTGAAAGCAAAATGGTTGCATTGTACTTGTTTGTTCGGCTAGTATTTGCTAAAAAGAGTATGTGCCTTTTTCCAACAATTCTATGATGCACAAGTATATCACCAATTTCGTTGCTTTTTTCGTCAATAACGCTGACAGTCCTAGGCAAAACCTTGTCGAGGACTCGTGCAACATCATCTTTTTGAAGTTCAACCTTGATTGCGTTGCTATGTTCCAATATGGCAGCTATTTTTTTGTTGCATCTCGAGCATGAACAGCCATCGACCATGGTAGGTGTTTCGCCCACAAAAATTACTTTACCACCGGCGTCCATGAATTTCTTTAAAAGCGAAACGGTTGTTCGAGCCCAAGTTAAAGAAGGAGGAACGATGACGATTTTGTAATGCCCTTCTTTTATGATGAAATTTTTTCCTCTAATGCGTCCATGGCGAGAGATGATGATCTCGTCGCCGTAATCAAAATCTCGATGCAACGAAAGCAAGTCGTCTTGAAGCCTAACTAGAGCATTATGATATTTCCAAACTGGCGTTTCATGTCCTTCAGCAATAGCTGAGAAGTTTGCCCATGCGCTTCCAATAGGATGCAAGAGAAGAATGTCCGCATAGAATTTTCCTTGAGAACACAAGTATCCACCTCTTGAATGATAGTCGTTTATGAGCTTAAAGTAATCCCAATAAGGCTGATGATAACTGAATGTTGGTGGCCAGTCTCTTTTTGCGTCGCCCTTCATTGTATAAAGAGAGAGATGTGGACAAAAGAACGTAATCCCAAGGGCTAAGTGAAAATCGCCTATCCACTTCTGGTCCTCAAAAGTCATGCATTGACCGCTTGTTCCGAAAATTTCTGAAAGAACCCTGGTCTTTCCGAACTGGTGTGCGACGCTTGAACATTGCTTAAGCGTCAGGGCGTCCTTGATGTTGCGGCCGAGGTGGTCTATGCCTGGGAGCTGCATATATTCGTAATGCGGCATAGCTGCACCTATTACCCTTATTTGTGAACTAAGTGTATCTTCCTCGAGGTAATGGCCAGTCATCTTCAAACTGTATTTTTCGCATCGCTTAGCATATGGGATTGTCCAAGCCTCAACGAAACGTAAGGTAACAGTTCTCCACAAATCATACCGTACTTTCTTGCACCCTTCGCCGTCGTATATGACGAGTGGAAGTTTTTCTCGAATATCGTAGTTATTGTGCCTTAGAAAGTATTCAGCAAAGTTTTCAGTCCATGGGCACACCTTACCTGTTGCAAAATTAGGTTCATCAGTAAAAATTCCAGGCATGTATTCCCCGAAGTCTTTCCTAAACTTTTTCGCGTAGGCGTCATGAGTAACCTTCAAAAATTCCTCTGTCACTTCAGGGTTCAAAAGGTCAACATAACTTTCGCCATTATGCCAATTGTTTTTTGCTATCACGCAAACTTTGAATTTTAAAATTTTTCCTTTTCCTCTCAAATCGCTTACCTTGCTTATTCGCCTAAAGCTCTTCATGGCAGTTGGCGACGAAAACTCAATTTCGTAGATTCCCAGAACCGACGGGTCTCTCAGATCCTTCGACAGATCTTCTTTTTTTATTTCTTCAAAATGAACAAACTTGCTTCGGTATTTGTCGCCTTTTTCTGGTACAAACCCTCCTGCGAATCCGCTTGGCCACTTATCCTCATCATACAGCCAAGATTCAGTTCCAACTTTTTTACCCGTTCTTAAACATGCCCTTATGCATTTCATCCATTCTTCTGAAAGATAAGCTGTTGCAAGTCCAACTCTGGAATGCATGAAATAGCCGCCGAACCCTTTGTCTGCGAACTCTTGCACTTGCCAGCTTAATTCTTCAGGATTCAAAGCGTCGTTCCATGACCAGAATGGTGAGGGTCTATATTCCTTACCTGGATTTTTAAAATCCTTAACGTTCATAAAAATTGCCTCTTTTTAATAGTGTTTTTTAATATTATTTTTGATGGGTTTTAACTTTTAACATTTTATAATTATTTGATGAGGAAAATGTAAAATTCGTTATATGTGCCAACAACAAATATTCATTAAGGAAGAAGACAATGCAGCTTCCTCTCTTTAATGTTACTAAATCAGCCCTTTGCACTTGCCTACCTAAGTTTAATATTAATCCATACCTTGGCAGATGCGCACATGGATGCGTTTATTGTTATGCAGTGAAATTTCCAAGTTTTAGAGGCCCAACAATTCCAAGATTAAAAATAAAAAATGACATCATTCAGATGGTGGAAACAACAAAGAACCGTTGGCCAGTCATGTTAAGCGACTCAACTGACCCCTACCAACCACTTGAAAAGGAGTATGAAATTACCAGAAGTTGCCTATACGCATTAACGGAAAAAAAGTTTCCTATTCTCGTAGTCACCAAGTCTAACCTTGTGACGCGAGACATCGATTTACTAAGAAAAACAGAAACAGTAGTCTCGATGACTATAACGACTCTTCGGGAGGAAACAGCGAAAACCATCGAACCGCATGCTCCATTGCCAAATTCAAGATTTGAGGCTTTAGAACAAATTGCAGATGAAGGCATACCTACTGTTGTAAGAATTGATCCGATTATCCCCTTAGTGAATTGGAACATTGATGAACTTGAAAAAATTGTATGTCATTCAGCCGACATTGGAGTTAAGCAGATAACAGCCTCAACAATGAAGTTGGTTAAGGGAGTTTTTGGATCGCTAAAAAACGAGAACCCGCGTCTTTTCAACACATTACAGAGTAGCTACAGCGATGGCGAATGGATTTGTGGATACAAGTATCTTAATAGGGAGAAACGTTTCAAAATACTCAGCGAGCTTAAAAGCATTGTCGCCAAACATGGGCTTAAGTTTGCAACGTGCAGAGAAGGTTTTCCCCAACTTAACAATAATATATGCGACGGCTCAGCGTATTGTAGAACGTCATTAAATGAATTTGCATAATGGAAAATCTAACACAGTTAAAGTTGCAAGACACAATTTTTAAGATGAAGATGGCTATCTTCAGCAAAAAATTGGAATGCCATAAAAGTTTTTATTGTTTGTCACAATGGAGACCCCGATATTGCTGGTTTCAACCCTTTCTTTTGGTCTTAGATGGATCTTGAAACGTTTTATTTTGGAAATAAATCTCTAATAAAAATGCATTTTAGAAGATTAAGGTGAAACTTATAATTTCATACAATGTTTCCTATGCAGTTTATTTGTATCTAGCGCGTCTCTTTTGTCTTTTTTTCTTTTCACGCCGCATTCTTTTCTTTTTCCACTTGGCTCTCATCGTCTTCATCTTCTAAGGGCTTTCATCTTTTCTCCAAGGTCTTCTAGGGCAACCTAGCAAATCGTCCTTGGCTTTTGAGAAACTCATATTTTTATCCTTTTAAACCTTTTGGATACCCTTTCTATCTTATTGAAAAACTGGAGACAAGATATGTCTATACCTAGTCTTTATAAACTTCGTTCTGTTTTTTAGTGATGCGCAATTATCTGAAATCAAGGTGAACAATTCGTATGAAAGGCGATTTGCTTTGTCTCCCATGCACAGTGAGAACAGCATATGACATTGCAGTTAAGGCAACTTCAGACAAAAATGTCCAGAACAAACTTGTTTATGAAACAATTAAGTGGTTGGCTAATGACCCAAACGTGCTTAATGACACGCCAGCAGCATTTCACACTTATGTTCAAAGGCTAGCGAAAAAAATAACGGGCAATCCTGACCCGTTCAGGGAGTTAAAGAAGGCTTCAAACGAGATTGCGTTACGTGCAGTTAAAGTTTTAGAAAATAAATGTAGATGTCTAGAGTTTAAAGAATCATTTAGGCTCGCGGCATTAGGGTCGATTTGTGGGAACACGATTGACTTTGAAGTTGAGGGGCACAGGTTTTTCATGGACGAGCTGGAGACTTCACTCTGTGCATGTTTGAAAGAGAACTTAGCGATAGATGACACTTCAAATCTCTTATTGACACTTTCAAAGTCGAAGAAAGTTGTTTACTTGCTTGACAACGCTGGCGAAATTGTGTTTGACAAGTTTTTCATTAGAAAAATCAGAGAGAATTTTCCAGTCAAGATCATTGCGGTTGTCAAAGAGGGCCCAATTTTGAACGATGCAACGATGGAGGACGCTGAACAAGTTGGACTTAGAGAAGTTGCTGAAGTGATTACGACGGGAAATGACCATATAGGCTTTGACCTTGAAGAGTCGTCGGAAGAATTATTAACTCACATCAGAACTGCAGACATCGTCATTGCAAAGGGACAGGGAAACTACGAAAGCATCACAGAGGTTGAAAACGTTTTCCCTAGACCCATTGTATATATTTTGAGGGCAAAATGCTCGCTGGTTGCAGACAAATTAGGAGTGCCAAGAAACGCAAACATCGTTAAAGTAATAGACTAAATATTGTGAAAAAGAATTCTCAGAATCCAAAAATCCTCTTTGCATTTTCCGTGGTTATTTGAGCTGCAGTTTCCTCTTTCTCTTTTTTCAGTTCAGCCACATAGTGAAGGGCCTTCAAAACGTGACTTGGTTCTGAGGTTTCACCTTGATATGTCACAGGCGAATCAGTTTCCAGCAAGATTCTGTCTAAAGGCGTGTTTTCAATTATGGATATATGCTCTTTACTATAGGACAGCGCAGGTGTTGCTGAAACATAGTAACCTTTGTCTAGGAGTTTATTTAAATCATTCAAGGATCCTGTGAACCAGTGAAAAACAGCTTTTTTAACACCTATCTCAATTACTGTGTCGACACAATCTGTCCATGCCCCTCTACTATGAATTGATACTGGCTTCTTATGTTTCTTTGCAATTTCAAGAAGCCTTCTGAACGTTTGTCTCTGCAAATTCTTTTTCTGTTCATCCTTTCTGACTGCTTTATACCAGTAATCTAAGCCAATTTCGCCGACAGCAATGATTTGGTCAATGTTTTCTTCAATAAACTTTAGGTCCACATCGACCCTCTGCTCATCTATCCAGCCGGGATGAATGCCTAAGGATGGATAGATTTTAAGATTTGGCCTCGTGTGTTGAGTACTTTCGTTTAATACCCACAAGTTAGACTTCTGGTCTACGCCCATCGTAATAATCTTGGTTATCCCGACCTGCTCTGCTCTAATCAGAGCTTCATCTATTTGTTCGATGCTCTCAAGGTGCGTATGCGTATCTATAAGTTCCATGGCAATACCTCTTTTTGGCTAACGTAGAAACAACATCAGTAACAATTTTAGTTAATAAACCTTTTAACCTATTTCTTTTATTTTATGTATGATTGGTGATCTGCGTTATGCCCGACAATGTTGGAATAGCTGTGGTTGGAGCCGGATTCGTCGGTGGCCAAGCGCATGTTCCAGCCTTCAAAAAAATACCTGGCTCTGACCTTGTTGTCATCTGCGACAAAATAGAGACAAGGGTAAAACCGCTTTCCGAAAAATACGGTGTTAAATATTGCCTCGACTACGAAGAGGTTTTGAAAGATCCCCGTGTCGAAGCTGTTGTTTTGGCTGTGCCAACTCCTTTCCATTTTGACTTGGCAATGAAAGCTATTGAAAAAGGCAAACATGTCTTGTGCGAAATGCCTCTAGCACCTACAATCGAGCAAATTCGAAAGATGAAAAAAGCGGCGGAAAAAAGCAAGGTTCTCTTGCTACCAGACTTGAACTATAGATTTGCTCCAATCTATATAAAAACAAAGGAAATGATACAGGAAAGCGTTATTGGAACCCCCATTGCGGTACATTATAGAGAGTTCATTCCCGCTGCTGCGTTAGCTGAGCAGTGGCCAGCTGGTTCTTGGGCTTGGGACATAAAAAGAAGTGGAGGGTACCCTGATTTCACGCTTTCAGTGTGGGCAATCGACATGTTAAGATGGCTGTTCGCGGACGAGATAGTTGATGTTGAATGGATGTCCAACTATACTCCGCTTAAACAGTTCGGTGGAATCCTCGGATATAATACAATGGGCTTAATCAAATTTGAAAAAGGAGTTGCCGGCTCCTTGCATTATGGAGCAACTGTTAATCAGCTGGCAAGTACAAGTAGACTTGAAGTTTATGGAGACAATACAAACGTTCTACACGCAGTTTGGAACAACAAAATAGTTCTCTTCGGATCGGACCCTGAACCAAAAGAAATCCCAGTTGAAGCAAAAGGTACGCGAATGTGGGGGCATTACCAAATAGACAATCACTTCGTGGAGTGTATCCAGCAAAATAGAAAGCCTTTAGTAACAGTTGAAGATGCCATCCGAACCCAGGAAATCGCACAAAAGATGGTGAAAAACCTGAAATGAGTGATGCCTTAAGAATAGGCATCCTAAAGCTCGGATGCATTGGAACTTTACCTCTTATTGAATTTTTGTTAGATGAAAGGGCTGAAAGAACAGACATCAACATAAAAGTCTCAGGTTCGGGAGCTAAATTAGAACTAAACCAGTGTATTGAAGCTACGAAAGTCTTACTGGAGAAGAAGCCTAGCTTAGTAATGCTTATTGGTCCAGCACAGGCTTCTCAGGGACCGTCTGAAGCACGCAGGATGCTAGCTACAGCAAATATGCCAACAGTTGTGATATCCGACAGCCCAGCAAAGAAGATTGTCAAAGAATTGGAAGAGATTGGTTTCGGATACATTATTGTTGAAGCTGATTCAATGATTGGTGCTCGAAGAGAGTTTCTTGACCCAGCAGAAATGGCGATATATAATTCTGACATGATAAAAGTTCTAGCAGTTACAGGCACTTACAATCTTATTGTAGATGCTTTGGATAAGACAATTGAATTTATTAAGTCAGGCAAAAAGCCAGAGATGCCAAGAATAATTGTGGAAGGCACAAAGGCTGTTGAAGCTGCTGGATTCTCTAATCCATACGCTAAGGCTAAGGCGTTTGCTGCTTACGAAATGGCATGTCAAGCGTCAAAGCTTACAACAGAGGCTTGCTTTAGGGTTCAAGACCCAAACATATATGTTCCCATGGTTGCGACAGCACATGAAATTGTAAGGTCAGCTGCTAAACTTGCGGATGAAGCGCGAGAAATTGAGAAAAGATGCGACACAGTTTTTCGTAAACCACACTTTAAAGACGGAGCAGCAGGAACCAAAAAAGCACTGATGGAGAAGCCGAAAAAAGGTGCATGAATATTCTACCACAGCAGTTCCTATCAGTGTTATTTTCTCCTTAACGTTTATCTATAAGTTGATTATTTTTTCAGAGGAGTACTGGAGGTTCCATGATGCCTGCAATTGAAGTTGGAAGAGTTTGCGTCAAAAAAATGGGCAGAGAAGCTGGCAAAAAATGCGTAATAATAGACGTCATCGACAAAAACTTCGTTCTAGTAACTGGGCCGAAATCTGTAACAGGAGTGAAACGTAGACGTGTCAACGTAAACCACTTAGAGGTCACTGAAGAAACAATTAAAATCAAACGTGGAGCATCCGACGAAGAGGTTGCTCAAGCGCTCGGGGTGCCTCTGAAACCAGAGAAAACTGAAAAAACAGAGGAACCCGCAAAGCTTGAGAAAAAAGAAGAACCTAAAAAAGCCAGAAGGAAAAAGGCCGAGTAGGCAGAAACAATCCTCAAACCTTTTTAATCTCTTATTCATCTCATTCTGTCAGAGGAAATAGAGATGCCCAGCATCCCCGCTCCTTGGACAATAAAAAGAGAGCTGCAAACCAAGTCGGAGGCGGAAACAGACCCTGAATATGGGTATAAGCCTGATGAAAGACCGTTTCCAGACATGCTTAGGTTCGGGATTATCAACTTAGATAAACCTCCTGGTCCCTCAAGCCACGAGGTTGCAGCTTGGGTTAGACGCATCCTAGGTGTCAAGCAGGCTGGTCACGGCGGAACCTTAGAGACGTAGGCACCAAGCCTAGTCAAGGACATCCCAAGGTGACAGGCGTATTACCGGTGGCTCTTGAGGACGCAACTAAAGTTGTTCACGCACTTTTGGATTCTGGAAAAGAATATGTCTGTGTTATGAAGCTTCACAAGGAGCTGCCTGAAAACAAAATAAGGGAAACTTTGGGTTTGTTTCAAGGGAAAATTTTTCAGAGGCCTCCTGTTCGTGCGTCAGTTAAGAGACAGGTTCGGGTTCGCAAAATCTACTATCTTGACGTTCTTGAGGTTGATGGGAGAAACGTTCTTTTCAAGGTTGGCTGCGAAGCTGGAACCTATATTCGGAAACTCTGCCACGACGTGGGAGAAATTTTGGGTTGCGGAGCACACATGTATGAGCTTAGACGAACGAGGTCAGGGCCGTTCACTGAAACAAGTGGCATCGTCACCTTACATGATATAGCCTACATGCACAGCAAGTGGCAAGAGACTAAAGACCATGGAATTCTTCGAAAATTCATTCAGCCCATGGAGAAAGCGCTTGATCTTCTTCCTAAGATTTATGTTAGGGATTCAGCTGTAGACGCCTTATGCCATGGAGCACATCTAACAGCGCCTGGAGTTGTGATGCTGGAAACAGGCATAGAGGCTGGAAGTAAAATATGCATCTTAACACTGAAGGGCGAAGCTATAGCCTTAGCGATGGCTACGGCGTCAACCCAAGAAATCCTCAAGAAGAACCATGGCATAGTCGCAAGAAACGACAGGGTACTCATGCCAAGAGGAACATACCCGAAGCTCTGGCGCTATAAACAACAGCAAAACTCATAATTCCGTGAAACATTAAATAGCCCCAGCATCAAAAACAATCAAGACGCGCATCGAAAAGCCGGGGTCTCCTAGAGCCAAAAAGGCGGGAAACCAGGTATGGAGCAGATCCCAAAAAAAGGGGCAGCTTAAGCCTGGAGACTGCCATTAAAAACTGCGTAAAAGCCAAACAGTCTGTGGCCCATGTGGCCGCGTGGGTTCAAATCCCACCCCCGGCGCCAAATTAAAGTCTGCAGAAAATGCTATTTTCATAACCTCCTGAGAAAAATGTCTTTACAAATACAATTAGAGTTTGCTTATAAGGGAGCCTTTTTAATAGAAAACTTAGTAAGGCGATCTTTTCCTTTCTAATCTTTCATGGAAAAGAGATCTGGGCAGAACAGTGTAGGCATTAACTGTCTGGAGGTCTTTAAGGCTTTGTCCAATGTACACCGGTTGAGGATATTGGCTGATCTTGCCGGTGGTAGACGTACAGTAACGGAATTGTCGAAAAAGCTGGGAACGTTTCCTCCTCTTGTCTTTCTGCATTTGAGGAAACTTGTAAGAGCGGAGTTGGTCGTAGAAGGAGAACGAGAGATCATTGACCGAGAGCGTCTTCAACCAATCAACAAATCATACTACGAAATCAAAGACTTCAGATTCGAGATTAGCCTGAAAACAATTCTAGAGGAGGTGAGTAAATGGCATTAGAACCCATTTGGGGCATTTTCGGCCTAGCATGCGGTACAATGGGCATTCTTGTTGGAATGTTCTCAAAATGGGCGAGCTTGAACAAGTTAGAGGTCCGTAATAAGTCAGGAGAGAAAGCAAATTTGGACACGATTAAGGCAATTATGGAAGACTTTAAATATAGGCTTGAAAAGACAGAGATCACTGAAATCAACAGTACGACGAACACTAAACCCGCATGCGCCATATTTTAATTGCTAATCTTTTTAATAATTCATGACTAGTTCAGTATTGATCTTTTTAGTATTGCTTTTCTGTTTTTAGATCTGTTAGTGTATTGGTGACAATAAGTTTTTATAAACAGAATTATTGTTTATCTTGATTTTATGTTCGTAACGATTAATGTCTAGGGAAAATGTTTACTCCGTTGTTTACAACTAAGGCTAAGGGTCGATGTTTTGGGTTAGCTTTTTGTAATCGTTAAGTAGAAGCTTTTGTATGAAAAGATTTTTTTATTGTATACTATTATTTATTGGATGTGAGAGAAGCGTGGCACGAAAATCCTTGATTGACCTCACAGTTGAATATTTTATGAGAAGAGGATATGATGTTAAAACAAATCAAGCTCAAGTTGATGATGACAACTTTTCTGACTTCGATCTTGTTGTCAGTAAGCGGAAGGAAATTCATCCTGTTAGGGTGAAAGATTGGAACAGAACTGTTGGAGTTAATATAGTTATTAATATTGATAAGGCTTCGCAACGTGCTGGTTTTTCAAATCCTATTTTGGTTGCGGAAAAATTCAGTGAGCACGCTAAAGCCTATGCTAATCGAAGAGGAATTATGCTTTTATCAAGATTTGAAATCCTAAGAAGTTTGATGTAACCGTCGTGTTTTTTCGTCAGCGATTTATGTTATCTAATGTTATCTATATAGACATTGTTTATTTTATGTGTGATAATCTATGCTGTTATCAATAATTCTGCTCTGTGTGCTAGAGGGGGAAGGTATATATACCTTTATAAATTGAAGGGTAGATTTTTTGACCTTTTTAGACCTGGACTTTTTGGTTTGCCGAGCATGCTTTTCGTAAATATTGTCGAAGTAAATCGTTATTAGGCAGATTCAGAATTACGTAAAATATTGAGGTTTGTATATTATGCCAGTTGTAAGAGATTCCCAAATTGAAGAACAAGCTATTTTAGCCGCTGCAAACTTGATTGCTGCAAGCGCTAGGACTGCTCCTAAAGCTCGCGGAGTTGACAATATCAAGACAGCCATCGTTTACGGAGAAGAAAAGAACAAGTTGGCCAATATGATGGAACGTCGAATGGAACGAAAGAAAAATCCTCTTCAAGCATTCAAAAGAGACGCCAACTCAGTGAGAAAATCGCCGGTCATAGTGCTTATCGGAGTTAAAGGAACCTCACCAAAAATCCCAGAAAATCCGCTTAACTGCGGAGCTTGCGGCAACGCATCTTGCACAGACTTCATTAAAATACAAAAAAAGAAAGGTGAAGACTATACTGGTCCAATATGTATTTTTGAGGCAATGGATCTAGGAATTGCTTTAGGATCTGCGGTGAAGATGGCAAGCGAGCTGAACGTCGACAATAGAATCATGTATACTGCCGGTGCAGCAGCAAAAGATCTGCAACTTCTTGACGCAGACATCATCGTTGGTATACCGCTTTCAGTGACTGGAAAAAACATCTTTTTCGACAGATAAAAAAATTGTATTAAACACTTTTGGATCACAAATTTAGAAGTCTTTTAAAAAATCATCAATTTTTTCTTCCGCATAAAGTTTACCTAGCCAATCAACAATCCGTGTTCTACACTTCCTCTTTCCTTCCATAGTCTCTAAAATTTCTTGGGTTACTTCCTCAATTGTTTTTCCTGTAACATTGATTTCGCACACCTTTTCAGTACCGTATTTTTTAATTGCATTATATAAGCAAACATCCAGAATCTCCGCAGCAAGATTCTCACGTATTTT